>NZ_JBBCYH010000009.1:0-284779 GCF_037144955.1 Paenibacillus sp. USHLN196 | reverse complement strand
TGAGCTTCCATCTGGCCCATCTCCATGACCATGTGGGACACCGCCCTTGGCTCCATCTCCATCAGCATGGCCAGACTTCTTACCACCACCCTTGAGGACCTTGACCCCATTTTTGACCAATGAAGCCCCGCCGTATCCACGACTCGCATCGTAGCCCCAATATCGTTTAACCCAGTGTCGTGGCTCTCTTGTTCCGTCAGGGTCAGCATCGTGCGGTTGTCTTCGCCTTTCAGGTCCATGAACGGTTTGGCATACTCTTCTGCCGCACTGGCTCCGTCCCGCTTCACCTGATCCCACGATTTCTTATTCACCTTGCATTAGCACTTTTATGTGTTTTCTGCACGCAAAAAAGCTCATTCCTACTCCATAGTTCAAGTTGGAACGAGCCTTGAAAATTTAACTTTTATCAATTTTTTGAATAATGTAATGTTTGATTTGTTGATTGTACTGTACGATTCTCACAACTAAGAATTAAACCCTTTTTGGTTAGGTAATATGTTATTGGTTAAATGATAAGGTCATACGGCAACGGATAACCCCCACTGAGATATTTTGCTTTTTTGTTCACTTAGATTGGATTATCCGGGAATTGTTCAGAGTACCTATTTACCAGATTTTGTAGAGCCGTATCTTGAGGAGTCTCGTTTAAGTACTTGTATTTCCAAATGATAAGTTGGTCACTAAAACTATAATTGGTATCAAACCAATTTGTATAATCAAAGTGAACTTTTAATTTTCCTGTCCTTTCCAAACTTAAAGTAAAAGAATACCATAACTCTTGACCCTCATCTTTAAATATTTCTCTCATTTTTTCTGCTAATGACAGAAGTTTTCTTTTATTTAATTTAAATTCCCTCTCGTTCACTTGATATTTAAAAGGAATCTCAAGACTATATTCATACCTCTCCGGATTCTTTTCAGGTTGGTAGAAAAAATACGCACCTCCACCATTATCAGAAATTTGAGCATAAAAATAAAACTCTCCCCAACCCTCCGGTATCATTTCATTGACTGTTTCAGCTATCTGCCGGTATAAATTGTTTAGTATTTGTTCCAATTAATTCAGCCTCCTGATTGGTTTTTTATTGTTTTCTCAAAAATACCTCTGCCTTCAATTTCGTAAACTACTTCGAAAGCATCTGGCCTCATTGAATTGCCCGAATAGATCGGTTCAATTTTCACTGTAACTTTTTTAGGTGGTACTTCTTTAAGAGCATTCGCCCAATCAGTTTCCATTTCATACCACACTCCGCCACTTCGGTTGATTTGGCTATTTTGTGGGACGAGGTTATCAATATCCTTTGGCCCTTTAAATTGTGCTCCTATTAAATGTCCACCGTCGTCATCAGGTAATCTGCCTTGTCCTTTTCCAACCGTCCTCTGTGCATATTCACTTCGGTCTCCTTTACCAAGTACAATGGTTCCTTCACATTCAATAATACGTCCTTGACTATCCGTACGATAAGTATAACCATCGGGTGATGTGTATTCCACATTCGGTTTTATAGCCTTTTTTCTACCTTTCTTTGTAAAGTGTTCTCCATAGGTTACTATTTCATAAACTGGAGGGGCAGGAGTAACAGGTTTAGATGTATCCTTCGGCTTAGCTGGTGTAACGTTTGAAGAATTAGACGACTCTTTAGAAATGGTTCCTTTCGATGGCACACTACTCTCTCTCGAATCCACATGAGATGTGTTCGGCAATCCCTTCGAACTGCCAGAGCCACCGTCTTTCCCTCGATTCCCACCTGGTTCCGAGAACATGTGATTGTCGTTCTTCACAATCACCATGACATTCCGGCCATCTACCAATTGCATACGTTGAACTCGCCATGGAACACTGGCTGCTGCGCCTGCGGTCACTTTACCCAAGGCCTGGCTGATTCGTTCTCCCAGCTCTGCGAGAGATGAAGGCATTAATGCCGCATTGGTCTTGAGCTTGCCATCCTTCATGGCACCGCCTGAGCTTCCATCTGGCCCATCTCCATGACCATGTGGGACACCGCCCTTGGCTCCATCTCCATCAGCATGGCCAGACTTCTTACCACCACCCTTGAGGACCTTGACCCCATTCTTGACCAAGGATGCCCCGCCGTATCCACGACTCGCATCGTAGCCCCAACATCGTTCCGACCAGTGTCGTGGCTCTCCTGTTCCGTCAGGGTCAGCATCGTGCGGTTGTCTTCGCCTTTCAGGTCCATGAACGGTTTGGCATACGCCTTTCCCGCGCTGGTTACATCTTGCCAGATCTCTTCCCCTGATTTCTGACCCGTGACCAGGTCTCCCGTGTAATCAATGGCGTTATTTACGCCCGTGATCGTTCCTTGTACCGTAGCATTCCGCTCCGTTAACGCTCCGACCTGTCCCTTCACCCAGCTGTATAATCCTTGGGCATTGTCACCCCCGACAATCCCTGTAAATGCAAGATCAGCCACATCACCGACCATACTGAGTAGGCTTTTCCCCTCTTCGATTACTCCATCTCGTTTGCCCTTTTCACGTGCATCCCGATTTCGCTTCAGCCGCGCTTCCTTGGGAAATACAGTTTCACCTTCGCGCCGTGCTCGGGCATAACAAAAAACAAGCCAATCATGGTGGTGTCTGACCATAATCGACCTGTTCAATACAATCTTCACGTGCGTGCAACCAAAATGAAAATGAAGAAATCTCTACACGGGTATAACATGGATTATATGTGTTATTGGAGTGAATAATGAGTTTATTCGGCACTGGGAGGATCTATCACATCAATTCCCAACATCCATATTAAAAAATGAAAAAGGCTACACTAGCGTTTAGCCCGTATTGTGGCGTGGTTAATATAATTATTGATAGATTCAAAATACTTGGACAAACCGTTACCTTTCTTCTTCACTATCTTTTAGAAAGTCCTCTTCTTCATAAGGATAATTCAATAGTGCTAAATTTTCTTTTGTCAGATACCATTCCCGATAATCTAAATTGCTATTTATAATCAAACGCCCTTTAACTCTTTTAAATAGAGGATACGCGGTGTGATCCTCAACAACCAGATCCAGATTGTTTAATTTCAATAGTTTTCCAACTACTTCGAGTAGTTTTAACCATCCGATTTCAATCGTATGCGTTTTAAATTGAATACTAATAAAAACATTCGTATCTACACCATATGCTTCAAGATTTGCCTTCCGATAACGTTCTGTATAGTCATCATCATCATCTAAATTAATGCTCATTGAAAAATATGTGCATCCGACACTTACGCTTTGAGTATAGGACCTGTCCCATACTTGTGCCTCATAATCAATTAATTCTACAAATAATACTTCGCATAACATATTGTATAGCAATTTGCTCAATTCTTCTTTGGGAAAATCAGAACCAATACTTAACGAATAATCCATTTTACTCATACCTCCAATACGTTCTAGTTACTTGACGGCCTTCAATGACTAATAGTTCATTTAAGTATTTTAAATCCTTGTGAGTTTGACTTAATATAAACTCTATAAGTTCAGTTCTTTTTTCAAAAGGATAATCATTTAAATTCAACACTATTCTCCTTGCTTGATTTGTGGTTTTATCTCTGAGCATTTTAAGAATAGTATTTAGATTAGTTGATTTAGGAGCATAACAATCAAACACTTGCCCCTCTATTATGAAGTCTGGACTCTTATCAGGATTAATACCGTAGCCATTTCCATCGAAACCATTTCCATTTGGAAGTTCATCAAGCATTACCGTCCGATATCCTTGTTCGGCAAGAACATTAGCAGATTCATTTTGTCTTTCTAATCCTCTATCACCTTTTGGTGGAATCTCGGCATAATTCCCCTCAGGTTTCCCATCCTTAGGTAACGATGGTTTAGTAATTATAGAATTGGGCCTGATTTTAGATGTATAAGGAATATACTTATCACTATATAGCTTGTGCTCAGAACTAGTTTTCCAGTCTACGTTTTCCTAACCATATTTTGAACGGAAATACTCATCCCATTCTGGTCCGGTTCTTGGTGTCTGTGCATCTTTACCTGTCCTCTCAGTGTTCCCATCCTTCGACGACATACTGGTCTCTCTCGAATCCACATGAGATGTGTTCGGCGATCCCTTCGAACTCCCAGAATCACTGCCTTTCCCTCGATTCCCACCTGGTTCCGAGAACATGTGATTGTCGTTCTTCACAATCACCATGACATTCCGGCCATCTACCAATTGCATACGCTGCACTCGCCACGGAACACTGGCTGCTGCGCCTGCGGTCACTTTACCCAAGGCCTGGCTGATTCGTTCTCCCAGCTCTGCGAGAGATGAAGGCATTAATGCCGCATTGGTCTTGAGCTTGCCATCCTTCATGGCACCGCCTGAGCTTCCATCTGGCCCATCTCCATGACCATGTGGGACACCGCCCTTGGCTCCATCTCCATCAGCATGGCCAGACTTCTTACCACCACCCTTGAGGACCTTGACCCCATTTTTGACCAATGAAGCCCCGCCAAACATAGCCCCCGCCGTATCCACGACTCGCATCGTAGCCCCAACATCGTTCCGACCAGCGTCGTGGCTCTCCTGTTCCGTCAGGGTCAGCATCGTGCGGTTGTCTTCGCCTTTCAGGTCCATGAATGGCTTCGCATACGCCTTTCCCGCGCTGGTTACATCTTGCCAGATCTCTTCCCCTGATTTCTGACCCGTGACCAGGTCTCCCGTGTAATCAATGGCGTTATTTACGCCCGTGATCGTTCCTTGTACCGTAGCATTCCGCTTCGTTAACGCTCCGACCTGTTCTCCCTTCACCCAGCTGTATAATCCTTGGGCATTGTCACCCCGACAATCCCTGTAAATGCAAGATCAGCCACATCACCGACCATACTGAGCAAGCTTTTCCCCTCTTCGATTACTCCATCTCGTTTGCCCTTTTCACGTGCATCCCGATTTCGCTTCAGCCGCGCTTCCTTCAGTGCGCTCTCTCCCATCATGGCAAGACTCTGATCGAATGCAGACTGAATCATGTCGAAGGAACGATGGATCTCGGCTTCCAGGACTACATTCTCACTCTTGCCGTTGACCTCTTCCACGAGCTCCACATGATCTGTCATCGTCTGAATATACAAGCCCTCTGTACCCTCCAGACTGACGCTGGCCCCGCTGATGTTTAAGTCACCCATGCATTGGATCTGCACGTGGGTTGTGCTATTCAATGTAACCCCGTTACCCGCAGCCATCGAGATAAATAAGGCGCCCTCTTGGGCGTTCATGACAAGTTCGCTGTCGCCAAGGGTGAACGACTTCCCTTGCGGGTTGCCAAAGGACTTGACACCGGGGTCTTGCATCGCTTTGCTGCTCTTCTCCACATGTTCCATTTCCGTTGGTTCCTGACGAACCGACTGCATCACCATGGCTTCGTCTTCTTCTGCACTTGGGAAATACAGTTTCACCTTCGCGCCCGGTTCAGGCATCATGTACCATACTTGGCTGCCTTCCGCGGCATACGGGAACCAGCGTGCCTCTCCGGCCTGCTGACCCTCATCCATATCCAGATGAATCTTCACCTGGTTACGTTTCACATCAATGATTTTCCCTTCGATCGCAGCACCCGTGATCATCGTCTGAAGCTGTCTGGGCAGGGGATGCGATGCTGGCAATGCACATGTATATTTCCACTGTAGCAAGCCCCGTTCCAGCATCGCTTGGCGAGAGATTATGTTGTAGATATGGCCATCTGAGGATACTTCATCCCCCAATTGAAGCTCCTGCCCCAGATCAAAACTATACGTTGTATACTTCTCCTCGCTTACTGCATGTTTCCCGTGGGCTTCAGTATGTAAAAAACGCTCAATATTACGACTCTTCTCAAAAGGGATGGATTTCAGCTCAAATGCCCCTCTGCCTTCAGGATATCCAATCCAGAACCGGGGCTTGTGTGCAGTCACATCCGGCACCAGTTCTGCTCCCAGATGAGAAGCCAGCCGTTTCAGAAAGCTCCAGTCGGTCTCCTGATACTGCATAATAAAAGCGCCCGTCTTCGTGTCATCAAAGGCAAAATCAATATAGTCTCCTTCAGGATAACCCTTCATAACACGATTAACAATGTCCAAATAACGCAACTTCTCGTTCTGATAAGATTTCGTTCTCTGCAAGGTATCCAGTTCATAGGTATGTGAGATGACGGAAGCCATCACATACACAACCCCTCTGGTGGCTTCGACTTTGATCTCATGCAGTTGTCCTTTGAACAGGGGTAACTCCCTCCCGGCTTCATCCTTCTGGATGAAGCCGACTCGATCGTGACTTCCAGCCTTCTGAATCATGGTCTCTTCCCATTCTTCATCTACCCATCCACTGAAGAATAACCGAGCATGTCCCCCCGCTTGCTGGTTCAATTCCAGCTTATCCAGGCGTATCTTGCCATATGGCCAATGGACATGGATATCCCCATAGGTTAGCGTTGATTTTTCCAAGGTCTGCACAATGTTCCCCCTTTCTTATCTGTATTTATCTTACAGTTGACCATCAATTTCAATCTTGATAATCCCGCCTTTTCGGCATATCAGTTCAGATCGACTGAGCAAAGCAGCCTCTCCTTCCACCAGCACGTCCTCCTTGCCCTGGCTCCATTTGTTGAAGAACGTATCCGGATCACACAATGCTCCGTCCATTTTACAAAACCCGCATCGTCCAACGTTAGCCAGCGGAATCACGTCTGCAACATTCAATACAGGCTGTTCCTTGATATAGATGCCGTGGGAAAGAGGGAGGTTCAGTACACCCGGATCTGATCCCTGACTACAGGAAATCTCTGCACCTCTGACCACATAGGTGAATTCACCACCGAAGCCTCCTGACATCAAAGCTTTGAACAGCATGGGTAGCAGCATTCTAATCCCCCCTATGTTAATTAATGGATTGGTTCATTTCCGTTTTCACTCATTTGCGTACATGTGAATATCGCCCTTGTTAGAAGCCGCCATAGATGAAGCTGTTCAACCGGAAAACGGACATTTCCTGTGACCGCTCTTCCACTTACAGACGTAACGAACACGATGTCGTACGCCATTCCCAAGGTTGAGGGTTGAATGGATTCTCCATAGAAGACAATCAGGCTATCTCCTTGTACCGTTTCCTCATTTAACCATTGCGCATCCTTTTTGAGCATTCGTATCTGATCTGTGATAACACTGCCCATTCTCTCAATCTGGCTGACGTGCAATGGATGAGAAGATCTGGATAGGCCTAAGCTGATACCCTTTTGCTCATCGATCCACATGACCTCATCTCGTTCATGGCTGTTTCGGCCATCCTGCAGTTTGCCACGGGGAACCTGGACCAGATGATCCGGTATAGGGAGAGTTAGTAGCCCATCCCAGATCCGTTGATTTTTCAACATGATGCTTTCTTCTTCGGTCTCTATCCATCCCTGGCGTACTCCGTATGTAACCTCTTCCTGCGTCACCAGCTTCCCACTTGCCGCTTCAGCTTCCTGAATGAGCTTCGCCAAACGGAAATCCCGATCCATTTTCAGCAGCATCTCATCACCATATCGGTTCATTCCAGATCCAACTTTCGCAAGATAAAGCCACTCAACCCTCTGCGAAGCATACTTTCTGCTACATCAAGACGAACGATTACACCACTCCCTCTTACTCCCTCAACTGTAAGTATGCGTTGATCTTTAACTCTCTCACTCTGTAATAACAGTTGCTGTGTTGAACCATTCGGATAAAACAGGCTCCTGTCAGACAGAGCCAACACAGCAGGGATATGACATGCCCAGTAGCTCAGCTGTTCCCCGCTACCCTGATCGATGAAGGTGACGGATTTGAATATCAGTGCTTCATCGATCATTTCCATCAGCCGCTTCATGCGATCACTGACAAAATATGATGGCCTACTTATCCAATCGGTCGGCTCTTCATTCGGTTTGCATTCAATCATCATGACAGATGAAATGGGCAACTCATCAAAACTGGCTTTTAGTACAGGAGGCCTGAACGGATTCAATATCCGATGATCTTCGGTCAGTTCATAAAATCGTGGGATCATAGCTCCTCCTCTTCCTCATGGGATACAACCCAGCGTATCGATTCAATCTGATCTTCATTCAAAACATGTGTATACCTCTCACGGTCATGAATACATATCTGTGCCTGACTTAGCCTAGCCCCCTGAAAATCAGCATGGAATAACTGTGCTCCCCTGAGGTCGGCGCCTTCCAGATTGGCTCCGGCAAAACAGATCCCCTGAAGACCAAGAACACCTTCCTGGAATTCCATACTTGCTCCGTCACTGACATCAGACAGGTTGGCTCCACGCAGGCTGGATTCCCGGAACACAGCATCCATAAGTAGCGCCCCTCTGAGGTCAGCTCCACTCAGATCACTCTGTTCCCATTTGGTCCCAATCATCACAGCACCTCTTAAGTTACTCTTGTTTAGATCGGCATGACTGAAATCGGAATACCTGATATCAACGTGGTCGTATAATCCCTCTGCCAAGGATAGTGACGTATAGTCTCCATAAGCACATTCCAGCCCTTCCGCTACTGATAATTTCTTGCGGATGTTCTGCATGTCCCTATACCCATAGTCCCTGATATACACGGGTTCACTCCAGTCCTTATATTCACCTACCCTGATCTGAAACTGATCTGCACGGTTGATGTGTTCCATCTCTTTCAAATTAACAACATGGGGAACGGCCAGACGTGCAAGCGCAATGACGTAGGCATTGAATCTCCCTGCGGACTGCAACATCATCCGTTCAACATCAGAAGCATTCAGTACACCTCCATAACGTCTCATTGCGATATCAAGTAGCTCTTGTAACGAAGACAACGGCTGGAATGCCCACGTCGCATCATATGTGTGCATACACTCCACCTCATCCCAATACCATTGATCGGAGTAGGCTTCCATCAAGCAGGTGTAACTCCCCTCCAATATAGATGTTCTCAACATGGAACAATGAAGGATTGAGATTGGTTCTTTCCCGAGTTCCTGTTGGACCCATTCTGCTTTTACACAGAGTTGCCGCATAGACTCTACGAAAGGTTGAATTAACGAGTTTTGATGTTGCATGATATACGTCCTCAGGCTTGAGAGATGTTCCTGAAGTGCGGGTTCCAATATTTCCTGCTGTAAATGTGCAATCGCTTCCGCTTTGTTCATTTCTCTTCCTTTCTACCACTCTTGGCTAATTCATCTTGATCTCCGCCCCGTGCATCTTCAACTCTTCTTCCAGAGTGATGGTATTGCCCTTTCCGGTTAACTCAACCTTCTCGCCTGCGATCCGAATAGTTTGTCCGGACATAACGACATCCTGACCCGCTGTAATGCTGACATTCTGATCGCTTACAATCTCGATGCCATTCTCGTCACTGACCGTGATATACATTCCACCCGCCGAGATCACAATTTTGTCTGGAGCCAGCATGATCTCTTTCCCATATTTGGTTCGGAATGTCTTGATGTCTGGATTGCCCATACGATCTTCGGGCACCGGGGGCGGGGCTACTCTGCTGGCCGGGCTAGATTTACTTCCGCCTCCACCTGCGCCTGAACTATTACGATTGCTCCCGTTTGGACTTCCCCCAGACTGTCCTGAAGCACTACCCTTTCCAGCCGCTGGTGATGCCGTTGAAGCCTGTTTCGATGCAGCTGGCACAATTTCAGGATCTTGCCTTTTTACAGAGCTTATGGCAATGCCCTCTTCCTCTTTTTTGCTCGGAAAATAAATACGAATGCTGTCATTCACTTCAGGCATGCAATACCAGCCCGTATTGTTCTCGGAAGCATAAATCGTTGAATAGGGAAAGAAATAGGCTGTGCTCTCATCCTGCTGCTCATCCATATCGAGCTTCGCACGAACTTTGTCCCCCTTGACTTGAAGAACCGAAGCCTGAATGGAAGCGCCAATAATGGAAGTATTGTAGCTCTTCTTATAACGAAGCCCCTCCGCTGGAAATAAGGAGTATGTATGATTTAGCAAACTATCGATGAATCGGGTCTTTGCCTCACCTACAATCCACTTTTTGGATTTAAACTCTACTTCATTCCCTACTTCGAACCATTGCCTGCTGTCCGCTTCGTATACGATATAATCCGGATCTTTGGCACCCGGTACTTTATTTTCCTTTGCAGAACGATAGTCGGCAATTCGTTTGGTTGCTGTGTAATGGGATGCTTGCAATTCTCCCTTATACTGGCCTTCGGGTAAGCCAAAATAAAGCTTAGGTTTGCCTGACGCTGTATCCGGTACAACTCCAGTGTAGAAATGGGAGGCCATCCTTTTGATAAATTGCCAATCTGTTTCCTCATACTGCATCACAAAATCTCCGATTTTACGGCCATCTGTAGCAAAGTCAATGATATCTGAACCTTCATAGGTGGAAATAATCTTGCGTACCAAATTCTTGTAGGACAGATTGGGGTTTTGGAAGGAACGCTTGTGCAGCTTTACATCCAGCAAATAGGTATGGGATACAGCTTCAACCTTAAGTGTATGTACATCGTTAATGACGTTCACTTTCACATGTAGTACCACACCAGAGAAAAACACCTTCTCATGTCCATCGTCATTGATAATTTTCACGTTAATATCGGTTTGAGATGTTGTTGCCTGAACATAGCTGTCTTTTCGGGCTTCCGGGATCACTGCCGTCAATTTCATTCGCGCATGTCCGTTCATCGTTTTATTTACTTCAAGGGTCTGAAGACGAACGATTTCGTAAGGTGTTACCCGAACCTGACCGTATGTTGTTGCGGATATATTCATGAATAGGTCTCCTTGCATCTCGAATGAATTAATGGATTAAACTTTATAAATGTATTTATATAAATCGGAATTTTATGGAATATTTTGAATATGTAGAAAGTCTCAAATTGTATGTGTGTTTACGCACTTGAATTTCTAAATAAATCTATAGTCTCACTTGTTTACCTATAAAGTGTCTAATATTTTCTTTTGTTCATCTGGAACATTCCTTAACCAAACCGGTTCAGTTCTGTCCACCTCCCTCATAACCTAGTTAAAAAGGTCAAAGGAGGCTGGACCGGATGTCCCCGATGAAATCATCTAGCGGTCTGGATGAAAATATTGCTGGCATGCTCTGTTATCTGTTTACCTTTGTAGGAGGAATTGTCTTTCTCGCTGTGGAGAAGCGGAGTCGGTTTGTGCTATTCCATGCGTTGCAATCTGTAACGGTCTTTGGCATCATTATGGTCGGGCATGTACTATCAGCTTTCCTTCCGTTGTTTGGCCCCCTCGTGGCATCGCTGTTATCCCTGCTTGGTGTAGTGGTCTGGCTTATTATGGTCGTCACCAGTCTACAGGGGAGGTGGCTGAAGCTGCCGTGGGTTGGTGATTTTGCAGAGAAACAGTTACGTCATCTGTAATCCCCGCTCATCATAGTTAAATAAAACAAAAAAACACCGAAAACACGACTCTGCAGAGCCTGTTTTCGGTGTTTCGCATCTAAAGGTGTCTCTTTCATTTGTTCATGTGATTGAACATTCATAGCATAAACGATGTATGCCATAAACCATTCATGCTGTATATCATCATGGTTAACCTGATTCATTATTCATTTTGTGAATCATCTATTTATAACAGTTAACATAACAATCCTGCTGGATGATAATCCTAGCCTAATTCGGCTAATTAAGCTGACTTGCCTGTTTCCCCAAGGATGGCATCCGCCTGTTGTTCAGCCATCTTGGCAGCTGTTTCCTTGGTGCCCAGACCATTAAACAGCAGATTCATGAAGATCGCCGTGAAACTGCCTGCAATGATACCATTGCCGAGCATAATTTGAGCCCAGGCCGGTGCCCCTGCGAACAGCTCAGGTACAACGGTAACCCCAAGTCCCATACCTACAGAACAAGCGATGACAAACAGATTCTCATGTCGGTTCAGATCCACCTGACTGCCGATAATCCGAATGCCTGATGATACCACCATGCCGAACAAGGCCACCATGGCTCCGCCAAGAACTGCCCCTGGAACGAGCTGTGCGAGCGCCGCAATCTTCGGTACAAATCCAATGACCACCAGGATTCCACCAGCCACCACAATGACATCACGCGTCTTCACACGTGTCATCTGTACCAGTCCTACATTTTGCGAATACGTTGTATATGGGAAAGAGTTGAAAATACCACCTAACACAATGGCCAGACCCTCTGCACGATAACCGCGGGCCAGATCCTTGGAAGAAAGGTCCTTGTCCAAAATCTTGCCCAGAGCCATAAATACGCCTGTGGACTCGGCCACGCTGACAATCGCCACCAGAATCATCGTCAGGATCGGTACAATCTCAAACGTCGGTTTACCGAAGTAAAACGGCTGAACAACGTGGAACCAACTTGCATCTCGAATAGGGGCAAAGTTCACTTCACCCATGAACCCTGCTGCCACTGTACCTACCAGCAGACCAATCAGTACCGAGATGGAACGGATAAAACCTGTTGTAAATCGAGTCATTAGAATGATAAAGAGCAGCACGCCGAAGCCGAGCATTAGATTAACTCCGCTGCCGAAATCTTCTGATCCCTGACCGCCGCCCAGATCGTGGAAAGCAACCGGAATCAAGGTTAGACCGATAATCGTAACCACCGAACCCGTGACCACGGGTGGAAAGAGCCGAATAAGCTTCCCAAAGATTCCCGAGAAGATCAATACGAACAGCCCTGAGGCAATAATCGCTCCGTAAATGGCAGATACTCCACTGTTCATCCCGATTAGGATCATCGGAGACACGGCCTGGAATGCACAACCGAGCATGACAGGCAGCCCTACGCCGAAATATTTATTTCCCCATACCTGAAGCAGTGTAGCCACACCACATGCGAGCAGGTCAATGGCAATGAGATAGGTTAGTTGTTCCTGTGTAAAGCCCAATGCGTTACTGACGATCAATGGGACAACGACGGCTCCTGCATACATCGCAAGCACGTGCTGTAGTCCGAGGGAGAACGTTTTGATTGGATGCCGATGCCGCTGAAAAATACGTTCGCGTGCCATATTAGTTCATGCCCTCCTCGTCCGCAAATGTAACCTGTCCATCCGACAGTGCCCCGATGCGAACCAGCGATTCCACACGGTATCCTGCTTCTTTCAGCAAGCGACCTCCCGGCTGGAATGCTTTCTCAATAACGATACCGATACCAACCACTTCTGCTCCGACCTGCTCCACAATGCGGGCCAGACCAAATGCTGCTTCACCATTCGCCAGGAAATCATCAATGATCAGCACGCGGTCACCAGGCTTCATGAATTTCTTGGCAACGGTAATTTCATTCGTCTCCTGCTTGGTGAAAGAGTATACTTTCTCCACCAGAATGTCTTCCGTCAGTGTGAGTGACTTCTGCTTCCGTGCAAAAATCAGCGGTACATTCAGTTCCAACGCGGTCATGATGCCTGGTGCAATCCCTGACGACTCAATCGTCAGCACACGTGTGATATTCTCACCTTCAAAGCGGCGAATGAATTCCTTGCCCACTTCCTTCATCAATACCGGGTCCATCTGGTGGTTCAGGAATGAATCCACTTTGAGTACTTGCTCGGACAGGACAATGCCTTCCTGTCTTACCTTGTCTTTTAACAATTGCATAGTAATTCTTCCCCCTGAATGCCCTCCGCGCAGAAGCTCACATGCTCTTCCAATCGCATGGTAAAAAAGCAAAAAGCCCGCCTTTTCACACGCTGCGGAATAACCGGAGACGGGAAAGACGGACTTGTACATATATGGACAAGCCGTATGGATGCTGCAAGTGCCTGGAAGGACAGACAGAGACACGATGTCACTCTGACACGTCAAACGCCAAACAGTCTATTCAGGATCAGATGTGAAGCTACCTGAACCTGCTTTTCAGTCAAACTGTCTGAGAATGATCTTATTCCAACCCTACAAAATGTTGCAGCATCTTTCCCGTAGTCCGATCATTCCGGTGATCGGGTAGAGACATGCAGGCCTATTCCTGCACATATACGAGTAACGGCATATTTAATTTTTGGCTCCATGATTCGTTACAATGTATGATCGCGAACCTGAATATAAATGGTTAAACATAACTGACAATGTTAGAAGTATACCGAATCGACGGCATGAAATAAAGAAGTATTTTCATGGAAATTGCGGAAACTTGTCTTAATTTGCAAACAAAGGATGATTGGAATGTGTTTTTTATGTACAATATGAGGACGGAAGCGCGGATCTGAACGGATAATGCATGGAGACGCGGCCTACATCATGAATTAATGATCAAAGGAGATATGCAGACATGAAAGGCGTACTTAACGAATTCAAAGAATTTGCCGTTCGCGGCAACGTCATCGATCTGGCGGTCGGTGTCATTATCGGGGCTGCGTTTGGTAAAATTGTCACATCCCTTGTGAATGATATCATCATGCCCCCGGTTGGAAAACTGCTTGGAGGGGTTGATTTCAGCCAGAAGATTTTCAATCTGGATTGGGATATGAAAACCGCCAGCGGGCAGGAAATCAAGACATTAGCACAAGCCAACGAAGCTGGCGCAACCGTAATTGCTTACGGGCAGTTCATCAACGTAATGATTGATTTTATTATCGTTGCTTTCTGTATTTTCATGCTTGTTAAAGGTATCAACTACATCAAAAGCAAAGAACACAAAAAGCCCGAGCCGAAAAAAACGACCAAGGCTTGCAAGTATTGCCTATCCGAAATTCCGGCTGCGGCTACCCGCTGCTCGCACTGTACTTCAGAGCTCGAAGCAGAAGGCACCGGCGCTCCGGCATAATCACGATGAACCTTTAAAGACGCACCGGATTGAATTTCTGATATAAATCCTGATGCGGGGGACAACCTCTTACTTGCTAGGGTTTATGTATGAAAAGCTAGCCATCTGGACTTCATTAACAATGGGTTGCGTAGCTTAAAGGTTTAAAGGTTCCACCGTAAAGGTGGGGCCTTTTTTGGTGCTTAAAATACATGTGATACATGTGCTCCCCCATGAATGTCATTCGCAGCCATGCTCATGAACTAGAAACGGCGTGGCAGCAAATGTTCCAGGATCGACTTCAGATCTTTATCTTCTTTGTAAACTTCTTCCCCAGTATCAAGCTCTGTCACGCGAATATATTCAAAGTTTGCCGAAGCATCCACTGGCTTGAACAACAATTGGGCCTCATCTTCCAAACGTACATTAAAACCCATATCCTTAAACATGCTGCTTAACTGACTGTTAGCCGGTTCCTGACCTTGCCCTACAAATATAAGTCCTCTAAGACTTTTACGTTCCTGAGGTTGCGGATAAATCACCTGAAAGTGTACAATGCATTCCATACGATCGTTCCCCTTTCGTTTAAAACATACTTTGTGAAATTTTGAACTTTAAAAACTGCTATATAAGGAGATACGTTTCATGACACCAGAACGTTTCGACATTTATGACGATCAGCAACATTGGATCGGTACAGCACTGCGCAGTGAGGTCCATGCCAAAGGATATTGGCACCGTTCATTCCACTGCTGGATCGTGCGTGACGAAGGCGCGCAACGACGGGTTCTTTTTCAGCGGCGGCGTGATATTAAGGATACCTTCCCCGGATGTTACGACATTACAGCAGCAGGTCATCTCACCGCAGGTGAACAACTGCAAGACGCCAGTCGTGAGCTGGAGGAAGAACTGGGTGTGAATGTTCCATTCGAGGCACTAACCTATCTATTCACGGCTACACAGCAGCTCCAAGGAGAGGTCCGTGGTGTTCCATTCGTAGATCGGGAATTCAGTGCGGTCTATGGACTATGTCTGAACCAGCCGCTCGAAGCCTACGTTCTGCAGCCCAGCGAGGTGGACAGCCTGTATGAAGTGCCCCTGGATGATCTGCTCGCTTTGTTTCGTAATGAGATCGACGTGATCCAAGCTACCGGAGTTCAGACCCAGCCGTTGACATCACCGCCACATTCCATCGGTCATAAGGACCCGTCCAGCGATCATGCAGCTTATGAACCAGAGCATATCGTTCGCCAGATTCGGGCGAGGGAATTCGTGCCTCATGGTACAGCTTATTATACGGATGTGCTGGAAGCTCTGTATCACGTGCCCAAAGATTGATCACGTAGAGTCCTGTTCAACCCAATCCAGTTCAATCGAATGTTCATAGCTTCATTTTCTCAAAAATAGCATAACTTCATACCCATACTATCGACTTGACTGGAAACAGATGCTGTGACGAACATCACTGTCATATCTCAAACCAGCACAAACAGGCGTCTGCCTCTGGGGCAACGCCTGTTATATGTACCACCCGTATTCGTTACATCGAGAACCAATCTGGCACCAGCACGTTCACTCAATCACATGTCAATTAGTTGTCGATCTGCCTAGCTCTTGTCATCCTCCTGAAGGAGAAGACCAGTAACGGGCAGAGAGTTCCCCGTACCGATGTCCATAGCGGGACTCCAGTTCCTCACCCATATCCTGTTCCAATTCATACAATACCAGCTCTTGAGCAAAATGATTCAGCAGCAGTCCGGTCATCACCGGATGCTCCGTAACTACGGCCTGTGTGGCGCATGATTCCCCGCGCATGCCCAGCATGCACCAGCGGCGGTCCACCACCAGAGAGAATTTCCGACCATTACCTGTGCCATACAAAGGCAAACCCGGCCAAGGTACGGGCTGATCCAGCATGCCTTCCCCACCGTCACACGACCATAACAGCCGCACACCCCGAGCTTCAGCCTGCTGTAAGTCATTGCGTAACAGTTCCGCCTCTTCACGCCAAACGTCTACGACAATCTCATGCTGAGCCTCAGCCAATTCACGACTCAGATTCTCAAACACATTCTTGTCACCTTCGATGTTATAGAAGACAGGCTTCTTCGGTTCACTCTTGGGCATGCTGCTCTGGACATAATCCAGAGAGGTACGCATTTGATCGGAGATCATGCGTGTCATCTCCTCAGGCTTCAGCACACTGTACTTCGCTGGTTCCCCCGGACTACACCGCAAGAATCCACGCTGTTCGAGCCGTTGCAGGGTCGCATATACATTGGAACGGGACACGCCCAGACGCTTCGCAACCTCATATCCTGAGGCTGATCCCTGACGGGCGAGTTCCACCATAATTTTAGATTCCATCTCGGTAAACCCGAGATGACGCAAATGATGCAGCAGTTGGTCCATATTCCCGTCCCCCCATGCTGTCAGCAACCCGCACTGCCTCACACTGATGCGATGCGGCAGTGCTTCTACTGCATCAGATCAGATCTGTTCGGCACCACAACGCGGGCACCACTTCGACCCTTTGGGCAGCTCGGCTGCACAAATCTGACAATTCACCATTTCGCGTGACACTTCGGTCTGTACGTCCACCGTATTCACGATCGGGTTGTTTTCTTTCCAGTAGCGGATGCGTTCGTCCAGTTCCTGCTGACGCTCACGTTCTCGTTGCATCTCTTCATCTCTGCGACGTTCCCACTCCGCATCGAACGCTTCCTTTTCTTCCTGGGTAAATTCCGTACTGTTATATTCCGATTCCGTTTCCAGATCCGCTATGGACGGAATGACCGTATGATACGGCTCGTCTTCCTCCAGTTCCAATTCAGGTGGCGCATCGTAGAAGTCCGGCTCTGGAGTTTGGGTCTGAGCCACAGCTGCCTCCTGTCTCGCGGCTGTGGTGGCTCCTGCGACTCCTGCAGCTCCTACTGTAGGTGCTGGTGTCTTGAGTTCACCCAACTTGCGTCCGCATTTAGGGCAGAAGTTGGCATCCAGGGAAGCGACGTGTCCACACTCGCACAACCGTTCGTTCTTGAGTTGTGCAATCTTGTTGCGCAGACCATCAATCTCGTCCTGCAATTCGTCGCAGAGCTGCGACAGATCCACCATTTCTTTTTCCGCACGCGTCATATCCTGTGCCCGATAACCCTCATAGAAGATGCGACCCATATCTGTAAAATGGACTTCCTGTTCCTGTTGCAAGCCCACAATCTGGTTGTTCAATTTCCCAATCTCAACGGCGTGCTGGGCACGCTCTGTTGCTTTGTTCGCTCCGTCTTTGATGCGCTGAAGCAGTTTCATGACCATTCCTCCTCTGTCCCGTCAAAACCAATATTATCATTTCAAATTTTAGAGGTTATTCAAAAAGTCCGCTTTTGATTACGAAGGATGCCAGTGGCATCCTCAGCATCGAATATGGGATTCAGCCGAATAAGCATATGCTTACGAAGTATGTTTCCTTCGGAAACATTTTAGTTGCTCACGTAGCTCTCCCTACGCTCCGCTACTCCATTTCTAGCTTCATTCCATCTTCTCGGTACTGAAAACCCGACTTTTTGAACACATACTTGTAGTAAATTAGCATATTACATCTTTCATGCAAAATGCTCAGGCATATAACTTATACGAAATCATGCCAAAAAGTTGCGTAATCTCGTGCAGGTGCCCGTTTATACCGATACTGGATGAAATCGGGGGCTTTCGTCAAGACCATACGTTCGGGTATAATGAAGCTTTGGCCATACTTAACCGCCTGATTAGGCGACTAACACTATCATACCAATTTACAATGCGATTGTGAAAAGGGCAAATGGTTTACTTTTAACCGGGATAGTCCTATCCCTGAATGCATACAGAGGTGGATGAAACATGTTAAGTCCGAACTCAACGTTCTACCCCCGTCCGCTCGGGGTTACCCCGGCGGCGTCCCTGCCCCAGTCCCCGTCTGCTCCGCTGGAGACCAGTCGGCAACTCGTGGGCAATGATCAACAAGATGCCTTTTATTTTCGCTCGCTGGAAGAGGCAGGCATCAAGTTAAACGCACCACAAATCTCGGCAGTCCGTCACGGCAGAGGACCCATTCTGACGCTCGCCGGAGCCGGCTGTGGCAAAACAACTGTGCTGGCTGCAAGAGCTGGCTATCTCATAGAGGTCAGTGGCGTACATGCAGGCAGTATCCTGCTGGTGACGTTCACCAACAAGGCCGCCACCGAGATGAAAGACCGGATCGCGGCTTTGCCAGGAATACGCCCAGCAGCTGCAAGAGCCGTGCAAGCTCGCACCTTCCATTCTTTTGCCCTGACATTGCTGCGTCATTACGGTGTGCAGGAAGAGATCTTTGGCGAGTCGCGAGCCCAGCATACGGTGCTGAAGATGCTTCTTCGCCAAAATGGCATGAGTGAAGCCTTCCAGCCCGAAAGTCTGCTGGCCATGCTGTCCGCATGGAAGATGCAAGGATCGGAAACAACCGATCTGCCTGAGAAATCACAGGAAGAACGCGATGCCAAGCGTGTTCTTCTTGGTTACGAAGCCTGGAAGCAGGATCGCGGCAAAATGGATTTTGATGATATTTTACTACGTGCAGCCGCGCTGCTTCGTGATCCTGCTGTTCTGGGGCCGCTTCAGAAGCGTTTTCAGTACATTATGGTGGATGAGTTCCAGGATACCAATCATCTGCAATATGAGATTGTACAAAAACTGGCTTCTGCCCACCGCAACCTGATGGTTGTGGGAGACGATGACCAGACGATCTATACCTTTAATGGCGCACGCCAGGAATCGATTTTGGAATTCGATAAAGTATACCCAGGTGCACGCATCGTGACGCTGGATATTAATTATCGCAGTGATGCACGCATTCTGGGACTCGGAAGCGAACTGGTCGCCCGCAATAAACGCAGACGTGACAAACGGCTGCGTGCCGCTGGAAACCGCGGCGATGCGCCCCGTTTCGCTACACCCTCCAATGCGGAGGAAGAAGCGGCATGGGTCGTAAACCAGCTGTGTCAACAGGTTGAAGAAGGGCAACACACCTATCGTGACATTGCAATTCTTCACCGGACAGCCAGCAGCAGCCGGGCTGTATTTGAGCAGCTTGTGTTGAAAGATGTGCCTTTTGTACAGCATGGTGCTTCTCCGGTCTTCTATGACCAGTCTCTCATCAGACCCCTGATGGATCATCTGCGTCTGTCTCTTGATCCACGTGCCATGGATGCTCTCCCAAGTGCGCTGGGACCGCTCTATGTATCACGGGATGCAGGGCTGGAGTGGATTCAGCGCTGTGAACAACAACAGGCCAAAAAATATCCGCTCATCCATCTGGTGAAATGGGACAAGCTGAAACCGTTCCAACAGGAACAGGTCAAGGAACGCATTAAGCTGATCAAATCACTGCACAAACTGAAGCCCATCATTGCCATTCAGGAGATGCGCAGACAGTTCTACGACAAGTATATGGAAAGCGGTGATCCCAGCATCTTCACCCATTATAAGGAAACGATGCTGGAAACCCTAGATGAATTCGAAGCTGCTGTCAAAAAATTCGAAACGGTGGAAGAGTTCATTCAATTCGCGGATGAGCTCTCCCGCAGACACCGGGAGATGGAATCTCTGCGCCGTGCACAGGACAGTGACGCGGTACAGCTGATGACCATTCACCGGGCCAAAGGATTGGAGTTCCCTTGTGTGTACTGGATTGGAGCCAGTGAAGGCATTGTGCCTCACAGTACAGCCCTGCGCCAGGATATTCCTGAGGATCAGAAAGCCGCGCTTGCTATGCAGCAGACAGACGCCGAGCTGGACATGGCACTGGAAGAAGAACGCAGACTCGCCTATGTTGCCATCACACGGGCCAAACAGTACTTGTATGTCACCTCACCCGCAAGCCACCACGGAAAGCCAGCGGATGTGTCACGCTTCCTGCTTGAAGCCTTCGGCATGGAAGTTCCGGACAAACGCAAACCTCGTGAGGAGAGCAGGACGAGCGGTCAGACTTCAAATGGTAAAGGTAATGGACCGTATGCCCGCTCGGGCTCAGGTACTCGCTCCGAAGGACGTGATGTGGCACAGCGCCGTGCCATCAGCCACAGTGACCGTCGTGACTTCGAGGTCCACAACGAACGTGACGAGGATCGCCTTGGTGAACGACGTGGCAGTGGTGAAATTCGCAACCATAAGGCATTTAGTACCACAGGTGTGAGACCGACAGCTGCGAGTTCCTCCAGTTCACAGTCGCATACTTCAGGTTCAGGTAATGCTGAGCGTACGGAGACCGTTGCGATCTGGAAATGCAGTTCGTCCACCTGCAAAGCGTGGCTAAGACAGAAGCCGGCTGTACCTTCAAAAGCAACCAAGAAGGCATCATCAGGCCCTCCCGCCTGTCCCCTGTGCTCAGGATCGATGGAGGCCGGTACTCGTCAGGTTCCCGTAACGGGGAGATTTGGGAAATAACTCAAAGGAAGAGGTCCCTTATGGAGTTAGAGATGATTATTAAAGAGCGGATTCAAGAAAGATTCGACACCCTACAGGAATTGTACGATATTTGGTTTACCGAAAATCCGGCTTATATCGCTCCCAAAGAAAAACTTTTTCCACAAGCACATATTGAGCGACTTAGAACCATTACTTATCTATTGGATAAAGGGTTCATCGTCGTTAATCCCGTTAAAGATGAACCATCTCTCGTGTCAGTCAGTATTACAGTAGATGGAATTGATTTTTTTGAACAAAGTCGATTAGAAGGAAAAGGTAATGGCTGGTCATATGTGACTGAACATGTGGATGAGTAAATAACACACGAGCATAGTAGCTCGTTTCAGGGCGCTTTTTGCTGTTTATTAACAGTAGAAGCGTCTTTTTTCCATTTCAGAATGGAGGTTGGATTATGCAGGACGGCAAACAACATCTGTATGTATCGGTAACACATAATCTTATTGAGCAAACACAGAACGAATCTACACCCTTTGAAGTGTTGGTGGATGATGAACAGTTGGGCCGATTGAAAGATCTGATGAAGGTGCTTGAGGATGATGATGCCTATACCTTGCAACGGGCTCCGGTACCCTACAAGTCGGCAGATCATGATGAGGCAACAGAGCAATTTTCGGATGGCATGACCTTGCTGTACACTTTTCTGTACGACCATGGCACGCCGAACACCCGGCAGGCGATCGAGAGCATGAACGTGCTTCCGAGGCTGCAGGATACGGATTACGATGACCCAGGGTACGAGAATTCACCATTGAACAAATGACAAGATGCCAAAAAGCATGCGCAACCGCAGATCACGCGGAAGACGCATGCTTTTGTTATATGCAGGACAACAGGAACGGGAATGGATTTAATCCAGACGAATCTCCTGCCCTTTCTCAGCCGATTCGTAGATTCCGCATAGCATGCGCGTGGAAGTCACACCATCCGCGATTGGACTGATCGGTTCTGTACCGTTCAGACAACAATCCACAAAGTGGTCAATCTGGTTCTGGAATGCACTATGAATATGGAGACCCGTATTATCCGTCTGGGGTTCAATATTCAGAATGGTATTATTTTTCTCCGTGACGATCAGCGTCTCTGGCTCCAGTTCAAATCCGCCGTGCTCGCCATACAGTTTCACGGAAGACTCATCCTTACGTGCATGCAGGGTAAAGCTCACATCCACTGCCAGCGAAGCCCCGTTCTCAAACCGAATGAGCGCATTCGCCATATCTTCCACATCATTTACAGCTGCGCTGTAGTCGGCTGCCTTGTAAAAAGAAAGATGTTCGATATGGGCACGATTGCCCAGCTTCCGATACGTATTACCACTGACCGAAACAGGTTTCGGTCTGCCCATCAGATACCAGCATTGGTCGATAATATGTACGCCCAGATCAATTAGGGGGCCTCCGCCCGAACGGCTTTTGTCAGCGAACCAACCGCCTGGATTGCCGTGACGCCGCAGAATGGAAGCTTTGGCATAATACAGTTCACCAAACTCCCCGGCATCAATGAATCTGCGCATCATCTGCATATTGTTATCATAACGCCGCACAAATCCAACGATAAACGTACGTCCACTCTTCTTCACCGCTTCTTCAATCCGCAGTGCATCTTCCACATTGGTTGTGACCGGTTTCTCCAGCAGTACATGCTTGCCTGCCTCCAGTGCAGCAATGGCAAACTCGGCGTGTGTATTATTCCAGGTACAGATACTGACGGCATCCACATGCGGGTCCTCCAGCATCTCCCGATAATCGGTGTACACGGATTGAGCATCATACTTCTGTGCAGCAGCCTTAGCCCGTTCTTCGTTCAGATCGCAGATCGCATAGATGACAGCATCCTCATTTTTGGCGTAACACCTCATATGAAGATCCGAGATTGATCCCGTACCGATCATTCCAATGTGTAGCATTTGTTTCGTGCTCATCTTCGTCCTCCCTTCCTTTTACACAACTTCCAGAACATCATTATCGTCTAGTCTGCCCGCAGCATACCTTCGTAAATACCCGGCGTTGAATTTTCGATCTTCACGGCACCCAATGTTCGGGCATAGAAATCCACAGGTCCCGCTGATCCGATAATGGCATACCCGTACCCATCCGCCTTCATCGCATGCATACAGGCCAGTAACAAGGCTGTGCCTACACCTTTGCCCCGTGCATCCTGGCTCACACCTGTGGGTCCAAAGAAGTTGCGGCATGTCGCTTCGTAACAGGCAAAACCAATCATTTTCCCATGCTCAACCGCAATATAACAGGACACGGGCTGACGTGCAAAAGCGACATCACATTCATCCACCCAAGCCTGGCTAAAATGTGACCTTACCCAATCCAGTACAAGCTGTTTCTCTGGGGCAATGGCTCTTCGAATCACAATGGAGGATTCCTCCAGCATTCTCAGTCCACTCTCTTGTTCCGGCAAACGATAGAGCGCTACCAACATATCACTCATCTAATTCGTTCCTCCTCGTACTTGAATGTGAAATGGGACAAAGGTTAGGCCACTTACCTGAAATTAACCTGATCCTGCTGCTGATAACCTGGAATACATGCGAACTTTCAAAACTAAACTAACATGCTGTTTACATTCAATGCATTCCAACTGCAACAATGGATCAAGTTGTCCCGTCTATAAACATGTAGCGCGGCCTTAAGGAAGATTTTACCGCGTCAGTACACAGATTAGAAGGGATGAATATTGATGAACAACAACATGAAAAAAGTAAGTGCACTGATGGCCCTATCCATGGCATTGGGTGGTGGAGCCGCTTATGCAGCAACACTGGACAACACACAACCAGTCCATCAAACATCCGTTTCAGCAGATAGTAACGCAGTGAGTGTAGTAAACGTATCCGTGAATGGTGCATCCATCTCTGATGGTTATTGGAATAAGGATGGCAAAGTAGCCATGATCCCGCTGCGTGATCTTACCGACGCACTGGGTATTGAACTGGAATGGAATAAAGAAACTAAAACTGCAGAGCTGACTCGTGGTGCTCTCTGGACACAGGTAATCACAGGCAAGGATCAATATTCCGTGAATAAAATGCTGCTCACGCTGGGCACAGCGCCCGAAATCACAGGCGGCAAATTGTATGTACCGGCTGCTTTTGCTGAGAAAGCACTGCATGGACAAGTGAACACAACGGGGAATCAAGTGACTATCTCCAGTGAAGAGGACGTGAAGACGGTTACTGAACGTGGTGTAATTACCAGAATCTCGAACCAAGATAAATATAAGTCCATCCAGATTGGCGGTGCAGGTACGGATGGTATTGTGCTCAATCTGAGCGATGAGACGAAATTCATCTCAGTTGAGGGGAAAGAGATTGCACTGACTGATCTGGCCATTGGCATGAACGTGGAAGCTGAGCATTCCCAGATCACTACTCGCAGTCTACCACCACAAACGCCGACCTATAAAGTCACTGTACTGGATGCGGCTACAGCATCTGAAGCACAACCTAAAGAGCTTCTGGGTACAGCGGGTACAATTGAAAATGTAAAAACTGCAGAAGGCCTTATCTCACAAATTGAGATTACAGGCACACGGTTAACAGAAACAGCTCCTGACCATGTCGTGCTGAACATCGACAAAGACACACTGATCGTGAACCACGAAGGTGAAACGGTAAAAGCTGAAGAACTGACCAAAGATGCCAAAGTTATCGGCTTTTACAGCCCTGTGCTGACACGCAGCCTGCCTCCAATCGGAACAGCATGGAAAGTAGTTGTGGAAGCACCTGCAGCAGAACTGGAAGCGAAATAATACGGTTAGTGAAAAGCGCGGGTTAAACATATGCTGAGACTTTATATTGCAAAATGCATGTATCTTCTACCATGTGTTGTATTGAGTGTGGCACATCATGATGACCAGCCAGCAGCTATACAGCTAGTCTAATCAAAATAACCTTATCCGCCTGTCTTCTGGCAGGCATGGATAAGGTTATTTTTTTAGTTTATGGAGTTATTTTTTGTGACTATTAGTGATACAATTATTCCGGTTTACCTTCATCTTCAACAATCGCTTCCACTTCAATCTCAACCATCAACAAAGGATCAATGAGTGCGCTAACTTCAACCATGGTGGCTACAGGCTGGATCTGTCCAAAAAATTCACCGTGCGCCTTGCCAACTTCCTCCCATCTGGAGATATCGGTCACAAACATCCGGGTTCTCACCACATGCGACATGTCAGCACCCAACTCTTTCAGTGCGTTCTCAATCGTCTGCAAAATGAACCTCGTCTGTGCATAAGGATCACCTGCACCAACAACCACACCCTCTTGCATCGCCGTTGTCCCTGCCACTTCAATTCGGTTACCTACACGGATGGCACGGCAATATCCCACCAACGGTTCCCATGGGGAGCCCGTAAAAACCTGCTGTCTGCTCATTCTCTCGTCCCTCGCTTTGGTTGTATTTGTCTCTTCGGATTAAACATGAATTATATCAGTCTATCATCATCTAAAACAATGGAATGAAGTTTAATTCCATCTTAATTCCAACATCATTTTTGAACAGAAAAAAATCCCCTGAATCACTGCCCATTGGTTAGATCAAGGACGGTTCATTCGGGGATTTTATGAGAATTAGTATCTTTTCCTTAAGGATAAAACATCCGCATTACAACTTGATATTAGCCTCATCGAAGTATTCTTCCAGAGTTAATCCACTCTTCGCTACATCCAATGCCAAATCCGTACCGATGTATCGGATATGCCAAGGCTCATAGACGTAACCTGTTGTATCTTCTTCACCTTGCAGATAACGGATGACATATCCATATTCTGCAGCGTGTTCAGCCAGCCACTGTCCTTCCTTCGATGTGCCAAATACCTCTTCCAGCACATTGCCTACACTCGGACTGGATACATCAATGGCCAGACCCGTCTGATGTTCACTTCTGCCGGGTACAGAGCTCACGCGATCTGTGTACTCTTGACCTTTGGTTTTGACATTGTTGTTGTAGATGGATACCTGACGCTGATATGAACGATAGCCCGACACCGCACGAAGCTCAATGCCATCCGCCTTTGCACCTGCAAACAACTTCTCCAGGGCCTCCGCAGCTTCCTTGCGCATATGGCGCTTCTCATGTGGTTCGTCGAAGGAGAACGGTACATTCGGCTCTACCAGATCGTCCGGCTCGTACCCTTCTGGCAGACTGCGTTGCTTGTTGACAATGACGGTCATAGACTCGGCATTCGTCACCACGGATTGTGCATCAATCGTCGTTTGCAGTGCGCTGACGCTGCGCTTCTCCAGCAATGGATCTTCGGCTGTCGCACCATTGCCATCGTCTGAAGAACCCTGCTCTTCGCCAGCTGAACCATTATCTGATTCACTGCTTGTGCCCTCATCGCTGTTGCCAGAAGATGACGTATCATCACCACCAGCATTGTCGCCGTCCGTTCCCTTATCCTCCGTAAAATGAACCGTTGTGCCGTCCGACTCTTGTTGTGTGTTACCTGCTCCATTCGGATCCTGACTCTCCTCTGTGCCATTCTGGCAAGCGGCAAGCAATGCTCCGCATATCATTAATGAGGACAGCATAACCACAATCCGGCGCTGTCTTCCTGTACGTGATTTCATATAAAAACTCCTATCGCAATAATATAAATGTTATATAGTTGTCTGCGTGCAGTGTTCCCTGCGACAGTATACCTTAATTGGGAGTGAAGCTCCACCTGTAAAGACCTCCTTTAGAAGAGATCCGGATGAATATATATGGGCTGCACAGCTTGTATGATCGTTTTTTGGACTTTTAGAGCAACATCCCAGTGCTGTGCACAATAGAAGTGAAATGGGAATACACCTTCATATATCCAATGTGCAAAATTCAAAATGTGATTATAAATTATGCAATAAAAACAAGCAGGGGTGATCTGAGATCTCCCCCGCTCTGATGGGTGCATCATTTGATTGCCGGGCTGTCCTTCTTCTTCTGGACAGCCTGCCACATCCGCGCGGCTACACGCTCACGGATCAAGTCCAGCCCTGCGGTGGCTGGCACGCCAGGCAGCAGCGCCGTCAGCTCCGGCAACGCCGGCGGCTTGCCTGGCTGCGCGAGGCGCACCTCAACGGCGCCAAAGCCCGGCCCCGGCTGGTGCATGGCGCCGTCCGCGGCGGCCTCGGCGATCCACTCGCCAACGGCTGCGCCGCCTTCGCCGCCCCGCACTTGCGGGCGGCCAGCCGTTTCCGCTGCGCGGCCGGGGCCGCTGGGATCATGGGCGAGTTCCTCCGCCCATGCCCCCAGCACGCCGGCGAGCAGCGCTTCGCGCGGCAGGCCGGCGTGCGCCAGCTGCAGCAGCGGCTCGGCCGCGAGGCGCGCGGCTACGGCGCGCTCAGCGGCCGCGGCATGCGCGCAGCCTGGGCGGCCGCAGGTGCATGCCACGGCCGCGCTGGCCGTGGCTGCGCCTGGCGAGCCCTCAGGCGCGAGCGTTGCCGGCAGTAGCCCGGCAAGCTCCTCAGGCGCCGGGCCGCCGCGCAGCAGGGCGTACAGCGTCAGCGGGCGCTCGCGTAGCTGCGCCAGTACAGCCTCGCGCTGGGCTTCGCTCAGTCGCGCTGGCGTTCCCTTAACCGTGAACATGCCTGCGGCTGATCCGGTCTTGCCCTCAGCAGCGGAAGCGGAAACGGAGACTTCCTGGTCCGCATCCGCTGCTGTATTCACTTCTGCTGTCCATCCACCGGGGGACATATGCAGCTCGATCTTCCATTTTTCGCTCACAACAATCCCCCTTTCTCAACATCTATATTCTCCTGATCTTTCAAGGTCACAGCCACGTCTCACCCTGAAGCGAGATCAGACCACGCAGCTCATCATCCGACATCTCTGTCAGCCAGTTCTCACCTGAACCGACGACCTGCTCGGACAGTGCCTTCTTGCTCTCAATCAGTTCATCAATCCGTTCCTCCAGCGTTCCCTGACAGATCAGCTTGTGCACCTGCACGTTGCGATTCTGCCCAATTCGGAATACACGGTCCGTCGCCTGGTTCTCGACCGCGGGATTCCACCACCGATCATAGTGAACCACGTGACTCGCACGTGTCAGATTCAGACCCACACCTCCGGCACGAAGAGATAGAACAAACATGGACGGCCCCTCTCCTTTTTGGAAAGTCTCCACCATATCGTCCCTCTGTGCCTTCGACACACCACCATGCAGGAAATACGGCTCTTCCTCATATCGCTGTTTCAATCGTGCTACCAGCAGATCTCCCATAGCAACATATTGAGTGAAGATCAGGGCAGATTCCCCGTTATCGCGGATGGCGTCCAGCAGTTCAAGCAATCGTTCCATCTTACCAGATGCCTCCGCCTTGCCGTGGTCTTTCCGATTACTGTCCGCCAGCACTGGATGGTCACAGATCTGCTTGAGCTTGGTCAGAGACGATAGAACAATCCCCTTCCGGGCAATGCCGTTTCTGCCATCCAGGCCCCCCATCAGATCGTCTACCACACGTTGGTACAACACCGTCTGCTCCGGCGTCAGCGAACAATAGGATTTCAGTTCAAGCTTCTCTGGCAGATCCTTGCGAATATCCGGATCACTTTTCAGCCTGCGCAGCATGAATGGAGATACCAGTCGATGAAGCTCACGCAAGGATGCTGCATTTTCTTCGGATGGTCCCAGTCCCGTATAACGCTGACGGAACGATGAAGCTGTGCCCAGATACCCCGGATTGAGGAACTGGAAAATGGACCAGAGTTCGCTCAGTCGGTTCTCTACAGGTGTGCCCGTCATCGCAATACGATGAAGTGTAGACAGACGCATCACACTTTGCGCTTGCTTGGTACGGTAGTTCTTAATATATTGAGCCTCATCCAGCACAATGGTGGACCAGTGTAACGAAGCCAGATCCGGCCCATCTCTGCCTGCCAGATGATAGGTGGTGAGTACAATGTCATGCGTCTGCGCTTCTGCCTGGAATTCGTTCCCGTGCAACCGTTGTCCGCCATGGTGAATGTACAGCGACAGATCCGGGGCAAACCGTTTCAGTTCACGCTGCCAGTTCCCAAGCAACGAGGTGGGACACACAATGAGCGCAGGCAGATGAACGGGCTGCATATTCGTGTGCTCAGTTGCCATGAATGAATCATCTGATTCGTTCAATATGTCATTCTCACGCGCTTCCTCTTCGGCTGCCTGCCGTTCCTCGTGTTTTCGATCCAGCAGACAGGTAATTACCTGAATTGTCTTTCCTAGTCCCATATCGTCCGCGAGACATACGCCGAAGCCCAGCTCACGCATAGCGGATAACCATTGGTAACCCCGTTCCTGATAAGGTCGTAATTCACCATGCAATTCTGCCGGAACCTGACGGGGCTCAATACTGCGAAGCACCTGTCCATCGAGCAGGAAAGCGAGCAACCCATCGGATTCTGCACCGAAGACGGAAAGCCCCTTCCATGCGGAATCCTCCCCTTCATCCGCAGCCAGATGCAGCCATTCGGAGAGAGGCATATATTGTTCTTCTTCTTTTTTCATATAACGCAGGACTTGGCGAATCTCTTTCGTATCCACTTCAATCCATTCACCGCGGAACATGACATATGGAACAGTCGATTCAGCGAGCGCTGCCAGTTCCTCCGCCGTGACCGGTTTACCATCCAGCATAGGCTCCGCTTTGAAAGCAACCAATTGTTCCATGCCAAGTGCCGATGTGGCTCCAGGCAACCGCTCTGTTCCCTGATTCAACATCTGCAGACGCAGTCCCGCACGGCGTTTCCCGGCACGACTCCATTTGGAAGGCATGAGAACGGTTATCCCGGCCTTTTGCAGACGCGGAACGGCATGCGTAAGAAATTCAAAGAAACCCTGCTGCTCCAGCTTGATTCCCTCTGGACGAGGTGTGAGCAGCGCTGTCTCCAGTTCAGGTGCCAGTTCTGCTGCATGCCCGAGTGCCATCAACAACTGTTCTGCCGCCGAGGTATATAACACTTTCCCCCGGTCGAGATCACGCTCCGGATGTGCCCAGATGGTACGTACAGGCAACCTCAGGCTCGTTTCCTGCTCACTGTCCACCCAAAAGCTGATTCCCCAGATCGTTTCATGCTCACCCAGCGGCGGCTCCAGCCGGAGCACCAGCTTCAATTGGCCCTCGGCAGGCGCCATTTCTTCTGCTCCTACGACCGGCATCGTGGTTCCACCGGCATCCTGTAACGTATGAATAAAGGCTGTCATATCATCCGTAGGTCCTTGCACCGTTACAGGTCGGAACATCGAGATCAGACTGTTCCACCAGAGCTCACCTACTGGCGAAGATCCACGTCGATATGGCGTGCGGTAACGGGATAGCTCACTGTCCATCCCCTCCAGCTCACTCGTGACCACAGCATGAATCATGCCACTCATGAATGAAAATAATACCGCCGCACCTGCTTCCTCACGTGTTTCCGGTTCCAATGAAGCATAGGCCCCGGGAGCAGCCAATCCAATAGGAGGCATCGCTTCAGCAAGATCGCGGAAGCGTTCAATGTCCTCCTCTGACTGCAAACGTGGCCGCCATACTCCTGTCAATGTCTCTTGCCCGGTCCGTCGACGTGCGCCCGTCTTTGCTGCGAATTCAGCCGATGGAGCAATTGCCCCTCGCAACAGCAGCTCCTGTGTGAACTGCGCCGCTTTGATCCAGTAACGCATCTCTTCTCCCACCTGAATTCCGGCTGCATTGAACAAACGGTCATCCCATTGCAGCAGCAACCTGAAAGCATCCTTGGGCAGGACTGCCAAGCCCTCCAATGTGCGTCCCAGCAGTTGACGCCGCTTCGTGTTCTTGGCTTCAGCCGTGTTCCTCAGCGGATTCGGCCAGCGCAGCTCTGCAAGACGCAGAGCTGCAGGCTGAAACAGACGACCCCCGTCGCCAAAATTCAACCTTCTTACCACGTGGCTCCATGCATCCACACGCGGTTCCGATGTTTCACCGGAAAAACAAAAAAATACGTCACCAAGCCATACTCCATACAGCGATTGCATCATTAAAGTCTCCCGTCATCCCTTCGCATTGTTACTCTCCATCATATACGAAAATGACCGGATTTAAAAACCTTTACCCATAAAAAGTGGTTTTGCGGCACAAAAAAATGTCCCTTCTCCCGAAAAGCGGATGAGGAACATTTGGGTCAACCGAAGGATAATACTGAATGTTGAAAGAATTACGGATCGTTACATTACGATGATCTGATCAAGCTGCCCAGCAATACATCCAGGTTCAAAATGCCTGCACGATGGTCTTCACAGAACCCGATCTTGTCAAAAACACCAAGCATGAAACGGCGGTGTTCCTCAGCTGGTTCCTCAAAACGATCGTAACTTACAACAGAATCGACCATATCTACGATCAGCGGCACGAATCCACCTTTGTAAGGCACAACAATAATACGTGTAGAAGAGGTATCCTCCTGGTCCGGCATGCCTAACAATACACGAAGACTCACAACCGAAACGACCTTACCATACAACGAAGCAAAGCCCCGGATCTCCGGACTTCCAAATGGAACTGTTGTTACCTGCACCATTCTGATGATCTCATGAACTTCATCAATTCGAAGTGCAAATATCTGGTCTCCTACTGAAAAATTAATATATTGCATTCCCTCGTCCATAATTATCCCCATACCCTCTCATTCCGTATAATCAGATCCATGTAAAATATTAAAATAAAACTACAAGAAGAGCACTTTATTTGGCAAAGTGACCTGCTTGTGGTTCACATTCACCAAGTCACCACAGGTACTTTCGTCCCATTAGTTGTTACTTTGGTGTATCGGTTATTTTCAAGCAAATGTTTAGGCTTCAGATCAATTTAGCCAACTTCAATAGACGTTGCATTACCGGTTGCTGTCTTTGATCCGTTCATTTGTTTGTGCCCATGCAGCGACTTGATTCTCATCCGTTCAGTTCCTCTACCAAAGGCCATATAAAATCACAGCATAAACTACCGATATAAATAGTATATACAGGATCAGAAAAGAGGAAAATCATGACGCTCAAAACCAAAGTTATTATCATCGTCACCACCATCTGTATTCTGCTCGCAGCGCCACTTAGCTATATCGCTTTGTACGTGATTGAAAAGCAAGCGACAGAATCCGTGGATAATGAGTTGCAAAGCACAGTCCAACAAGCAGTAACAGAAGTCAATGGATGGGCTCTGGCTCAAGCCAAAGTCATTGAAACACTGGGCAAAGTCATTGATGATACGGTACCACTCAATGAGATCAGCATGGAGCATCTGCAAGCTTTCCAACTGGCCTCCAACAAAGAGGATATCGCCACCATTTATTTCGGTCTCGAAGACGGTACATATCTAGACGGAGCAGGTTTTATCCCGGATGCAACCTTCGATGCACGCGAGCGTCCATGGTACGTGGCCATTAAAGCGTCGAATCAACTCACGTTCAGTGATGCTTATGTCACCAAGGCCGGCATACAGTCCATATTTATCGGTGTGCCGCTACATGACGAGAATGGGAATTTCCAAGGTGCCATATCGGAAAATATCTCACTCGATTCCATTAAGGATGAGATTAATTCGATCCATACAGATAACGGATTTACCTTTTTGCTGGACCAGAAGGGTGTTGTGCTCTCACATCCGAATCAAGAGCTGTTGAATACACCTCTTGCCGAACAAAGTGACTATACCGATATTGTGGGCACGATGCTTAAGCAACCTAACGGATTGTCGGAATACACGTATAATAACGATCGGCAGTTAATCTATTACGAGAAAATTCCGAATACCAACTGGATTGTGGCAACCTCCATCTCCAAAGCAGCAGCCTTGGCGGAATTCACCAAGACAAGACAGCTGTATCTGGCGTTTATCGTTATTTTCACTGTGATTCTGGCAGCTCTGGCCTACTTCTTCGCACTCAGAACGATTAAACCCCTGCTGAATATGAAGAATAGTGCACAACAATTGGCCGCAGGAGATCTTACGGTGCAAGTTGCCGTCAAAGGTAAAGATGAAATCGCCCAGTTAGGCACTTCTTTCAATGCCATGTCCACTTCTCTGCGTCAATTGATTCAACAAGTGGATCACTCCGCACAGCAAGTACAGACCTCTTCTCAAACGATGTATAAGGAAGCTTCCGGCAGCAATGAAATTGCAGGCCAGATTTCCACAGTCATTGAAGAGATTGCCAAGGGTGCAGGCGAACAGGCTGAATCCATCCAATCCGGTGCAGAGATGGTATCTGGCATAAATCAAGTCATTGATCAGATTACAGATGAGGCTTATCAAGCTTCGCAAACCATACTGGATGTTACTCAGGCCATGGAAAGCGGTACAAGTGCTATCAGCCGCCAGATGGATCTTTCTGAAGTCGGACAACAATCCACGACTCGGGTCGAAACATCCAATGAACTACTACTTAGCAAAATTGGAGCAATCTCCGAAATTACGGGCAGTATTCAGAATATTGCGGCCCAAACCAATCTGCTGGCCTTGAATGCATCTATTGAAGCTGCCCGTGCTGGAGAGCATGGCAGAGGATTCGCGGTGGTGGCGGGTGAGGTTCGCAAACTGGCAGAACAGTCCTCCCAGTCTGTAGCGGGTATCGATCAGCTGTTGAATGATCTGAATCATGCAGGTCAGCAAAGTGCAGCAGAGCTGGAGCAATTCAGGTTGAATAGTTCAGCGCAATCTGACTCTATGGCAGAGACGTCGGCTTCTTTTGAGAATATCCGTCAGTCCATCGAGGAGATTATTCATCAGATCAATTCCATTACTTCGGGCATGAACAGTATCAAATCAGGTGCTGCTCAGGTCTCTGAAGTCATTACAGGGCTCGCAGCGGTTGCCGAGCAAAGTGCAGCTTCGACCGAAGAAGCTGCGTCTTCGACCACGGAGCAATCCGAGTCCATTGGTAATATCGCAGATGCCGCCAAAGCATTATCGGATCATGCGGATCAGTTGCTATTGGAAGTCAGTCGTTTCAATACGGAGAGTAAGTAACCTGACATTCAATCTCATTATTTTCGTTGCAAAAAAAGACCAAAGATCGGCATCAAGCTGATCTTTGGTCTTTTTTATCCCCATATTTATGGATCTGTTTCTATGTTTTCAAATACTTGGAACAAAAAAACGGAATTTCTGTGGATAACTTATATTTTTGCTCCAAAAGGGCTGTTTTATGGAGTGAAAACATGAGTTATACCTGATTTGTGGATAAGTTGTGCACATATTGCACACATGCTGTGGATATGTTTAGCATTTCATGTGGATATTCATTATTTTAATGTGGACACGTTGTGGACATGCCTGATTTTCTTCACTCTGGTTATTCCACCAGTTCACCCTGACGCATAATCAGCTTCTCATCGATATACACATCCGGCTTTTGCACAACTGCATCGATATGCACACCGGCGGCAATCGTTCCACCGAATGTATTATTGCTGCCAAAAGCCACATGAATCGTACCATACACTTTCTCATCTTCCAGCACTACACCCGTGATTCTCGCCTTGTTATTGGTTCCAATTCCGAATTCGCCGAGAAAGCGACCATCCCCCTCGCCAAGTGTTGCCAGTAATTGTGCCCCATCCGGGCCTTCAGCTGAAACTAAACGTCCTCCCTTGACGGTTAATATCATCGGTTCACGAAGTGCACCGATTCCAGCAACGGAGCCATCTACAACAATACGCCCTTCGCCTTTACCCTCAACCGGAGCAATATAGGCTTCTCCAGATGGCAAATTGCCTGATTCACCGGGGTTCAAGTACATGCCTGTGCTCGGTACACCGTTACGATTTTCAATGGAAAAGGAAAGACTATGACCCTGCTTCTCTATTCGTACATGACGACCTGCAGTTAATAGAGCTGTCACCTTCTCGGTTAATGCCTTTACTTGTGAGTATTCAGCCGTAATTGCTCCGTTCACAAACATATCCTCTGTCATGCCAGGCATGGTTGCCACTCGGGTTCCTGATGCAGCGGCTTGTTTACGTGCCTCGGTATGCGTTAATGAATATCGCGTTACACACACGGCTACATCTGCCCGAATCATGGCATCCGCGATTGGCGCAGGTGGCTCTTCGCCGGATCTGCTGCGTTCCTTCATGATTAACAGGACTGATTCTGCTCCAAGTGCTTTGCCTGCCTCATAGATGGATTCGGCCAAATCCCGTTTCATATCGTCTGCGACAACCACCAGATTCTCTCCGCTACGTAGTCCCAGACACTCGATTAGCACATTTTTACTAATCTCCACACGTTGCTGACTCATACATTCATCTCTCCTGTCGTTGGTTCATCTCTTCACAACTCGACTTGACCCTTTCGACAGTTGGCACGGGATTCCTGCATATCCGAATCTGGACTCATCTCACGTTATCAGACCATTCGGCGAGGATTGCTGCTGTTTCCTTATAGTGTAACGTCGGAAAGTAATGCCCATAGGGCACATCTATGTGTTTGATCTTCGGGTTCATATCCCGGGGATAGTGATATTCCGGATCTTCCTTGGCCCATACGACCAGTGCATTCTTGGCATAATGCTGACTTTCCATTTTCGCCCACAACGTTGATCTGGCGCCTTTCCTCTGACCCGAGTGGATCCAGCGCAACAAGTCTGCATGTGCTCCTGCAATGCGAGGGGACTGGAAACTGGAGCGTATTCTCTTGCCCATGGTATTGGGCTTAACACTGCTGTCGCCTACGACGCTAAAAGAACTGAACATTTGATTCCAACTTTTCTCCGATCTGCCACGCAGCAAGGAGCGCATCACCCCTCTTGGCAAACGGGAAATCCATCTCAGTACATTTGGATTCGAATTGTTAGCTACGGGCTGAAGCAACCCCAGCCGAATGTCTGTCCGCCCGCTGCGCATCTGTGCCGCAGATGCAATAGCTGCACCGATCGAATGACCCACCAGCTTCACCGGACCTTTAAACTCACCGAGCGCCTGAAGCAATGCATCCACCTGACCCTCAAATGCTTCATCCCCCTGATGCACGGGGGACCGTCCGAATCCAGCGAGATCGATTAACCATACCGGGTTTCCAGTACGTTCCCTAAGCTGTTGTCCCAAAGGTAACATCTCATCGGCAGATTGGAGCAAACCATGCACAATAATCCAAGGCTCTCCCTCACCCTCCCAACCAAGCATAGCCATATTTCCGCTCCGTGACCGAATATAATCTGTCGGAAAACCCTCAGGTAGCGGCGTATAACGAAGACGATAGTCCAGATCGGCTGTAACCAGCGGAAGCTGTTCCCTTATGTCCGGCCAGGATTGCCCCATACGTGTGAACAGAGCCTCCGTCTCTTCAACCGGGAATGACCTGTTGGTAATAAAAGCAACCGACTCCGCTGGAACACCACTGATGCGTGTGCCCCCAGATTTCATGATCCATTGAATCCATGGTAATGGCACAGCCCCTTTGGGCTTGGGTACGTCCAACTGCTGTGCCAGAAGCTGCAACAGTTCCTTCATATTGGGACTGTCTTCCTTCCGCGCCAATAGTGGATAGGTTCCTCCGACTGGAGCGGTTTCCCTCGATAAGAAAACAAGCGTCTGTGCAACAATGTCATTCTCCACAAGCGGTAACCAATAGGATGAACCTCCCGGCACGACCGGCATAAGTCCTTTCTGAATCGCCTGAATGAGCAGGCCAATCCCACCCGTTTGCTCGGTTTCACCGGTGGGACGCGGTCCAACCACTGTACTCGGATTCACAACGGATAAGGGATAGTTATGCTGCTCTGCATGCTCGCGAATATGCAGATCGGCATGAAACTTCATCTCTTCATACGCACTTTCATTGTTATCCACATGCTCAACCTGTAGATAATTCCCCTGTGCATTCCGCTCTCCATAAGGACTCATATAACCAACAACGTGGATAAAGTGTCTTAATCCGTGGTTACGGTGGATTTCCCGTGCAAGCTGTGCCACTTCTCTGGCCCCGTTCATAAATATCTGCTCTGCTACTTTTCGGTCCAAGGTAACGTCCATGGTTCCACCCGCATGCATGATTACATTTGCTTCAAGAGCACGCTCCCGATCCGCTGTAGTCATTCCAAGACCCGAATGGGATAAATCACCCGTAATAAATGTAATTCGGTCGAAATTCTTCACTCCGTAAGCCTTCAGCACCGTTCTGGCTCGCTGTTCCGAACGAACCAACAAGAGCAATTGTGCATCTCCCTGCGTCAGTTGCTTGACCGTTTCTTTGCCAATAAAACCTGTGCTGCCTGTCATGAAGATGATCGTAGCTGCATTATCAGCCTTGCCCATTACCTTATTTATTCTTGTCGTATGTACACTCATTCTGTCACGGCTCCTTTTAGTACTATATAGTACTAGTTATATTCAAAAAAAGAGCTTCGATTAACGAAGCATCTGACAAAATGTACGTGCCGATTGTTCTATAATCCCTACATCACGGGCAGTTCCCGCAAGAATAAGTGAACCTTCCAGGGCTGCAATAAATAACAAAGCGGACGGTCCTGGCTCGATTCCCTGGCGAAATTCACCGCGATCCAAACCTTGCTGAAACAGCTTTTCCACCATAGGCCTAAGCTCCCGAAAGAATCTGGATATGCTCTCCTTCACTTGAGGTGCAGTATCGGGTGTCTGCATATATAGCGTAACAAAAGGACAGCTCCCTTCGTAATTTCGGCCTTCAATGCCTGCCGACAGCAATGCCATGAATGAGTAGATGCGTTCTTCCACCCCTCGCTCACGCTGACTAAGCAGCAAGTACAACTCCGATTCATAGTGGGCAATCCAGTATTGCACCACGGCCTGAAGCAATTCCTCCTTGTTTTTAAAATGATAATAAATGTTGGACTTGGATACTCCACTTACCCGTACGACCTCATCCATGCTGACGTAGCTGTATCCCTGACGCAGGAATAACTGTGCCGCCACTTCAACTGCCTTCGTCCGGTTCACCGGATTGGAACTTTTTGATTTGGCAGATCCTGTGATCGATTTTTGATTTGTCATAATTAGAACTATATAGTACTAGTTAAATAAAAACAAGTTTTTCTCTGTTAACAAAAGATACTCTCTTGCTTAAGTTCCACTCACTTGTCCACATTTAGAAATTTATACACACAAGATATCCACATATAGTATTAACTCTTGATTAAATACGTCATGGGATCATTAACCCGTTCCAGGTTATCCACATGTCTTCCGCTTTGACACATCAAAAAAAGGTGACTCCGGTTCATCCGGAGTCACCTTTGCATGTTTTTTATTCATAATTCATTAAATGAATGGGGATCTGCTATTTTTTCAGACTATCCCAGTTCTGTTGTAATGCATCAAGCAATCCGGCTTTATCCGATTTGCCTGCAACATAAGCTTGAATAGTGCTACCGTACTCTTGTGGGACGCCTTCAGGGAAACGGTTGAAGTTCCAGCTGAGTGTTTTATTTTCCTGACTGTATTTCATAATTTCAGTGGCGAGGTCACCCAGATCCTCTTCGGATGCCGTGATAGAACTGAACGCCGGGATGAATTTGAATTCTTTCGTCATGTACTGTTTCCCGATATCCGAAGTTACGAGCCACTCCAGAAACTCTTTCGCTTCCGGTTTCACTTGGGAATTCTTGTTCACAACCCAGTAGTTCGGCACGCCGACAAACAATTTGTCATTCGGTTCATTGTTGATTGGCATTGGCAAGATACCCAGATTCAGATTTGGATCGATTCCATCGATCTGTACTTGAGTCCAGTTTCCTTGTTGCATCATCGCTGCTTCTCCACTCGCAAACAGCGTTACTTGTGTATTGTAGTCGGTTGTCAGCGGGTTTTTGTTGCTATATTTCAACGTTAAGTCGAGCAAGTTGATCCAGTCCGTGAATACCTGGTTGCCAGGAATTTTCTCCGTGCTTTCGTTGAGCCCCTGGATGAATTTCACCGGATCTGCCTGATTCGCAAATGCCACGTTTACGTTATGGTTACCCAGCACCCACCACTCCTGATATCCGTTCGAGAAAGGCGTAATGCCTGCGGCCTGGAGTTTCTGTGCGGCCTGATCCAATTGTTCCAGTGTCGTTGGAATTTCAGTGATGCCTGCTTTTTGGAAGAGGTCTTTGTTATAAATGAAACCATAACCCTCCAGCGCGAGTGGCTGTCCGTAGAGCTTGCCGTCTTTGGTCATTGGCTCTTTGGCTACTTCGAGCGCATCCTTCGCCCAAGATTCTCCAGACAGATCTTCCAGATATTCAAGCCATGTATCCAGCTCACGATAACCACCTACGTTGAAAATATCCGGTTGTTCGCCTGCGGCAAACTTGGCTTTTAGCGCAGCACCGTAGTCACTGCCGCCACCCACGGTTTGAATGTCCAGTTTGACACCTGGATGGGAGGATTCATATTCCGCCTTAAGGCGATTAAGCGCTTCCGCAATTTCAACTTTGAATTGGAAAATTTTAATTGTTTTGTCCCCGGCAGCAGCTTCCCCTCCACCTTGAGCATCCGTGTTGACCGGACTGCCACTTTTATCCCCGTTGCCACAACCCGCAAGCATTACCGAAAAAGCAATCAGCATAAGCAACGTCAACTTCGTCATTCTTTTCATACATACACTCTCCCTATAGTAGTTTCAGTATATTAGTTTGTGTGTGGCGAGAACCTTCCCTTTGAAGCGTGATTTCATTCTAACGAATCGAGCATGTGGTGGGTTCGTTAGCGTCTTGAACCGGGAGCATAACGTCACTCTCTAAAAGAAGTTCCTGGCTATACAAGCATCTTTCTCTTCAAGAGTCATGCCCAAGCTATGCGGGCATGACTCCCTTTGCACACCTCCGTGCGAGGTGGGAGCAAAGGGATCAGGATGTGATGGAGGAGCGGAGCGTTCGCCTTTGATACTCGGTGGCTTCCTTGCCCTAATACATTCAAGCCACCGAGGAGCAACAGCGACCGAAAGCGCAACTTGAGCCCGCAGCGACCCTGCCCTCGCAACCTTCTCTGCCTTACCGGATTTAGCTTTAAATCTTTTCTTGAAGGATCTCTTTTCTTTATTGCTCTTTTCCCTAGGAGTCATGCCCAAGCTATGCGGGCATGACTCCCTTTGCACACCTCCATGCGAGGTGGGAGCAAAGGGATCAGGATGTGATGGAGGAGCGGAGCGCTCGCCTTTGATACTCGGTGGCTTCCTTGCCCTAATACATTCAGGCCACCGAGGAGCAAGGCGCAACTTGATCCCGCAAAGCCCCCCGCCTTCGCACCCTTCTCTGCCTTACCGGATTTAGCTTTAAATCTTTTCTTGAAGGATCTCTTTTCTTTATTGCTCTTTTCCCTAGGAGTCATGCCCAAGCTATGCGGGCATGACTCCCTTTACACACCTCCATGCGAGGTGGGAGCAAAGGGATCAGGATGCGATGGAGGAGCGGAGCGCTCGCCTTTGATACTCGGTGGCTTCCTTGCCTTAATACATTCAAGCCACCGAGGAGCAACAGCGACCGAAAGCGCAACTTGAGCCCGCAGCGACCCTGCCCTCGCAACCCTTACCCTTTAACTGATCCAGCGGTAATCCCCTGAATGATATACTTCTGCATCAGCAGGAAGAAGATAATGATCGGCATGATGCCAAGCACAAGTGCCGGCAAGGCCAGATCCCATTGCTTCGTGTACTGACCGAAGAGCGCAAAGGTCGCAATCGGGATTGTACGCAGGTTGGAGCTTTGCAGGATCAGGGATGGGAGCAGATAATCATTCCAGATCCAAAGCGTGTTCAATATGATGACGGTTACATACATCGGCTTCATGAGTGGAAATACAATCCGGAAGAACACCCCGTAGACCGAACTTCCATCCACCCGGGCTGCCTCCTCAATCTCCAGTGGGACGGATTTTACGAATCCGTGGAACAGGAAGACTGACATCGGTGCCCCGAAACCGAGATAACAGATGATGAGTCCGCCAAGGCTATCGATCAGGCCCAGATTACTGGTTACAGTAACGAGTGGAATCATGATAGACTGGAACGGAATCACCATGGCGGCAATGAACATGCCGAACAAAATCCGGTTGAACCGGGTATTACTGCGGACCATTCGGTACGCGGCCATGGAACTGATCAGCACAAGCAACAGATTGCTGACCACGGTGACGATGAGCGAGTTCATTAGCGCGGACGGGAAGTTAATTTTCTCCCAGGCGTTCGCATAGTTGCCCCACTGGAATACTTCCGGCCATGCAGCCGAATTGGTGAGCAGATCACCGAAGGTTTTGACCGAATTCACAAACAGGAAGTAGAACGGAACCAGGAATAAAAGTCCAATGAGTACCATGACAATCTCGGTTACAATGGTACTGAAGCGGTAATTTTTCGTCGTCTCCATTAGGCTTCTACCTCCTTGCTCTTCGTCAGACGTACCTGAATCATGGTGATGATGGCAACGATTACGAAGAACACGAGCGCTTTGGCGGTTCCGATGCCATATCTGTTATTCACAAAAGCTTCATTGTAAATATTGAGTGCAACCGACTCTGTCGATCCGAATGGTCCACCTTTGGTTAGCGACAGATTGAGATCGAACATTTTGAACGACCAAGAGATTGCCAGGAACAGACAGATTGTCACACCCGGCATAATGAGCGGAAGAATGATGCTCCGCAATACCTGCCAGCGACTTGCGCCATCAATCTCGGCGGCTTCCAGCAGATCAGGGGATACATTCGTCAGGGATGAGATGTAGATGACCATCAGATATCCTGCGGTCTGCCAGACAAATACAATAACAATACCCCAGAAGGCGGTCGGTTCATCTCCCAGCCATGGAAGGTTGAAGAAGGACCAGCCGGTCACATCGCCTACTGCTGAAAACCCTTTCACAAATATGAACTGCCAGATAAAGCCGAGCAACAACCCACCGATCACGTTTGGCATAAAAAAGATCGTACGCAGAATGTTTCTCGTCTTAAGCGGTTTGGTCAGGAAATACGCCAGGAAAAAACCGATCACATTGGTCAGTACTACACCAACCACGGTAAAGCGTACCGTAAACCAAAACGCCGTTTGGAACTTGGGATCATTCACAAACACATGCACGAAGTTATCGAACCCTACCCAATTAATGCTTTCGGATACCCCGTTCCAGTCCGTGAAGGAATACACCATGCCAAGCAGGAAAGGGACCACGATGATGAGAATAAAAAACACGATGGAGGGACCCACGAACACGAGCTGCTGTAACAGCTGTGAAGATTTGCGATGCTTCATATCGTTCTCCCCTTCTATAGATGGATGAAGTTGGTCTCTTTTTCTATTAAACCCCAATATCGCCGAGGGAAACACCGACCCTTGTGAACAGTTGGGGGTAAAATATTGTCCTTTCTTAACCTGCAACCAGAAGGGGTGTTCCGATGTCCAAATACTACAGTATACGCACCAAATTAATTGCTTTTATGCTGATTGCTACCACACTTCCGCTGCTTGCATCGATCAGCATGACGTTTATCCAGACCAAAACGGCCCTGCGGGAACAGGCTGTTGAAGAGAACAAACGCCTGATCTATCAAGCTTCCACCAATCTCAATAACTATGTGGATAACGTGGCCAGAGCGTCGCTCGCTGTGTATAACGACCCGAACTTTTTGCGTAACCTGGCGAAGATTCCTGGTGATTATCGTGCGGTGGCCGAGGTGTACACCACTTTGCAGACGATACGCGCTGCTGTGCCGGATGTATTCCAGCTGTATTTGCACTCTTTTGCCGCTGATCAATCCACCTTAATTATGAGCCCCTTTCCGAAACGGGAGGAACGCAAACAAGCTTATTCCGACTCGCTTCATGGAAGAATGGGCGGTGACAACTCGGATATCTGGGTGGAATCGGCCCATATGAGTCACACTTACGGATTCAAGGCTGCCTCCGCCGATGACCCTGCCAGAACGGTCATTACCTTGCATCGGGTGATCAAGGATATTCCGTCCACCGAGCGTCTGGGTGCGCTCGCCATTGATCTGAATATGAATACCATTGCAGCAATCTGTGGCAGGCTGTATGATCCGGCTAAGGAACAGATCTATGTAGTGGATGGACAGAATCAGATCATTTACCAGGGACGTTCCGAGGTTAATCATACCGAAGCATTACGAGAGGAAACGGCTAGTGAACTGACTATTGCACGATCTAGCGCTGGTACAGCCCAGAATGTCGCAGGACATTTTGAACAGGATCGTTCCATGTATGTATATCAGCAGCTCGGTAGCTCATATGCCGATTGGACCATCGTCAAACAGATCCCGAATGAGACGTTATACGCCAGAGCGACCACACTCACGTGGAATAACGCGATGATTGCCATTGCGGCACTTGTATTGGTCATTGTCGCAACCTTGTTCATCTCCATTCGAATCACGGGTCCGCTCAAGCAGCTCATGCGGTATATGAATCAGATTCAAGCGGGGCGTCTGCATGTGGATATCCATCTATCCAGCCGAGATGAATTCGGGGTGCTCGCTCGTCATTTTCGGGATATGATGGATACGGTAAATAACCTGATTCTACGGGAATATCGACTGGAAATCGCCAATAAGACCAATCAGCTCAAAGCGTTGCAAGCGCAGATTCATCCGCATTTTCTGTATAATACGTTGCAATCCATCGGCACACTTGCCCTTCAACAGCAAGGACAGCGGGCATATACACTGCTCTCTTCCCTATCGAAAATGCTGCGCTACAGCATGCGAGATCAGACCTGTGTGACATTACGCGAAGAGGCGGAGCATGCCCGATTATATCTGGAACTGCAACAGGAGCGGTTCGGTGACCGCCTTGAGGTGAATTTGGATTTTGCCGAAGATACGCTATCTGTCGAAATGCCAAGAATGACGTTACAACCTTTAATTGAGAACTATTTCAAACATGGAGCAGATATTCAGCCTGGCAAAGGACAAATATCCCTATCCAGCCGCCGGATCAACGATCATTGGATTGAAATAGAACTGAACAATAACGGCCCCTCCATACCAGAAGATAAGTTACTGGAGATCCAGGGATGGTTCCATCAAAGTCTCACAGCAACCGGGTTATCCACGCAGGAATCCGACGAGTCTGAGTCCATCGGTCTACGAAATGTGATACGCCGACTTCAATTGAACTCGCATCCCGGTCACTCAGCCAGACTTGAGATCAGTAATCGGGAACCCAATGGTGTGAAGATCACGGTTAAACTATACGCGGGAGAGTGAACAACATGAAGGCACTGCTTGTAGATGATGAAAAACATGTCCGCGATGCCATAAGGTTGCTTGGTCATTGGGAAGAGTTTGGCATTGATACATTACTTGAAGCAGCAGACGGGGATGAAGCCATCGCCGCCATCACGGCACATCAACCTCAAATCATACTCAGTGACATGCGTATGCCGGGCAAGGACGGTATGGCATTGCTTGAATGGATATCGGCTCATACCCCGCACAGCAAGGTGCTGGTCATTAGTGGATATGATGATTTTGAATTCGTAAGACATGCAATCAGACATGGAGGCATGGATTACCTGCTGAAACCTGTGGAAGCAGCCGAACTGAACGCATCCCTATTGAAAGCAATCACGGCCTGGGAAGAGGAGGATGCTGTTCGGATGCAATCCACAAGGCAATCCATTGTGGTTAATCGGATGCGGCCTCATTATCAGGATCGTCTGTTAACCGAACTTGCCGTTGGAAGAGGCAGCAGCCCATCACATATGCAGCGATTGCAGGATGAGTTGAATCTCCCCGGTCTAATTCCTGTCTGTAGTGTCGCTGTCACCAGTCTGTCCCATCTGGATGCAGATTGTCTGGCAAAATACCGCAGTCAACCGGATCTGCTTGTGTTCTCCGTGCTCAATATCTGTGCGGAGATGTTATCCACACCGGACGAAGGCGTGATGTTTCGCCAGTTGGATCAACCTGACGAGATTGTTCTGCTGCATTGGGGCCCACCCGCATCATTGGAACATATTCTGGATAAGGTCAATCATGGATTGGAGCAGACGATTCAGCGCCGGCTTCATTTCGGCATCTCCACCTGCAAGTCCTACCCTGGCGGAATCTCAGTAGCCTATCTTGAAGCAAGTTCAAGGCTGTGGCGACGTAATGCATTACAAATCAAGCAGAGAATCCATGCTTCAATGGAATCGTCTGGCGGGATTAAAAATCGGCGTTTAACTGCCCATGAAGAGTCCATGCGTATGGCGGCTATGAGCTGCCGGGTTTCCAGTGTATCCGCCGCGGTCGCCGAATGGCTTGATCCGATCACTAAGCTTGAGGATGTCAGCGCCGAGCAGATCCAGCAATGGATTGATGAGCTGGAATGGATGCTGAGCCGCTGGCTTGATGATACGGCAAGCTCACCACCCAAAGCGGAAGAAGTGACGGAGGAACAGTCTATCCCCTTTGCTGAATTACCTTTTGACCCTGAAGGAATGTTATCCTTGCCCCTGCTTCGTTCATTGTTGGAACAACGGTTGCTTGCGGCTGGAAAGGCGTTAACCACTCATCAACACGCCAATCCTGACCCCATGAGCGAGATTGCGCGCTATATGGACACCCATTATCAGGAGGACCTGTCCTTGCAGCAGATTGCCGCGCGTTTCTATCTGAGCCGGGAGTATATCTCACGCAAATTCAAACAGCAATTTGGTCTGAACTGGTCGGAATATCTGGGCAAACTGCGAATCAATAACGCCAAGCTGCTACTTCAAAATCCTTCTCTGCGAGTCGCCAAAATCTCAGAGATGGTTGGGTTTCAGGATGAGAAGTATTTCAGCAAAGTGTTCAAAAAAATAGAAGGCATTACGCCAGCGGAATATCGTAAAACATTATTACAGTCAGGTACGTGATACCATGAACTAAACTAAAAAGGACTCCTCGCGGGAGTCCTTTTTTGCGATTTATTTGTAGCAAGAAAACAACATAACTCATGACGACTGTTTGGCTCTTTCTTTTCTAAGATAGAATACGATCACCGATCCCGTAAAATTACCGCAGGTACAAGCCGAATATAGATCAGTTCACCTGCAAGCTCCACCATCGTCTGTGTAACGATGACTGCCGCAGCTATAGTTGCCCATTCTGGCGGAAGTGCCAACGCCAGCGGCAGAACAACCAACGAATTCCGTGTAGCTGAACTGAAAATCAACGCCCGCCCTGCGCCAGTATTCAATCGAAACCCATTGGCAATGATTCGAGATATCCAAGGCATCAGGATTAGAAAAGCAACGTAGATGGGGATCACGTTCACAATGATCGCCATATCACTGTAGACTTTGCCAATCTGGGAAGCGACAACCACGATCAGTGCGAGTGCCATCATTGGAACAGGGAGCCAGGCCGAGACTTTCATGACCCGCTCCCCGCTCGCTTTACCTGTAGAAAGAACTTGTGTAACGACTGCGAGCAGCAGTGGAATAACGATCAGGAACAGAAAGGCCTCCACGAACGGCCCTATCTGCATGATCTGCGCTACCTCAGCACCCATCAATAGCCATAGATAAAACGGCAGCAGGATCATTTGTATAACAAATAAAAGTGGTGTTGCGGCGAGCATCAGTTTCTCATTGCCCCTGCCGAGCTGTGTGAACACAATGACGTAATCAATACAGGGCGTTAACAGTACCAGATAGACTCCGATCAGAACGTCTGGTGATTGTGGAAAGACCAGTGTAAGCAACCATACAACCACAGGCACAACGATAAAATTAGCAACCAGTAATGCGCCCATAAATCGTAGATTGGACCAGGACTCTTTTAACTGTAGAAAGGGAATCTGCACGAACATGCTATATAACAGAACAGCAAGTATGGGAGACACAGTGTAGTGCAAGGCATTCCCCCATTCAGGATTGCCCAGTCCTATTGCTGCTCCTGCGAACAACGCAATGACATAGAACCAAGTCTGTTGTTTCTCCACCGTTTCTCTTGAAAACATTCTTTTCTTCCCCTCCTCTGGTTGGACATCGCAGGCATGGACATATTCCTGATTCATTGCGCGTACATTGGGACAGAGTACAACATGTGAATTTTTTGCGGCTGTTATTAGAATGTGCAAGAACTGGGTATATTCATTGTAGACTGACCCGTGGTTCATTCATTTCGTTAAACCAAGGAGGAAACACAATGTCACGTAACAATCCGTACAAGTGGTTAAATGCCATTGGTTTTATCGCTGTAATTATCGTGAACTACCTTTCCAACGCTCTGCCGATCGGAGGCAAGACCAACAAAGAAGTATCGGATATGTACCCTGTGCTGCTTACACCTTCTGGCTACGCCTTCTCTATATGGGGTCTGATTTACCTGCTGCTTGCTGGGTTCGTGATCTATCAGTTCGTGCCCTCTTCCTGGAAAAGGGATTCGATTACTCGTCTCGGGTATTGGTTCCTGGCAAGTTGTGCCTTCAACGTAGCATGGATTTTTGCTTTTCAAAACTTGCAGATTGGTCTCGCCTTACTGATCATTGTACTGCTTCTGTTGTCCTTGATCATGCTGTATGTAAAAACACGTACCATTACCGTGCCAACCACTGCTGAGATCTGGCTTGTGAAGCTGCCATTCAGCATCTATCTCGGATGGATTAGCGTGGCAACAATTGTCAATGCAGCTGTGTTGTTATATAAAATTGGCTGGGATGGTTTTGGTATCAGCGAACCGACCTGGACGATCATTATGCTGATTGTGGGTATGGTGCTGGCTGTACTCGTTAGCTTCCGTTATCGCGATAGTGTGTACCCACTTGTATTCACATGGGCATATATCGCCATTGCACTTAAACAAAAGGATGTTACTTCCGTATATTATACGGCAATCATCATTGCGATCGTATTGGCCATCTATGCGGTATGGTTATTCTTCGCCCGCAATCAGGATCGCGATTGAACGATTTCCTCCATTATAATGCAAAAACATAGTGCAAAAGCAAAAAGCCGATTCTGGTCATTTGACCTGAAATCGGCTTTTTATGTATACCGTAGCGAATGAAGGTTGTCCTATTTCAGGGCAATAACCTCAATCTCCACCAGTGCATCTTTTGGCAAACGAGCAACTTCCACTGCACTGCGTGCAGGATACGGCTGTTCAAAGAACGTGCTATACACTTCATTCACTGGAACGAAGTCGTTCATATCCTTCAGGAACACCGTCGTTTTCACGATTTTATCCATACTTGTACCTGCTGCTTCAAGAATAGCCTTCACATTACTCAAAGACAGACGTGTCTGCTCCTGTACATCTGCACCGAATTCTCCCGTTTGGGGATTCAGGCCGAGCTGTCCGGAAGTATAGATGAAATCGCCCGCATCAACGGCTTGACTGTATGGACCAATGGCGCCTGGCGCCTGATCGGTAGAGATTGGTTTTTTCATGGACGAGTTCTCCTTCATGTTCGTTATCCTGCTGCCACAAGGAGTCAGGGTTCGAACTCATTTTTGTTGCCTATTATACCACGATCTACCTCAAGCGAGAAACGCTCCTACCTATACACATGAAGCAAACAGCTCGTTCAAAGGTCTTAACCCCCGTCCGCACCAAGAACATGAATGACTTCACTCGGGTAAACATGGTTTCCCTTGGCTTGCAGCAGCGCAATATTCGTCATGGCCTGTGCAATGGTTGCCGCGTGGACCGCCCGGTATTTGTCCGCTCTGCCTTTCATCCACCGATCCAGAAACTTCATGGCATGCGCAGCCATCTGTTCACCGAACCGTTTCTCGTTTCGATCTCCCAGGATTAAGGAAGGGCGGAAGATGTGCAATGACTGAAAACCAATATCGGACAGCGCATCCTCCATTTCCCCCTTGGTCCGACTGTAAAAGACACGGGAACCTGCGCTTGCTCCCATGGAGGAGATCACAAGCATCTGTGATACTTCATGCTGCTTCGCAAGTGTAGCTGCACGAACCGGGTAATGGTAATCCACCTGGCGGAAGTTCTCCTGACTGCCTGCTTTTTTGATCGTTGTACCCAAACAACAGTACAGGTCATCGATCCCGTCGAATAGGTGGTCTTGGCTCTCCAACTGCTCCCAGTCCACTACATGCTGTTCCAATTTGGGATGCTGTAGCTCAAGTGGGCGTCTAACCAGTATGCGAACCAGGCTGTATGCCGGGTGATTCAGCAGGTTGTGAACCAATAATTCGCCTACAAGTCCGGTGGCTCCAAGCACCATGGCTTTCCGTTCGAGACGATTCATATACATCCCTCCACTTCGCTACCTTTTTTCTGAAGTCAACCGATTCAATATCTATTTTAACAGCACACGACGTCCAAGGGTAAATGTAAGGATCAGCATCACTACACCAACCCCCACCTGAAATCCGTAAGCCGAGATCCAGGCCAGCGCATCGGACCAGGTTTCCATCTTTTCATACAACCAGCCACCCATCAGCGGCCCAAGAAAAGAGGTTACTCCGGTCAGCGCCGAATAGACGGCGACAAACATCGGTCTTTCACTTTTGGGTGTATCTCCGATCGTAAAGTTAAATGCCAGCTGATTGAATCCACCCACACCGATCCCAAGGAAGATATGAGATAGAAAGAGCGCAATCAACACGGGCATGAACGACATTAACCCCCATGATAAACAGGAAAGTGCGATGACGGGCAATGTCCAAAACAACAGGGTTTTGTTGCTGAATCTGGCATTCAGATTACCCCAGACATAGAACCCGGCCATCATGACCAGCGTCTGGACTACCGTGATCAGGGATACGGTTTGATAATTGATGTTCAGCAGATCCAGCATCACATAGGAATAGAGCGGAACAATCAAGGTCTGGATTAATAACCAGGCAGCCAGGAACAGCGTAGCTTTCAGGAAAGATCGATCCTGGAACGGCTTGATAAACATACGCCAGAAAACCTTTTCGGTAGAACGTTCAAAGGGCATGTCCGGATAGAAGAAATAGATGACTGTGTTGGCAATGGCACAGATCCATACGGGAATAAACAGGATGAGAAAACCCATTTCTCCGGGGTAACGGTCCAAAACAATGCCGCCTGCGAATAAGCATACGCTTCCAAGTGCATTCAGAATCGTATTTCGAATTCCAAAATAACGCCCTCTCACCTTGGCTGGTACGATGTCGCCGATTAGTGAAGTCCAGATCATGCCGCCAATGGTATTCGATATAAAAGCAACCGTATATACACCAATATATACGCTTACCCACCACTCTTTGGGAAAAATGAACGGGATCAGTCCCGTCGCACTCCACAAGATACGATGTGTGCCCACGAACAGCAGCAGCATGCGTTTGCGGCTGCGAATGCGCTGCATCCAGTAAGCTGCTCCGATCTGGGCAATGTTCACGAATGTGGTAATCGCGAGCACAAAGCCAATATGTCTCGACCCGGCCCCAAGGTACAGCAGAAATCCGGTTAAGAACGGGCCTCCCAGCAATGTCTGTAAAATAATTGCTGGTACACCCTCCCATGTTGCAATCGATAAGTTAGTGCGTTGTGTCGAACCCTTGCGCCGTGGTTTGCTTGCTAACGGGGGAGGGTTAACGTTGACCGTCTTCTGTATGGGGATACACTCCTTAGACCGGGATTCGAAAGCCGGTCGATGCTAGTTGTCACCCCAAATTCTACTCGCGGCGCGAAGGTTGTCAACTCATTTTTTCACGTTCAATGGAAGATAGAGGTGGAAGGTGCTTCCCTTGCCTTCAGCGCTCTCAAGTTCAATCGATCCTCCCAGTAATCTGGCGAGATCTCGACTAATCGAGAGGCCAAGTCCGGTTCCACCAAACTTGCGGCTGATCGACCCGTCTGCCTGCTGAAAAGCTTCAAATATAGAATGATGTTTGTCCTCGGGAATACCAATGCCTGTGTCCTGAACGGAGAAAACGAGACATCGACTCTGATCACCTGCATTTTTCATCTGTTTGGTGCTTACGGTCAGCGTGACCTTTCCACGGTGAGTAAACTTGATGGCATTGGACATCAAATTCCGTAAAATCTGCTGGACCCGCTGGGGATCAGACCAGAGCGTCTCGGGTAGTCCTTGTTTTTTATTCAGAACCAATTGAATTCCCTTTTTCTCAGCAACGAGCTGAAAGTGGTTCATGGCATCTTCTATAAGTTGTGCCACACTGATATCCTCGAGTACAATATCCAGCCGCCCCGCTTCTACTTTGGATAGATCCAGAATATCGTTAATGAGCGTAAGCAGTTCCTGCCCGGATTGGTCGATCATATGGGCAAAACGTACAATATCCTCCTGATCCATCGTATCCGCATTCTCACTGATCATCTGAGCAAAGTTAATGACGCTATTCAGTGGTGTACGCAACTCATGTGACATATTGGCTAGAAATTCCGATTTGTACTGGGAGGCAATCATCAATTGTTTCGCTCGATCCTCCAACACAATCTGGGCTTTCTGCAATTCTTCCTTTTGCACAGATAATAGTCGGTTTGTGCTCTGTATCAACAATATTCGATTCTGTTCATTCTGAAAATCACGTAGAATAAATGCAAAAATAAGACTTAATACAATCCCTGTAGGTAGTGTATAAGGCATAATATGTGAAAAGAAATATGTAGCCGGGATCACACCAACGATAGCAATGTTTACACTATTGACCACATTGACGATAACTGTAACAAGTATTCCTTTAATAATGAGCCTATAGTTGCTGCGTCTCATCCATATATTTAGACCTGCACAGATCACGCCCAGCAAAGACATGTTGATTACTGCCGCCAATGTAGCATCCGTGATGCCAAAAGTCAGCCGGGACAAACCAATTCCAACACCCACGAGGATCACGCTATAGGGTTGTCTATACGTCAGAACGGCAACAATTAAAGGGACATAACGAAGATCAAAGACCACTTCATCGGTGAGTTGAAAGCCAAAAACCGTACTGATCCAGCCTGCAAAAATAAGGACAAGCACTGAACTGATCTGTTTCACTCGGGATGAGGTACGTATTACGATATATTTATAGAACACACTAGCTAGATAGGCTATCGTTATTAGCATGCCCATATTCAATACGAACATTTTTGAAAATTGCATTCACTCACTCCTGTTGTCCGACTTTACTGGCCCAATTACCTTCGTCCTTATGCGTTTCTATCATATCATGCCCATTGAAACTTCGGCATTCCTTCTTCGTCAAAAAAATACACAAAAATACACAAATCAGGATTCAATTTGTGTGCTGGACGTAGTAGAATATATTGTTGTTTAAATTTAAACTACTATATAGATTGAACTAAAGAATAATTACACTTGCCACTCCGATGACAGAACAACCTTCTGATCGCTGTTATCCCCAGATTTTTTTAGATTCCCTTTTCTGAAAGGGAAAATCCGTGGATAAAGGCGAACGCTCCGCTTCTTCAGGTTATTTCTGTCCTCTCCGTTCTTGTGTAAATGAATGTATAGTGCAACTTATATAGTTATTGGCTGGGTCATGCTCCTGGGAGCATGAATGAAAGGAGAAAAGGTGTTGTGCAATTGTTAAAAAATAAATCCTATTGGCTGTCATTGAGTCTGATGCTGTCCTTGGCCGTTATGGGGCTGTTCTATGATATCCTTAATAGTCCGGAACGCGGGTTCGTAGTGCTTGATTCCTCGCTTGATCGGATCATCCCCTACGTGCCTGCCATGTCCATTCCATATTTGGGCTGGTACCCGTTCGTATTCGGGGTGCTCGCTTACCTGTGTGCCAAGGATCGACTGACGTACTACCGCGTCTTGTTATCCATGAATATCTGTGTCTGGATCTGTTATCTGATCTACTTCAACTTTCAGACCATGGTACCGCGCCCGGAATTAACAGGTACAGGGTTGGGGGCATCTGTTCTTGGTTGGCTCTACAGTCAGGATCGTCCTTATAATTGTTTTCCAAGTATTCATTCTCTGCACTCATATCTCGTGATGCGTGCTGTTCTCTCGGTACCAAGCATTCGCAAACCCATTAAGATCTTGATAGCTGCCGGTGCAGCAACCATCATAGTATCCACGCTAATGATCAAACAACATGTGATCTATGACGCGCTGGGTGCAGTCATACTTGGCGAATTCGTTCTTACCATTGTCACAGGACTGGCTCTTTATCGGAGACGCAGAAAAGAATCGAAGTGGACCGAGGGAATCAGCTGATCCCTCACTTCGATGGGTTCTGCATATGCTGTTGTCGTCTCCATTCATCAATAAATAAGCCTGCAAAATAGGGATCCCATTGGGTCCCTTTTCCTTCTTCCAAAATCGTTAGCGCTTTCTCGTGACTCATTCCATTCCGGTATGGTCGATCAGACGTCATGGCGTCAAAGGCATCTGCCACCGCAATGATTCGCCCAAAAAGCGGAATATCTTCGCCAGCCATCCCATCCGGGTATCCTTTGCCATCATATCTCTCATGGTGAGATCTTACTCCTGGCAGGAAGTCCGCCATGGCATCAATGGGCTCTATCTGTAACAAAATACTTTCTCCCTGCACGGGATGTGTACGAATGATCGCGAATTCTTCATCGCTTAGCTTCCCATCCTTCAACAACACCTCATCAGGTATGCCAATTTTCCCAATATCATGGAGCAGGGCTGATTTGTACAATAAATCCGCCTGTTCTTCATTCATTCCGCTCAACTTGCCGATCATCAGCGAATACTCTGCCACACGCATGGAATGGCCTGCCGTGTATTTATCTCGGGCGTCCAATGCAGCCGCCAGCGTAGAAAAATAACTTTGCAGTAGCTGCCGATTACGTTCCTGTCTCATCTCAAGTCGATTAATCATCATATTGAAACCGGAGATTAGTGCAGAAAATTCATCCGCATACAGATCCGGAGCTCTTCTGCCAAGATCCCCCTCCTGAATTCGGTTCATCTCATGCGTCAGCTCGGCAACCGGATCACGAACATCACGAATCAACAACCAGCTTCCCACCAGCGCAAACCCCGCGCCCAGAACAACGATGAGAATTCCCCACAGAATGTACTCTTTCGCAAATTCTTTGTCCATATACTGCAGCCGGATATATGTAGCCAAGAAAAATAAAAATAGAGGAAATAAGCCGATCAGTGCCGTACTTAGCTGAAATTTACGCTGAATCGATACCAGGATGCGCCCTCCCAGTGAAGGCTCCATCCCGTATTGGACTTTGCCTCGATGACGAATCTCAAGTAACAGGGGTCTAATCGCCCGTACCGTTAGGTAATACTCAATCAGCGCATGCATGATGGCAATCAAAAAGGCGCACGCTGCGGCCACCACAATATACCCGTAAGGGAACTCAAGCCACCCTGTGGATATCATCCATATGGTTAGTCCAGCTGCCGGAAGTGAAAAACCAAGCATGTGCGGACCCATAATCCGATATATGGTCTGTCCCGGAAAACGATGAATACTCTCATACATGCGATTCAAATCATCTTTTTCATGATGTTCTGAAGCAAAAAATTGCCTGATAGGGCCCAACTGTACCCATAACGTAATCAATTCTGCGACCAGCATGAACAAGATTGATATCAACACAATGACGATGAGTCGGACAAATTGAATATTGGGTATCTGTAAGGTAGATACCATAGCCACTGTACCGACAACAAAAACAGCTGCCAGTGAACCGATCAGATAATTGCGTATCAGGCGAAAGATAAATGAACGGTATACTTCCAACTGAACCCCTCACTCTCTATGTGCAACCACTTCTCCCTTGAGACATGGGGAGATTAAGGGTATTGCCTTCTATTTGTTTATCGGTTATCTAGACTAAAAAAATTAATAAAATTCCCTGATCAGATACTGAAGCTCCACCTATCGAATCGTTTAAAAAATCCGCCACGTTCCACAGTAACTTGGTGGTACTCTAAAAAAATAAAAAGGCCGCTCCACGAAGGAGCAGCCTTTTGTGATATCCCTATAGTTATCCTTTGATCTTGGCAGCCAGAATCATTGTACCGCGCGGCTCATCTCCCATGGCATCGGGTTCAAGCGTGATCGCAACCGTATCATAGTCGTTGACCGAATCCAATGTATAGTACACCGCTCCCGTCCCATCACGACTTAGGAATGTTCCGGCATTCTGAGGTGTATCCCCCTTGATCAACCAGACCTGGAACGCTTCATTGCCTTCCAGATTCGGCAGGTTCTCAGCTTGCACTACCAAGTGAGTGCCCTTGCTATCGATAACGATGGTTGCGAGACCCTGGGCTACAATGTCCTGCGTTGCAGGATTAAGCTTCACTGCCTCGCCAGTCTGCATTCCCTGTGCAGGCTTCAGAGCTGATGCCAGCTGCTCTTGCAGCTGCGCATTCTGCGCCTGTGCCTGCACCAGTTGCTCTTGCGTAGCCGACGAACCCGCCGCTTGCTGCGTCAGCGAGTCGATCTGGCTCTGCAGCTGTGCCGCGTACACGCCGAGCACCACCGCTGCTGCCGCAAGGCCGGCGCTGGCCACGCGCCATGCGCGGCTGCTGCGCGCACGCGCGCGCCCTTGTGGCTGCCCTGGCTGTGCCTGGGCAGCCTCTTCCACCCGGGCCGCAGGCACAGCCGTTACCGGCGGCAAGCCTGGCCCGGGCTGCGCCGCACGTTCGTGCTGCGGCGCAAGGTCCTCCTGAAGCACCACGGGTGCTTCAGGCTCTGCAGGAGCAGCCGCTGGCTTCGCCTCGGCGCTCTCCTGCGTATGTCCGAGCACGTTGCCCAGTACACGTGCTCGCATGCCTGTCGGCGGCGCTACAGGTTCCGCCGCCAGTGGCAGGAAGCCAGTCACTTCCTGCAATTCCCGCACTTCCTGGCGACAAGATTCACAAGTCGCCATATGCGCTTCAAATGCCGCCACTTCCTCTGCTTCCAGTCCGCCCAGCACATACATCGGTGCCAGATCAGACCACTCCTCATGTCGTTCTATCATGGATGTATGCCCTCCCTTCCCGCGTCCGGATGCAATTCAGCATCGGCCAGCAACTTTTGGAGCTGGCGCATGGCAAGCCTGACACGGCTCTTTACTGTACCCAGCGGAATCCCGAATCGGCTGGATACTTCCTGCTGGGTTAATCCCGCATAATATATGGATTCGATGACTTGTTGCTGATCACCATTTAATTGGGACAACGCCTCTTTAATCCGGGTGCCTTCCCATTTACGCTGCACTTCTTCTTCCGTGTTTGTATATTCATCGGCATAGGCCGCCAGTGTCTCCTGTTCAACTGAAGTAGCCGCTGCCCCTTTCGATTTCCGCCTCAGCATGTCCACTGCAATGTTACGTGTTATCGCAAACATCCATGTGGTCAGCTTCCCCTGTGAAGCATCGTATCGTTCAGCATTATTCCAGACCCGCAGGAAAAGTTCCTGAACGGTCTCTTCCGCCGTCATGGGATCGCCAACGATCCTGTAGGCAAAAGAGTATACCGCACGCTCATAACGGTCATATAAAAGCTCCAGTGCGGAAGCATCACGTTCCGCAATCTGCCGCATTAACCTGCTGTCCTCCATCGATTCAGTCATGCGAGGGCCCCTTTCTGTTTCTTCCCTCATTATTATAACCTACGCAGAAACTTTTGAAGAAGATTACCTCTAGTGAGAAATACTTTGAAAAAGTTTCTGTATATTTTCAAACTAGCCACTCAACTTTCGACTGAAAGAAAGCCCGTAAACATGTTATTCTGCTTACGCTTTCCTTTTTATTGCAAATAATTACAGCCTGTGGTATACTATAAAAGTTGTATTAAACAACCTCATATGATTTCTGTCTTCTTTAAACCCCGGAATATTTTCTTCATGCTGCGACCGCAGCGAATTAAGTACAATCAACCTATGAAGATTGAAGAACCTGAATCACAATAACCCGGTATTACAGAGTTTCACAAGATGTTCCCATTCACACTGGCGCGGTCTTCGGAGCCGCAAGGACAAAAGAGAGGTAGGGCTTTTGTTGTTTTGGATATCACTTATTCTTGAGAAGATTGAAAACATACACAAAACACCCGGAATTGGGTTCCGGGTGTTTATCTATGTCTACATACCGCTCCCAACACCACGATTGGGAACAGTCCATATGGTAAGAAAACTTTTTTCATCCGCTCACTAAACTCACCAGATAAGTTCAGCTTCCCCTTTTTCCATTCTCATACCAATAGCTCCTCCACCTACTGCCAGAAACAAAAAAGGGACACCGCAGGTTGAATCCCTACGCTGTCCCAATCTGATTATAAGAGCGTTACGCCTAGCATTAATCTCAAGGTTTAGAGCTTTTGATACCAGCCCCATTGTAACGGTCCACAATCGGCAAAGCCTTCTTGACTTCCAATTAGATGAACATTGTTTTGGAGATAATCACCAGCAGGATGAACAGTACGAGGATCGTACCCATGGAACCCCAGCTTGAGCCACCATGACCATAGGATACTCCACAGCCCTGTTGATAACCGTGCATCATTGGAGCCTGGTTAGGCTGGTGTCCGTAACCGTAGCCGTAGCCCATCGGCATTGTACCGCAACCATATCCGTGCATAGTGTGACCTGTGTATTGATATCCATACATGTGTTCATTACCTCCCATATGTCCGTATACATGCCCCTGTCCGTTCGGTGAGTTTGGTTTTACTTCGCTCATTGTTCATTCCTCCTTAACATTTGCCTACACCCCTAAGCTATGTATTCTGCCTACCTCTGGACCGGGCTATCGCCCTCATTTTGATAAAATGGGCGTTTAGCCAATGGACTAGCTTCCCCATTATCGCCGCATCGCCGTCCTTCCGCAGTCTATATCACCGCGGCTCTCCCTCATGCTTGTCCATAGCCAAAAAAACCCTACCGGTTGCCCGGCAGAGCTCGCCATATTATACCCAGAAAGATTTAGTGATGATTACGAGCAGAATGAACAGAACGAGGATTGCTCCAGTCGATGTCCAGCCGCCGTATCCTGCGCCTCCGACTACTTCACTCATACAGAACCCTCCTTTACCAATATATTAGGGTCCAAGCGGTTTATTAGATCAAGAATGCTTTAGAGATGATGACCAACAAGATGAAAAGAACCAGAATCGCGCCAGTCGATGTCCATGCGCCGCCGTATCCACCTACTACTCCACTCATGTAAACCCCTCCTTTGATTTGAGGTACAGTTCACTATATGCACCGATCCGATATGGGACCGGGCTCAGATTGAAAATGGGCTGTTCTTTTTCCACAGATTATTCTCGCATTGCGCATATATACAGGATTAGTTCTTAAGTCTGTCCGCTATGTTCGAATACGTTGAGGTCATGAATAAACCTCACAGTTATAAATGTAAAATGAGTGTACTATTGCTCAATATTGATACCAATACGGTATATTATTAGAAGCATACATGTTAAATTCATACAAATTACCTTTTTGGTAATTATGAATACTGAAATCTTTATTAATGTTATTATTTTACTAATAACGTAGAAAGGAGTTGCTATGCCCACTCTTGGTGAACGCATGAAGTACTTACGGGAATTAATGGGGTTATCGCAGAAAGAATTATCACTATTAACCGATCTTACTGTAGTCCAATTGTCCGGGTATGAAACCAATCACAGGAAACCTGACCCGGATGCTTTGGGTCGCCTGGTGAATGTTTTGGGAACAGCCGCTGATTACCTTATCGGACTTACCAAAATCCCTTTTTCTGATGTCTCCCCAGATCTGGATGAACACGTTCATTTTTATCTACAACATCCTGTACATGGAGCCTTCTTCAGAGAGTATCTCCATGCTCCGGATCAGCTTCAGAATGAAACCAGGCAGTTTTTTTAATTTATTAGCGAGCAATTACGAACACCTAACATCTAAACTTGATTATCCCAAACGAGATGATGACCTTAGAAAAAATCCCAACCGATGGGAAGCACATTAGGAGAACTTAAACATAATGAAGAAGCTTATTACGATTTTGGCTCTAGCGGCATTGCTTAGTGCTTGTGGAAATGCAGAAACTAACAAAACAGCAGACACCTCAACCTCGGAAGTAAACAATACAACAGAGACTGTATCAGCTGAAGCAAAAGCTACGAAATACACTACATATAGTGGAGAAGGATTTTCTTTTGCCTATCCTGAATCCTGGAAAAGCGTAGATACCAGTCAAATGAATGCTCCATCCATTAAAGCTGCTTTTTCAGACCAATCTTCATCAGTCACATTTGCAGATAATATGAATCTGACGATTGAGGCCAGCTCAACCGGTTCAATCAATCCTGAAGAATACGCCAATAATATATTTGATTATTACACACAAAACGGTTCAAGCATCGGCATTTCCGATTATACAAAAACCAGCTACACGAACAAGCCTTATAAAGAATATAGCGCTGGTGTCTTGGAAGGAGCCTATAAGCATTCCTCGGGTACAGATGTTATCCTTGTGCAGTATCTGATTCCGACCAATACAGAACTCTATACCATGACGTTAACCTACACCAAGGATACTTATAATCAGGATGAGATCAAAGATATTCTTGATTCCCTAAGCATTACTGCTTCTCTGGAGCAAACAGCACCAACTGCAACGACTGGAAATTCATCTGCCACAGCATCAGTTGCCGATTTCTTTAATGAGTTAACTCCGTACATTACGGAAGATACAGCCTTTATGGAGCAGGCTTCCTATGATTTCTTTGGCAAGCATAGCGATGTATTCCCTGCCAGCACAGCAGAACTCCGCAAAAAGGCAAAGGATCTCGTTGACAACAATGTAACGACCCGTCATCTGAATAAAAATGTAGCTAACTATTATGATCAATTCGTGCAAGTCAGCGGTGAAGTCATTTCAGTTGAGGAAGATAACTCTCTCGGGGCAACCTTCTCTATCGTTCATGTCATGGATGAGAACGGAAACGATATTATAGCGTTATATCCTGCAACGACCGGAGATTTGCTTGATGGTGATTATGCCACGGTTATCGGTGCTCCAATTACCAACTTCTCTTTTGAAAATGTTGGTGGTGGTTACACCAACGCCACTTTGATTGGAGCCTCATTGGTAGTTGCAGAATAATTGATGATAAATGTGTGTACACAAAGGACCAGCTTATGAACGCTAAGCTGGTCTTTTTTGTCTTTCAGTTTATAAATGTCAGAAATTCACGTTAACTACACATATACACAATCTAAGCTTTAATTAATAACTTATAACATACACTCATAACATACTGAATAACCGAATATACGGATGTTTACACTAAACCATTAATTCGGATGCGCCTGGAGCGATGTCAGTTTGTCCTGAACCGATTGTAACTTCTGTACGCTTGAGGCATCGGGTCTATCACGACGGTCGTCAATCTTGACGGATGTAGAGACACGCTGAGCTCCTGACAGAAACGGCGCTTCATGCAGAGCCGCTATTGCTGTAAAAATCTCGTTAAGCGGGCCCTCAATAATGGTACTCATGGAAGTTAACTGATATGTAATGCCCCGTTGATGTTCCAATACCTTCTGCATATCTGCCACATAACTGCTCAGACTGGTCGTGGCCGTTCCAATTGGAATGACAGTCACTTCTGCTATTGCCATTGTGCTACGCCTCCTCTGGGCCCCGTGAACAACCGCTGCCGCTTATTTTAGTCGATTTTTGACTGTTTTTATTCTACCAGTTCAATACGTCATAATTCAAACTGACGTGAAGACGTCATTGGAATTGCCCAAAAATTTTTTTTGATAAATCTTCAAATCTTCCAGTCCTTTTCCTTTGCGGATTCTCGGCTTAAATGGTATACTCGGAATTACGTTTTACTGTATCGGCCCACTTTACAAACACAATATGTTGGGTTACAGTATGTTGACAGCTACAAAATGTAGTAACACTGGATTTCTCCGCTTCTATTAGTCACCTTCTGCAATCTCGTGAAAAACAGGATGAAATCACCTTCAAAGGCACGTCCCTGTAGGTGTAAATCGCTTTCTCGAAACAGAGTTGACATGGAGGTTAACGGGGCTGTTTGGACTGCATCCGGTATCCTCAAAACCACAGGTATATCTGCAATAGACAAAAGCTTACATAAGCACCCTTTTCTGTCGATATTCTGAATGCTAAGACAGTGAGGAAGCCAGAGCATCCATGGGCATTTTCAGCCGCGAGGCGGGAGAATGCTTTTTATATGAGCATGTTCTGCGTTGTGCTGCTTTGTGCTCCTCAAGTTGAGCGATTTAAGACAGACCTGTCACCGCCGTTTCAGTCCGCAATACGCAACCTATATCTTTTTCTCACCGTAAGAAGACACTCAATTCTTTATATAAAGAATTTCTCCAATTTATCTCTTAAACATGCGAAAGCGAGGAATATTCATGCCACAAGTTGTGACCAAGCCGAACAATCGCCAGCTTGCCTTTGATGATATGCGCATCTCGGTATATGCCGACCGTATTCTGGAAGGACTGGATATGCTGGACAAGGAACGTCTGGTACGTGGGGTAAACAGCAAGCTCCGCCGTGATGAAGTTACCGGAGACGAGATCAGCAACGCTTTTATGATGAGCGCACTGGAACTGGTAACCAAAGAGGAGCCTAACTGGAAATTTGCAGCGGCACGCTCCCTGCTCACTTCCCTGTACAAAAAAGCGGCTACCAACCGCAGATACAAGTCTTACCCGGACGAGCCTTATGGCGCATTCCATCCTCTTCTTGTAGATCTCGTGAAGAAAGGCATCTACCGCGAAGAATTGCTGGAATGTTACACCAAAGAACAGATCGACGAACTTGCTGAGTGCATTGACTACCGCAACGATCTGCTCTTCGATTACATCGGCTTGCTCACACTGGCAGAACGTTACCTTGCTCACGATTTTGACGGAAAAGTAATGGAGTTGCCACAAGAGCGTTACATGGTTATCGCGATGTACCTGATGCATCAGGAGCCTGCTGAGAAACGTATGGATCTCGTCAAGGAAGCTTACTGGGCAATGAGCAACATGTATATGACAGCAGCTACACCTACGATGTCCAACGCTGGCAAAAAAGTGGCTGGACAACTCTCCAGTTGCTTCATTGATACGGTTGACGACTCACTTGAAGGTATCTTCGATTCCAATACCGATGTAGCGCGTCTGAGCAAAATGGGCGGCGGCATCGGCGTGTACCTTGGTAAAGTCAGAGCACGTGGATCGGATATCCGTGGTCACAAAAACACAAGTTCCGGTGTAATCCCTTGGATTCGCCAACTAAATAATACAGCGGTCAGCGTAGACCAACTCGGTACACGTAAAGGTGCTATTGCCGTATATCTGGACGTCTTCCACAAAGACATTCTGGCGTTCCTCGATCTGAAGCTGAACAACGGTGACGAGCGGATGCGTGCGCATGACGTATTCCACGGAATCTGTCTGCCTGACTTGTTCATGGAGCGGGTATCCAGCCGCGGTGAATGGAGCTTGTTCTGCCCGCACGAAACGAAGAAAGTGATGGGTTGGAAAGACGAGAATGGTCGTGCACTCGGACTGGAAGATTTCTACGATGAGTCCTTTGGCGAAGGTGCGTTCCGTGATAAATACGAAGAAGCGGTCAACCACCCGCTGTTGTCCCGTATCACAGTTCAGGCGATTGACATTATGAAACGTGTGATGAAATCCCAGCTGGAAACAGGTACGCCGTACATGTTCTACCGGGATACCGTTAACCGTGCGAACCCGAACCGTGCACACGGTATGGTTTACTCTTCCAACCTTTGTACCGAGATTATGCAGAACCAATCTGCCACTGTGGTAGAAAAGGAAGAACTCGTAACCAAAGATGGACAGACTCGCATCGTGATTTCTAAAGTGCCTGGCGACTTCGTTGTCTGCAACCTGAACTCCATTCACTTGGCACGTGCCGTGCCTCACAATGTACTGGAGCGTCTGGTACCGATTCAGGTACGTATGCTGGACAATGTTATCGACATTAACAATATTGAAGTGCTGCAAGCCCAATACACCAACAGCCAATATCGTGCAGTCGGTCTGGGAACGTTCGGACTTCATCACCTGCTTGCCCTCGAGGGTATTCGTTGGGAGTCCGATGAAGCGGTAACGTATAACGATAATCTGTACGAAAAAATTAACTATCTGCTCGTGAAAGCCAGCATGGAGCTGTCCAAAGAAAAAGGACATTATCCGAAATTCAAAGGTTCCGATTGGGAAAGTGGGCACTACTTCGACCAACGCGAATACACGTCAGGTGAGCGCGTAGGCGAGTTCGTAACAACCGAACAATGGAAAGAACTTCAAGCTGAAGTACGGCAAAACGGTGTACGTAATGCCTGGTTGTTCGCCATTGCGCCTAACGGTTCCACATCCATCATTGCCGGTTCAACAGCCAGCATTGATCCGCTCTATGAGCTGTTGTCTTATGAAGAGAAAACCACATACAAGATTGCTAATCCGGCACCGGATCTGTCCGAAAAAACGATCTGGTATTACAAAACGGCATTCATGGTCGATCAACATGCTTCCATCAATATGGCTGCTGCCCGTCAGCGCCACGTCGATCAGGGACAGAGCTTCAACCTGTATGTTCGTCCGGATATCAAAGCAACGGAATTCCTGGAACTGCACTTGCATGCCTGGAGAGCCGGCATGAAGTCGACTTATTATGTCCGTAGCCGGGCATTAACCATTGAAGAATGTGATTCTTGCGCAAGCTAAGTTTTGACCGTAATAGAGAAGATTGACGAGATCCACGATGACCACCAGGGCATCCTGTTTTGATTGCAAAATGGCGTTGCCCTGGTTCTTTTTTGCCTAAAACACGATCACAGCATCGCAAGATGTTGATATAGATGATTTTCCAAAGTTCTGTCGGCAGAACATTATGAAATTTCAAGGAGTGAACGGACTATGCAAGTACAGAAAATTTTCAACACCGAAGCCCCTAACCAATCGACCCGTATTATTGAAGGTGAATGCTCCGGTATCCTGAACTGGAACGACATTCGCATGCCTCATATGTACAAGTTGTACAAAGTATTGCTGCTCAACCACTGGATCGCAGACGAAATTCCAATGTCCAAAGATGCTTCCCAGTTTGCCCAATTGGACGAGGAAGAACAACGTACGTTTAAAATCAACATCTCTCTGCTCGCGGTACTTGATTCCATGCAGACGATGTTTGTCGGTGACGTAAAACGTTACTTTACCGATTCTTCACTCGAAGCGATCTCGGCCATTATCGGACAACAGGAAGTCGTTCATAACCAATCGTACTCCTACGTCCTGTCTTCGATCGTATCTGATCGGGAGCAAAAGGAAATTTTTGAATACTGGAAAAATGATCCGGTCCTGCTTGACCGTAACCGTTTCATCGCAGACATCTACCAAACTTTCCGGGACGAGCCGTCTCCACAGACGTTCTTCCAAGCTATGGTAGCCGATCTGGTACTCGAAGGTATCTTCTTCTATAGTACGTTTGCCTTCTTCTATAATCTGGCCCGTGACCAGAAAATGATGGCAACCAGCCAGATGATCTCTTATATCCAGCGCGATGAAAACCAACACTGTTACTTCTTTGCTGAAGTGTACAAACAGCTGCTGGTAGACTTCCCTGAACTGAACACACCTGAGAACATGGACTACGTATACAAAACAATCCATCGTGCTGTTGAGCTCGAAACTAACTGGGCACACTACACGCTCAGCAACGTACGCGGCATTGACCTGAACGAGTTGGAAGACTACATTAAGTACATCGCCAACAAACGTCTGCGTCTGATGGGTATGGAAAAAGCATATGAAGGTGTGGACGTAAACTGCATGCCTTGGATTAAACCATTCTCCGATGAAGCGTTGAATGCAACCAAAACAGACTTCTTCGAAGCCAAATCCCGTAACTACGGTAAAGTCGGCGACGATAACGGATTTGACGATTTGTAAAACCCTACAGATTCAGTATTTCCGATATAAATAAATACAAAATAAAACACTCCCTTCGATGGAACGCCTTCATGGCTATCTGCATGCGGGAGTGTTTTTTTGTCTCTTAACCTTGTAAGATAGTTTGGAAGAGATTCGCATCCCTCCTACGGAAGTGAGGCCTATTCATGGAAAAAGAACTGCTGGAACAACTCAACTTATGGCATGAGCAGGACCAATTCAGTCTCATAATTGAACGTATTGAAAGTATCCCTGCCTCAGAGCGGGATTATGATCTGATCGGCCACCTTGCCAGAGCCTATAACAATGACGCACGCTACCGTGAAGCTATTCAACATTTATTGTCTGTCCAAGAGCGAGGAGCAGACGACCCACTCTGGCAATACCGCTTGGGTTACGCATACTGTCACATAGCAAGCTATGAACATGCACTACTCGCTTTTGAAAGAGCTGACGAACTCCTGCCCCATGATGAATCTACGCTTGAATTCCTTCGCCAGATTCGTCCCAGAGCAGAGAAGATGCGGCTGGATCGCCAACGTCATGAAGAGAATCTTGCAGCATTGGAGCAGAGTGGTACACAGAATCATCTAAGAGCCGCATCAGGGACTTACGCTCCAGCAACGTTCTGGGTACAAAGCGAGTATGCGCAGGAAAATCATGTCTCGGAACCTTTTGACGAAGAACAAATTCTGTCTATTGAGAAGGAATTGGGCTACAAGCTACCCGCTTCCTATATTCAACTGATGAATACCCAAAACGGCGGTATCCCCGCACTCACGGTAATCCCAACCCAAGAAGCGACTTCCTGGGCTGAGGATCACATTGCCATTTCAAGCCTGATGGGGATCGGACACGATAAAATATACGCGCTCGGTGGTGAATTGGGAAGCCGGTTCATGATTGAAGATTGGGGATATCCGGATCTGGGGATTGTGATCTGTGATTGTCCATCCGCTGGTCATGATGTCGTCATGCTGGATTATCGATTCTGTGGTCCTGAAGGTGAGCCCTGTGTTGTTCATGTGGATCAGGAAAATGATTATGAAATTACATATCTTGCGCCAAATTTTGAAGCTTTCATCCGTGGATTGGTCGATGAGGATACGTATGACCTGTCTGATGAAGAGGATGAGGACTAAACCCAGGAGGGTCGGACCGTATGACAACCCGTATATATTTTGGTTCCAATCAACTCGGTGACGTGGCCGCAGCTTCATTGCAAGATGCGCTGAATGAGTTCGATCTGGGAACCCTTGAAGATTATCGTCGAACAGAAAAGGGAGTTATGGGCCAGACACTGCTCATTCGTTCTTCTCACGGAGAGTACATTCTGAAAGGTAACCCTTTATACCCCGGACAGCTAGAGGAAGAAAAATTTTTCGTAGAACAACTGGGGAAACATACCTCCACGCCCGTCCCTGCCCCCTATTTATTACATGAAGATACCGATCTTCTGGGCTGGAGTTATGCTATGATGCCACGCCTGCCAGGCAATCACCTATATGATCCATCATTCCAGGCTACGCTAACACAGCAAGATCAGGAAGAGATCGCCTGCATGTTTGCTCATACTTTGGCTGAACTGCACCGCTGGAAGGTGCCTGATGCGGGAGAATATGATCCTGTAGCGAAGCAGATTGTTTCTTTTGCAGGTAATTATCTGGACTGGTTGTACGGAACCATTCGGCACTGGTTACATGATGCTGAGAAGTACTCGGTGATTACGGATGAAGATGTTCAGTGGGTGGACGAACAATTCAAGAATGCGGAACCGGCGTTCGAGTCCATGACCGTTCCCGGGTTTGTCATGGGAGACTTCAAGGTCGAGAATGTTTTGGTCCAAAAAATGGATTCCCCTTCTGCAGACTGGCAGATTAGTGGTCTGTTTGATTTTACAACCTCCTATTTCGGAGATGGTACAGCTGATTTAAGCAAAATGTCCACCAGATATGTTCATGAGGGTCAACCAGAGCTCGCCGCACAGTTCCTTCGCTGTTACCGGGATCTGGTCTGCACAGCGGATGTGGAAAAATACGAACAATTCCGTTCACGTCTGAGTGTACATCTGCTCTATCAACGTGTCTTGTGGTGGGGTGAAGCCAAAGCCACAGGACAAGTGACATGGTCCGAGGAATTACCTTTTGCCCAGTGGGCGGAGCAGGACATCGCAACGATTCTCGCATTGCTGGATTAAGAGGTTCGGATGTGTCGACTCAATATATCCGGGCGCACGCTTAAAGCCGCCAAAGATCAATCATGATCTCTGGCGGCTTTTGTCATACCACAATATATTCAGTCAACGACGGAATCTCACGTGACTTAAGCTTGTGCGACCGATGCCTCCTGATGTTTCTGCAAAAACTCCAACATCCGGCGGTATACGAGAATCTCATTTGCCTTTCTGGAGAATCCGTGGCCCTCATCGTCCAGAACGATATATTCCACATCAAGTCCCTTCGACTGGAGCGCAGCCACAATCTGATCAGATTCAGCCTTTACTACCCTTGGATCATTCGCCCCTTGAATAACCAGCATCGGATTCACCATCTGATCCAGATATGTGATTGGTGAATCCTTCGTCAACCGTTCGCGGTCACGGACCGGATCCCCCAGCCAGTTATCCATCATCGGCTTCCAGTCTTCCGGCACAGAATCCAGGAACGTGAACAGGTTGCATGGCCCAAAAATATCAACCGCAGCCCGGAACAGCTCCGGATGGCGTCCTGCCAGCAACAGGGTCATATATCCTCCATAACTTCCACCTACCACAAACAAGCGCTCTGGGGAGGTAATTCCCTGTTCAAACAGCCAGTGGATCCCGGCAACACAGTCCAGCCTTGGGCCTTCACCCCAATCCCGCTCAAACATCTTGACGAATTCGGCTCCATATCCGGTACTGCCCCGGAAATTCGGTGCAAAGATATGATAGCCCTGAGCAAGCATCATCTGGAACATCGGCCGGAAAAACTTCGCTTCCGAGGCTTGCGGCCCGCCATGCGGCCAAAATACGGTGTAGCCATTGGCCTGCTCCGGTTTTGCTTTGAACAAAAGAGCTTCGATCTCCAGTCCGTCGTAGGAGTTATACCGAATAACGTCAGGGTACACGAGATCACTTGGGTCCAGTCCGGTTACCCGATTGGCAGTCAGCGGCTCCCAGGACTCGACACCTGCCATTTTGCGATAAATGTTATGCGGCTGAATTGCTCCACGTCCCAAAATATACACATTGCCAGCCTTGGTAACGGTCACCTGCTCGACCGTATCCAGCGGCATGTCTACGCGCCGAGGCTGATCCGCATTTTTGTATAGTGCATACATGCGATTCTCTGGCCCTGTAAGTGTCCAGTAGTATAAAGTCTCAGAAGCCTGGTGCCAGCGGATAATCTCCACATCTTCCCCTTCGATTCTGCACAATGGACGGAACTCACGGGTATCGATACGGTACTCAGCCACATAGGAATATGCCGAGTCATCATTCGTAATCAGCAGAAGGCGATTATCATCTGCAAAAAGTACATATGGAACCTGACTCTGCCGATCTGAATCGGGCACAATTAATTCGGACTCACCATTCCGATACAGATAGGCCTTCTGGTAGGTATTCGAATATACTTTCAAGATAACATAGGCCTGTTCATCCGCGCTTACAGCAACCAGCTGGCTGGTAGCCTCTTCTCCCTGATGCAGAAGCTCATCCTCTCCCGTCTCCAGATTAAGTCGGCGTGAATTGAGATAGTTCGGGTTACCTGCGCTGGTTATATAATACAATCGCTCTCCATCTTCCGATAAGTGGGCGTAATAACAACGATCATCCCGCTCAGCCTTCACAACGGGCAGTGGAACGCCGCCTTCCGGTTTGAGTGCATACAGATGATAGTTCTCATCACCATCCTGATCAAACGCGGTAAGAAGATGACGCCCTTGCGGGTCTGCTTTGATAAATTGACTGCTCTGATTCAAGTACGTTAAAGGATACGGGTACCCTCCGGGCAAATCCATCGCCCAAATATTCGGCTGACCGTTCAGATTGCTGTCCATGAACAAACGTTTTTCGTCAGCTGATACGGCAAAATGCGAAATCCGATACGTCTGAAAATATTGCTCAACATCCGGTTTGGGGAACTGAATCATGACAAACCTCCTTGGATTGAACCAATGAATTTAACATTGGTAAATTAAGGTACCCTTTGTCCATACTATAGGTAGTTCCAATGGTTAGACAATAGATATGTAAGATTTATTTTCCAATTTGTCTGTAAATTTGCATATCATCAGTTATGTTCATCCGGCGTATACACGGTCTCGCCGCCCCTTTTATGCATAATGATGCGGAGTAATCGTTACCCAGATTCAGGGGTTGCAATACATAATGCTGTCCTGCCCGTTCCAGCAACTGTTCATGGTTCCGTAAGGCTTGTACCGTATTTAAGTTCCTCCACTGCCCACATATAGACTGACCCGCTGCCTTAATCCAAGCCTCCTTGCCTGTTAGGACTTCCCACAGCAGGCAGGAAGAATCATATTCGGAACACCTGGCTTCCCTGACATAATCCTGCTCCTCTTCCGTCAGGAATCGTTGGATAACGGCTTGCTCTCGCAACAGCGGACGTATCCATTCCACGTCTATTCCAAGCTCGCAGTTACTGGATGTAACCGCCAGTACACACAGCCCGTTCGTGTGCGAAAGGCTGAACTGTGGACCTCCCTCAAGATAAGGCTTTCCAGCGTCCCCGTATTCAAATAGAATATCCCGGGCATACAGCTGCGTGTAATGTGCCAGCACGCTTCTAAGGAAAAGCCTTGAAATCATCCAGCAACATGCCTTTAGCTTGGAGGTTTTGCTGATTTTGGCAATACGTTCACGTTCCTCTAAAGTCAGTGTATCGGAATCCATGGCAAATGCTGATTGCAGTTGATTCTCCCTTAGTGGCAAGGCTTGTGTCCAGATATGGACCTCCGGTTTCTCTTTGATTGACGTGAGCGCATCATTTTCTTGTTCTCTCATGAATAGAAGGCTGCTGATTGTTGCAGTTCTGGAATCCATAAGTCCATAAGCCCTCCTTTTCGCGTAGGCATGTATGCTATCGTATAACAACCATCCGCAAACGGGCTGACGTTGCTATATTCCTCAGGCCACTCCATATCTCTTCTTCTGTCAATTCGAGTGCATATGCGCCGAGCTGTATATAATCCAGTCCGATCACATCATATTCCGAGACGTTCATACATCGCTGTTTTAACACATCCATATCTGCATAGTATTTGCTTAACCACTTCATCCGTGCATCGTTCAAGTTAAATAGGGGTAGCGTTCCTTCCTGAATACGATCGCAAGCTTCCTCAACCCGGGCATACAAAGAAACGGGATCAGCTGAATATGCACAAGTGTTCGAAAATGAAAATTCCTTGCGATAATAGTGGTCCCATTCTGCGCCCTTATGTAGCAGGCCTGACTCTCTGCAACCGAAAAGAAAATCAGAGGTTGCACCCAACAAGGCTTCAATGGCGATCATACAAGCGATCTGCTCCTTCAACTGCATTCCGTTGTCAGCACGGAACCCATACCTTACAAGCGGCAAAGGCATTCCAGCTTCAATCTCCCGATATTGCTTATCGGTATCCTCGCTCACATCGTGGAGTGTAAGTTCTGGCAGGTAGGAAGCATCTGGTGGTTCCATCGCAGGGAATTGTCCCAGTATATTCGCAATGTCCTCCGCCTCAACCGGACCAGCCACAGCTACTGCCATTCTCCCTGTGACATAGCGAGTGTTGTAGGCATCACTCAGTTCATCAGGTGTTATTCGATATAGGCTGTCCGGTGTACCTGCAACATCCATCGCGATGGGGTGATTGTTACCATACATCATCTGGGTTAACTGCTGTAAGGCTAGCCACGAGGGCTGATCTGCATACATCGACAGTTCCTGATGAATGGCGGCCCGCTCCTGCTCCATATGTGTCGGAGTGAAATAGGGAGCCGCCAGCATGCCAGTGAACAACTCCAGACTTCGTTTCAACTCACCTGTGCAAGCCAGCTGATAGGTCGTTACATCGTAACGTGTCAATGCGGATGTCGAAGCTCCCAGCGTATGGAATAGCGGCTTGAGAGGTTGTCTATCCGGATTGTAGAACATCATATGCTCCAGAAAATGTGCTCTTCCAGGCAGGGCCGCATCATGAATTGAGCCATAGGACACGGACCACGATACAAAAGTATGGTGAAAATGAGGTTCAGGGAAAATGTGAACCGACAAACCATTGGACAAGCGCCTGCGGACAGGAGCGATATTAACAATCCTATTCATGAGTCACCTCCTGTACTGGTGCGGAATATTCACTCTCAGGATACAAGATCCAGGTGATCGCCTTTTTCATGCCAGAGGCTACCACGGCTACATGTTCTGCAGTAACACCGGATATGGCATCCAGGAATTGCGGAGTGGTCATCTGCACTTGATTGAGCAACCGATCGATATGAAGATTGACTACCTGCTCAGGCAGATCGTAACCCACCTGCACATAATGCATCACATTCTGAATGGCTCTATTCAGCTCCACTTCCTGAATGTCTCCGCTGCATATCCTCAGCCATTCAGCATCAATCGCTTCGAGAACCTCTGTCACATAACCACTGCTTGTTCCCGTTGTCACATGAAGCGTTCCCCGATAATCATCCAGCGTGCTGTAGATCTGATACACCCATTGCTTTCGTTCACGAAGCTCGGATTGAAGCCTGGAGGCTGGCGTTGCGCCAAACAGGGAATGCAAAAGAAACAGCGCAGGATAATCCGACGATCCATACGTCACTTCGGTGGTAAAGGTCACATTAATCTTGCATTGTTGAACATCCATCAGTTCAAGCATCATCTCGCCTTCCTCCCGGTGTTCAACAGGCTGATTATTCCCGATCACAGGTGGAGTTACTTCCCCCTTAGCCGTGATAACCGAAGGTAAAAAGGTCTCCATGACTTGGGCTATCATCTCATCCGCCTGGAAATCACCAATCACATGAATATGGAGCGGGCTGCAAAGCATCTCCCGGTACCATTGCTGCAGTTCACCATCACGCACAGAACGTTGCAGGTGCTCCAAGTCATCATCCCTGCTTCGCCCTGCATACCCAAGCCATTCCAGACTGCGCCCCCGCACCACCTTGTCCCATTGGGAAACATCATAGCCAGCATGATGTTCTGCCCAGGCAAGTTCTTCCTGGATCTGCGCTTCATCAAAATCAAATCCACCCTTAAGATTCGATCCAAACAGCAGGTCTGCGAGCAGCTTCAGCACATCCAGCGTTCGTGCCTCTGTTCCGGGCAGCGCCCCCGCGGGAATACGCAACCGGATGGATGCAAGTTGATTCTCCCCCTTCTGCTCCAATTCACATCTTAGATCATCTGCATACATGAACCACAAGTGCTGTTGTAGATCTGTTTTGCCACGCGAATCCTGCCTGAACAGTAGCCGCACAATGACTGCAAACACCGCTGGTGGAATTCTCCCCTGTTCGTTAACAATGCCCAGATGGAAATAACGATTTGCGTATTTGCTTGTTGGCATCACATGGACCGATAGACGATTGTACTGCTCCGTAATGAAAGACTGCATCCTTGCCTCCTCCCTTATCTGACGGTTAACCCAAATTGTAGATCGTACCGCTCGCCATGTTCAGTCCGATCTGACCGAATCCCTCCAGCGGTTTGGAGAACCAGTCCACCCCACCCTCGGCTTCAGCTGAGTGAAGGGCAGGCTCATCCTCTTTCCAGTGAATCACCTGCTGATGATGACGGTCCCAGAATCTCCATAATGCAGGTTGTTTCAGCAGTTGATTGCGAAACGGCTCATATACACGTCCTGCTGACTCCTGAATATCTCCTTCTAATATGAACGGCGGCAAAAAGACAATTTTGGAACGAAAATCTTCAGTCAACGTCATAAAATAGAGGCATACCGGCTTGCGTGTCTTAGCCAAAATACGAAAAATGCCGCTCCTCGTCCGGATTCGTGAACTTAGAAACGGAAGCTCCACTGCACGGTTATCCGTATTGAACCCAGTCTGTCCATCTACAAAAAGGTTGAATGAACCTCCCTTCCGCAAATGAGAATATAATCGTATGCCAATCATCTCATCCTCGGCGTTGAGCAGGTCAGCTCCTGCAAACTGCCGAAGGGTGTTCCACGAGGATAACTTCTGCTCCTGTTCTACAGTGCCTTTTTCAGCCACCAGATAGAAGGGTAATCCAGACTTCATGTGACCTGCGCGAATCTCTTGTCCGATGGTGATCATGTTATGCCTGACGAATCCATAATGCCAGGTCAACAGAGCCCCTCCTTCCTGCAACGTCGTTTGCAGATGTTCAAGTCCCTCAACTTCGTCCCAATCCATAAAGGAGTACGGGCTTTTTTTGTGTTCGTCGATCGTCCGCAAAAAAGCCAGATAATCCATCCAGATCGACTCCGGTGACGACTCCGGCTGAAGAGGCGAAAGTTCTTTAACAATATTCATCAGTGCATAGAGGAATCCAAGTTGAATTCCGTCTGACTTTTCCTTATGCAGCTCCTCTCTGACCTGTTCCCGATGTAGCGTATATAATGTATGAAAATCCTCCATACTCACACCTCCTCCTTTATGCCCTGATTTAGAAATGATCCCACTCCCGATGCCATTCCTTCCCTAGCTGCACTCGCACAGAAAGACGATTCAAACCGACGACGATTCCGGTCGATACCATCCATCATATAGACCAGCATCCGAAGCGCCAGCTCATATTGTCCAGGAATGTGCCGATCTGATTGCACACCCTGTCCTTCAACCATATCTATCCCTTGATAAGATATCGGGACTTCCAGCGCTGCAATCACACAGTCTCGAATATTCTGCCACGTTGGTCCTGCAGCAATTGGAAAATCAACATATGGGAAGCTTCCGGGATCAAGGGAATCCAAGTCAAAAGTTAAATAAGCCGAATCGGCATCATACTTCTGCCTCACCTCGTTCAGAACATGGCTTACCCTCTCGGGTGTCATATGCTCTGCCGATATCTGGATCAAGCCGGGATGGCTGTACATCTGATCTGCTGAGCGAAGACCACGCAGGCCGATCTGTACAACAGCGGCAACCGTACCCTCCTCCAGCAGATGTCTTACAAAATTGGAGTGACTGGTATGCTCCTGATGGATGGCATCGATACCACAATCATGATGGGCATCGAACTGGACCAGAAGCCTTCGACTGCCTCGGGCTTTTGCCATCCATTGAAGTACTGTATGCGTTATGGAATGGTCTCCGCCAATGCAGCACAATAGCGCCTGTTGATCAAGCGCATGGTCCAGTGCGGCGACAAGCCCTTTTTTATAGGGAATAGCTGTATCCGCTCCCACTTCATCCATCAGACAAGTCCCCCAATCCTGCAGGGCTACGTTCTCAAGCAATCGTCTTCCACTTCCAATATCGTACAAGCTCGAATTCCCGGACTCTCGCAACGATGGGTATATGACCTTTTTCCATGATTCTACGCGTAACGCATGCGCGAATCCGGAAACAGAGGAATGTAACATGCTTGTCCCCCCAGAATAGGGGATACCCAAGATCCCCAGTTGAGGAGACCGATGACCGATCAGAGGCTCATACAAAAAAAAAGGCGCTTGCGCGGGTTCCACCCCCGGCAAATCCGGGGGGAGTTGTGGCTCCAGCTCTTTCGCAGGTTCCAGCTCATAAAACTGGCTGAACGTTTCATCAGCAGCAATCCACGCATCTGCAATCCGACGTACCAGATAAGCAGGTTCTGATGTTTTCATGCAAAAACCTCCTGTACGTAGTTAAAGTCAAGTCTGTGTGGAATAGCCCTTATTCGGCAACGTCGCGTCCCCTTCTGCAGCGATATCCTTATCCGCAGATGGTTCAACGTATTCCCGTTTCAGCATTCGCATGAAAGGCAGGAAGAACGACATGCCAACAACATTCATGCCAGCGATAACTCCATAGAAATAGATGACTTCATTGAAGGCTCGAGTCAATCCCCAGCCAAGTGCGATAATAATGAGGAAATATATTGCATTCAGGAGGATGGCCTGATATCCGCGTCCGCTCTGTTCCATCGTCAGCAGGGTTGTCATCATGGGGCCCATGCCAATATAAGAAAGAGCAACGATGGACAGATACCGCGCTGCTTCAGCTCGGGTTGCCACGTCTTCAATCAGGAATGCTGTAAGCGGATCTCGCCAGATCCAGACGGCAATGGCAATGATTGCGTACAGCGCAAAGGATTGCAACAGACCCTGACGATAGCTTGCATAGGCTCTTGGCCGATGTGGGGATTGCAAATTATGATTGATGATAATACCGATAGCGGAGCCAATTACGATTCCCGGCAAGATTGCCATCGTTTGAATTCGATAACCGACGCCAAACCCGGCTACTGCCCCTTCGCCAAAGTGACTGACAATTTTATTAAAAAAAAATGTACTCAGAAAAATCATGCAGTACGAAATGAACACAGGAATACCTACATGCCTGAGGGAAACCAGATGCTTTTGTGCAAAAGCAAAGCGTTCAAACACCATTTCCTTGCGAATAAACAGAATCAGCAGGGAGATGGCCAATGACAGGGTCGAAGTAATCAGGTTGGCGTAGATGATACCCTTCAAATCCAGCCCGAAGATCGACACAAATGTGTACACGAGTGCAATGTTCAGCATCGCCATCCCAACCGAGCTCCATGAAGCAGCCTGTGCCCGGCCCAGTCCTCGTAGCGCCGCGCTGCTCACTGCCGCCAGGACAGCCGGTATGCTCACTGCCATCATGCCCCCTACGTACAGCGTAAACATGGGCCCGATGTCGGCAGGCACGCGGTAAAACCATGAAAGCACTGGGGTGAGCAGCATCACAATTCCCCCGGTCAGAGTGGCAAGCAGCATTGCACTGCCCATCATGTGCAAGAACAATTGGGTAAATGCGCGGGAGCCCCCGGCACGGCTTCGTGCCACTGCTACCTGAACAGAGAGCTGCATCGCTTCGATGATGGCTATCATGACGAATGAGACAGGAATGTACAACGAGAGTACATACAGTACACTTTGACTCGTGTGACCCATGAAAAATACATTGGCCAGTTGCGTAATCACGTTAACCAGAGAAGCGAGAAGCATCGGAACGGCCGTACGAAATAACAAACGATGGATCGAGCCGGCCGTATAATCGATCCCCTGCATGGTGTTCACCTCCACGATTCATGAAGTCTTGATTTCTTGATTCAATGTAAGTCTGCTGAGCAATGGCAGATGTACCACATGCACACAACAACCGGATATCATCCGGTCGTTATCCCATGAGACCAGCATGACCCGATCATCTGGCCTGATGATGCCACGCTCCAGCTTATCTGCCAGTTGTATCCACACATCCCCGCTCTGATAATCGGTATGCGGTACGCAGACGGTCTTGGAAGGCGAAATATGCAAAACAGTACTTCCACTGATGCGTAATCCCAGTCTTGACTGAAGAATGATGTGCTCGGCTGCATAAACATCCATCCATTCCCGAATAACGCCAAGTGCTTCGGATGAAAAAGTCGTAGTTTCATTTGACCTGATGATCCTTTTTCCCGAGTAGTATACCTGCAACGCACCTTGACCCAGACCAGCCTCCAGCGCAACCGCCATGTCACCCAGTTCACCGTAAGGTTCGGATCGCTGACCGTACCCAATCTGCCCATCTTCATGGAGAATTCGCTGCTCCACCATCACAATCGCAGTGCGTTCATTGGGAAGCATACTCCAGAGAGCTGCCTGAATGGCCTCAGTACCCGCGAGTGCACCCATATGGGTAATCCCCAGTGGATGGTCAACTCGCCATGGAGCCGTTTCAAGTATTCGGGCAAGCGGAGCATTCAGCGCATGGCGTTCGGGACAGCTCTGGGCAAGGATCAGCCATTCCCAGTATGGCTTCGTAGACAATCGCTCCAGCACCATAAGCACAAGATCACCGGCTGTCACACGTCGCCCATTGGACATAAGGGAGCGGGTCAACGTCCCCACGTGACCATAGTAGTGATCCTCCATGTATATGTGCGGTGAAACACATACATAATCATCCGGGGTTGGCCAATCCAGCGTATACAGATGATCCTCCGCCGTAAGCCAGCATATATGATCCACATAGGTGGGCACGCCAATATCATCATGAAGTGAATCAGGCATTCTGCATCTTCCCGTTGGCATATGCCTGAAAAACGTTAATCTTTTGAATGGACGTTGTGCCTTCCATGAACTCAAAGGCCCTTGCATCACGATACCATTTGTTCAGCAGAGGATGTTCCATCAAGGAACCTGGCCCCATCATCTCCAGTGCCCATTCCGTCGCTTCCTCGGCAACTGCCGCAGCTCGTATTTTACTAAGGGAAGCCAGATATCCCTTATTTGCATCATGGTCAATCTCGGCCGCAGCGTTACGAATCATGCTGCGCAGCGCGTGCAGACGCATCTCCAGCCGCTCCAGTTCTGTCTTCTCGCGTTCTGTGAAGAACGTTCTGTGCTCCACAACATAATCATACGCAGCCTGTGCAACACCAAGCGCCAATGCTGCGACGCTGGGACGCATCCGGTGGAATGTCCGCAACGCTCCCCACAACCCACGCTTGGTTGGGCTTAAATGACGACCGAGAATATCCTTCTCTTCCAGTGGGTATGCCTCGAATTGCAGATGGCTGAGTTGCAAACCGCGAAGACCCATCGTGTCCAGCGGAGTTGCTGTGAAGCCCGGCACGGAAGGGTCAACGATCGCCACCTGAATACCCAGAGGCGTGCGATTGGTCTGGGCAAATACCAGACCGATACTCGCCCGGTGTCCATTTCCAATATAAAATTTGTGTCCGGTTAACTCCATTCCCTCATCCGGATGACGCGTAATCCGCGTACTAATCTCCGTTGCATCCGAACCCTTCTCAGGCTCAGACAAGGCAAAGACAGCCCAAGCGGCACCTTTCAGGAAGTGACTATAAAAGCGCTCCTTCTGTTCCTCATCCCCCAAGTCAATCATGACGATACTGGACATGGAAGGGCCAGGTCCCCCCAGAAAGACTCCCGCATCTCCTGCGGATAACTGCTCGATTGTAATAACTCTTTCCAGCGAAGAAAGTCCATAATATCGATCCTGACCTATCGTTACGATCGGCTGACCGCCATACTCCGGGGGAATCATCATATGATTGATGGCCTGCAGAGCAGACGTGTGCAAAAACTCGGTGAGCCGGTCTGGCTCCTGGTCAATGATCAGGCCGATCTGACGAAGTTCCGCAGCATACTGTTTCATCTCACGCTCAAACACCGCAATTGTTGAGGGTGTAATCATCAATACTCCTCCTTACCTGGTAACAGTACGTTTTTCACCAGTTGGCCGACATATGTATAGGCAGATACGCCCTGTCTCAAAAAACCAAAACCACCGCCAAGACGTTGGATCTGCCTGAAGGCCTCGTCCAACTCCTGATGTATCCACGTATGAACACGGACGGATGGGATGCCAGGATTCGCGGACAAGTAACGGTCTTCAGGTAACGTTTCCACCATATATAGCGTGGTCAGAATGTCAGCAACCATGCCCTTCACGAGTTGGTGCTGAAACGTGGATTGCCCACCCGATATTCGCACCGATAAATGCTTGCGAACCTGCTCCAGGCCAGCCTTACACAGCTCTGCACGGAACTCAAGCAGGCGTGTTCTCAGTTCATTCGAATTCACACCTTCGCCTGATATGTTAGCCTTCTCGTCCTCATTCGGCTGCACCCGGTATAGCTGTAATCCGGAGGGCTCCAGCATCCGATCCTGTACAGGATCGGCATGTAGTTGGTTCCAACGATACAATCCGGCTGATGCTTCATGCCAAAGTAAAGGATCTTGTTCAATGAGCTGAGCGGTCGCCAATACGTATGGACCTGTTGCCAAAAGTACTGGACGATTGCTCACAAGCCAGGTTTTCGCCTCGAACATTTCCGAAATCGGAGCAACGGGGTTACCTGCTGCCTTTGATCCAACAGGCTTCGCATCTGCGCCCTGGAATTCAATAACGTGCATTGCCATTCCTCCTGTTCATTCTTCTTCGCATCCTCCATGCTCCACCAATGCAAAGCCAAAAAAACTGCCAAGCCCGATACTGACCATGATGGAGCGCCCCTTCATACACACCCAATCCTGCTCCAATCCCGAACTCAGGTTAATAAACGGGTCATTGGAAAAGGTATGTCCGATTCGCTGAATATTATCCAGATATATCCGATCAAGCCCAACTCCCGTACGTCGCGAGAATTCCTTCCAAGTTGTCCAGTTCACATTATGGGGGAAAATATGATTCACATCCTCGAAACTCAGGCCTTGCATTGACAGCAGCTCTTCCATCCCTTGAATGATATGGTCTACATACAATCGATTAAATGCCGAGATCTCATCGGCAGTCGCATGATAGCCCGTGTGGAACCGGGTGTCTCGTAGCACATGCGACGCCTGAACGACATGTTGGCGACTTTCTCTGCTTAATAGAACGGCTACGGCGGAATCCCCCAGAATGGCCGACTTGCGCAGATACCGCCATTCGGGAGGCAAAAAATTGAATTGATCCGCACAGATCAGCAACACATTCCGAATGTGAGGCTGCGTTCGCGAGATTCGTTCAAGCCATTGAAGAGCAGCTATCGACGATGCACAGTTCATTTGGGATATACCATAGAACGGTACATCTTCCAGCCCAAAGCGACAGAGGATACGCTGCCCGAGCCTATAATCACTCGGTGTCTGCACCTGGAAGGAATGGACATAGAGAACAAGGTCGATCTCGGAAAGGGAATGTCTACTCTGAAGCCGTTCCACAGCCTGCGCGATCGTATCGTCAAGCATCTGGTCCGATTCCGTTACAGGCACGCCTTCCAGGCGGTGGTACTTGCGCAGAAACTGAAGTTCGCCTTTCCCTAGCTCCATGGCAGCTAACACCTCTTCCGGCTGCTGAATCTGCTCAGGCAGATAGACGCCGATATCCACAATACCGAAACCCAATGTTCTCCCTCCCTCTTCCATTAGTGTCCATTCATGCTCCATTCACAGGACCGGATCAGCAGGGCATGAATAAACGAATCCGTCTGTTCCAGATGCATAAGACATATGTACTCTCCCCCGTCCTTCTCATTCAGTAACTCCTGTAATGCGAAGAATGGCGCGGCACTCCAGTGTGATGGATCATAACAGCTCTTTGATCCAATTTCGCCGTACCAGGCAGCCTGATTGCACAGCTGCTCCAGATCAGGATGGATGAGCAGATTAATCCGGCTCCGGTGAATGGATGCCCCGACACATAATCGATCCAGCACTATTTCCGCAGTATCCGTTATGGAATCCTCAGCATGTCGCATCTCTACACCAAGCAGCGATGGTCCTACGCCTGTCATCCGATCAAGGTATATGGCTGCTGCGGTGTCCGGCCCAAGTGGCGCTTCCAGCTCCACCGTTTCATAGGGGAGAGCTGTCTGATCCATGATCAGCAGCATGCCTTTTGAGTATCCTTCTCTGCCCAGATAGTGCTGAAGCATGTGCAGAGCAGCAAAAGGAGCACCAAAACCAAGATCATTTACAGCAAAACTGATAAAGCGAGCCTGATAACGATCCATCAAATAATTCACAATCGATATATCCGGGCGGGTATTCGGAAAATTGTAAGCCAGCAGTAGCACATCCACATCCTGCATGACCCGATCAAGTCCCGTTTCTTCCAACAGTTCCACACTCATCTCGTGATAGGCATTGTTGTTACGCCCCTGCAAAAGTTGAACGTCGTACTTGATCGGAGTACCTGCGAGCATATCCTGATGAAAGCGCAGCAGCTCCGGATGATCAAACGGAGGCTTTTTCTCCGAGAACAGTCTGACTCCCATCTCCCGAATGGCAATGGGCGAAGCCATCAAGCCGCGATGAGCTGCTTCTCAATATAAGCAGCCAGGGAGCCTACCGTATCGAACACATCGGGCTCCAGATCATCCGGGTCAATCTCCAGACCTTCAATCTGGTCCTCCAGCGTCATCAACAGTTCCAGAACCGAGGTCGAATCCAGATAAAGTTCGTCAAATAAAGACGTGCTCAATTGGATATCCTGCCTGGCTTCGGTATTCAATACTTCAGCAAGGGCAATCTTGATCTCTTCAAGCAATACTGCAGTCGTCATGATCATCATCTCTCCTCATTAATTGGTTATTGCCGTGTGGGATACTTGAATCAGGCGTTGCTTGGACAATAAATCCTGCGGAGTATCCCGCTCACGGATCAAGTGGGCCTCCCCGCCAACAATCAGCACTTCCGCCGGACTTCCGTGACTCAAAAAATGGGTGGGAGAAGCCGTTGGTCCGTAGGCTCCCGAATGAAAAACACCGATCAGATCCCCTCGTTCAACAGGAGGAAGCAGTACACGCTTACCAATAACATCGTTGGGCGTACACAAGGGACCTGTAATGTTATATTCGGCCACGGGGGAATCACCATAACGCGTCAGCGAGGCGATCGGAAAGTTGCGCTTCACGTAGGAGCCTGTGCCTACCGCCGCCATATGGCAGTTTGTTCCACCATCTGTTACGACGAAGTGTTCTCCATACGATTGCTTCACGTACAGGGCACGACTAACCAGCATACCGCAGGTGCCTACCAGATATCGCCCAAGCTCCATAAACAGCCGGGTATTCACATGACTGGACCGAAACGATTCGAACATTGGATTCAACTGTTCTGTGAGTGTGGCTATCGATAAGAATTGCTCGCCTTCATGATAGGGCACGCCCAATCCCCCGCCTACATCAACCATACGCAGCGTGATATCCAGCTCATTCTCGATTCGATCCGCCAGTTCCAGTATATGACGGGTATTCTGCACGATCGGCTCTACTTCCAACATGCGGGTTCCCATGTACACGTGAAGTCCCATGATCTCCAAGTGGGAGAAGCTTTCGAACTGCTCTTTCCCCTGGAGCACACTTTGTTCATCCATACCAAACTGCCGCGGTTTGCCACCCATAGTCAGCCTGGAACCTTTGACAGAAAAGGAAGGATTCACTCGCAGCGCCACTGGCACGATCCGCCCCTCACTTGCAGCAATGATCTCAATGCGCTCCAATTCCTGAAATGACTCACACACAATTGCATATATACCCAGACGTATGCATGCAGTAATCTCGTCATCACTTTTACCTGGCCCCAGGAAAATAATACTCTCTGGTGCTACTCCGGCCTGTACAGCCGTATGCAACTCTGTCAGAGAACACACCTCTGCCTGTGCTCCCATCTCGCGCAGCATGTGTACGATTGAAATATTTGGATTGGCCTTCAATGAATAGAACAGCTCCACATGAGACGTAAGCGATTCCCGAAGCTCTGTATACACTTGTCGCAACACATCCCCGTCATATACATACAGCGGGGTTCCGAACTTCTCGGCGATGTCCGAGACAGGCAACTGCTGAATCTGATATTCCGTAGACACTCACATCACCTCGTTAATGGAAGATAGGACGGCTTCTATCGCTTCGTCGATCACTCCCAGCCGTTCAGGAGAGGACGCAATAATCACGCCATACAGACGTCCGGAGAACAAGGTCCCCTCACTTCTGAATGCCGCATTAACTGTGGCAAAATTATTGATCAATAATCCCTCGCCGCGTTTCGGTTCAAACATCAACTCACCCAGACATGAACGAAGTACCCCGTATTCCAGCAGGTGGTTAAGCCGAAGTGTATATTTTTTGGCCAATCCACATTGATCTTCAGCCAGCCATTGATGCTGGATGTTGGTCTGGTAGGTAGACATATTAAACCTGGCATTGATCTCCAGATTGGGCCAGATTGTACCCGCCTCGTCCAGAATGGCGTCCATGCCGGCAATGCCATAATATCCATCTTGATACAGGGCGGCTCCAATTCGCATGGCAGCTTCACGAATGACCGCGAGTTGAACATCGTTGAGCCGGGAAGGCATGAGATGTCCCTGATGCACACCTTGCTCTACCAACGATTCCTTCACGCCCAGAAACTCGACTCCACCGGATCGATCAATGAGAATCTGATAATTCAGGTCACAGATTTTATCAATCCATTGCTCAAGCACGTAGTTAATGAGTCGAATTCCCTTTTTGCTTGCCTGTTTCTCCAGCATGCTCATGCATTTGTGGAACCTGGCTTCATCGGCAATGACGGTGATGCCTTTGCCCGATACACCCATGGAATCCTTCAGTACAAGGCGTCCACCCTGTTCTAGCACAGACTTCAACTGGTTGAAACCGGATGCAAGTTCGTCCAAAGACGTGCATTCAACACCGGGAATCTGGCGAATGCCCAGTTTCGCGTTCAGACGGCGGGAATACCCTTTGTCATTCACCTTACGGAAGATATCTGAAGAAGGCACAGCCAGCGGAATACCGGTAAGGCGTGATAATTCCTCTTCCTGGTCCGAGGTACCGAAGGGAACCAGATAAGCAGGGGAATCGCTAACCTGTGAAAGCTCCCGCAGCTTGTCCATCGTTCTTGGACACTGCAGAAGATTAGCGGTAATATTCAATGCCGGATCATTGTGCTCTGCAGTTATGCATTGGGAGCGACCGAATCCGAGAGCCTGTGCATCTGTCATGAATTCCTGATTCGGAAGATCCTTGAGCAGGATAATATCATTCTCTCCGGCGAGGAAAACACCGAGTTCCTCCATACGATTAACAACGTTCGCAGCCGAGCCTATGCTTAATGAAGGCAGTTTGAGAATGCCCGATTCACTCCAGTACTCCTCCACTTCAAAATTATTCAGATAGACAAAAGTAACATCATGCTGGCCCGTTAACGCCCACTTGAGCTTGCTCGAAAAATCGGTCAACACGGTAGTCATGACTAGCTCCTCCTATTCCTGCATATTGCATCACGGCTACGCTGAATGTAACCCCAAGTCCGACCGTAACCAGCAGATAATAATCATCTGGTTGCAACAGCTTCTGCTCCAAAATGGCTTGGAGATTAATATACGGGTCCGAGCAGAAGCAATGTCCGATCTCCTGCACGTTGGACGTATATATGCGTTCAAGGGGAAAGGATAAACGAGTAGCCACCTTCTTCCACGAGGATAGATTCACATTGTGTGGAACGATATAACGAATATCCTGTAATGTCAGACCCGCCTGCTCTACGGCGGCAAGAATAGCTTCACATAACCGGGGGGTGTAGATCTCTTGAAACTCTCTGAGGATCTGCGGGGTTCCCGTTAGTACATTACAGAATTGGCCCAGTGTAACACTCGTAAGTCCAACGACACGACTTCCACTCCCCTTGTTGCCAACCAGTACTGCAGCCGATGCCTCTCCCATCACCGTGGTATTGGGGATCAATTGCACAACGGGACTAAATGTTTTTTCACCTGTCAAAATTAAAATATGATCATCCGCTTCCAATGAAGGCAGCAATGTCTCGGCAACATTCAGGGCGATCAAGCCCGATGCACAGTTCTGCTGCGTAAGCGAAAACGCGATGGCATGCTGCAACCCGTAAGTCTGTTTCAGGACTTGCAGAACTTTCATAGGAAAGGGGAAATTTTCCTGAATTGTGTGGCAATAAATGATATACTTAATCGAGTTGGGAGCTACTTCAGGGTTACTTACAACCTGGGTTAATACGCGTCCAAGCAACGAAGCCAAATCTCCATCCCTGTCTTGCCGAACCTGTTTCAAACCGTGAATTTTCTCCAGTACCTTAGTCTGGGCTTTATTGAGCCCCAGAACCTCATTCAGTTCCCTGATCGGCACAATGTGCTCCGGAATGTAAGACCATATTTGCTTGATATGCATCGGCTTCAGACACCTCGTTATCACTAACGTACGAATCTCACTGAAATATAGGGAGATAAAGAGCTTCCGCAGAAGCTCTCATCTATGAATCTAGCGTAATACGATAAGTAAGTAGGAAAAATCAGGCACGAGCTGCTGCTGCACGAGCTTCGACAGCACGAGCCGCTACGGCACGAGCTGCTACAGCACGAGCTTCAACTGCGCGAGCTTCAACCGCGCGTGCACTGACTTCTCGTGCTTCGCCCAGTCCACTCACTTCCAATTGTGCTGCTTCAATTTCTTTGCGTTTCAGTTGCTCCAGTGTAATGGGAGTCGCTTTAATGACCATTCATATCTCCTCCTCTCATCTTAGATACTCTGATTCTATAATCTTCCAAATTGGATTTAAACTGTAAATGGAGGTAAATGCACCTCTCACTCGCCTTACCCCTGTTTATGCACATTCGATGGAACCAACATACCAAGCACATCTCCAATCCAAATCAAACTATATTAAGGGACGGTGAACGATCATGCTCGGACCCAAAATCCGGCAAATCCGGGAGCAGCTTGGTCTGTCTCAGAAGCAACTGGCAGGTGAGGATATGACGCGTTCTTACATTAGCCTCATCGAAAAAGGCAGGGCCGTTCCTTCACAGCGTATGTTGAGAATTATTGCCCGCAGGCTCAATACACCTATGGAGTTTTTTTTGGGAAACAGTGCATCGACAGATACGGATATTAGCGAGGCTGTGTTGGACAAGGCCAAAGCCTATTATGCTGAACAGAATGATTCTGCTTGCATCCGTATTGCTCATAAAGTACTAACGCTGACAGAGGATACACTCAGTCAGTCTGAGGCGTACCTCCTCATTGTGCAAAGTCATAATCGACTCGGGGAGTACCGCCAAGCTCTGGATGAAGGGGAAGCTGCAGCATTTACAATCATTCGCTCGGGGGACAGGGCGCGGATCGTTGAATATTATCTAGAGATGGGGAGAGCGGCTTTTCATGCGGAGCTGTTTCATGCTGCCCGGAAATATTATGAACAGGCGTATACTTACAGCAGCCGACTCAAACATTTACAGGAAGAACACATCCATTCGCTCACCTTTCTTGGCACGACCCATTTACGGCTAGGTAATGTAAATGAGGGGCTGAATTACTATCTCAAAGCGGAGAAGGAAGCCCAGATGTTGGGACAACCCGAACTGTATGGCGAGATTACGCTCGGTTTAGGCAAAGCGTACTATATGTCTGAACAGGACGGACATATGCTGTTAAGTTATGACTGGACCAAGAGATCTGTACAGGCATATAAACAGGCGCGCAGTGAATCCTACGTTCTGGCGCTTCACAACCTCGCTGTGATCCAGCTTCATATGGGGCAAAAAAAAGAAGCCATCCCCTTGTTGAATGAATGCGCCGTGATTTACGACAAACGCAATCTTCCCCACAAGAAGGCTTCCATATTGGAGGAAATCAGTAAAGTATATTTGGAGCAGCGCGAGCCAGAACAAGCAGAGGCCATCATTAAAGAAGCCCTTCAACTGCTGGATCAGCAAGATGAAGGGATGCTCCGTGCCAAACTATATCGCTTGCTTGGTATTGTATTTCATGAGAAAAACAACAGCAATGAAGGCTATTATTTTCTAAGAATGAGTCACGATCTGCTGAAACGCATCTATGCAAGTCGCGAGGCTGACATCAGCCATCAACTCCTTTTGCTAAGCCAACAGGAGCGTAAAATGAACTATGACGATTATAAGTCATTTATCAAATAAAGCGGATATCTTCTTCAGCTAACAACTAGGGACACAGGATCGTCTTCAGCCCTTCATCGAACAGGCACAGGATCATTCAGATCTAGCAGAGTTTCCGTTGATATGCCATATTTGTGTGCCTGCTGGCCAAAAGCTTGAGCCGATCCTGATTGTGCCCCTGAAACGTGAAGCTGTTCTGCAACAAAGGGTAGAAGCATGATGGTAACCATGCAGAGTTCACTTGCGGCTGTAACCAATTTGCTTCTTTTACTCTCCATGCTCATCTCTCCTCATGTTTATGAATGGATAGCAGACCACTACATCGATTCCCATGAACCTAAGACGTATTGTACGAATAATGGCTATGATTTAAAATACGTTAATTCCCATTTACCTCCATTTGCACATTCATCTCAAGGATAAAAGGTCATATGAGCCTTATCCTCACGATAATAATCCAGCCTTTGCTTCATCGTACCTGTATGCAGTTCGAACAGATGACCATCCGGATCAGTGAAATATACAGATGCTGCATCCCGCGGATCTCTTGGCCTTCCGGGAAGAATGTCCGCTCCGGCTGCTCGCAGATGTTGCACCGACTCTTCGAACTCCTCTTCTTTGACTGTAAATGCAATATGGGTATAGGTTCGTTCCGTATAATTGCGAATAACATCCTCCTGATTCAGGGCGATCCACAGACCGGCAAGCTCAAAATAAGCCAGTTTGCGTCCTTTCACCTGAATTCGGGCACCGAGAGCCTGCTCATAAAAGGTAATGGCCCGCTCCAGATTGGATACGGAAAAGCACAAATGATTAATTCCCTGAATATTCATGTGGCTCCTGACACCTCCATCGATTTAAGGATCTATCCTTATTATGGTATATTCTGTGCAATAAAAACAACCGCTCTGCTGCTTCCTCCCGCACCTTCTTTTGGGCGAATGCATAGTTTATCCGTATCAATGAACGTTCGAGGAGGATGTAAAGCGCATGAATCCTGTTTATCCTTTTTATGGTGAGAAAACGGTGTGTAAGGAGCAAAAGCTGGCATTCCCACCCCAGCATCAGGACCAGCAACCTGGTCTGGAAACCCTGATGGTGCCTGAACCAATCAGTGAAGACCCTGCCTATATCGGTAGCTGCAAACTTGAAGGAAAGGTTGCCATTATTACGGGTGGTGACAGTGGAATCGGCCGGGCGGCTGCTATCGCTTTTGCAAAAGAAGGGGCAGATATCGTCATTGCTTATCTATATGAACGGACAGATGCCGAAAGGACTCGCCAGCGGATCGAAGAATTGGGGCAGCGCTGTCTGTTAATTGAAATTGATCTCCGCTTAAAGAAAAACTGTGAGGCTGTCATTCGCACGACCATGGAAACCTACGGGAAGATCGATATTCTGGTCAACAACCATGGCGTACAGTATGTGCAGCCAAGCATCGTTGATATTACAGAAGAACAGCTGTATCACACCTTTCAGACGAATGTATTCGCCTACTTCTTTTTGATCCAGGCCGCTCTCCCGCATCTGTGCAAAGGTGCCTCCATCATCAATACAGCTTCCGTTACAGCATACAAAGGCAACACCCAATTAATCGACTACTCTTCCACCAAAGGAGCTGTCGTGTCGCTGACTCGTGTACTCGCCCAGTCGCTCGCTGCACAGGGGATTCGCGTGAACTCTGTCGCCCCGGGACCGATCTGGACCCCGCTCATCCCTGCCAGTTTCTCTGCTGAAGACGTGCAGGTATTTGGAACAGATACGCCCATGGGTCGGGCTGGTCAGCCTTACGAACTGGCGGCAGCCTACGTCTATCTCGCTTCCCGCGATTCATCCTACGTCACAGGTGAATGCATTCATGTGAACGGCGGCGATATGGTAACGACGTAGAGTGATATCGTTAACTGATGTTACTCCGCTTGGTAAAAACATATCTGAACGATGTGCTGCTGATGTCAGGTTGGATTTGGCAGGTGTGACAGGATATCGGTTGTCCGGTTGCGAAGAAGGTTAGGAGTATGATCCGGTTATACCGGAGCCTGACATCTTGCGACAAGGAGCTGAACAACCTGATGAACTTCGATCCACTCTACCAACCGTACCCCTCTTACCGCGTGCCCGTGTACGCCAAACAAGGCATGGTCGCCACGTCACAGCCACTGGCTGCACAAGCAGGTCTGGATGTATTGAAAAAAGGCGGCAATGCCATTGATGCCGCCATTGCAACTGCGGCAGCGCTGACGGTGCTGGAGCCCACGTCCAATGGCATTGGTGGCGATGCTTTTGCCCTCGTCTGGACCGAGGGCAAACTGCATGGCCTGAATGCCAGCGGCCCTGCGCCTCAGGGCATATCCATTGAGGCGCTTCAAGCGGCAGGCCATACGGAGATGCCGAAGCTGGGAGTTGTTCCGGTGACGGTGCCTGGCGCACCGGCGGGTTGGGCTGAGCTGAGCCGCCGTTTCGGGCGGCTCACGCTGGCGGAAGCGCTGGAACCGGCCATCCGCTATGCGGAGGAAGGTTACCCGCTTGCGCCAGGGCTGGCCCGCCACTGGGCAAGGGCAGCCGATATCTATGCACGCCAGGGGGATGCGGAAGCAGGGCGTGCGTGGTTTGAGACATTTGCTCCAGGCGGGCGTGTTCCCGCAGCTGGAGAGATGTGGCGCTCGCCGGATCATGCGGCGACTTTGCGCCAGATTGGCGAGAGCGAAGCGCGAGACTTTTACGAAGGAGAACTGGCCGAACGCATTCATTCCTTTATGGCAGAGCACGGTGGTTATCTGACTCGCGAAGATCTGAAAGCTTTTCAGCCGGAGTGGGTTGATCCCATCTCCGTCTCCTATCGTGGATACGATGTATGGGAGATTCCACCGAATGGACAAGGATTGATTGCTCTGGCGGCACTTAATCTGCTGAAAGGTTACGCATTCGACGAGAAAGAATCCGTTCTGGCCTATCATCAGCAGCTTGAAGCCATGAAGCTGGCATTTGCCGATGGGGAGAAATATATTACTGAAGAGCGCAAAATGGGCGTGAGCGTGGAGGAACTGCTGTCCGAGGCCTACGCGGAAGAACGGCGCAAGCTCATTGGTGATACTGCACGTACACCTGAGGCAGGCGATCCACGCGCAAGTGGAACGGTCTATCTGGCTACAGCGGACGGTGAAGGCAACATGGTTTCCTTAATTCAGAGCAACTATATGGGCTTCGGGGCCGGACTGGTTGTTCCGGGGACAGGCATTGCATTGCAGAATCGCGGGCACAATTTCTCACTGGACCCAAGTCATGCAAACGCCCTGGAACCGGGTAAACGAACGTATCACACCATTATTCCTGGGTTCCTCACCCGCGGCAGCGAAGCGGTTGGGCCATTCGGTGTCATGGGCGGTTTCATGCAACCGCAAGGTCATGTACAGGTGGTTATGAATACGATCGATTATCATCTGAACCCACAGGCTGCACTGGATTCTCCACGCTGGCAGTGGACAAAGGGCAAGACGATACTCGTGGAGCCGGGTTTCCCGCAGCACATTGCACAGGCACTCGCCCGCAAAGGACATGATATTCAAGTGGCGCTCGATCCATCCCAGTTTGGACGTGGTCAGATCATCTGGCGCAACCCGGACAATGGCGTATTATGCGGGGGTACGGAGACCCGCTCCGATGGATCGATTGCCGCTTGGTAAAACTCTCGTAATTTCTACCATAAGGACGGGTAAGATTATCCTGCTATGCTTCACATATCTGCTATTCAAATTCAAAGACACAACAGAGATGATTCATCTCTATTGTGTCTTTTTTTGAGTTTCGACATCAGCAAACAACAGACTGAGGTCATATAGGCACCCTTTTAACCAGATAAATGTAAAACCCATGTATAATTCATGAAACATACTACGATTTTCGTAAATTTTCAGTGAATACCATAAATCACAGTACCCTTCTGTCCGATAAAGATAAAGGGGAATCTCACCATACGTGTCATCCATATATGCATATTTCTCCACATCTGAAGAACACCTGGAATCAGCAAAAAGCGACTACAGAAATGAGGGTACCACACATGAAAACAAACAAGAGCAACCGCGCAGGCCTCACCCTAATGATGATCCTGACGGTGCTGATGCTGGGAGCTTGTTCAGCCAATAATACAACAACGACAACAGATACCAGAACGAAAGTCGGTATTGTTCTTACGGAGGTTGGCCTGGGCGATCGCTCCTTTAATGATGCTGCTTTTGATGGGCTGGTTCAGGCCAGAGACGAGAAAAGTATTGTCTTTGACTATCGCGAACCGGGCGAGAATGGATCTGCTGAAGCTGCATTTGAGGAATTTGCGGTGGCCAAATTCGACCTGATTATCGGCCTGAGTGATACGGTCCAAGCGGATATGGAGAAGGTTGCAGCCAAATATCCTGACCAGCAGTTCCTCATGATTGACAGTAAGTCCGAGTTATCCAATATTGCTTCCATCTCATTCCGGGCGGAAGAAGGAAGTTATCTGGCAGGCGTTATTGCCGCTATGGCTTCAACAGAAGATCGTGTCGGTTTCTTGGGCGGCATGGAGATACCCGTTCTTCGCAATTTCGAGCAGGGTTTTGAGCAAGGTGTCCTCGCTGTCAAGCCGAATGCAACAGTGGATGTCGTCTACGCAGGGGACTTCGGCAATGCCGATCTGGGTGAACAGCTCGCTGCACAGATGATTCAGGAAAAGGGCGCTGACGTGATCTACGTAGCTGCCGGTCTCACAGGCGTGGGTGCACTGACGGAGATTCAGAAATTAGGGAAATACGCCATTGGCGTAGATACGGATCAGTTCTTTTTAGCGGAAAAAGCCATTCTAACATCCATGCTGAAAAATGTGGATGTATCCATCTATAATGCCGTTAACTCGTTTATTCAAAACAATCACACCTTCCCTCAAAAGGAAATCGTGGAGGGGCTGGCAGAGAACGCCGTAGGTCTGACTGCTCTACATAATATTACGCTTAGTGATGAACAACAGAAAACCTTCGATGATCTGAAAAAGCAGATCTCTTCCGGTCAAATCACAATTACGCTTGATCAATAACCCATCGGATTCGAGGAGGTACGCATATGAAACTACAGGGAAAACTGATACTTAATGCTCTGATCTCGCTACTTCTATGCCTTGCGCTGGTAGCCTATATCATCATGGAATTGCTCGGTATGAATGCCAAAAATCAAAATCTGGTCCCTGCCATGCTTAAGGTTAGTGAACTGAATGCCAATCAGATTCAAACCCAGCAGGCACTGGATGTTTATTCGTTCTCCATGACAGCAGGAAATCAGGATGCCGTACTCCGCTTGCTGGATGAAGGACAATCGATGATCCAGGAGCTTACAGGCGGATTACTGGAAACGGATCAGCAGTTGCAGCTTATTCAGTCCATCCAGACAAAATTACAAGCTCTGAACCAGGGAGCCACCGAAGCGATGACCGAAATGAACAGTGCAGAAGCCAAGCGTTACAGCACACGGGTTCGGGGCATACAGAACGATATTTATTCGTTGGATGAAATAACGCGAGATCGATATGATCAATATACCGTCGATTTGGAGCGTGACATCCAGCAAACGTGGCAAGTCGCTCTCGGCGGAGCCATCGTACTGCTCGTCGCCGTGATGTTGTTCAATATGTATACTTCACGCCAGATCGCCCGGCGTATTCGTACACTCAAAGACGCGGCGGGACAGATTGCGGATGGTGACCTTACCCTGCAATTACCGGAAGCTCGGGGCAAAGATGAACTCGATGACCTGAGCCATTCATTCCGTATCATGACTCATAATATCCGCAGCATTATTCAATCGATCGGTGCAGCAGGTCATCGTGTCGATCTGATGGCGCAAGACATTGACCGTGGGAATGATACGTCTCAAGCGATTGTGCAGCAAGTATCCCGTACAACCGAGGAACTGGCGGTTGGCAGTCAGAAGATTGCCGAGGACCTGAGTGAAACGGTCATCGTTGTGGACCAGATGCAATCTACCTTCAATAGTAATCTGAAGGCTACATCCCAATCCGTGATCGATGGCCGTGAAGTATTAACTACCGTTGAAGAAGGTAATAAGGCCGTTGCGGAACAACTCCGCCTGGCTGAAGTGAATCGTCTGGCGATGTCCGAGGTGGAGCAGACGGTCCGGGAACTGGAAGACAGCGCGGTTCGAATCACCACGATGACTGCATATGTATCGGAGATTGCCAAGCAAACGACCATGCTCTCGTTAAATGCATCCATTGAGGCTGCTCGTGCCGGAGAAGCCGGGCGCGGCTTCGCTGTCGTAGCTGGAGAGGTGAACAAGCTCGCCGAACAGTCTGCGCAATCGGTCAAGCATATCTATGCGGCAGTTGGCGAGATTACAACCTCCATGGACAAGGTGAAGAACTCTGTAGCGCAGAGCATGCAGCTATTCAGCGAACAGGAACAAGCTACAGGCCAGACCCGGGAATCCTTCTCCGCCATTCGTGATAGTGTGGAGCGCATTAGCACCGGCATCCACCAGCTTGCGGAGGACATGCAGCATTCGAACGAACTCAGCACACAGGTGCAGCAGGCCATCGAAAATATCAGTGCCATCACTGAGCAGTCGGCCGCCAGCAGTGAAGAGATTACGGCCTCCACGGCCGAACAACAACGTTCCTTCGCCGATGCGAGTGTTAAGGTCAAGTCACTGCGTGATATCAGTGCAGAGATGCATCAGGAACTGCTTCGATTCCGGCTGTAAGCAGGATGCCGGAAAAATTCGGACCGGACGTAGTTGGGATGCAATTTAAATGCAGGTTAGATACAGGTTATAGGTGAGCCAAGATCAGGCAGCATGAACATACAACAAATAAAGGGGAGCCTCCGTCATGAATCATGACAGGGCTCCCCTATTCAGTAACAAATCATTGTTTCATCTAACCATTGTTCCTAAGACACGCGCAAGTCGGTAACCAGACACGAAAGTTGATAACAAGGCATCAGCGTTTCAGATCCAAACGTTTAACGAACTGAGCAAGCCTTATTGGGCCACTAATTGCAGATTATAAAAACTAACAAATCTCAGGCACTCTATTCCCTAATTCAGCCCGGTTTTTCAGGTATATTCTCTGAAATACACAGAAATAACGTGGATGAGGTTCGTTAGATTTTGAGTTTGGATCTGAGTCGTCATCGGCAGTAGCCCAAAATCGTGAACTTGTCCCACACCTGTCCCGTCCTCACAGTGCGTCGATAATGTCTCCAGCCAGCAGGGATGATGGATCGCCTCGTAGCAGGGCTGCTCGTTCGGCAGCCTGTCCATGGAGATATACGCCGAACGCGGCGGCTTGCTCCGCGCTGAGCCCTTGGGCAAGCAGACCGGCGATGATGCCGGTCAATACGTCTCCGGCGCCGCCAGTCGCCATGCCGGCGTGCCCGGTGGTGTTGATATACGCCTCGCCGGATGGCGTTGCGATGACCGTTCGTGCTCCTTTGAGCACAAGGGTCACGCCCTGCTCGCGGGCGTATCGTGCAGCGTGTCCAATCCGGTCACGCTGCACCTCCGGGGTCGACATGCCCAGCAGTCGGCCCATCTCGCCAGGGTGCGGCGTCAGGATCGTCGCCGCACTTCGCTGGCCCCAGTCGCGAGGCCCATGTGGGCCAGCGTCTGCCAGCATGTTGAGGGCGTCCGCGTCGATGACGAGCGGACGATCCGTTTGTTGCCACAGACGGCGCAGCCAGTCTGTGTCCCCCTGGAAGCGGCCGAGGCCCGGGCCGGTCGCAAGCACGTCGCGGCTCTCCGCGAGACGCAGCACGGCGCCCGCGGAAGCCGCGTTCCATTCGCCGCTGTCGCCATCGGCGGCGGAAGCGAGCATGAGCTCGGGCACGGTGCCGATGACATGCGGCAGCAGTACCGCGGGCAGCGCCCATGTGGCGAGCCCGCAGCCTGCGCGTAGCGCGGCCTTGGCCGAGAGCAGCCCTGCGCCGCTCATCGGCAGACTTCCTGCGGCCAGCAACACGTGGCCGTAGGTGCCCTTTTGGCCGTCCGGTGCCCGGAGACGGCCTGTATCCACGCGCAGCGCACCGCGCAGCACCTCGTCCGTCAGCAGACGGACCGAGGGGCCATGCTCTGGCGCAAGGCGCGCGGGAATGCCGATGGCGCGCACCACGATGCGCCCCGCGGCAGAAGCGCCCGGGTACTGCACAAGCCCGCGCTTAAGCAGCGCGAGGCATACGGTCACCCGGGCTTGAATGCAGGGCTCGTACACCTCTCCGGTGTCGGCGTCCAGCCCGCTCGGCACATCGGCGGACACGACCGGCTTGCCGCTGTCGTTCGCCGCCTCGATCAGCGCCGCGTAAGCTCCTCGCGGCGCCCCCTGCGAGCCGGTGCCCAGCAGCGCATCCACGATGCCTGTGCACCGGCTGAAGTCCACGGCTTCGCGCCCGTGGACAAGGGCGGGGATGCCGAGCTGCGCAGCGGCATCCCGTTGCACAGCGGCTTCGCCCCGCAGTACCTCAGGGGCATCGGCGTAGACCAATGTCACGCCAAACCCCGCTTCAACCAAATGGCGCGCCGCCACCAGTCCGTCGCCGCCATTATTGCCCTTGCCGATCAGCATGTACCACTGCTGATCACCAGGGCGCTCCATCACCAGCGCCGGATCGGCGATGATGTCGCCACCATAACCGTGCCGATCACCGGGCCCAGTGTGTGCCCGCCGCGCATCTGTCTTGCTGCTATAGCCAAGGTGCCCTGAATCCGCAAGCCAGCCTTCTTCCTGCTCTTCCCGGCACAGCTTGATCACTTCCTCAGCAATGGCTCGTCCTGCATTCTCCATCAGACTCACAGCAGGAATACCCAACTTTTGAATGGTATACTCGTCTACAGCCCTCATCTGTTCAGCCGTTACGATAAACAACGTTCATCCCTCCCCGGAGACAAGTTCATCTCATATCTAAAAGCAACAACTTCGCACCTAAACACTGCATCCTACACGTGTACCGCCATCTTTCTCCCTTACCACATCCAGTTACCATGATGCGCTCCATGTATCATTGGAAGCTCTATCGATCCCCGTAAATGAGACCTAGTCATTCAGCCTTCCAAAGCGCGTCTACGCTTAATAACCGACCGTGAACCGCGATTGAATAAACTGTGGGTCGTCCAGTTCGTCCACCAAAGCGGCTGCAAAGTCACCAACGGAAATGGAGCTTTCCCCGATATCATCCGTAATCACCCGGTTCATGCCAACCCGGAACTGGCCTGTCCGCCGTCCTGTTGTGATCGTTGCAGCAGGACTCATATACGTCCAGTGAATATCCGATGCTTCAATCAGATCGTATGCTGCTGCATGAGCTTTCGCCAGAGGCTTGACTTCTTCCGGGAATCCCGGCGTATCCATCAGCATATCACCGGAATCAGTCAGCAAGCTTCCTGCTCCACCAACCACAACCAGACGCCCTGCTTTTGCACGGCGCACACCTTCAATTAATGAGCGTGTGACTTCCAGCATTTCTTCTTCTTCTCCAAACTTCGGTCCATACGCACTCACTACCACTTCTTGTCCTGCTGCAAAATCAGCCACCTGATCCGGGTTAATCAGATCTCCCTGTTCTACACGCAAACGTTCATGTACCATCTCAATCTTCGACGGATCACGCACTACCGCAGTCACTTCATGACCACGATCCATCAACTCCCACAGTATCGTCTTGCCAATCGCTCCGGTTGCTCCAAAAATCGCAACTTTCATATTCAATCCCTCTTTTCTGTAAATATCATCTCGTCAACTTACCGTTATTTTAATACTTAATCCTATTGTTATATACCTTAAACGGCTCACGCCATCTTAAACCGGATGTGAACAACTTGTAAACCTATCTCTTACAGCTTATATGTAGAAAAATAATCTTTACTTCAACTAGCGGAAGAAGCACCAACACTCTTAAGTATCCCCTCTCTCCGCCAGCACCCAACACGAATCATGAAAAAAAGCCGCTAAATGCGGCTGTACTAAGATAATTTCATACGACATAAAGTTTATCCTTATCTCAAAATTTCAGTTTCCGTTCCGCTAGGTAGTCGGTCCTTCTTCTCCCTGCCTCCACCACATGCCCTCCGATTTCGGGCTGGTGTATTCAAATCCAAATTGAGCATACAGGCGATCAGCCGGAACATCCGCCAGCAGACTGACCAGACCACGGGCAGGTACTGCTTCACGCAGATAATTCATAATCTCGCTCATGATCAGTTTTCCATACCCCATTCCCTGAACATCCGGGTGTACAGCAATATCGACGATCTGAAAGAAACAACCGCCATCTCCAATCACTCGCCCCATGCCTACCAGCATATCTTCTTCACGCAGACATACGGCAAACAGACTATTCGGCAGCCCAATCTCAGCCCCCTCTCTGCTCATTGGACTAAGGCCGGCAATCTGCCGCAAGGCCAGATACTCCACTGCTGCGGGTGGTGTGTGTTCAATATTCACATGATCCATGAATTGTGCCCCTTTCTGCTTGAATTCATCTACTTCCTGTGTAATAGTGAGAGAAAGCTTACGTGAAGCGTGTTTCATGATACGTGAAGTTGGTGCAAAGGAGGAAAAAGTGTGTTTCAACGTTGGATTGAAGATCTAACATCGCGTCCAGGCGCTGTGGCCGTGCTATTTGGAATCATAGCACTGCTTCTGGGGATATACATATGGTCTGCCACTGAAGTTCGCCGTAGCCACGAAAGGCGAATGAGAAGGATACGAGATACATTATACATAAGTACAGCCCTCTTGGGACAACTTACCATCCAGGGAAATCGGAAATATGAACCGTCGGAACATGAACATAACGATCTGATAACGGCAATGTTAGCCTGCAAAGCTGCATCTTACCTTTCCCCTCAACTACAGGATCAGATCCGTGACTGTATCAAGGAACATGACCCTGCCAAACTTGGACTCATGCACAGAGCACTGGAACGAGAATGCACCGTATTATCGGATGAACTCAGCCGGGATACACAAGCAGACCATTGGGGCACAGCAATCTGGACGATCCTTCGGCCCATAGCCGAACCAGCGGCAGTAGCAGCCACAGGGTTTCTGGTCGCAGATCTGGTATTTCGTCAGCGGATGTTGGCCGTCCCTGTGGACTCATGGGACAGCATGTTGCCATGGATTCGCGCGGTTTCCCTGATGATCACAATAATGTTTGGTTATCTGCTCTGGGCCAGCCCACGTCAGGATACGTCGGGTACAATCACCAAAACGCTCTCTTTACTAATTGCGCTATGCTCCTTGATCCATCTGATTGGACTTGTTGCCGCCCCCTATGCCCTTGGACTACAACTGATCTTATTCACCACAGGTTTCGGACTGACCGGAACACGCTCTCGCAGTGATCGTCCATATGCAGGGCATACCGAACTGGAACCAACGAAGGAAGTTTCTACGGAGATTGAAGTGAATACACGTCGTAATCCTGGTACCAACACCGGCGAATAACTTACGCATCCAGCCCATCACCCTTCTCGGCTGGATTTTCTTCGTTCAGGGCGTGTCTTCAAACTCAGGCAATCTATACGATGATGGATGTCAGCGTCCATAAAATCTTAAGGTCCAGGCAGGGTGATCTTGGTGAATAGCCAGACGATTTTCTAAAGAACTCAGGACGTCTTATATGGCCTCTACGTCCTCTTTCAAAATTGTAAAGAACATCAGACACGCTATTCCCCAAAATCTCTCTACAAAAACGCTATAAAATGCCGTACATCACGATATAACGAGTCTCAGATTCCTTATATTCCTGCGGGTGTTTCAAATCCATGAATAAGATGCCTCAGATTCGTTAGCGCGTCGCTTTTGCGACGTCCTGATCGCTTGGCTCACTCATACATTCAGTATGCACGCTTGCCTACTCTGGACCCTTTCATTTATGCCTCAGCTTTCAGTAGGTGTTGAAAACACCCTCTATATACAACGTGTCTATACGCAAAAAGGGCTGGAACTACATTGTAGTTTCAGCCCTTTTCCTATGATCTTTTCTTGCGAAGAATGATCGGAAGATTATTCTGTCATCGAAGTGGCATGTGTAACAGTCTTGGGTTCACTTTATATAATGGATAATTACTTCACTTATTTGGCTACAACATGTGCAATGACACGACCGTTTTCGTACGTGACAGTCACGTCATAACCATCTGCAGTTACACTGTCGAACTCACCTGTAATTCCATTAGCAGTGATTAACGTAATATCTTTGGAACCTTCGATCTTATAGTTGGACAAGTCCAGATTCAGACTTCCTCCATCAATATAGAGCTTTCTGCCAACATTCAGTTGACTTTTGTCATCAGTCACAACCAATTCCAACGTACCCTTATCTATGGTAAAGTTTCTATTCAAGTTGAGTGCTCCGTCAACATCGACGACAACTGTTCCATTTTCTACATACAGATCACCCGTACCAAAAGCAGTCGCAGATTCAGCTACCAGTGTTCCAGCTTGCAGTAACGTTCCGCCTGTGTAGCTATTTTCCCCTGTCAATGTAAGTGTTCCTGTGCCCTTTTTCGTAAGCATTCCTGTACCCGTGATATTATTTCTCCACCAGTCTTCTGCATTGAATCGCCCTTTGGAAGCGTCCATATCCACAGTTACATTGTTCAAGAATGCACCGTATCCATCCGCTGCTGATACCAGATCCAATCTACCCCAACCTTTGGATTCGTCCAGGACAGGATAACCGGAATCAATGGATGTTGTATACAATACTTCCCTGCGTTGCTCATCTGTTAAATACGGTTGGCGTGTTTCTAACAGAGCTTCTGCTCCTTGCGGTACAACTGGAGCCAAACCTTTGGTTCCTGTTTGTGGTAGACCGTACGTCAGCTTTTCTCTATAGAAGGCTTTATTGGCATCGTGATCTTCCCATTTATCCTCATCGTATGCACTTTTGAAATTATAATCCTCTGTTACGGTGTGTGCATATTCATACAAACTCATATTTTTTTCCTTGGCTTCTGCTCCAAATACCTCTCCTGCATTTTCATAGGCCTTCTCTAACAATTCCTTATTCTCAGCCTGATTGAATGCATATGCAGTCATAGCTGTTGCTTGTATTCTTGCACCTATAACATCAAGCGGTGAGTGCATCCCTGCTACAATTCGATTCTCACCCATCTGAGCTGCTCTGGTTAAGAATTCAGAGAATCGTTCTGGCGTAGCGTAAGCAAAAGGAAGCACGGATAAGTATGATGCACTTGTATGACCGCTTGGATATCCGCCGTCTTTTCCTCTTCCATCCTCAGCGATTCGTTTGACATAGCTTAATGCAGGAATAAGTTCAACGTTCGTTTCATATTGTTGGTACTGTTTTTCACCTGTTGTTTTCTTTCCTCCCGAAGCCAAAGGTACTTCTTCCGTCTCACCTTCACCCAATTTTTCCCATACAGGCAGTCCTTTACTATCAACAACCTCTTTCACTTCTCCGTTTGAATTCATTCTCCATGGTCTTGGGGAAGAGTAGAAGTATTTCGCTGGGTTAGATGAGGCAGGAATTTTGAATCGAACCAGATCAACTAAAGCGACCATGTCGGCAAGCTCCGTTTTAGCCCAGTCACTTCCGATACCCTGACTTTCATCTTCCGTCGTTTCTTCTGTCAATAAAATACTCATCTCTTCCACACTTCGTTCAACGTTTGTCTGTGGCTTAACGACATCTACATACGTATTAGCCAACGGACCAAAGGCTTCGATCATGCTATAGATCTTATCTCTTTGGTCATCGTAGTAGGCTGCCAAAGCCTCTTCACCCGTGCGGTTTTGCGTGACATCTTCTACATATTTGATATTGGCTTCCCAAGTCGCTTTATTTCGGATCTCTGCATTCGCAAATGTTTTCTGATCAGCAACTGCTACTGTTGGATCGTTTTTAAAGCCGTCATAATATGGGGTCGGTCCATCGCCATACTTTGCAACCTTATCATTAACTCCAGGTGTTGTTGCCGCTGTTCCATCTCTCCATTCGGGTTGGTTCATGGACCATACTTGATCGAAACCGTCCAAAATATCAATAAACGGATTGGTTTCAGCAATATTTTTCAAGGTGTCGTCTCCGGCATTGGCTCCATGCTCCACGGCAGATAAACGAGCTTCATCTGCTGGGGGATTAACATTCAGTACGGTTGCCGTTCCTTTTGGCTTAGCTGGTTTGGCAGCTGTCGTAGAATCCGTTTCTACAGCCTTAACGAGCGCAGACACTGCTTCGGCACGAGTAATGGAATTAAGCGGTTTGAAGCTTCCATCTGCATAGCCGGCAATAATTTTAGCTGCTGCCGCTCCACCTACAGCTCCCTTGCTCCACACCGCAATAGACGATGAATCACTAAACACATTCGCAGCTGTTTCATTTAACACCAAATTCAGAATGCCAGCGATCACTTTAGCTGCTTCCTGACGTGTGATCGGATCTTGCGGCTTCATGGTGCCATCGGTGTATCCATCTATATATCCATTCGCATTTGCAATAGAAATTGCTTCGTAATACCATGCACTCTCAGACACATCGTTAAAGGTAATTTTAGCTTGTCCGGAATATCCAAAGGCACCGTTTACCAAATTCATAAATTCTGCTCTAGTAATATACGTGTTCGGTTTAAATGAACGATCCAGGTAACCTCGAATTAATCCTTCATCACCCCAGGCTTGAATATTTGCTTCCGCCCAGTGTCCCTTAATATCAGAGAACTGAATCTTCTGATCGGCTGCAAAACTCTTCTCTGCAAATGTCGGACCTACCATAGACAACATTAGAAGTAGTGCCAGTGACTTTTTAAGTGGTTTTCTCATGGCTTGCAAATACACGCTCCCATTATAGTAAATTAATTTTTTGCTTCTGCATCTGCAAATGAGTAAGAAAGACTCTATACAGATGTCTGATCTGCCGTTACTGTAGCATTAGGGAGCGTTTCGCATCTATAGAACAAATTCCGTTTTATATCAAAATCGTACGTTCCGGAGCTTATATCCAAGAAAAATGGGGTTAGATACTACATTTATCAATTAAAGTACCCACTTTTGTAAACGCTTTATTAACTGAAAGTAAATTATGGAGTGGGAGTTTGTTAAATTTCGGTCAACATGATTTCTAGTCCTCGGCCTACTATATAATGATGAAGTTGTTTAGATACGAGAAGTGAAGGGGGAAAAAAGATGCGTAAGCCATTTCAGTCTGTGAGATCCAGGATGGTTTTTTCCTATCTCGCTGTTGTCCTTGTCATCTCGCTTCTTTTCGGTTCCATTTTATATCTCTTCTTCTCCCATCAATACAGCAAAGAAATTCGAATCAATAATCAGCTCTCGCTGAAAAATACCGTCAATTATATTGAAAGCTCCGTCATCCAGAAGGTGAATCAGGTCTATCTTTCTCTGGCTTTGGGCAGCTCTGTCAGTATTGATTTAGATAACATCAAAGGAAACCATGGCAAGATTCTGGACATCGAACAGTTACTTCAAAATAAGGTGCAAAATTATTCCGACCTCATTGAAGCCATTCATGTGTACGATGCGAAGAACCATTGGATGATCTCATCTGTATATGGGCTGTTGCTCTATGAGGACACGCCTTCGATTGCGGATCATACCACGGATTGGATTGTTGCGATGAAAGAAACTGAAGAAAGCTCCTTATGGATGCAGACTCGCATGGTGCCTCAAGATGCGTATATCGAATCATCTGATCAGACCAACGTGAATCCTTTGATTTCCTATGTCCACAGCTACCCGTTTCAATCTTCTGGACAAGACAGTAAGGTCATGATTGCCATTGATATCAAAGAATCAGCGATCAGTCAGATCATTAAAAATATGATTCCTTCCGACTATGATAGTACATTAATCGTAGATCAGGACGGGACCGTCATTTCTGCCGCAGACAAATCCTTGCTAGGTAGCTCCACAGAGGAGAATTTATCTCAGTCGTTGCTCTCCATTCATTCTTCAGATGAGAGCTTCACGCCTGTATTTAACCATGGCTCTTATGTCGTGTCCCAAGATCAATTCAAAGGGAATGGATGGCGGATTTACACCACCACACCCAATAAAAGTTTCTATAATAAATTGGATAGCTTGAAAGAAATCTCAATTCTTCTTTGCTTGTTAGCTATCGCGGTGGGGATTGCGATGTCGTCCATCTTTACGACCGCCAATTATAGCCCTCTAAAGCGAATCCTGAATAATATCAGGAGCCGGATGGATAGCCCCACCAGCCTCAAACAGAATGAATATCGCTTCATTGATACGGCGATTAACAGCCTGTCCAACAAAGTGGATAGTCTGGAGGAAACACTGCAAGCCAATCACAAAATGATTAAGCATAGCATCATGCTCAATATGTTAAATAATCGATTCACACCCGAGGAACTTACGGAGCAACTGCAATCTGTTCACATTTCAATGGCCTACTCTCGCTTCCGTTGTATCGTCATTGACCCCGTCAATGAGAAGTGGAAGGATCTGCAGCCACGACAGTTGCAGCATACGTTGTATACGATGATCCAGCAGCTGGAGATCGCAGAAATGGACGGAACTCAACTGCTGGCAGAGGAATTGCAGGATCACAAAATAGCAGTAATTATCTGTACCAACCAACCCGAAGAACCTCTCTCTGATCACATTGTGGACTTTATTCACACTGAGGCAAGAAACAGGTTCGGTCTGGATTTTGCATTATCACTGGGCGGATGGGTAGAGCATTTCACGAAGATCCACACCAGCTATCATCAGGCGAATACCTTGATTCGATATAGCTATTTCTTTCCCGATCAATCTGCCATTCAGGATCTTGATCTTCTGAACAGGGAAACCAGCAGTTTGGAAATTTCGGACACATACCTCGTAAACTTTGAGAAAAAATTGCAGACTCGTGATGTGCACGGCACAGTTCAGGCCATTCAGGCGTTGGTCGCGACGATAAAGGAAGGCATGTATTCAGCTGAATACAGTCGAATCATATTATTAAAAACGGTCTCCATTTATTCTGAGTGTATCAGTCAGGTGCGTTGGCAGCCCACCGATGCCAGTTCATTGAATTTGTACAAGCAATTTTCATTGTTCTACAATATCAACCGCTATTCGGAATGGATGATCCATCTCGTGACCGAGTTTGTGATGCATATGGAGAAGCGAAGCGAGGTACGGAGTGCGGATACCATCTCGGCGGTCAAAGCCTATATTCACGAGAACTTATCGGGCGATCTCACGCTGGATCATGTCTCAGAACAAGTATTCATCAGCCCTAAATATCTCAGCAAACTTTTCAAGGAAGAAACCGGGATTGTCTATTCGGAATATGTAACGAACCAGAGGATGGAACGTGCACGAGAACTTATGACACAACGCGAAATTACGGTTGAGCAGGTCGCAAATACGGTTGGTTACCGTACCCCTGCTTATTTCATTAAGAAGTTCAAAGAAATTCACGGCTGTACACCGAAAAACTTCATGCGCAGTCTAATGGAACAGGGATCTATATAGGTTCAATTAAAGAAATATTTACACGGACACTCCGATGACAGAATAACCTTCCGATCGCTGTTATTCCCAGATTTCTTTTGATCCCTATTCTAAAGGGGAAATCCGGGAATAAAGGCGCACGCTTCGCTTCTTCAGGTTCTTTCTGTCCTCTCCGTTATTGTGTAAATGTTAAATTGAAGCTATATAGAATTTAAAATTAGTAAAGGAGCTGCTATGAACCTTAACCTTTCAAGAAAGTTATGTCTATATTCCACCATGCTCATCCTTCTCGTATTCACAAGTGGGTGTACCTTTTCAGGGAGAGAAACAGCACAGTTGCAACAGCAGGAACATTCAGCAAGCTCTGAGAAGGATACAGCTCCTCAATATACGATTTCCTGGACCATGCATCAAAATGTCCCTGTTCCTGAGAACGCTGAGATGATTGCCTATATTGAGGATCGGTTTGATGTCAATCTGGAGGTGTGGAACCTTGAGAACAAGCGCTATGAAGAGCTGATGGAACTGGAGCTGGTTCAAGGGAAGATACCGGATCTGTTCCGGATCAGGCAGCCGCATGATCTGCTCAAGTATCAGATGCAAGGGGTATTAGCGGAAATCTCCCCGGATGTCCTCGAACAATATGCACCGAATATTGTAAAGCGAATCCGCGATTATGATTCACGTTACTTGGAGTACGGAAAAATAAATGGCGGCTTATATGGGATTCCGGTCATCAATCAGACTAATATCTATCGAACCCCTGTCGTATACCGAGAGGACTGGCTTACGCGGCTTGGTCTGGATGTTCCGAAGACATTAAATGAATTCGAAACGGTGATGTATGCTTTTGCCAAAGATGATCCGGACGGAAATGGTAAACAGGATACGTATGGCCTATCCAAAGAGGGCTTGAACGTTGTATTTGGCGCTTTTGGACAGTCCGTTTTTACCGAGCAGCTGTACTTTAATGAAAAAAACGACCAACTCGTAATCGGCGCTTTGGAGCCTGAGATGAAAAAGGCCCTGACTTATATGCAAAAGTGGTATCGGGACGGGATTATCGACCCTGAGTTTATAACCGGCGAGAATAAAGGCGGCTATAAGCATCTATCCCATGCTTTTATTAATGGCAAAATTGGGATGACCTCGATGGGCAACTACTATCATTGGAATCAATCGGGAGATTACAGTGTCCCCAACGAAAATGGCCAAGAAACTCCAGTGAGAGCCTCGTTCAATGTGAATGAGCTGCTACAGAAGAACGCAGCTGCAGAGATTGTATTTGGTTCTCCTGTTGTTGGTCCAGATGGACAGAGCGGTTCTAAAGGAAATAATCTGTTGATGAATTTTATTGCTATTGGAGCTGAGGCTGCGAACGAGCCGGGGAAACTGGAGAAAATTCTGGAGATACTGGATTATGTAAGTGCCAACCCCGATCCGGCCGAGCAGATCAAAATGGAGTATGGTCTTCCAGGAAAGCACTGGGACTGGAGCACTGAACCTTCAAGATCGTTTCATTTACTCCCTCCATATAGCAGTATGGAGAATTACACCAATATGATTGGCTCAAGTATCGGCATGACGGTTCCTGGTACGCCTTCGGACAAACGTGAACAGTGGGCTGCATCTGCAGGATTAACGGAGCGTGGTATCTATAATCGCCTGGAGGTTGCAACCCCTGCCCTGATTCAATATTCAGCTGAGTTGATTCGCATGAGAGACAGAGCGTACATCTCCATCATCACTGGCGATCAGCCTGTGGGTTATTTCGATACGTTTGTGGAAGAATTCATGGATGCAGGTGGGCAACAGATGTTACTTGAAGCGAATGACTGGTATAAGGAGAATTTGGAGATAAATCCTGCCCAATAGGCGGGACGTATTGGAAGCCACGTCACTCTCTATCCCTTCGCACTCGCATTGGATCCGCGCAGGGATCGGGGTGAAGCGCTTCGTGCAGTGCTGCCGGATTTGGAGGTGCTGCCTGAGGGCGTATTTTCAAAACGCTTGCGCTCGGTCCGCTCCATCTGTACAATCTGACCTTCGTGTACCACGATGTGTAATGAACCAAACTCCATGTCATTCAGCTGTCCGGCAATTCGGTCCAACCATACCTCATCCACTTTTAACGGCTTAGCCATATAGCCGCCTCCTCTTCTCGGGCTACTGCCCGCTATAGTCCTCGATGCGTTATCATCCAACCGATTTATAATTCATTCTTATCCAACCTATATACTTGGTTTATACATTAGCAGGGCTTCCAGTAGCTGTCAATCTGTATTTTCTTCTTCTCATATTATGAAATTGATTCGCTTTGTATCACTTTTCTGAAACCGCTTTGTGTCCAAGCCAGCTCTTGAGCAGCAATGTGGCGAGAGCGAGAATAAGTAATAAGGACGCTACGGCAAACGAAGCCGAGAATTGATATTCGTTATACAAAATCTCCACATGCAGCGGCAGCGTATTCGTCTCCCCGCGGATATGTCCTGACACCACAGATACCGCTCCGAACTCGCCCATAGCACGGGCATTACACAGAATAATGCCGTACAGCAGCCCCCATTTGATGTTGGGCAAAGTCACACTCCAGAAGATTCGCCACCCGGAAGCACCCAGCGTAACCGCCGCTTCCTCTTCCCGGGTTCCCTGGTCCTCCATTAGTGGAATCAGCTCCCTCGCTACGAAGGGGAAGGTAATAAACAACGTTGCAATGACAATGCCTGGCAGCGCAAAAATGATTTTGATATCATGCTCGGACAGCCACGGCCCAAACCACCCATTCGAACCAAAGACCAATACAAAGATCAACCCGCCCACCACAGGCGAGATCGAAAAAGGAAGATCAATCAGGGTGATCATGAGTCCCTTGCCCTTGAATTGAAACTTGGTAATGACCCAGGCAGCGGCCACACCAAATACCGTATTCAGCGGCACGGTAATCGCCGCAACCAATAACGTGAGTTTCAACGCTGACATGGCATCCGGTTCGGTAAGAGCCGCGATATATACGCCCCAGCCTTGCTTCAGCGCCTCCATGAGCACGATTGCCAGCGGTAGAATCAGCAGCCATATCAATACCAGGCTCGCCAATCCGATTAACAACCATTTGACCCATGGAGCTTCCGTCGTTGCACGGTTTGTTCCACGGCCGGTCTTCACAGGTGGAACAGGGCTCAGTGGGATGGAACCCGCCATATGCTGCACCTCCTTATGTTTGGGTGAGTGACATCTGTTTGTACCCTTATTCCATCTTGCTTCATCGTCATGCCCTGCCCGCCTTCCGGCTCCAACGCTGCAAGGAATTAATGATCAGCAAGAGAATGAAAGAGACCAGTAGCAGTAATAAAGCCACGGCTGTAGCGCCTGCATAATCGAATTGCTCCAGCTTGGCCATGATCAGCAAGGGGGCAATTTCTGTTTTCATCGGCATATTACCTGAGATAAACACAACGGAGCCATATTCGCCAATGCCCCGGGCAAAAGCCAGAGCAAACCCGGTCAGCAGCGGTGGAATCAGATCCGGCAGCAGAATGGTACGGAATATCCGCCATCGCCCTGCTCCCAGTGTGGCAGCCGCCTCTTCGACCTCCGCCTCCAGTTCCTCCAGCACAGGCTGCACTGTACGCACCACAAATGGAATTCCGATAAACATCAGCGCCAGCGTAATCCCGGCCTGCGAATAGGCCAACTTGATACCCAAAGGCTCTACAAACTGTCCAATCCAGCCATTGCCGGCATAGATCGCCGTAAGGGCAACCCCTGCTACTGCCGTTGGCAAGGCAAAGGGCAGATCAATGACTGCATCAAACAGCCTTTTACCTGGGAATTCATACCGAACAAGCACCCATGCCAGGAGTAACCCCAGCACGAGATCAATCAGGGCCGCTGCGCCTGCGGTCAGGAAGCTGACCTGGAAGGAAGCCAGCACTCTGGGGTTGGTCGCAACCTCAATCATGGTTGCCCACGTCAGCCCTGTGGAGTTAAACAACAGCGCAGCCAATGGAATAAGTACAACCAGGCTCAGGTAGAGTACACTGTAACCCATCGTTAATCCGAATCCCGGCAATGTGCGTCTCCGCGCTACCATCACCTTGCTCATGCACGTTCATCCTCTCTGCCTTCAGCCGGTAAGGCTGGTTGGCCGCTCACAGCGCGATTGATCGGTTGTTCATTGGACAGAGCAACCTTAGCTGCCTGGAACATAGATCTGGTCGAAGATACCACCGTCATTGAAATGTTTGGCTTGGGTATCCCGCCATGTTCCAAATACATCATTCAATGTGAACAGTTCAAGCTCCGGGAACTGATCCTTGAATTTTTCCTCCACGCTATCCAGCGTTGGGCGGTAATAATTTTCAGCAGCAATCGTCTGTCCCTCTTCACTGTACAAATATTTCAGATAGGCATCCGCCACGTCGCGGCTTCCTTTTTTGTCTGCATTTTTGTCCACAATCGCTACCGGTGGTTCAGCCAAAATACTGACGGAAGGCACAACAATATCGAATTTGTCCGGACCCAACTCTTTTACAGATAGGAAAGCTTCATTCTCCCAGGCAAGCAGCACATCACCGATGCCACGTTCAACAAACGTCGTCGTAGAACCGCGAGCACCCGAATCCAGCACAGGCGCATGTTTGAACAATTCTCCAACGAATTCCTTCGCCTTCTCTTCGTCATTGTTATTTTGCTTGAGGGCATATCCCCATGCTGCCAAATAGTTCCAACGTGCTCCGCCGGACGTTTTGGGGTTCGGGGTGATGACTTGTGTATCCCCTTTGATCAGATCATCCCAGTCCTTGATGCCTTTTGGATTGCCTTTACGTACAAGGAATACAATCGTAGAGGTATACGGCGCGCTGTTATGCTCGTATTTATCCTGCCAGCCTTCGTTAATCAGACCTTTATCTTCAATCGCATCAATGTCGTATCCCAATGCCAGCGTCACCACGTCCGCATCCAGTCCGTCAATGACAGAACGACTCTGTTTACCCGAGCCCCCGTGGGATTGCTTGATGGTCACTTCCTGGCCTTTCTCTTTCAACCAATGCGCCGCAAACGCTTTGTTATATTGCTCATAGAGTTCCCGCGTTGGATCATAGGAAACATTCAGCAGTTCGATAGCCTTGGCGCCTTCTGTGCCGCCTTCCGCTCCCCCTGATGTTCCTGCCGCACTGGACCCGCCGCTATCCGATCCGCATGCTGCCAGAACTCCTGTTAACACCAGTGCCAGACCAACCAGAATACCCTTGTGAATTCTCTTTTTCATTAAATAACACTCCCCCGATATAGATCTGCATGACTACCTCAGGCCGGCTGAACAGGATGTAACGCCCCATAAAAAAACAAGAAGACGGAGGAACCCCCGCGCACTTCTCCCCATAAAGTCATGCCAGCTTAAGGCCGTGCATGCTTCATCCGGTAAGGATGCGCTACGGTGTTCCTCCGTCTATACGGTGAGAACGTTATTCTGTTCAGGTTGCATTGTTGCATGTGTCTGTAAAATGACCGCTCTCACAATGAAAACAGATTCATTTTTTATTATTCCTACCTGTTTAGTATGTTATATACGTATAATAAAGGCAGTCTATATACCTGTCAAACGTTTTTTCCGATTTTTACCGGATTTCTGCACCAATGGCAAAAAAAGAGGAGCAACGAACCAACGTCCGTTGTTCCCCTCAGCGATTCCCATCCTTCGCTGTCTAGTGTAAACATGGGCGGAATTGGGCCGCCCTGCCTAGTCCATTCCTCATCTGCCCGCATACCGGATATTGGGTACCGGTGGTGTGCTCATGCCTTCTCCCAGATAGAAACCGGTATGCGGCGGTTGATTGTAGGCTACATTTTGCCAAGCGACGCCAAGACGGTACACCGGATCATGCATCAGCGTGTAGATGCGTTTGTCCGTAACTGCTGTTGTGGTATAGATCCGCAGCGCTGAGCTGTCATTCGTCCGCCATACCACTTCTTCTCTCCAGTCCCCGAACAGATCGGCCTGTAGATTCGGCGTAGACTTGGTTCCGTTATTGGACGATACGCCGGATGCGGTGAGCAGGTTCACCGTTGTGCTGTTGGCATAGTTCCACTTGTCGATTCGGTTGCTGTCCAGCAGTTCACGGAGCAGATCCCCATCCCACCAGATGCCAAAATTCGTGGAAGACGGCAGGGTTGTTCCGAGTTTCTGCCCTTTGGCTGTGTACAGACTGCCGTCTGCCCATACTTCAGCGCCTTTATATCTTGGATCGATATCTGCTGCCATGCCGCGTCCAATATCCTTCGTTGTTTTGACTCCCCAGATTAACTGACCTGTACCTGCATCACGGAATTCCACTCCGGCATTGGATGGTGTCTCATGAACCTGAAATACCTCAAGTCCGGGGCGATCCGGGTCCAGATCACTCAGATGCATGGCATCCCCATGATGAAGTCCTGTTGTGTACAATCCTTTGCCGTTGTCATCTACCGCCATGGCACCATAGACGATCTCGTCTTTCCCATCCCCATCCACGTCCGCCACGCTCAGATTATGATTGCCCTGCCCAGCATAACCCGAATTACCGGATGTATTGGAATCAAATGTCCATTGTTTGGTCAGCTGTCCATTCCTCCAGTTATAAGCCATGAGCACACTGCGCGTATAATACCCGCGAGCCATGACCAGACTTGGCCGCTCCCCATCCAGATAAGCAATGGCGGCAAGGAATCGGTCTACCCTATTGCCGTAGTTATCTCCCCAGTCGGACACATTGCCGCGTGCCGGTTCATAGTTCACTGTGGAGAGCGCTTTGCCAGTCTGCCCATTGAATACCGTCAGGAATTCGGGGCCAGACAACACATAACCGCTGGAATTGCGGTAATCCTTGCTTGCATCCCCGATGACCACACCAGTGCCATCCTTGGTGCCATCGGCCGTTTTCATTGCGACCTCGGCTTTGCCGTCACCGTCGAGATCGTAGACCATGAACTGGGTGTAGTGAGCACCCGCACGAATATTTTTGCCCAGACTAATTCGCCAGAGGCGTGTTCCGTTTAATTTGTAGGCATCGATAAAGACTTCCCCCGTATAACCGCTCTGAGAGTTATCCTTGGCGTTGGAGGGGTCCCACTTCACGATCAATTCATACTCACCATCACCATCCAGGTCACCTGCACTGGCATCATTGGCACTGTAGGTGTAGGCTACTCCATCGGGCGTTGTACCACCTGCGGGTACACTAAGCGGTACAGATAGATAGTTGTTGCCCCATACGCTCGCTGCCGCAGAAGCAGCCTGCTCCGTTCCACTGACTACAGCGCGAACCGTGTATTTGGAACTGCTTGTCCCGCTTGCATCCTGAAGGTTGGTGCTGTTCGTTATGGGTGATGCGTTCACCTTGGTTCCATCCCGATAGACATTAAACGATACATTCGAACCTTCCGTACCCAAGAGTCGCCAACTGACAAACACACCTGTCCCGGTCTTTACAGCAACCACACCGCGATCCAGAAATTCCATCTGCCTTGCACCTGCTGCATGCGTTACTGGCGTGTTGCCCAAGCCAAGCGAAGTAACCAACAACGCGGAACTCAACAACGATACTCCGGCTGTACGTAATGTGCGCTTCCACAGTGATGATCGATTTCCCATAAACAATTGCCTCCCCAATTGTATTGGTAAGCCCGATGCCCTTGTAGCGCCATCTCTTATGTAAGCGCTTTAATATATTCATTTTAAATTAATCATATAATTCCATCTATAGGTCTAATTTAGTAATTAAAAGAAAAATTTGATGTAGATAATAAATTTTCATAAAAAAAACAGCACTCTCAATAAATTTGAGAATGCTGTTTAAACCACTTGAATAACAATTTTCATTACTACTAAAATTAGCCGCCACCTGCTCCATGTCCCATTAATGTATTGATTATAGGGTTCATTACAATTAAAACACTACATAGAGTCAACAAAAACGATACTTTTTTCTGCATTGATCCGATGCACCTCACTTGTTAGAGATTTGAATTTCTGTTTTGCAACTGAATCGGCCTGATCCCTGTATTGCTCAAACAAGGTCATACACGTGATAATATTCCGATCACTATTTATTTTAACTGAAAAATGCAAACCTTCCAAAATTAGATTAATTGCATTACGCCGTTGATTTGTAAGATTATATACTCCTAAATCACTTAAAAACTGTGCGTAACTCTCACCCATAATCGCATGATTGTACTCCCCGAATTCCGTCTTGTTTGTACGTAGGGGAATATGATCAGAGAAGCGATCCAAAATGTGATCAATGTTAACGCCAAATTTATTTGCAGCTCGGACTATATATCGAAGTGCAATGAAAATTTCGTCTTTACGTCCCTCAATATAATCCGCATAATCGGGAATAACATCCACTTCTCCAGACATTAAACGATAGAGATACGTATTGGCTACAGCCCACTCTTCAAACTGCTTCAATATACGACGGGATTCTTCATCGTTCTCTTTCACCCATCTTTGTCCGTCAGCATATAACTTCACAAAGTCCAGTGCTCGAACATAGTCCCTGTGTTCCTCATATACAGTGGATTGGATCAGCCAGGAGTATAGTATATAAAAATATAGGGGACGCTCTGTCCGTTTCATCTCCTGATTCTTACGTTTGCGGTTGTTAGTTGCCTCATACTGGATCTGGGCTAAAAGCAACATCTTGTCAGAAAGCTCGCTAACCTTATTCCATTTATGAACTGCCATAAACACATGAATCAAATGTTTCAGCGCATCCAGTTGATACGACTCATCCAGTCGATCCACATAGGGCTCGAACAAGATAGCCATCCTTAGATTTTCCTCCAGGTTCTCACCTTGTCCAATTAGAAACATGCGATACTGACACATGGCAAGCCGTTCGGAATGCTGATATTTCTCAACCTCACTCACACTCTTATATAACAATGCCGCGGCAGACCACTGATTTCGTTCAAACAATTGTTCTGCCATCTCAAATAGTTCTGTCGCATAATCCAGGTCGTCCAGTAGCCGATGAAGAATCTGCTCAATGCAGTCCAGCCGATTCAGTTCGGCACTTCGGAGAATGAACGGTCTGATCCGCCGCATGGATACGGAATAAGCGAAACATTCCTCTACATAGTCGGCAAAAAAATGATCCGCTGCCACGTCCATTCCGGATGAGATCGCTATTAGTTGGCTCACGGATATGGGACGATTCCCATGTAAAATACGACTAATTGTGCCTGTATTAATGCCAGATACTTCCGAGAATCGGGAGAGCGTCATGCTGTTCTTATCCATAAACTGGGTTAATTGCTCCCGAATTGAATTTGCAGGTTCCAAGGAAAGCACCACCCTTCGTGCAACATCCAGATTTTAGGTTTCATCACTATATATTCTGATCATAATGAACGTTCGAACGATGGTCAATAAAAAAATGTGATAATTGCCACTATTTTCAAGTTAATTGTATAAAAAGACTAAAAAAGCTGTAAAACCATGCGTTCCCCCATGATTTCACAGCTCATAGATCACTTTTCAGATGTAATATTCCACTTACACTTCTAACTTCACCGTATTACAACTCATACCACAGGCGCAATACATACCGGACGAGGCAGTTCCAGCTTGAACCCGTTATGCGTCAGACGTCCGTCTTCTTCACTGATCTGGAAACCTACGAGGTTATTGCTGTCCTGGTTCGCCACCACCAGAATGCCACCTGGAAGCAGGTTGAAGTTACGCGGTGTCTGCCCAATCGTGGACGTCCATTCTACGGCTTCCAACTTACCGCTCTCCTGATCAATGTGATAGAGTACGATGCTGTCATCTCCCCGATTGGATGCATACAGGAAACGACCACATGGAGATACACGGATGTCTGCAGCCGTACCCTCTCCTTTATGCCCTTCTGGAAGTGTCGAGATGTGCTGCAACGTAGTGAACTCACCTCTGCGCTCATCGTACAGGAATGCGGTAACCGTGTTGTCCAACTCATTGATTACATAAGCCCACTTGGAGTTGGGATGGAACACAAGATGCCTTGGACCAGCCCCTGGCGGCTGATTCATCTCACGATGCGTGACCAGACGTCCTTCTTCCAAACGATACACAATAATCTGATCCAGACCGAGGTCACATACGACAGCATATTGTCCGGACGGATCTGGCTGGATGGAGTGTGCATGCGGCCCTTTCTGGCGTTCTTCGTTGATTCCACTTCCCGTGTGCTCCACCCATGCACTCATCTCTCCGAGCGTCCCTTGATCGCCTACCGGGAATACATTGACACTGCCGCTGCTATAGTTGGATGTGAATACCCATTGACCATCCTTCGAGACAGACACATAACATGGGGAAGCCCCTCTGGTCTGCTTTCGATCCATCAGGTGCAGTTCACTCGTTGCCGCATCTCTCCGATAGACCAACACCTCTCCCTCGTCCGTCTCACTCGCCACATATAGACAGTTTCCATCGGGGCATAGCGCCAGATAAGAAGGATTGCTCACACCCTCCATGTGATTCACGATTCGCATCTCTCCTGTATCCGCATTCAACGCACATAGGAATATGCCTGGTTCTTCCGATGAAGCATACGTACCTGTATAGAAAAACGTTTCCTGTGTTGTGACTGGTTCCATATCTAATCTCTCCCTTATCCTGTATATTCATTGATCTGATTCTTCCCACTGGTATGTACTTACCCAATTCACGGGCAACTGCTTCACTTCCTATAACGTGGCTTTCTAAATTATCATAACCGGTGAGCGCTCTCATTCTGTCATTGACTCCCTTATTCCCTCTCACCATAATACAGAGTATGAGACCTAACAACAGACCACCCATACTTCGTAAATCAGACGGATTTCGTATGCAAAAACTCATTGTGCTTCCGGACTCGCTGCTGCAAGAAGCCGCAGCTTATCCCGTCACGTCCGGGTTATACGTTACGGATATCGGTTACTTTCACGAAGCAGAACATCATTACCGTGATCGTCCCGATGGTTGTGAATCACATATTCTGATGTACTGTGCCCAAGGCACAGGCTGGTATACGATAGATGGCGGCAAGACATATGAAGTACGCCCGGGAAACCTCATCATATTGCCTGCACATGTTCCTCATGTATATGGTGCCAACGCAGCTGAACCATGGAGCATCTTCTGGATTCATCTACGCGGGGAACATGCTTTATCCTACATAGAACCATTGCTAACCCATCATATTTCTAGTATGCCACCAGCCAAGGCTCAGAAATGGCTTGAGCTTTTCCATGAATGTTACGGCGCGTTAGAGACGGGTTACTCCATACAGACGATGACTTATGCCTCCCAGATTATTGGTTATATGCTCGGCATGCTCGCTCATGGGCCAGAAACGACAGGAACAGATGGCGGGGGCGTCAGTAGCAAACGTGCGGCTGAACAATCTGTCCAGTATATGCTGGAGCATCTAGAGAACGGAATCACCCTCAAGGAACTGGCGGCACACGCACGGCTGTCTGTCCCTCATTACTCACAGTTGTTCAAGCAAGCTACCGGGCATTCGCCCATCGATTATTTTCTGCGGCTCAAGATCCAGCATTCCTGCCGCTATCTGGATTTTACCGATTGGACCGTGAAGCAGATCAGTTCCGAGCTTGGTTTCAAGGACCCCTACTACTTCTCCCGTCTGTTCAGCAAAATGATGGGACGTTCACCCACGGATTATCGAAATAAATCCAAAGGTTAGAGACCTTGACTTCACTTAACCCTTTCTGAATGATCATGAATTCAGTTGGAAAATTGCAGCAACCTTTTGTACAGAAAGGTCGTCTATAGGGACAAATAACTTTTATATAAAGGGATTATCCCTGGAAAAGTGAGGCGGGACTATCATGAAAAAAAATATGATTGCTACATTAACTGCGGGAGCTCTGCTCACGCTCTCTCTAAGTGCAGGACCAATGAACGCGGCGCCGGCCCAATTTACGGATATTCAAGGCGTGGCAGGAGCGGATAAAATCGAATCTCTTCATCAGGATGGATTCATCAAAGGCGTGAGCGACAGCTTGTTCAAGCCTGAACAGGAGTTGAATACCGCTCAGGGCATCCAATTGATTGCGGACGGACTGAATCTGAATCTGGACACCATTCGTTTTATCAAACAGCCGCTGCCAAGTGACCACTTCGCCAATGTAAAAGATGGCATATGGTACAGTGATGCATTTATCCGGGCTCAATATAATGGCATTCAGATGTCACAGGATATTGATCCGTCCAAAGCGCTCACTCGTGAACAGTACACCCTGTTCCTGATGCAAGGCATTGAAGCCAAAGGCGGTCTGCCGATGATTAATATCAAACCTGTAGACATTACCGACGAACAGGAACTTACGCCGGAGTATCAAGGTGCCGTTCAGCGCTCCCTGGTTCTCAAAATCAATGCACTGGATGCCGACGGCAACTTCAATCCCAAACAAACAATTACTCGTGCCGAAGCAGCCGTTATGATGTATAACGCAATCGAGTATCTGGAATCTTTCCATGCACCGCAAATCCCGGAAACACCTGAGAAGTAATAATACCTTGGTGGAAGCCGATCTATTAGAGCCCCAGTGAGCGGTCTTTTCATAAAACACCAATATGCCAAACAGCCGCACCTTCCCTCATCAGGAAAGTGCGGCCGTTTATATTATACCTATATCACTGATGCAATCATCAGATTTAACTTTCTAACTTAGAAAGAACCTTTAACAACAACCTCAGACAACGGTAAACGTCCTGACGGGCGAGCTGGCTGTGCAGCTTTACCTACAGTAATCAACAACGTTGGCACAAATCGTGCAGGAATGTTGAATGTTTCGATCAGTTTTTGTGGATTATATCCACCGATTGGACATGTATCGTAACCCAGGGAGCGTGCAGCAAGCATAATATTTTGGGAAGCAAAAGATGCATTGCGGATCGCTTCATCGCGAGCGATTTGTGGGCTTTGGTAAGCACCGTTGATCTGTCCAACCAATGCGTCTCGAACCTCAGCAGTCAGTGCGCCTGCTTCAACAGCTTGATCGTAGATTACCCTGTTACGGTTTGCTTCCAAATCTCCGAGAACAGCAATCGTAACGGAACTTTCCACGATCTGACTTTGACCATAAGCAACTGGCAGCAATTTAGCTTTGTCAGCTTCGGATTCAATCACCAGGAATCTCCAATGTTGCAGGTTCCATGAAGACGGTGCTTCCCCAGCTGCTGTCAAGATTGCGTTTAGATCAGCTTCAGGCAATTCAAAACCTTTTTCGTATTTTTTGACCGCATGACGTTCGCTAATAACGCGAAGTGTTTCATTTTTTTCAATGCCTGACATGTGTTCCACTCCCCAGACTCTATTTTGTTTGTTCTTCTTTTTTTACATTCGCAAGGCGATCTTGATACCAACTCTACCAAAGACTTGCCCTCCGAAAATAACATCAGCGCAGACGACCTCTCCTCATCTGTGTTCACGTTATGCCCGGAATCGCTTGAAACCATCCATGGATCTTTCACCGGAGCATACGCCCATCCCATAACCAGTCGATCACGAACCTGTCCAACATGCCTGACTAACCAAGGTCACATCAGAAAGGACCATTGGTTGTGGAATCCGTCAGGACTTCTCTTTGTCAGGCAATCCATCCAGCGACAAGTTACATGCTTTTCCATGACCTATACGCTGCTTCACATCCGCTATGGATATGCGATCAAAATAGGCGCTTAGTGCCTCTTCGCCTCCGTCGTAAATGTCCCCCATCACGTCCTGCATATTGGAAGATACCACGCACGATGAACCGGACTCCCCTGAACACCAGTTCGGACCAAGTGAACCGCCAGCAACGAGTCTGTACAGTTCTCCAAGCTTAATCTCTTCACTTGGACGGCTAAGCAAGTACCCGCCATGAGCACCTTCCTTCGTTGTAAGGTAACCATGCTTGCGCAGAACACTAAGTACCTTGCGGACTCTGGCCGGATGCGTACCCACACTCTGGGACAAGTCTTCACTATTGGCCATACACTCATCTCTCATGGAGAGAAAAACAAGACAATGCACCGCAATGGTAAATTCACTGTTCATAACTTACTCCCTTCCCGGCATACTACACCGATGAACTTCAACCCAAGGTAAGTATAACTGTCATTATATGAATAACAGTTATGTTTGTCAACTTTCGCTCAGGATGGAATCGCACGTGTTTTTTCCTGTTATACCAATACTTACAGCCCTCTACAAAATCAAGACAAGATGGCACCTCCTATCGGCATTCCAATCTAAAAAGAACAAAAAAGTGAGCCTTTCGCTACGCGAAGGGCTCCAATAAGATAGACATATGAAAGGGCTTACGTGATTATTATAATCGGTAATCTTCAATTTGAAAACGCTTTTTTTGTAAAGTGCATCATTATTTAAATTTTTTTTTATTCGAACCAAATATATCACAGGTATTGCTAAAACTAATGGCATTAGTTATTATACTAATATCATTAGTTTTAAGGAGGGTTTATCGATGCGCATTACCCGAGAATTTGATGTCATTCAAGTTACATTCCTTCCAAAGCTCTTCCCTGTGAACGTATATCTTGTTGAAGAGCAAGATGGATTAACCTTAATTGATGCCGGAATGCCCTTTAGTCTTAAGGGGATATTGGCAACTGCCCAGTCCCTTGGCAAACCCATCACCAGAATCATTCTAACTCACGCTCATAGCGACCATATCGGTGCACTGGACCTTCTCAAAGAGGCTCTCCCCCAAGCGGAAGTCTTCATCTCCAGACGGGATGCCCGGCTACTGGCGGGGGATCCTTCCCTGCTCCCAGGTGAGCCACAGACCCCGGTACGCGGCGGTGTACCCAAACCTCAAGCGGTTCGCACCCAGCCGGACCACTTGCTGGATGACGGCGACCGGATAGGTTCATTGGTTGCCGTTGCCTCACCAGGCCATACGCCGGGGCACATGGCCTTCATGGATACGCGCAGCCGCGTGCTCATCGCTGGCGACGCGTACCAGCTGCAAGGCGGCCTGGCTGTATCCGGCCGCGTGCGCCCGCTCTTCCCGTTCCCCGCGCTGGCGACGTGGAACCGCGAAGCGGCTCTGGCCAGCGCGAAGCGCCTGGCGGAGCTGGAACCGTCCGTGCTGGCTGTAGGCCACGGACGGATGCTGCGCCAGCCCGCGGCCGCCATGCGCGCGGCAGCTGCCGATGCACAGCAGCGGCTCGGCCTTGCCGGGGGGCAGCTGTGAGTCCCCGGCAAGGGCTGGATCGCGGCGCTCTGCTCAGCGCCGCCGCCCAGCTTGCTGACAGCGACGGCTTCCAGGCGCTGACACTCGCCGCTCTCGCCCAGCGGCTGGATGTGCGCTCGCCGTCGCTCTACAACCACATCAGCGGACTTCCCGGGCTTCGCCAGGAAATGGCGCTGATGTCCGTGCAGCAGCTCAGCCGCGCATTAACCGCAGCTATTGCTGACCGCACTGGCGATGATGCCATTCAGGCCATCGCTGCGGCATACATTGGCTTCGTCCGCGAGCACCCTGGACTGTACGAAGCCTCATTTCATGCCCCGGACCGCGAGGAGCCACAGCTCGCCGCGGCCAGCACAGCCACGCTGGAGTTGCTGCTGCACAGCTTGCAGCCCTACTCGCTAACCGAAGCGGAAGCATTGCATGCCGTTCGTGGTTTGCGCAGCCTCTGCCATGGGTTTGCCTCCATTGAGGCACAAGGCGGCTTCGGCATGGACTTTGATCCAGACGAAAGTCTGCGTCTGACTGTATCTGCATTCCTGCACGGACTCCGGCATCTTCACCAGGAATAGCAAGGCATATTGCATCACGAAAAAGGACTGCAGATCCACTGCAGTCCTTTTAATATTGCCACCCAGATGCTGTATCTTCTTCACATTCAAATCGATATGTGACATCTATTATCTGTTATTCGTCTTGCGTCTGTCGCCAGCCACTCACAAATTCGTGCTTCTCTAATATGTACATCTCCCGTCCCTTTCCATCGGAACGATTTCTCTACAACCACCCCTACGGCCATTGCTGCCTACCTTCCTCTACCTCCTGCAAAATATGCTTCATCACTGGCACGTACACCTTCCAGTAAAACATATCAGGAATCTCTTTCTGATCTGGCGTAAGCTTGGCCCGGATGACATCCCATCCTCGGATTCGGCGCCAGAAAGAGTAATGCTTCATCTCTCCGAAGGACCCTGCCATGTAATATGATCGATTATAGTCATCGGATCGGACAAGTGCAGCAACTTCCGCGGGTATCCCTGCATCCCCCAGCTTCTGCTTGCCTTTCTCCGTCAGATCCGTCTTATACCAGGCCAGTATGGAATTCTTCTCTTGCGGCACAATGATATCGAACCAGTCCGTGTAATGAATATCCTGCGTTATGCCGCTCCAATCTCTGCCTTCGGGTGTAAATGCAACCTGTATATTACCTGTCTTTACATCCGGACCTTTCTCCAGCACCACGACTCGTCCATCCACATGCGCCAGCAGAATGCCAGCCCCGTGATAAGACCATTTTTTCTTCTCTTGTTGCTCATAGTTCGTCCGAACCCACCGGGGTACTTCTCCCTTACTTTGCAGATTGGATACCGACTTTCCCTGCCATCCACTGCTGTCCACTCCCAAGATGGGATACAGTTGCTCTCTTGTCATCTTGGAAGCTGTATTTGCTAATGCACTGTATTCGGCGACAATCGTTACACCTTTATAGGCAGCCTCGCGAATTTTCTGCACATCATATATCGTTAATCCTTCATAGATTGCATCCTGTCTCCGTTCATTCTTCGGTGTAGACAGGCTACTCCGATTCGCCGTCAGATAGATCAGATCCGTGTCCGTCACCTCATCAGGCAGCAATCGCTTTATCTGAATAAGTCCATCCTGAATGTCATAGCCGTAATAATCCTCTTCATACGAGTAGTGTTCCCCTGTATGTTGTACGATCTTCTGTTGATTCAGAAGCCAGACCAATCCCTTGTGTCCTTGATAGGACAAGTCCGGTCTGCTCTTGTCAATAATCATGATATTCAGCGGAACCGGGGCCTGGGATTGCCACATAATCCAGGGGACAACCAGCACCACCGATACCACTGTAAAACAAGCCAACGTCCACATCGTGACTGGCCTGTAACTTCTTTTCATGAAGCACCTTCCTCCTTGCTCTGTTCCAAGGTAATGTCATGGATCGGTCGATAGATCAGCCCAATCCATTTCCGCTGTTCTTCTCTTCTTCCTTCCTCAACCCCATAGCCTGTAACATTCCATATATACGGGACAGGTTGTTCAGCGGCCTGAACCAGAACGTCTCCGAACAGGCATACACAAGCAGATGTGTAACCTCTCGGGACGTATGCGCCTTTCGTGAACTCCACGCTTCCAACATCACTGCCCCTGCAGACAGCAGGGAACCATAAAGTGTCAGCAGCAGAGCGAGAATGATGCACAGGTTCATATCTACCAACTGTAGCCCTAGGCCTGTAATGAACAGCAAGATCGCTCCTAGTTCCAGCACAGGTCCCAACAATTCGATAAAAATAAAATACGGGATGGACACCATCCCCATCCAGCCATAGGCCGGATTGAAGATCATGCCCCGTTGGGCCCATAAACTGCTCGCAAGCTGACTGTGCCAACTGATACGCTGTCTGCACAGTTGTCGCCATGTGCCGGGTACTTCTACCCTGCAGATTGGATCGGGTATGTATATCATACGCCCCCGGGCCCGAATCAGCTTCATATGTTTCTGTAACCGCATAACCAGTTCCATGTGAGCGGCCTGGTGATGGCGCTTGTAGCCGCCGACTTCCATCACCCGGTTCTTTTTGAATACCCCGAATACTTCGGACGTAAATAACAGCACATTAATATTGTAACGAACGAGTCCCACGCCGCTAATTAGAAAAGCACGCACATATTCAATGGTCTGCATCACATACAACGTTCTGCCCGTCCGTCCTGTACGATAGTCGGTAGAGTCGGCAGAATTCTTATGATTCGTATGGCTGGGAGCAATGAGATCTACTCGTCCACTGCAAGCAACGACTTCTTCTCCCGGGAGAGCATCCATAACGGGTTTCATGATCTTCACCAATGCATCCCGTTCCAGAATGGTATGGGGTCCAACGGAGGCGATATAAGGATACTGTGAGATATTCAGACCTACATTCAGCGAGTCCATTCGTCCTCCATACGCCTTGTCGATCACAATCAGACGATCATGCAGCCTGGATTGGTAGATACGTTGGATCTGACCTGTCTCCTGACCGAGTCCCGAATAATGAACTTTACTCTGAATGGGCATCAGATCATAGGTCTCCTTTAAACACCGCATTGTACCATCCTCTGATCCATCATTAATGATAATGACTTCATAGATTGCATATTGAATATCCAGCAGGCTGGCAATTCGATGTATAATCGTATCTTCGTTATTCCGCACCGGAACAAGCAGGGATACCGCCGGAGCCAGTTCTGTATCCAACATCTCATGATAGTGAAGCGGGTCCAGGTCTCTCCTGCGGATCAATGTCCGAGCTGCTGCAACCACCAGCACACTGCACATCGTAATTGCTAGCACAAGATAGATAAATATTCCCTCGTAACACGCCAAAACAAAACTCCGCAGCATCTCAATCCATCTCTCGTCCATACTGCATCCTTTCCAGCATTTCTTCCGCTATCTGCCTTGCATATTTATCCGGATGATGTGCAACCGCATCCCGAAGTTCCACATGCCCCTGTTCGTACCGAGCAAGGGAGCTCGCCGCTTCCTGCCTGATCTGAAAAGAAGGATCACCCATCATCACCTTCAGACGAGGAATAAAAGAATCCGCATGAACGCTGCCCATGAGCTGGGCCACTGTCAATCGTTCAGAGCGCTGCCGTTCCTCACCGTGTTCGTTCCATACCAGCAATAGCCCTCTCAGATGATCCTCATTCCCCCTGCCCACATGAGCCAGGGCCTGATATGAACGAGTACGCAGCTGCGAATCCTCTCCACGAATGAGTTTTTCCAGAAGAATAATAGCTCCATCCGTCTGGTCATCGCGAATACGAATGGCATGGATGATATTAGACTGGACCTGATAAGGTACATCCTTGAAATGATCCTTCAGACGGGCCCATGATGAATCGGTTAGCAACAACAGAATCTGCAGATACTGCGAGTCGGATAATACGTCCTGCTCACGCATCAATTCCTTAACAATTCTGAAATAACCGGTTCTGGCATATATGCGCAGAATGATGAATCGTTCAAGTGGCGTACAAGAGGTAACCCGCAGCATATCCTCTAATCTGGGCAGAAGCTCCATCATATGAAACTGTTCAATATATAACAAGGTATTAACCCGTTCACTCCACTTTCCCGTCTTCAGAACCGTTCGGTATGAACTTCCAAAGACTTGCCAAGATAACAAGCGAATCCGCAAAATCTCCAGTTCTTCCGCATCTTGCGCGAGCCGTTGCAACAATAACTGCTGTAACACCATCTGTTGATCTTTACTCATATTCAATAAGTCTACTTTAACTTCTCCTTGGCCCAAATACCGCTGTAGTACCGAATCTGCAGAAAGCATTTCCTGCATCCGTGCCGTTTTAACCTTTTCCCTGCGTCTACCACTATATTTCATCCATAAGATGTGCCCATAGATAACCAGCAAAAAAATGAGTACACTTGCACATATAAGGCTGACCACATGTACTAACCAATCCGTATTACCCGCAAGCCATCCTCTATGATGTGAACCGATGAGCTTAATGAATATCCACTTTTGTCCAATCATTGCACGATTTCCCCTTAATCGAATAAACGGCCTTACAACGGGCACAATAATACAAAATTTTCAAATACACCCTGGGAATACATATCGGGTATATGATACACTAAGCTTTCTATCGGCTTTCTGCGTTTGTGATATAATAGGAACTGAAAATTCCGGCAATTCGTACTGGTTTCCGGATCTCCGGATAACATATTATTCCAGAAAGAGGGAGTTCTACGTGGCTCAAATCAGTCCGTACTACCTGCAAATCGGGGCAACCGTAGGTATGCTTGTCATGGCCCTGCTTGCCATCTTCATCCGCATGAAAGCCAGTCACAGACCGGTGACCATTCGCAAAATCCTTATTCCTCCGCTCGGCATGAGCACAGGATTTCTCATGTTTGTTGTACCGGAGACACATGTTCCTTTACTCTGGGCATTTATTGCGTTGCTGGTGGGCTGGTTCTTGTTCTCGTATCCCCTCATTCGCAGTACACGGTTTGAACGAGTAGGTGAAGAGATTTTTGCCACGCGTTCCCGCAGCTTTGCTTTCATTCTGCTCGGATTGCTGGCTGTACGCCTGATCCTGCATGAAGTCATTCAGCGATATGTAAGCATTCCGCAAACAGGCGGATTATTCTTCCTGCTGGCCTTCGGCATGATTGTACGCTGGCGTGTATATATGTACAAACACTACAAAGAAGTGCTGGTGGCCGAACACTAGTCACATATACAGACCACGCACAGGTTCACAAAAAAAGACACATTCTGTTACACCATTGGTGTGCAGAACATGTCTTTTTTTGTTTTCAACCTGGTTGGAGATTGGAGATGTAGATCATTCGATATCTATTCAGGATCTGCAACTTTCACCAGCTGCTTGCCCAGGTTATCTCCTGAGAAGAGACCCATGAATGCTTCCGGTGTCTGTTCGAAACCGTCCACAATGTTCTCTTCGTACTGGATAAGACCTTCCTTAATCCATCTCGCCAACTTGGCGCGGCCTTCCTTGAAGGATTTGGTGTAATCACCCAGCAGGAAGCCTTTCATCAATGCCGTATTCGTTAACAGCAACGTCTGTGGACGCATGCCGATATCCGGCTTCTCCAGATTATAGGATGAGATCTGTCCGCATAACGGAATACGTGCATTCCGATTAATGTGGCGCAACACTGCATCTGAGATATCACCGCCAACGTTGTCAAAGTAGACGTCCACGCCATCCGGGCAAGCCCGTTCAATAGCCGCTGACATATCCTGCTCCTTCTTGTAGTTCAAGACCACGTCGAAGCCCAGCTTTTCTTTCAGATACGCACACTTCTCGTCAGAGCCTGCAATGCCAACCACGCGTGCTCCTACAATTTTACCAATCTGACCTGCAATCATGCCTACCGCTCCGGCTGCTCCCGATACAACTACCGTTTCGCCGTCCTTGGGTTTGCCGATGTCTTCCATACCAAAATAAGCCGTCAGACCCGTCAGGCCCAGCGCACCCAGGTAAGCCGTGATCGGTGCTTCTTCGGTATCAATCAGCGAAAGATCAGCCGTATTCACTGCAGCATATTGCTGCCAGCCCCACATGCCGGATACGAGATCTCCTTTGCGCAAATTCGGCTCCGAAGATTCCACAACCTGCCCAATGGTCCCCCCCTTAATCACTTCATTCAACGCGTATGGTGCAGCGTAAGATTTCGTATCTTTCATGCGGCCCCGCATGTACGGATCGACCGACAAATATAATGTACGTACCAGGACTTGCCCAGCTTCCGGTTCAGGAAGAGGTGCATCAATGAAGTTAAAATTCTCTCTGGTTGGGGCACCTTCGGGACGAGACGCAAGTACGATCTGTTTATTTACAGACACCAAAATTACCTCCTTGTTGCCAAGTGGACGCAAGGTTAACCCTTGTCAGCTGAAATCATTCACCACTGGCTCTGTGTTATCACTTCTTAATAGTTTAAACCGAAACAGGCGGATCACAAACGTGGGCCGCCTTGAAATATGCAAATATCGTCACATTGTAGCTGCTTTTAGCTATTATTGTGCTGTCAAAATCACAGGACCGTCTGCTGTAATCGCAATCGTATGTTCATACTGGGCAGACAGACTTCCATCCATAGTACGCGCAGTCCATCCATCCGAATCCAGCTTGCTGCGGTACGTACCGATATTCAGCATCGGTTCAATGGTAATCACCATGCCTTCCTTGAGACGTGGACCCCGATGTGGTGGACCATAGTGAGGGACTTGTGGTTCCTCATGCATCTTCTCCCCAATGCCGTGTCCAATAAACTCACGTACAACCGACAGACCTTCACCTTCTGCATACACCTGAATGGCATGGGAGATATCACCGATCCGGTTGCCAACCACAGCAAGTTCAATCCCTTTGTACAAGGAGGTTTTGGTCACTTCCAACAGATGTTGTGCTTCCGGAGTCACTTCACCTACAGCATAAGACCAAGCCGAATCGGCCAGCCAGCCATTCAGATTAACCACCATGTCGATTGTGACGATATCGCCGTCTTTCAGTGCGTATTTCCCCGGGAACCCGTGACAGATCACATCATTAACCGACGCACATGTCGCATATTGGTATCCGTTGTATCCCTTTTGTTCCGGCGTAGCGCCATTTTTCTTCATAAAAGCCTCTGCAAACTGGTCGATCTCCTGTGTCGTAATACCTGGACGAATCATTTTCGCAATTTCTCTATGGCACGCGGCGAGAATTTCTCCGGCTTTTCTCATATATTCAATCTGTTCTTTGGTCTTCAACGTAATCATTACAACTACTCCTTGTCCGTTAAGATCTTATCCTGTTCTCTATTGTAACGCGAAACGCTCAAAATAAAAAATTCCATGTAATCATCAACATCCTATTATACGTCTGGCTCCTGTCCAATGAATATAATTTTCCATAAAAAACTCGAAACCCCTTTATATCTGGCCGCGTATATGCTTAAAACAGTTGAAGTCGAAAGGGTGAAAGCTCATGTTCAAAAAGATTATTGGCAAACTTATTGATTCCAAATCTTCATCTCACCGCAAACGTTATAGCTCCTCAGACAGGCGCTCCTATAAACGTCACAGCAGTTCCTCAGGCAAGCGTTCCTACAAGCGCTATTCGTCTTCGGATGTGAAATATAGAGACAGCCGCAGTGGTTCTGGTTATTACAAAAACAGAAAGTATAGCTCCAGCTAGGCTGCTGTCACTACTGTTTTTAATAACTAATGATCGTTCCAGCTCAGTGGAAGCTACCATAAATAAAAATGGAATAAAGGGGTGTTCTGTCAGCCATAAGTACGGCTGGAGAACACCCCTTTTGATTGTTTCTTATTATGATCATACTTTCTGCAACACGTAGTCCATCTCTGCCAGTAACTCCGTCGCTCCACCTTTATAACTCGGGCGAAGTCCAAGGAGTCGCTCCAGCATGTGGTGTAACTCCGGCGTAAGATCAAGTTCCTCCTGCCAGCTGGCTGGTTCTCGGCCCTTCTCTGGCTCATAGGCGGAATACAGCATAAAGAGAAGAAAGTGTCCGATGTCCTGCAGATCATGATCCGGTGTAGCCGGTTCATCTTCAGGCTCAGGTACTTCTCGCATACGTCGCTTCAGCTCCGGCAACAACGGCTCCCCCAAGCGTCTTGCCAAGCCAAAGTCAATCAGATGCACCATCCCTTCCCGTAAAATCACATTAGGAATACGCACATCTCCATGAATATATCCCTGCTCATGCACATGAGCCACCGGAGCCAGCAGTTGACCGGCCAGTTCCAGACATTCCCGCTCCGTATATTGGAGACCTTGCTCAAATATGCATTCTTCCAATGTCTGTCCACGAACATACTCGGTAACGATATAACTTCGTCTCCCCGATGTGAACATATCCAACAGATCAGGGATCGCCGGATGGTACAGACGTTTCATCACGTCCGCCTCCCGCTCCAATAAGTGCGCAGAGAGTCTGCCTTTGCTGGGCTTGGACTCCTTCAACGCCACTTCCCTTCCGGTTCGGACGTCAGTACACAGATAGGTTAGCCCATAGCTCCCCATACCCAGCAATTCCTTTATTGTATAACGCTCAGCGATGGTCGTCCCTTCCCGCCGAGGACGGTCAGTCCATAACCCGAGCAATCTTTGCCAACTTCGTCGCAGCTCCACAGATCCTCCCATGCCAGCTTCCTGATCCACTCAGTCTGTTTCTATACCAAGCAATCCGTAGCCAGTCTTCATGTTGTATGGAGCTTATTATATCAGGGCATTGCTGTAAAATCACGAAGGGCAAAAACCTGTCGCTCAAGCTTCCTTGTGCTTCTTGGGCAGAAGTCCGAACAACATGCGAAGTGATACTCCTTTTGGTTTGCGTTTTCTCTCCTGAAAGCTGCGCAGGTTGGTCACAAGTTCGCGATCCCGCTCTTCCTCTAGCTTCTCATTCATCCATAAGTGCTGTTTTTCCATCTGTTCCTGAAGCGCCATATGTGTCTCTGCCAGATGCTGAAGTGTCAGCTCCAGTTCATCGACCCGCTGTTGCAGCAGCTGTACTCGATCATCCTGTTGTTGTTCCACAGCACCATAAGTCACCTCACTTACTAGTTGTCCCAGACCCTCATAGGATCTCAGATTACCTGTTAATTCAGGTTGTTCAGGGAATACTGCTGACATCGATGTTGCTGCACAAGACTCTGACATACTCTCGATACTCACCACGGGTACATCTACTACAGGTACATCTACTTCGGGCAGATTTGGAGCCAATACAGTCACTACTGCATCAGCGAGGGGCAGATTATGCTCTCTGAGTTCGGTCATCAGACGTTCAATGCACTCGATGTCATCGGATTTGAATAGTCTGGATTTGTTGGCGGACCGTTCAAACCGGTATCCTTGCTCTTCCAGTGCCGCCGCATATTTACGAAGAGTACTGGCACCTATGCCCAGGCTCTTGGCCGTTTCCGTCGTTGCTCCTGCTTCTTCAATCATCATTAATTCCCTCCCGGAATGAAGTCTTTTGAATAAGAACATTATGGCTTCAGCGTTCTTTTGGAACCGTCATCGGATCGGGGCAACCTGTCTCATGGATCAAGTATGCTTATCTTTTGCTTGTCCGTATGTATTCGTCAGCTTCTCGGCAGATCCCTTTGACGGTTTTGTTCTGTTTCTGCGGATTCCTAAGAACTTTTGTCAGGTATATGATTCGCACAAATAACCCTTGATCCGACAATGAGCATGAATGCTGTCATGTCGAATGATACAGGTGCAAATGCCGTCAAATCATATGATTATGAATTTTTCATGTCAATTTTATTAACTCCATTACTCCAACACGCTCCCGCGATAGCGGAAATCATTGCTGTATAGCTTTTTCTTGTGTTATCTTATGTAACGTAGAAATGCATTCGAGCATAAAATAAAGGACTATACTTAACATAGGACGCTTAAGTAATGGATAAATATCTATGTAATGGGGGCTGAACAGCAGTGTTAGGCAAATCAGGTAAAGTAGCGGTGATTGGGGCGGGTCTTGTCGGTTCGAGTTGCGCGTATTCCATGATTAATCAATCGATATGCAGGGAAATTATGATGGTGGACCGGACGTATGACCGCGCTGTAGCCCAGGCGCTGGATTTTTCCCATTGTATGGACTTCACACATAACCGCACCAAAGTATATGCAGGAACGTACGCCGATTGCGGCAATATGGATGTAATTATCCTAACGGCCGGGGCGAATCCCAAGCCAGGACAGACAAGGCTGGATATTCTGGAGGAAGCGGAGTCGATTGCCAAAGACATCGTGGTTCCGATCATGAACAGTGGGTTTAACGGGATTTTTGTCGTCGCTGCTAATCCGGTTGACATAGTAACTTATATGGTATGGAAATTATCAGGCCTGCCGCGTGAGCATGTGATCGGTACAGGGACGTCCATTGACTCTTCGCGGCTCAAAACACTGCTGTCTGAAGTCTTCTCCATCGATCCACGCAGTGTGCACGGTTATGCTCTCGGGGAGCACGGAGAATCCCAGTTCGTGGCCTGGTCGCATGTTACCATCGGCGGTAAACCGATTATGCACATCATGGATCAGCACAAGGAGCGTTTCAAACATCTGGATCTGGACGATATCGCACGTAAAACGAAGGATGCCGGCTGGGAGATCTTTACCCGCAAAGGCTCTACTCAATTCGGGATCGGTAACGCCCTCGCACATATTACCCGCTCCATCCTCAATGACGAACACAAGATCATCGCGGTATCGGCTATTCTGGACGGAGAGTACGAGCAACACAACGTCTGCGTCGGTGTTCCCGCAATCATCGGGGGAAATGGCATTCAAGAGATTATCGAATTGAATCTGGATGCAATGGAACGTGAGAAATTCAACAATTCCTGTGAAATCCTATCAGGTAACATCAATCGTCTGACACTGGCATAACCCATTCGTATACAGCTCTCAACTTCATAGACTTCAGCGACTTCAATCCCCTCAACGCAAACACGCCAATAACACTCCATTCTGGGAGGTTTATTGGCGTGTTTGCATGCACTTATATTTTTCACAGTTAGTCTGTTGTTCAACTCGGGGCAAGCTGGGGTTCATCCGTTGGTCCCCACTGCTGTAACACCCGCTTCAATTCACTCAGCATAACCGGTTTGCTAATAAAGTCACGCATGCCTATCTCCAGACAGGCTTCCTTTTCTTCACGTTTGGCATTGCCTGTCACTGCGATGATGGGCGGTATGCGATCCTGAGGAATTAGTCGGTGTAACAAGTCAGTCGCCTTCAGACCGTCCATGACAGGCATATGGATGTCCATCAGCACAATATCATAAGCATTCTGAGAGATGGCATCAATAGCTTCCACGCCGTTAGTACATACATCTGCATGGTAACCGAGCTTCTCCAGATATTCTCGCAGGATCTTCCGATTCACCGGATGATCCTCAGCCACGAGAATCCGCATGGCTACCTTGTCACTTTGGCGTGTACGATCATGATGGAATTGACTTGCTGTCTGTTCTGCCGAAGCGTCTACACTCGTCGCAGGAACAGCAAACCGGAAGGTGGAACCTTCTCCTTCCGTACTCTCGACACTGATACTGCCACCCATAATTTCAACAAGTCGTTTCGAGATGACCAGTCCCAAGCCTGTACCTCCATACTTGCGGTTAATCACCGGATGCAGCTGAGAGAACGACTGGAACAACTGATCCAGCTTGTCAGCCGGAATGCCGATGCCTGTATCTTGCACAGCAAAATCAAGCACGCTGTCTTCAGGTTTCCTGCCCTTGATGATATCCACGTTCACATCAATACTTCCCCGGTCTGTGAACTTCAGCGCATTACCAACCAGATTCACCAGAATCTGCCGGATACGCATGGAGTCCCCCACCATGAATTCAGGGATGCTTGGATTGAGACGAAATCTGATCTCTAGCTGTTTCTCATCTGCACGAGGTTTAAACAGTTCGGCAACCTGTTCCAGCATCTTGCGTAATGCAAATGGTTCGTAAGCCAGCGCCATTTTACCGGATTCCAGCTTACTGAAGTCCAAAATATCATTAAGGATGTTCAGCAGTGCATCGCCGCTGTCTTGAATAATCTCGGCATACTCACGCTGTTCTTCTGATAAATCAGTTCCAATCAACAGCTCTGTCATACCCACGATCCCGTTCATCGGTGTCCGGATCTCATGGCTGACCATCGATAGAAACTCTGACTTGGCCTGAGCTGCCAGCTCAGCTGTCTCTTTGGCACGTACAATTTCACGTTCGCCAGTCATGTCATTGAATACGACTACCGCGCCCTGAATCTGTCCCTGTTCAATAATCGGCGTCACCTGATACTGCACCAGAAAACTGCTGCCATCTTTGCGCCAGAACACATCTTCCTTGATGGACCGTCTCTGTCCATCCAACACGGTCATGTGGATGGGGCACTCTTCTTTTGGGAAATGACTTCCGTCTGCACGGGTGTGATGGATAATGGGATGTGAGTTTTTGCCGATGAATTCTTTCGCCTCATAACCGAACATCGAAGCTGCTGCAGGATTCATAAACATGGTGATTCCATCCGCATCCAAACCATATATTCCTTCCGTAACTGTGTTGAGAATTAGCTCATGTTGCTTGCTAAGCTCCTGAATCCGTTCCGTATATTCCTTACGCTCGGTAATATCGGACACGATTCCATAGACACCTACCACTTCTTTATCCACAATAATGGGCACATTCGTAACCGACACTTCGATCTTCCGACCACTTGAATTCACAATTCGAGTCTCATAATATTGCGGATCACCTTGCTTAACCTTGTCAAAGTTCGTTTTACCGTTTTGAACTTCACATTTATCCAGATTGGACAAAAACGATTTGCCAATAAGCTTATTGCGTGGAACATCCAGCATTTGGACCAGCTTGCTGTTCACCGCACTATATTCGCCCTCCAGATTCAATGAATACACGGCCGCCGGATTATGTTCGAACAGCGATCTGTATCGCTGCCGACTTTCTCGAAGTCGTCTATCTGCATCTTTGTGCTGAGTAATATCCCTGCTGATGCTGACGATCTGCGTACTCTTGCCCCGTTCTCCAGCCACGGGCTTCGCCAATGTCTCCATCCAGATGTAGTGTCCCTTTTTGTGTAACACACGCATCTTGCAACCATTACCAATCTTCGAAAGTTCCATAGGATCAGGATAATCTCCGGGATAACAATAATCCTTGAAAGACTTTCCTGTGACTTCCTCCGGCTTGTAACCAAGCAGGGTGTATACGGAAGGTGAGACGTATAACAGCACGCCATCCGTTGTACAAGTCGTAATGAGATCTTGCGCATGGTCAGCGAGTACCTGATATTTCTCCCGGGTCTCCTGCAGCTCACGTTCCACTTTCAAGATATCGGTAACATCTTTGGCAATGCCGTAGATACCGACAACTTCATTGTCCGCTGTAATTGGTATATAGGTAATCTGTGCCTGTTTCAGGGAACCATCTTTATGATAAAAAGTAATGGAATTACTGACTGAACGTCCAGCCAGTACCTCTTTAATATATTCTTTGCGTGAATTTTCACTGTCCGGAGGACAGATCTGATTACGACTCATACGAATCAAATCATCCAGTGTATGCCCTGATATCCGCTCTACTGAGGGATTAGCATCCATATAGTTGCCATGGATGTCCATCACATATATGGCATCCGGATGGTTGAAAAACAATGATTGGTAAGAACTTCCCTCCGAAATAATGCGTTTCAGGGTTTCCGTTTTATTAACATCCAAGGCTTACCCCTCTTTTCTCAGCCAACATCTTCTTCTAACAACTGAAATTAATCATTATCTGTAAAATAGGCCTACCCTCGAATAACCATGTAAGCCAGCCTAGAAACAGCTTTTTTTATTTTACCAGATTCTCGTCTCATTTTGCTTACAATCTATTGATTAAATTCCCATGATGTGTCATGAAATAGTTGGAATTTGAATTAAAAATTATTGTATTTCAGAAAATTAACGATACATTTTGTATCGAAAAGGCTATAATCGTTAAAAAGTGTTGTTGAACTTCGGAGAGGACGGATGAATCATGCTGCCCAACAGAGTTAAGGTTGCTTACGGCAAACTAAGAGGCTTGGCCGTTTTTGGCAAGATCCAGCCATCCATGGGACTACTGCCACGAATCAGGGGTAAGGTATATCTGAATAAATTGGGTGATTTGCAAGTGGGGAAGAGGCTTAACATCATAGGTAAACCTTGGGGAACCCAGTTAACTGTGATTAAGGGCGCACGATTAACCATTGGCGATGACGTCATGATCAATGCTGGTGTAGGAATTGCGGCTAACGTAGAGGTGACGATTGGCAATAACGTCATGATCGGCCCGCGAACAAGCATATTCGACAGTGCCTATCACCGGATCGACTCGCTGGACGACGGAAGTCAGACCGCCAAGCGGATTGTAATTCAGGATAATGCCTGGATTGGTACAGGGGCGCTCATACTTCCCGGCGTCACCATCGGCAGAAATGCAGTCGTGGCTGCCGGAAGCACAGTAACCAAAGATGTCCCCGAGAATACGCTTGTAGCCGGAGCACCAGCCAAGATTATTCGGGAGCTGACCATTCATGATGGGTGGGTCAGACATTAGAAAAAATCCTCCTGAAGCATACATACAATAGAGCTTTGCATGTTTTGCCTAAGAAGGATCTTGATCTTACGATAAGCCGGTGTATAACCAATTATTCAAATTTCTTTTTTCGCAAAATACATCATCCCGATTCCAATGAAAATGACAGCACTGCCTCCGACGACCGCCAGCATCGTCATCAGTGGCACGTTGTAGGCTCCGAAACCTCCGCCGTCAACGGGTGTCATCAGAATCATCGGTTGTGCCCATGGATAATACGGCCCATATGTCGCTGAGTTCACGATGAGAATATTTGGTACGGTCAGGGCAAAATTCAGTGCGAGTGGTGCAGCAAAACTGCTCCACACCAATGATACGAACATCTGCAGGGCAGCAAGTGGTACACAGGCCAATAACCCAAGCAGTAATTTCCCTACCAAGAACCCCCAAGGGATCGGCTCCGTGATGCCATGAATCAACCCTGCCAGCAGAATGGACATCAGTAACAATGCTTGCGTACCCGCCAGAAGCATTAGTACAATCGTCAGTTTGCCTGCATACACGCCTGAACGTGTGAGCGGTAACACGAGCATCTGCTTCCACCCTCCTCCTGCATGCTCGAAACGGCAGACAAAGGACGTGAACACGCCGGTCAGCATCGGTAACAGGAGCAGTCCATGCAGGAAGACCATGGTGGTCATTAATACCTGCCAATTCCCCGACGGAGTGGACAACAGTCCGATCAGCAGCGCAATGAGTGGACTCAGCAGGACCAGGAGCCATATGGGGGATTTGCCCATTTTCAACCGTTCAGCGGACAGAATTCGGAAATACGTTGTCGCAAAACTCATATCAGGCCACATCCTTCCGACTGAAATGCACCATACCCAGCAACAGAATCAAGAGTCCCAGACCTGCACCCATGCCTGCATACAGGTATGGATTGGGTCCATTCCAAGCCATCTGTGGCCAAGCTAGTGGAAAGTTCGGCGAGATACTGAGTGCGAACATGCCCGTTATTGCGAGAACGATGCCCAGTGTCACGGGAAGTGCCTGATTCTTGTTTACCATGGTGAGCCATAACTCCAGTGACAACACCGGAAGCGCACCAGCCAAGGGTAGCAACCCCAGCTTGATCGCATGCGTCCAAGGGATCTCACTGGCATGGAATCCGAGGATCAGACCCAGACCTATAATCCCTGCAGTTAGCAGCAAACAGGAGATCACCAGCAACACACAGGCAAGCAGAAACTTGGCTAAATACACGGCTGGTCTGGGAATCGGCATCGCGAGCAGCTGTTTCCATGATCCCTGTTCATGCTCGACATTAGCGATCATGGAGCTGAGAATGGTTGCTCCCAGCATCAGTGACAACGGTACAAAGACAACCACATTGCCGAGCAATCCGCCCCACAGGTTATCTGCGTACTGCTCTTTCAGATAGTCCAGACGCAAACCGAAGTTAAGCGCCTGCATCGCGATCAATCCAAGAGGAGCCAGGAAAACGAGGAACCAGATTCCCTTCCCTCGAATCTTAAGCCAATCCGAAGACAATGCACGTCCCGTCATATGGATGCCCCCTCGCCAATGACCCGCATGAACAGATCTTCCAGAGACTGACGTTGTTCCTCCACACGATACACATCATGATCCTGCTCAATCAATCGGCGCACAAGCAGTGCAACCGAAGGGTTATCCATATAGGGGAATGTTAACGTAGAACCTTGTCGCTGACCGAATTGACCCTGTTCTCTGGCCAGCTTCATGGCCTCTTCCGGCTCGGAAACCGTTAACCGAATCGAGCTGCCCGTCTGACTATGCAGACTCGCAATAGTATCCTGAAGTACCATCTTGCCTTCACGGATAATGCCGACGCGGCTTGCCATCTGTTCGACTTCACTGAGCAAGTGGCTGGAAACAAGTACGGTAATGCCATGTTCCAGAGGCATACGCTTGATCAATTCCCGAATCTCCTGAATGCCCGCAGGATCAAGCCCATTCGTCGGCTCGTCCAGAATGAGCAGCTCCGGTTCACCCAGCAAGGCGCTGGCTATACCAAGGCGCTGCTTCATGCCAAGGGAGTATCCCTTTACCGAACGTTTGGCATCCTTGGTCAGATCTACAATGGACAGCACTTCAGCAATTCTCGATTTCGGTACATTGATAATCCGGCGCAGTGTTTCCAGGTTCTCCACCGCATTTAGATGTCCATAATAAGACGGATATTCGACCAGTGAACCAACACGGCGCAGAATGTCCATGCGATCCTTGCGGATGTCCTTGTCGAAGACACGGATCACGCCTTTGGTTGGTTTAATCAAGCCGAGAAGCATGCGAATCGTTGTGGTTTTACCGGCACCATTGGGACCGAGGAAGCCGTAGATATCTCCCTTTTTAATATGCAGATCAAGTTCACGGACCGCTGCACGGTCCCGGTATGTTTTCCATAGATTAGCCGTTTGAATAATATTTTCACTCACTGTATGATCACCTCAGAACTATCGTAACCGTCCAAGGTTAAAGCCAAGGTAGTCTCCAGTTTAAGTTTAGTTTAAAAAAAACTACTCCCCTGGTTTGTGGCTTCCCGCACCACTGTAGATATATGTTCGGACACCCGCTTCGGAGCTGTCTACCCGCTTGCGCAGTCCCATCTCACGAATCAGCAGGTCTACAATGGATAAGCCAAGACCCGTACCTTTCGTGTCAGAATCCTGTTGCAGTCCAGGACCCCGATCCTGAACAACAATGGCCGTCTCGCCCTGAATCTCCTGCGTTGTTATGCCGATATACTTTCCGCTCGCAGCATGACGGATCACGTTCTGAAACAGATTATCGAGAATACGCCGCATACCCTGTTCATCCATTTGCCATATCAAAGGTTTCTCCGGCAGGTCAATATCAATCTCGAATTGTTCTCTCTCCCAGACCGGATACCATGAGGCCGCCGTCTCTCTGACGATCCGAAGCATATCTTTCTCTTCCAGTTTCAGTGTATATTTCCCGCTCGTAAGCAAATTATAGGATAACATGTTGTCAATGAGGCCGCCGAGATCCTCCATCTTCGCTTCCATGCGCTGTAATGAGTGGATGCCTTGTTCGCTGAGGTTTTCTTTATGCAGTGCATGCATATGTCCTCGAATTACCGTTAACGGCGTGCGAAGATCATGGGAAAGCCCGGCAATGAGGCGTTTGCGCAATAGTTCTTCCTCGCGTTCCCGGTGATGACTGTCAGTGAGTTGATGCACCATCTGATTAAATGAATCCTCCAGCTGACCAATCTCATCCGACTGACGAATGTCAACCGGAAGTGGAATGCCTGCCTTGCCCGGGGTCATCATTGCCGTCTGCAACCGAATAAGCCTTTTGCGAATACGTGCGAAGAAGAGAATCGACATGATAATGAAGATCAGAAAGATGATGGTCATTACGATACCGAGATACAAGAGTTCCATCGGCCAGTTACTCTGTCTCATTTGCAAAAGCGACCGCGGAACTTCAATGATCATGAATCCCTGTCCTTTGTCCTGTTCATTTCCACCAATATATGCAACGACGGTCAGTGGATCGCGAAAGGAAGCTTCTTTCATGAATTGCACCGTATTGTTCACATTCCATAAGGCTGGAATATGAGTCTCGGTCGTTTGCCCGGAATCCAGTGACCATCTCAATGTCGTGTCTGTCAGGCCATCCGGCGATGGGGATTTCAGAAGCGTTACATCTTCACCCCCAAGAATAAAGACGGTTTCGCCGCTCGTATTCACACGATACATGGAAGATTTGGGATACGTGCCATGTAATTGCTCCAATCGGGCCCTAATCTCTTCCTCCGAAGCACCATCCAGGTTCTCCGCTTCACGCGACCAAAGGTTACTGATCCGGGTAACGTCACCGTAAGGTGCCTCTCGGTCCGTGTTCGTATTATTCACTACGACAATATAGATAACGGATATGATTGGAAGGACAACAGGCACAAACAATATAGCCGCCAGGATCAGGATAATGTATCGGGACATCAAAGACCGTCCAAATCGAAGCTTTCCCTGCCCGGTTTGCTTATAATTATGATCCATGCTCTGTTCTCCTTTCTTGCTCTTCCGTGCTCTGAACCAGTGGATCATGGCTTCTTCACACGATATCCAACACCACGAACTGTCTGAATAATAACAGGGTTAGCCGGATCAAGCTCCAACTTTTCGCGCAGATGTCGAATATGTACCATTAAGGTCTTGTCCCCATCCAGATATGGCTCGTTCCATACGGCTTCATAGATCTGCTCTTTGGTTCGAATCATGCCCATATGTCGTAACAGGTAGGCGAAGATATGGAACTGTTTGCCCGATAAAACAACCTCATCCCCCGTCTCATCATTGACGATCCGGTTATCTTTCTCATAGATCGAGAGATGATCCAGCTTCAAGGCCGCATCGGATGAGATCGCAGTCCCTGCCTTCCGCAGCTGAACTTCAATTCGGGCAGCCAGTTCATCGGGGTGAAACGGCTTGGTCACATAGTCATCGGCAAAATCAAGACCATGCAGCTTATCGTCAATAGACGTTCTCGCCGATAACATGACAATAGGAATAGCCGGATGTTCTTTTTTCAGTCGCTGTCCGACCGTGAATCCATCCAGCCCTGGCAGCATGACATCCAGAATGATCAATGAGCAGCCAACAGCAGCTTCAGCTGCACCTTCACCACTTCCGAGCCAGATCACTTCATAACCACGCTCCTCCAGATCAGCCCTTACCCATGTTGCAATTTCCGTGTCATCTTCAATGTATAACAGTTTAGTTTTCATACGCGCATTCGTTTCCTTTCTACACCAGTTGGGTTAATTATATCTTAATCATTAGCTTGCGTGATGTCATGTCATACCAGTCCACGAAGTACATAACATGTTTACAAATAACGGGAGGGAACTTAATATGCTGCTGGAAGCCATCTATCATCAACCGAAGCGGAACTGGGCCTATGCCTACGATCAGGATACAATCCGCCTGCGTCTTCGTTCCAAAAAGAATGATCTGACCGAGGTATACGCACTGACAGGGGATAAGTATGCATGGGATGAAACCAAAGCCCTGGTTCCTTTAACCAAGTTTACGACAGACTCCATGTTCGATTATTACGAAGGTGAAGTGAAGCCTCCTTACCATCGGCTGAAGTACTCTTTTCTATTAAAAGACGGAGACGAGCAGATCTGGATGACCGAGACGGGCTTCCAGGAAGAAGAGCCGGACGATCCGGGCCGCATGTTCCAATTCCCCTACATACATGCCGGGGCCGTATTCACACCCCCTGAATGGGTGAAGGATGCGATATTCTATCAAATTTTCCCGGAACGATTTGCCAATGGCAACCCGGATATCAATCCGGACAATGTAGAACCCTGGGGCGGCGAGCCAACACCGTTTAATTTCTTCGGTGGTGATCTTCAAGGCGTAATCGACCATCTCGATTATCTCAGTGAACTCGGCATCAACGCGATCTACTTCACCCCCATCTTCGAGGCAACGACCAATCATAAATATGATACAGAAGATTATCTGCGGGTAGATCGTCACTTTGGAGACGCAGATACCGTCAAACGACTGGTTGAGCTATGCCATGCGCGTGGAATTCGTGTACTGCTCGACGCCGTGTTCAACCATTCCGGGAAGACCTTCGCACCATTCGTCGATGTGCAGAAGAACGGAGAACAATCCAAATACAAGGACTGGTTCCATGTACACGAATTCCCGCTGGATGTGAAAGATGGCATTCCTACGTATGAGACATTCGGATTCGAAGCGCATATGCCGAAGCTGAATACGGAGAATTCCGAGGTGAAGGCCTATCTGCTGGAGGTTGCCGAGTACTGGATCAAGGAAGTGGGTGCGGACGGATGGCGGCTGGATGTTGCGGACGAAGTGGATGATGCATTCTGGCGTGAATTCCGTCATGTAGTCAAGGCCGCTAATCCGGAAGCCTATATTCTGGGTGAAGTCTGGAATGAGTCCTCTGCCTGGCTGCAGGGCGATCAGTTCGATGCTTCCATGAACTATCCTTTTACCGATGCCGTAAATGCCTTTTTTGTGAAAAATACGATGCAGGCCGAACAGTTCGCGAACTCCATCGGTCGACAGTTATCCCGCTATCCGCTTCAGGCCAGCCAAGTAGCATTCAACTTGCTGGACAGCCACGATACCCCGCGTCTGCTCACCCTGTGTGAGGGCGATCAGCGCAAGATGAAGCTGGCTGCACTATTCCAGTTCAGTTACATGGGTGCTCCGTGTATCTATTACGGAGACGAGATTGGCATGGACGGCGAACATGATCCGGGTTGCCGGAAATGCATGGAATGGGACGAAGCGAAGCAGGACCGGGAGTTGCTCGACTTTTATCAGAAACTGATCTCACTACGTCATGCTCATCCCGCCCTGCGTGCGGAAGGCACCATTCGTTTCCTGCAGGCTCGCCCCGATGGCAGCCAACTGGTACTCGAACGGCAAGACGATGAGGAACGCATCCTGATCTTGTTCAATCGTTCAGAGGAGACAGCCATTGTCGAACTGGAAGCAGGAGACGGGGAATGGACAGAGCTATTCGGCGGAAACCATCGTACTGCCAAGGATGATGGCGTGCTTGCCATTGAATTGCCTGCGTATGGATATGCTGTACTGAGTACGGCTGTGAGTCAGAGATCATCTTAATACACATACATCTATCAACACATTTTATGAAATACATCCTAGCCTCGCCTCATCACAAAACAAGCGTCCTGCATGACCTGGATTCAGGTTTGCGGACGCTTATTTTGGGATTAGCCGTTATGCATATGTCGCAGTATTATTCTCTCGGCATAGCCTGTTGTCAGATTAAACCTGGGAATCAGGTGTTTCCGGCTCTGCACGCTTTGCCTTCGGTTTGGCCAGCTTTTGCATCATTTTGCGTCCCGTTGGTGTCTGGGCCAATCCGCCTTGGGCTGTCTCCCGGTGTCGGCTCGGCATCGCACTGCCTACTTCCAGCATGACGTCGATGACTTCGTCTGACGGAATGGCACTACGCACACCGGCCAATGCCATGTCGGCCGCAGCCAATGCTGTGACGGCACCCAGTCCGTTACGGACGATGCACGGAATTTCGACGAGACCTGCGACTGGATCGCAGATAAGGCCAAGTGTATTTTTTAACGCCAAGCCAACGGCATGAACGACCTGCTCCGGTGTACCTCCACGCAGTTCAACCATGGCACCCGCAGCCATACCAATCGCAGAACCGACTTCCGCCTGACAGCCACCCTCGGCACCAGAGATAAATGAATTGTTCGCAATAACATAACCGATTGCCCCAGCACAGAACAACCCGTTGACCAAGTGTTCGTCCGTCCAGCCAAACCGCTCCTGTGAACTGATAAACACACCAGGAATAATGCCGCAGGAACCGGCTGTTGGTGTTGCCACGATGCGGCCCATGGAAGCATTCACTTCGGATACACACAGGGCATACGCCATCGCAAGTGCAGAAGCATCACCAGAGCAAGTCTCACCTTTGCGAATGTACTCGGCCATTTTCTTACCGTCTCCACCCGTTAACCCACTGCGTGATGTGGTATCTTCCGTTAACCCCTTCTGTACCGCTTCCTTCATCACTTGATAATAGTCTGACATCTGCTGCACAACGTCCGCTTCAGGCGTATTCGTTTCTTGGACCTGCTCCTCAATCATCAGCTGAGCAATGGTTTTGGATTCCGCTGTACAGATCGTATTCAGTTCGTGCAGATGTTTAAACCGCATCCGAATCAACTCCTCTCTTCAAATCAATGACACGAATGTCCAGTACATGGTCGAGCGAACGCAGACGCTTCAACATATCCGGATTAGGCACGCCGTCCATCTCCATTGCCGTCAGCGCTTCACCATCCCGAGCTTTCCGATCCACCTGCATATAACCGATGTTAACTCCCGATGAACTGATCGTAGACGTCACTGACGCAAGTACACCTGCTTTGTCAGCATGCCGCAGAACGAGTGTAGGGAATTCACCACTGATCTGGACACGAAAATCATTCATCGCATGTACCGATACGCTGCCGCCACCAATGGAAGCCCCGATCAAGGAGCAGGCACGTTCTCCATGCCATAACTCAATTTTGACCGTGTTCGGATGAGGAGCAGGCAGGCCGCTTGTATAAAACTCAACCTCCATGCCCGCTTCTTCTGCGTATTGCTCGGCATCCGGGATACGCGGATCGTCTGTGACATAGTCCAGCAGACCGCCGATCAGTGCCAGATCCGTGCCGTGGCCCTGATACGTATCTGCAAATGAACCGTACAGCGTCAGTCGTGCCCGATCCGGCGTACAACCGAGCCACTGACGAGCAATTCTCCCTAACCTTGCTGCTCCAGCTGTATGTGAACTTGAAGGCCCCGTCATCGACGGGCCAATAATTGAAAACACATCTTTAAATCGCACCTTATAACCCTCCAATTGTATTCGTCATTTGCATCCAGATTCCATGCCACAATGTTCCTTTTTTACTGAATGATGACATCAAAAAAGGACAGAAGAAGGCCCCAGGCCCTCTCTCTGTCCTCGATACCTGAGAGTTTCATGATCAGCAGTGTCCAAGGACAAGGTGAATGCCTGCGATTACAGGCAAGGTCACCGGGCTAACTGATCATATACCCCTTGGGTGGCGCAGTTCGCGCACTCTCCAGAGTTGCGTCCAACGATGGTACATTTACCTGAGAGATTAACCACTGCGCCGGGTGCGCAGCAGCTTGCTCCTTCGGTGCCTGAACTCTAGCCATTTTACTCGGCCAACCCAGGTCTCTCCCGCTCGTTATCATCCGCTGTATGGAACCATTTCTGAACTGATGTCAGAACAGTAATGGAAGTCGTTATTTTCTTCTTCATTAAGATTAATCGACCGGAAGATCAGTGTCAACAAACTTAACGATTTCTTTGGGTATATTTCCCTAATTTCCTGTTGCATCGATGTAAAACAGAATGATTTGTCAGCTTTTATCACATACATACGATAAGAGAGCCTTATATAAAGCATATTTTTGTGTTCCTACAAATAACCCAACTATGTGCTTACTACTATCTATGTTGTTATCCACCAAACAGTTCGGGTGTTCTGGCAACCCTTATCTTTGAAGTACAGTTCTTCGATTTCCCAGCTGAATCCTTATATCAGGATTACACCTCATAACTCGTAGAAGATGCTCTCGTTCTGTACATAGGGTCTACAATACTTGCTGCACAGCTTCGGCATGCGGTCTTTCATCCATTCGTGTCTCGATTCATTTGCCATCTGAAAGGCATAATAACCCAGTGTAAAAATCAACATGAATCCTTCCATTAACCGCATATCCCGATCCGTTAGCGGTGCACTCTGTTTCGTGTAACCAGATAGAAACTGTTCACGCTCTTCCCGATTGAACATAAGTGCTGCCCCTCCAGCATCGAAAAGATAATAACCATAACCGTATAGACAAAAATCAATCATAGATATGCCCTCATCCGTTATCAGCAGATTATTGCGGGTAATATCCCCATGAATGACTCCCCATGTCTTTGTATCGTACGGATATGTTTCTAACTGCTCATTAATGTTCTCGAACGTTTCTCGAAGCAGATCAAAGTCTTCCGTTGTAAAAATCCCCAGTCTGACGCCTTCCTCCAGCTGTCCTAGCATGACCAAGTTCTCTTGAATGTTGCCATATGCCGGCCGTACCTTCGTTTGATCTAGCTGACTCATCTCTCTTCCTGTCCGCTGATGATCGTTGCTATCCACTATTCCTCTGCTTTCAACCGTTCCCTCAATGGCTTCGGGTTTCTCCTGTACGCGTCCATATTGATGAAGCGTCTGCAGTTGTGCCCCAAGATCATAGATCTGCTCTGTTGTCAGGCGCTCTCCCTGCTGGATGTCCCTGCCCTCAATCCACTCCAGTACCGTACAACAGGTCTCTTTCCCTTCCTCACTTCTCCATACCGTGACCCATTCACCTGATACATTGCGTACCGGATGTTGCACGCGTAATGCTGTCGTTGCGTTTAAATCATGAAGCAGATTCATCTCTGCCTCCAGTGCAGGAAGCGTATGTTGAATCCCAGACATACTTGCATATGCAGCTTGATGGATACGCAGCAGATACTTCTGCCCGCTCGCTTCATCCACGACATGGTACGTCAGATTCTCGTTGTGACGAATATAAGAAACGACAGGTTTTTCAATCGTGTAGTTCTGTATGATATCAGCTGCCATGTGGTCGTAAGACATCTTATCCGTAGTGATTATCAACATCTCCTTCGAAGTTATGTAAACGTTCTCTTCATACTGAATATCGTAGCATAATGTCTAACTCGCATACAGAAAATCCCACTAAAATTATAAATTAAAAAGCACAACCCCTGAACAACTGTCCAGGCATTGTGCTTTCTATTATCTCTATTTATTTCTTTATCTCTATTACTCTATGTTACACTCCATGATCCAATTAACCGAAACGTCCCATAATGTATTCTTGCGTTAGGCGATTGTCCGGGTTCGTGAAAATGTGCTCTGTATCCCCGTGCTCAACCATACTTCCCAGATAGAAATAAGCCGTGTAATCCGAGATGCGTGCCGCCTGCTGCATGTTATGGGTAACAATGACGATCCGCAGATCTTTCTTAAGCTCGGTAATCAATTCCTCAACCTTACCCGTGGATACTGGATCAAGGGCAGATGCCGGCTCATCGAGCAGCAGAATCTGTGGTTCAACAGACAAAGCGCGAGCGATACATAGACGCTGCTGTTGTCCGCCGGAGAGAGACAGAGCTGACTCATGCAGTCTGTCTTTCACTTCATCCCAGAGCGCAGCACGGCGCAAGCTTTTTTCCACAATTTCATCCAGTGCCTTCTTACTCTTCGTACCACGGTAGCGGGGGCCAAACGCGATATTGTTGTAGATGGACTTATGAAAAGGATTCGGCTTCTGCCACACCATGCCAATCTTCTGGCGAAGCTTGATTACATCGGTTCCAGGCTCATTCAGATCGTTACCGTCCATCCAGATATGTCCCTCTGTGCGGGAACCAGCAATCTCGTCGTTCATCCGGTTAAGTGACCGGAGGAACGTGGATTTACCGCAACCAGACGGTCCAATAAGAGCCGTTACGCTTGCTTCAGGAAACGTCAGACTGATCTGCTTCACTGCCTGGAAATGTCCATAATATATGCTTAACTGTTCCGTACCAAAAGGTATGGCCATGTTGGTTCCTCCTTATTTCGAAGCTGTCATGCGGCGGAATACAACCCGACCGATCCAGCGTGCACTTAGATTGAACGCCAGCACGAGAATGACAAGCACGGCGGATGCCCCTGCTGCCACTTCTTTGGAATCTGGCCCAATGCCTTCACTATTTACTTTCCAGATATGGACAGCAAGTGTCTCTGCCGGACGGAAAGGATTAAGCGGTGATCTTGGACTCGTCGGATTCCAATCCGTGAAGTCCAATGGTGGACTACTCATACCTGCGGTGAACATCAGCGCGGCTGCTTCACCGAAGATCCGGCCGGAAGCCAGGATCGTACCCGTGATCAAGCTCGGCAATGCTACAGGCAGCAGAATGGAAGTGATAATCTTCCACTTGGACAGTCCCAGCGCCAGACCTGCTTCCTTCTGTTCCTTCGGAACGGCCCGGAAAGCCTGCTCCGTTGTCCGTACCATCAATGGCAGGTTAAAGATCGCCAGAGCCAAGGCACCCGAGATCAGGGAGAAACCAAGACCAAATGTATTTACAAGCAATAAGAGACCAAACAAACCAATAACGATGGAAGGGAATGATGACAATACTTCAACGACCAGACGAATGAAGCTTGTAATCTTGCCTGGTTTGGCGTATTCAGCCATGTAAATCCCGCCGCCCCATCCGAGTGGAATGGTAACAATCAAGGTCAGGATTAGCAAGAATACAGAGTTAAAGAGCTGTGGACCAATTCCGCCGCCACCTTTAAGCAACTGCGGTGCGCTTGTCAGGAAGTTCCAGCTAATATGTCCAATGCCTCTATACATGATGAAGCCAAGCAGACCGAGCAATAGAATAACAATGAACAGGGCCAGTATAACGATGACAGATGTTGCAATTTTATCTACCGTCTTTGCCTTCATTTTCATACCCGGTTCCTCCTTTCAAGCAGGCGAACCAGAATGACGAAGACAAATGTCATCACCAGCAGGACAAGCGCCATACTCCACAGTGCATTGTTATGAACAGAACCCATCGTGGTGTTACCCATGCTGAGTGTAATTACACTTGTTAATGTTGAAGCCGATTCGAGCAAGGATGTTGGAACATGCGGTGCATTACCGATAACCATCTGCACAGCAAGTGCCTCACCAAAAGCACGGGCCATACCCAGAACGACACCTGTCAACAAAGCTGGCAAAGTCGTTGGAATGATGACACGGTAGATGGTTTGCCAGCGAGTGGCACCCAGTGCGTACGATGATTCACGTAATCCTTTTGGCAAAGCGGACAAAGCATCTGCCATAATACTTGTCACCGTAGGAAGAATCATTACAGCGAGAACAAGACATCCGGCTGCAATCCCGACGCCTGTTCCACCAAAGATACTGCGCAGCAAGGGTACGATGACACTCAGACCGATAAATCCGTACACAACGGACGGGATTCCAGACAAGAGCTCAATCGCAGGCTGCAATATTTTTTTGCCTTTACCCGGAACAATCTCTGTCATGAAAAGTGCTGCACACAAGCCAAGCGGACTTGCGATCAATGCTGCAAGCAAGGTTGTAATGAAAGAACCTGTAATGAACGGCAATGCCCCGTAAAAAGCAGGTTCCCCTGTTGGATTCCACGTTTTCCCACCAAGAAATTCACTTATGCTTATTCCATTTTGGAAAAATGTTGATAGTCCCTTGGACGCTACAAAATAAACAATGGAAAACATGACAACGATCAGGAAAACGACACAAATCGACGTATAGATCCGTCCCGTCCACTCTTCCCAATAATGTTTCTCTTTTAAGGGCCGGCGCGGTTTCAACTTGTTATTCATTACCGTTCCCCCTTCGGTCTGTTCCATAACAACCATCCTTCTATAGTAGAATTAATGCAAAATATGGGATTATTTTAGAGCAAACCGCGTAAAGAGGCGGGACCTAAGTCCGCCTCTTTCGCCGTATGCGCAAGTTCAAAGATTATTGAACCACATTACCTGCTGCATCGCGTTTTACTTTCATACCTGACATTGGAATGTATCCAAGTTCTGTCACGTCATTTTGTTGAATTTCGTCACTCAAGATGTAGTCCAGGAATGCTTTTGTTGCTGCATCCGGCTCACCTTTCGTGTACATGTGCTCGTAAGCCCATACTGGATAAGTTCCTGCTTCTACGTTCTCAACCGTTGCTTCTACACCTTCGTATTTCAACACTTGCAAGCTGTCATCCAAGTAAGACAAGGCAAGGTAACCAATAGCTCCTGGCGTTTCAGCTACCAGTTTTTTTACGTTACCAGAAGAATCTTCTTGAATCGAACCTGGGATATCATCCATTTTTGCACCAAGCGCATACTTCTCGAAAGTTGCACGAGTACCGGAACTACTCGGACGGTTTACAATAACGATTGCTTGATCCGCACCACCAACGTCTTTCCAGTTCGTTACTTTACCGGAGAAGATGTCGATCAGTTGTTGCTTCGTCAAATCTTCTACACCTGCATCTTTGTTGCTTACTGGCGCCATAGCTACTACTGCTACCTGATGGTCAACCAGTTCTTTTACTTTGGCTTCGTCCTCCAGCTTCTCTTCTGCAAATACATCAGAGTTACCGATTGTAGCTTGTCCGTCAGATACTTGTGTCAAACCAGTACCACTACCGCCACCTTGAACTTGAACCGTTACGTTCTTATATTCATCAACTGCCATAAATTTCTGTCCAGCTTGTTCTACCAGAGGTAGCAATGCTGTCGATCCGACTGCCAGAATGTTACCGCTAAGCTCAGTAGCAGCTTCTCCTGATCCATTGCTTGCGGCACCCTCTGTACCAGCGTCATTTTTCGATCCGCATGCTGCGAGTACCAGTACGAACGTTAAGGTCATCAAAATAAACGGCAACTTTTTAAACATGTTTTGTTTTCCTCCCCCAATGTAGTGATGGCGTTTTGTGAATTTGTTTGTTCACCATCAACTCTTTACTCATTGTAGTTTCAGTATGTCATCTTAAAATCAGTGTTTTGTAAACGCAATGTTAAAAATATCGGCAGCATTTTGAAATATTTGGGATTTAATCTAGCGCTGAAGTGGTCGCTTCGGGAACGGACGTTGTTTTAATCCGTATTGTGTCCAGATTTCCATGAAAAAAATTTACTTATAGAAATATTAAGTAGCTGATACCTGAGTGGCCGTTCCGGTTACGGATCGTTCTTTTGATCGCTGTTGTCTCCAAATTTCTTTGATCAATAATTCTAATTGTTGTAATTAGGAGACAAAGGCGAACGCTTCGCTTCTTCAGAATCGATTCCGTCCCCTCCACTACGATCGCGGTTTTCCTTCGCTGTGTCAGCGCTCGTTGGATCTCAGGCATTTCAATCTCCTTGCCTGGGGTGTAGGCAAAGAAGGCCAGCCCTATAATAGGCTGACCTTATGTAAATTCTTTGTTGATTCTTTGATAGAGCAAGAAAATCTGTTTCTTCTATAGAAGGTACAAAAGCAGGATATAAAAAAACTGCCTCGCTGCCAGTGCGTAGCACCAGCTTTGAGAGCAGCCTTTTTACAATACATTGAATGTTTAAGATGTTCCTAATGTAAAATCTAATTTTACTAACCCAGAATCCATAACCACAATGCCAATCCGGCCAGGGTAATTAGCAATGTAGGAATCGTCAGGATGATACCTGCCTTGAAATAATATCCCCATGTTATCTTCACACCTTTGCGGGACAACACATGTAGCCACAACAATGTGGCAAGTGATCCAATCGGGGTCATTTTGGGGCCCAGATCGGAACCAATGACATTGGCATAGATCAATGCCTCTTGAACGATCCCTTCGGTGTGCGCACCCTGGATGGCTAGCAGGTTAATCAACACGGTCGGCAGGTTGTTCATCACCGATGACAATACGGCGGCGATGATGCCCATCCCGAGCGAAGCAGCCAGCAGACCATGCTCCGCTATGGCATCCAGCCAGCGGCTCAGATGATCTGTTAACCCCGCATTGCGCAGTCCATATACGACGATATACATGCCCACTGAGAACACCACAATTGACCATGGCGCTTCCTTGATTACTCGTTTCAGATCAACAGCCTCGCTCTTGCGTGCTAATAAAGCGAACAGCAACGCAACGGAGCCAACGATAACCGACACGGGAATCGGCAGAAACTCACTGGATGCATAGGCCACCAGTAACAGCCCCAGCATGAACCAGGCGATTCGGAACATCCGCGGATCACGTATCGCGTCCTTCGGGTCACGCGCCGCAGAGATATCGTAGCGACGAGGGATGCTTTTGCGATAGAACAAGAACAGCATTCCCGTACTCGCTACGATCGAGAATAGATTCGGCACAACCATGCGCACTGCATATTCCACAAAGGTAATACCAAAGAAATCAGCAGACACAATATTAACCAGATTGCTGACCACCAGCGGCAACGATGTAGTATCTGCGATAAATCCACTCGCCATCACAAAAGCCAGCACCATACGCTCATCAAACTTCAATGCACGCACCATCGCGAGCACAATTGGCGTCAGAATCAGTGCTGCACCGTCATTTGCGAACAAGGCAGACACTGCGGCCCCCAGCAAAATGGAGTAGAAGAACAGTCTGCGACCATCTCCTCCAGCCAGTCTCGCCATGTGAAGGGCAGCCCATTCGAAGAAACCTGTCTCGTCGAGAATAAGAGAAATCATAATAATGCCGACAAAGGCCAGCGTAGCATTCCATACAATGGATGCCACATCCGAGGCATCGTTCAAGCTCACGACTCCACACAGCAGGGCAAGCAATGCCCCACCTGAGGCAGTCCAACCGATACCCAACCCTCGAGGTTGCCAGATCACCAAGGTGATCGTTACTGCAAAGATCAATATTGCTACGTATACCATAGAGCCTCCTGCTGTACCCTGTCTCAATATATTCTATCGTTCATTCAATCATTATATTGAAAGATTACACCGCACGATGTGCGGAAGAACCAGACGATATATTTATACAGGGCTGCAGGAGCAATGTCTATCTTTATTTTTATATAAACTGTAGTAGGTTTCGCTGTCCCCATATCAGGATTTATCGCTACCCTTATCCTTCGGTGTATCCTCCACCATCTTGAACATGCCGAGCAGTCCTTGTAATTGTTCTGCCATGCTGTTCAGATGTGCTGAGGATGATGCAATCTCTTCTACCGATGCCAGTTGTTCTTGCGAAGATGCAGACACGGATTCTGTATTCGCAGCCGATTCCTGGGTCACATTGGAAATGTCGCTCATCGCCTTGGCAACATGGGATGCACCGTTCTCCAGCTGCTTCGTTGTTTCGGACAAGTCATCCAATGTATGAACAGCATCTTCCACCGCCTCCCGAATCTGGGCAAACGATTGTCCTGATGTATTCACAGCTTGAATACCTTCTCCCACCCGAGTCTGAGCCGCATTCATGGCGATAAGAGCAGCATCCATGTCCTGACGGATATTGTGTACCAGCTCACCGATCTGTCCTGCCGAGCTTCCGGATTCTTCTGCGAGCTTACGCACCTCTCCTGCTACGACAGCAAATCCACGCCCCGCATCCCCCGCTCTTGCCGCTTCAATGGACGCATTCAATGCGAGCAAGTTGGTTTGTTTGGAGATTGATGCGATAACATCAACCATACTGCCGATCTCAACCGAACGAGCATTCAGAGACTGGACTACCGTTCCGAGCTGTTCCACCGTTTCCTGAATACTGTTCATCTGCACAACAGCCTGTCCTGCTGCCTCATTCCCCGAAGAAGCCGCTCCGGACGTATTACGCATATTCGCTGTGATCGACTGCACACGCTCCGACATCATCCGAACATCTTCTGCCATTCGGCTCATCTGTGCAGATCCGTCTCTCACACTGTTCACCTGCTGCTCTGCACCTTCAGCCAGTTCCTGAATGGCTAGCGTTGAATGTTCAATCGCTTTGGTCGTTTGTTCTGCACTAGCAGTCAATTCTTGTGAAGAAGCAGATACTTGCTCTGTCGTCTCCTGTACACCGAGAATCATCATCCGCAGGTTATCAACCATACGCTCGAAATACTTCGCCAGATCACCGACTTCATCTTTACGACCCGTTTCCATTTTCACGGTCAGATCACCTTTACTTACAGCTCTGGCTGATTCCTGCAGACGCTTGATTGGACGCAGCATGGAACGTGTGAACCAGATAATAAAGATGAGCGTAAGGAACGTGGCCGCAAGAATAACTATAAATGTAGCCATCCGAATATCCTTACTCGCATCAGTTATTTCACTCTTGAACATCGTGCCGCCAATTTTCCAGCCTGTTGCTTCATTTGTTGAGAAAATCATCATCTTCGGCTGATCGTTGAACACGTAATCGAATTGACCTTCTGGACCTTCATACATCTCATCCAGCAAACCACTCGTTTCCGGCGTACCTGCATCTACTACAGGGGATACGACATAATTTTTGTTCGCATCCATAATCATGACGTAGCCTTCTTTACCCACCTTAATGGATGCCTGCTCTTGCAGATCTGTCAGATCCAGAGACAAACCGACCACACCGGATTGGTCCTTTAATGTTTTGGAGATAAATACAACGGCAACGCCGTCCGTATTAACGGATACAGCTGACACGACGGGTGCACCTGGCTTCTCCATCGCAAGTTTGTACCACTCCCGCTCCCTTGGATCATACGCATCTCCCCGCGTGCTGCTCGCTGTTGCTTTACCTCGAACCATAACTCCATCTGTCGTTCCCACAAAAATATTCATGGCATCCGGATGCAAGCCCAGATATTGCTCCAGTTTCACCTGAATCTCAGGACTATCGTTCTCTCCTTTAATGAGGGCTGAATCAAGAGCATCCGCAAAATAGTTAATGTCATGGATCTTGTAATTCACTTGGCTTTCTACAATGGTATTGGCCGTGTTCACACTTTGCTGGGCGCTGTCTACTAATTGTCCTTGTACGCCATCTTCAGCCATCGTTAGTGTGATCAAGCCTATGGCCAGACTTGGCAGGAGCAGAACTGCCAGGAAAGAGACCAATAGTTTGTTCCTTATATTCCAGACGAAACCTTTCTTTTTATTCTTCTTTTTATTTTTATTTTGTTTGGGTTTGGCGGGTTTTGCTGCTTTCACTATTTTATTATCCTGAGCTTCACTCATTGCTTTCTCCCCCTCTAAATGTAAAAACGGCCTCTTTCTTTGTATGTATGGATCAATCTACAAGGCTTATCTTATATATCGGCTAATGGAGAGTATTTATTTGAGAGAAAAAAGTGCAGACACACCAAACAAGCCACTTCTGATCAGAAGTGACTTGTACACTGTACAGGTTGCTGTTTTTATTCAATGAAACTAGGCAGCGTGTTGGAATACGGGCCATCTGGGGGTTGTGCCGAAGGTTTACCGAAATAGTAGCCTTGTGCAAGCTCAATACCTATAGAACGGCAGAATTCAAACTCTTCCATTCGCTCGATCCCCTCTGCAAGTACTTGACCTCCAAATCGACTCGACATCTCAACAATACGAAGAATTTTCTGTTGTTTGGTCGAATCCTGATCGCAACGGTCAATAAGACTTCGATCTATTTTGACAAAATCCGGTTCTAACCGATTCATCAACTCTATTGTCGAATATCCAGCACCTACATCATCTAGTGCAACGGACATTCCACGGGATCGATACACCTCAAAGATATGCTGCAAGATGGACATATGCTGTATCTGCTCTGTTTCCACGACTTCAAACACAAAATCTTTAGGGTCAAGCGAAAGACGTTCAATCGCTTCAAACGTATGTGTCAGACAATATTCGGGGTTATATATGGAGGAAGGCAGGAAATTCACGAAGCGTTTAACACCTTGCGGCAGAAAATGGGCACTGGTCTCAATGGCAGTAATACGCGCAGTTCGATCCAGAAAAGAATGTAACCCGGTCGCTCGCGCAACTTCAAATAATTCATAGGAACTGAAGGATTTTCCATGATCAGACGGACGAAGTAAAAACTCATAGCCAATAATTTGCTCCGATGCATCAACGATGGGCTGCATATGACTGCTGAATTGATGCTCCAAAATAATGGTAACCAGATCGGCATGTTTGAAACGAGATTGCTGCATGCTTAAACTGATCCAGCTTTCATTGCTGGCCTTTTCGTATAAAGGCATAATCTGAACGGTTAGGGAGTGAGTTAACGTTGGCTCCATTTGCACAATCTCCTCGATCAAGCTCTGAACCGCCTCAAGATTCGAGAAATGCATCCACATCATGTCATCTGACGTTTCGATATGTCTTCCCGGCGTTTGCAGCGCTTCCAGCAAAGCGGGGGAATTGGGACGCAGGTACAAGGTACCTTGACCCTCTATAGGATAGATTGGACTGCAGCCACTGCAATTCATGTAGGACCCCCTTGCCAATTTATGATTCCATGTTCATTAATGTTCACTTGTATATACCCAAAGTTTGTAAATATTATATCATGGGTCTTGAAATTAATCTCTACTGTTTTGATGACTTCCTGTATGACGGTTATTGGAACAAATATATTCAAATTTGCAGAAAAAAAGACCGACAGTCTGATGACTGTCGGTCTCCTCCTCACCGCTTATTAAAATTATGAAGCGGGAATCACGATTTTCTGCCCAACTTTGAGGTTATGCACATCTGGAATTACGTTAAATGTAGCAATCTTGCGCCAGTCCACACCATATTTTAAGCCGATACGGTACAAGTTATCGCCTTTTTTCACTACATATACCACTTTGCCGCCCGCTGGTTTCTCAGGCTGTGGCTTGGTCGTTGGTTTGGTTGGAGTAGTCGGCTCCGTAGGTTTAGTTGGCTTTGTAGGCGTAGGAGCAGGCTCCGTACCTGGTTTCGGAGTTGTTGTTGCTTCTCCAGTCAATTTCATGCCGTATTCAGCAAAACCATCATCATTTGTACCAATGAAAGACATCGCCGGGTTTGCTTCAACCAGATCTTTTGCATCCGGGGAAGAAGCAAACACAACTTCAAGATCGTTCAGCGCTGCTGCGGTTAACCCAGCAGATGGCTTAATTGGCGCCAGGGACCAGTTGCCGTCCGCTGCCGGATTAATCGTTTTATTCTCACGGATGTAGTCGATGATCACTTGACGGTTCTCATCCGGTGCAGCCAGAACGATACGTTTACCGTCCGGGTTAGCCAGCTTGGACGAAGAAGCACGGTAGTTATTCGTCGCTACAATGAATTTTTGCGCTGGGTCAATCGGTTTGCCATTAAAGCTCAGGTCCTTGATCCGGCTTGCGGATGCATTAACAATCGTAGCTTTGCTATCGTATTTGGCTGGTTGGGTCACATCAATCTGATACGTTACACCATCGATAACATCGAAGTTGTACGTTGGGAAGTCGTTGTTGATCAGTTGTTGTTGTCCACCTTTAGCCGGGTCGATCTGGTTGAACTGGCCTGCAGACCATTCCAGCCATTCTTTCAGTTCTGCGCCGTTAACCATTACAGCATGTACCGTATTTGGATATACGTACAGGTCAGCAACGTTTTTGATCGCAATGGTGCCTTTAGGGATATTCGTGTAATACGAAGCGCCTGAACGTCCACCGGCTTTGAATGGTGCACCTGCGGACAATACAGGGATTTTCTCATATTCCGTACCTTGCATATGTTTTTCGACATACCATTTCTGTGCATTCGTTACGATCTGAATGGATGGATCATCCTGTACCAGAGCGAAGAAGCTGTTGATAGGTGCAGTCGTTTCGCCCACCGGGCCACGAACATACTCCAATGTACCTTCATGCTCTTCATGAACCGCATCAATGATGTCCTGATCCGCATCTACCAGTGGCTTTTTGTTGGCTGTGTCATAGATTGGGCGTGCTTCCGTTTTGGAATCTACCACTTTCCATTTGCCATCAACCAGCTCCAGATCCAGGTCGATGATACCAAGATGATCACCCCAGAACCCTGGCTCTACAGCAGGAACGCCATTAATTGTACCTTTCTCAAGGTCTACCCCTTTTTTGCCGGCAAAATCAGCACTTGGGAATACTTTGTGAGCATGTCCAAATAAAATGGCATTAATGCCTTCTACCTGGCTCAGGTACAATACGGAGTTCTCCATCAGATCCGTTTGAGGAATATCCTCAAATCCGGAGTGAGGGATCGCTACAATAATGTCGGCACCTTCGGCTTTCATTTTCGGAATGAATTTTTTCGCGGTAGCAATAATATCCTTGGCGATTACTTTGCCTTCAAGGTTAGCGCTGTCCCACTGCATGATTTGTGGCGGTACAAATCCGATCACACCCACTTTGATCGTATGTTCCTTGCCAGTCTCATCCGTTACTTTTTTGTCCAAAATCTCATAAGGTGTGAAATAGTTCTTATCATTCGTCTCAACATCATCACCATCGTCTACATAGACATTGGCATTAATGTAAGGGAAGTTCGCTCCCTCCAGCGTCATGTCCAGAAAGTCCAGACCATAGTTGAATTCATGGTTACCGATGTTACCTGCATCATAATCGAGCAGATTCATCGCTTTATATACAGGGTGAGTCTCACCCTTTTTCAGTGGATCAATCTTCGCAGAGTAGTCTCCCAGCGGATTTCCCTGAATCAGATCCCCGTTATCAAACAGCAGGCTGTTCTTCGCCTCATCACGGGCTTTCTTAATCAGTGTAGCTGTTTTGGCGAGTCCATACTGGTCTGTCTCTTTGTCGGAATAGTAGTCATAGTTAACCAGGTTGGTATGAATGTCTGTGGTTTCCATGATCCGCAGCTTCACTTTGGCAGCATCCGCAGCCGATACAGGTACCGGAAATACCGCAAGCACGTTTAATGCAACCAAAGCGGCAGTCAGGCTTGATAATACTTTTTTACTCGTTTTCAAAATAACCCCTCCCGGTTATGTACATTGAATCATGCATGAATGGGCAAACGAACAGGCGCAGAAAAAAGATAGATTTCATGGGTTGTGCGTACTGACGCTCAGATGGCATGCATCGGAACTTCAGGTAAGTTTATCTCACATGAACATCTATTTATGTCTGTGCTTGTCGTTTACATTCCAAATCATAACGCAATGTTCAGCCATTGAAAAGCATTATTTTTTACATTACCCGCACATACCGGACCGAGTTTACAATATCATGCGTGATTTCGACATTTTTTTCAATATTTTAGTAGGTATATAGTGCTTATTTGTTTTAAAATACGTATATTACATATGCCTTACATCGATGTCCAATTCAGCATTATTCATCCATAACAAAAACCGTGAAGCCTTCATGGCTTTCACGGTTGGATTGAACTCTGCGCGTATTTCCGCGTACGGACGCTACTTCGCAAAGGTTATTTTCATATTCGAATTATTGTTCCCAAACGTGGTGTTCGTGGTCTTTCCCTGTGTATTCAATACGAGCCGGTGTGATGTCCAGAATGACATAGTTCGGATCGTTAGGTCCATCGAACCATGCCTTCAGTTCGTCGTTCCATACTTGCTCACGCAAGCCCTCGTTCTTCGTCACTTCACAGGTTCCTTCGATCTCAACTACTTCCTTGGAGCCACCAGCCTCATAACCGAGTAGAAGGCTAACATTCGGATTATTCTCCAGCTCTTCTACTTTGTGTGTGCGGCGATTCGTTGCCAGATGAATGTTCAGTCCATCGTTGAAAAGCGCCATATAACGGGATTTTGGTTTACCGTTCTCCACAGTGGAGAAGCTGCAAAAGGGATTGTTTTCCAATGCTTTTACAATGTTTTGTTCCAATTCAGTCTGGTTCATGGGAAGTGCTCCTTTCGGTTTGAGGGAATGTTGGAAGGACTGTGTAGGCGGCCGTTCCGGGTACGGATCGTTCTTTGGATCGCTGTTATCCCCGGATTTTTCTGATTCCCTTTTCTCAAAGGGAAAATCCGTTGATAAAGGCGAACGCTTCGCTTCCTCAGAATCGATTCCGTCCCCTCCACTACGTCTACTGTTCTCCCAATTTGAGGAGTGGGTAAGCTAAAGTTCAAACAGAAACCTGTACTTAACTTTGCAGGTTTCGTTTCTTTAGGTTTTATCCGCTCCGTTGCTGTGTATAAGTACAGTCAACTTACGTTAGGTGTAATAAGCCTGTACTTATAGTGTACCCACCTCACCTATGGTGAATCCATGAACCGATACGCAAACGTGACAAAATTGGAAATGCTATTTATAAAAGTGTTTACATAAAGGGGCTAGCACGATATTTCTTCATGGCTAATTTAATTCAGATCTCCAAGATAGATTGAAGAAGAGCCTGATTTAAGAAGCAATTCGCCAATGGTTTTTGGATATAGACGAATCTGGGACAGCTCTTCAAGTGCAATCCATTCCACAGCGACTTGGTGGTCGTCTGGATTGGAGCCTTCAAAAACAGTTGCCTCCGGATCTATCAGGCTGCACGCAAAATAAAATTCAACCTGGTGGATATCTGCATCCCACTCGGCGAATTCATGATTTTTACCGATATACTCCCGGATATGTAACAGCTCTCCCACGTTCACGGCCTGACCAATCTCCTCCAGACATTCGCGTGCGACCGCATCCTTGAGTTCTTCACCCTTCTCCTGCCCCCCACCTGGGAACACATAAGCTGTACCATATTGATCTTCCAGCCGGATGACCAGCAATCGTGCATCCTGCACAATGACGGCCTTCGCCGAGTTTCGTATGGGTTTCATTCTGTTCATTCACTCCTTGTCTTTCCAAGTTTCACAGTTCAATTTAACAAAACAATGTAAGCTGTCGTTCTGCTGAAGATGTTTATCCAGCTGTTTGCGCGGACAGCCTAACCCCTTCCGATTCCAACACGCGACGAATCTCTTGCGCAAATGCGAGAGCGTTCGAACCGTCACCGTGGATACATACCGTCTCTGCCTTAATGGGAACCAGTGTACCATCCGTGGATATAACCACGCCTTCTTTCACCATCCGAAGCACTTGAGCAATCGCTTGTCCCGATTCTTCAATGAGGGCTCCGGCTTGGCTGCGAGGAGTTAACTTTCCATCCGCCCCATAGGTTCGATCCGCAAATACTTCGCTCACACTGCGCAGACCGATGCGATTCGCAGAATGAATCAGCTCACTGCCCGCGAGGCCATACAGATACAGTTCGGGCTGTACTTGATAGATCGCCTCCGCGATGGCTTCAGCAAGCTTCGCATCTTCTGCGGCCATATTGTATAAGGCACCGTGCGGTTTCACGTGATGCATGCGCCCTCCACTTGCACGGACAAAGGCATCCAGCGCACCCATCTGATATACCACCATGTCATATGCTTCCCTTGGCGTAATCTCCATTCGTCTTCTGCCAAACCCTTGCAAATCCGGCAACCCGGGGTGGGCTCCAATTGCCACCTGATGCTCCAATGCCCTCTCCACCGTCAGCCGCATTGTAGCCGGGTCTCCTGCATGAAATCCACAGGCAATATTGGCTGATGTAATCAAGGGTAGAATGGCCTCGTCCGATAGCGTGCGATATATACCATAACTTTCGCCCAGATCACAATTGATATCCAAGGTTTTCGAGGTATTCATTAAGCGCCCTCCATTCCTGCCATTCTTCTGCGTATCAGCTTATCTATGAGTTGCATATTGATTTCCTGTTCCATATACAACTGTCCGGCTTGATCATGCGTAATCTTTTTAAAAGAAATTTGGGTTCCTGGCCTAGCCTGAGCCAAGATTGGCATATCCACCCGAGCTACCTGTGCAATGACAGGATAACCTCCAATCGTCTGATGATCTGCCATCAAGATGATGGGCTGACCATCCGGTGGCACCTGCACCGTGCCATAGGTAACGGCTTCAGACAGCCGATCCAGGGGCTGATCCAGCTCCAGTATGGAGCCTTGCAAGCGATAGCCCATCCGATCGGATTGTGGAGAAATCACGTATTTTTCCGCATAGAATTGTGCAAGACTCTCTTGGCTGAACAGCGAACTATCCTTGCTCTCCATCACACGAATAACAGGTTGCCCATAATAGTCAGGTCTTTCACGTTCAGATAAAAGCCACGCAGGCGCCAATATTCGTTGGTCCCGCTCACTCTCCTTTACCTGCTGCTCCATACGCTGCATCCAACCTTGCGCTTCACCAGAAGGTTCACCTATGGATAACAGATCGCCCACGCGCAAGGCTCGCCCATCCATACCGCCAAGACCTGTCTTAAGGTCAGTACTTCGACTGCCCATCACTTCAGGCACAGCTATTCCACCCGCAATCGCCAGATATCCACGCAAACCATGACGACATGGGCCAAATTTCAGTACACTTCCAGCCCGCACTAGCACAGGACGCCACAAAGGTACAGGCAGATGATCCACGGTTGCCGTCAGATCAGCTCCACATAATGAGACTAGCTGGCTCTCCTGAAATCGAAGCTCTGGCCCCGTCATCGTCATCTCCAGCACTGCCGCATGTCGGGAGTTGCCCACAAGCATATTGGCTGCTCTGGCTGCAAAGGTGTCCATGCCCCCGCCAGGATGAATACCATACCGGCGATAACCGGTTCTGCCTTCATCCTGAACGGTAGTTAATAGACCAGGGCGAATCACTTCTATACTCATCGTTCGCCCTCCTTCCGCTTCAACGCCAGATAGTCCTGCATCGTAATCTGTTTGAATCGAACCCGATCACCTGCTGCCAGCAGACTCGGTACGTTCTCTTCCGGCCGAAACAACCGGAGTGGCGTTCGTCCAATACATTGCCATCCTCCGGGTGTGTCCACCGGATAGATTCCCGTCTGTTTGCCACCAATTCCTACTGTACCCGCCTCAACCCGAAGCCTTGGCGTTGCACGTCTGGGCGTAGCAATCTGTGCAGACAACCCGCCGAGATACGGAAAACCCGGTGCGAATCCTATCATATGTACGAGATAATCCCCGGATGTATGAATCGCAATAACGTCCTCTGCGGTCAGTCCATGTTCACTGGCAACGTAGTCCAGATCAGGCCCCCACTCGCCACCATAACATACGGGAATCGTGACCGTTCTGGACTTGTCTTGTACGGATTCCTTCATTTGATTCAACTGCTGAAGCAGAATCCGGCATAACTCGGGGTACGGGGAGATGAACGGATCATAAAATACTGTAACGGACGTATATGAAGGCACCCATTCGATCATGGCTGGCAAAGTGCTTTTTTCCAGCAAAGCACATACAGACATCACTCTGCGCTGCACAGCGTCAGACAAATGATCTCCGCACTGGATGATAACTGCTGCCTCACCCAGCGGAGATAGGATCTCCTCGGTCCATGCATACGTCAATTCGGTCATACGCCATCTCCCCTTTTGTCCACAAAGTTTGCTAGTGTTTTAACGTCAGAGCATCCATCTATTAAGACTCCCTGGACGAATTCAAATGCACGCTGCAATTGTACAGTTCGCATTGCCACGTATTCTTATTCTTTGCAATCCGGGTTATGGATGTGTTGGACAGCTTCACGCTGATATCCAGTTCAGGCACCAGACCTCTCAGTGTATTCCGCAGGACGGCTCCGTGACTGACCACAATCACTCTTCCATCGGGGTGCTGCTGTACAATATCTTCAAGCACCGCACTGCCTCGAACAGTCCCTGCATCTGCAAGCTCACGTCCCAGATCCAGGGTACTCCAGTCCGCTCCCCACTTGGCTATACGTTCCTCTTCCGTTGTTCCTTCGACCTGTCCTCCGCCCATCTCACGAAGTCTAGGGTCCAGATGAATCTCCTGAATGCCCAAGCGATCACCAATGATGCGAGCCGTCTCACTTGCACGTTCCAAGTCACTTGCATAGATGGCATCCCAGGATTCTTCGGCCAGTCTCGCAGCAAGCAATACTGCCTGTTCCCTGCCATCCTGATCCAGCGGATTATCCGTCTGTCCCTGCGAACGTTTTTCCTTATTCCACGCTGTGCTTCCATGGCGGATCAATGCAATTTGAGTCATTGTTGTTCCTCACCTTTTTCTATATGAAGTTCATCTTCTGTAAAATGTTTACGTGCCTTCGGCTTGGCAAATTTGCCGCCATTATATTGAGAAGAGCCGTTTCTCGGAATGGAGAGACTGTCCCAAGCTGTTTCTTTAAGCATTTTCGCGGCAAATACAATCTGCCCAACATGATACGGATAATGCGCCAATTGACGAATAATAGCCTCCATGACGGTATGACCTTCATTCCGAATATATATGATATGAGACAATTGTTCCGGGGTAAATGAACGAATGGATTCGAGTAGACAATTCCAGCCTTCCTCCCATTTGGAGAGCAACTCTTCCCGGGAAGAAATATCATTCACGAACTCGGCGTCCCGTTCACGCCACGGTTTCTCACCATCTGTTGTCAGTACATCCGTCCAACGGGACAGCATATTGCCCCATAGATGTTTTACGATTACCGCAATGCTGTTCGCGTCTTCATTCCAAGATTGAAACAATTGCTCGGAATCCAGTTGTGCCATGGCTTTTTCCCCGAGCTGCTTGTAATACAGAAATTGCTTCTCCGCTGTCTCCAGAAAAACCTGATTCATATCCATCCGTTAACCACCCTTCGGAAAAGTAATATGACCCCTGATCATGTTCAAACAGAAGCGTCACATGTTATTTATTCAGGAAATGAGAATGTGCCGTCTGCATTCGGTTCAAATGGAATGGCTTTACGAACCGCATCCAGATTGAGTTCTCCATAGATATGTGGAAATAGTTCATTCAATTCGTAGAGATCCTCATATACCAGTTCCGGCTTCAACGCCTTCTCATCAATACTGAGTAATAACAGATCCGTGCGGCCTGCATAATATTGCCCGGCTACCCATGGGATCTGTTCCTTGGTGGAGCAATGAATGAATCCGTCCGTCTCCAGGCTATCTGGTGCATACTCACTCCCCTTTGACACTTGCTCCCACAACGAACGGGAAATAATACTATAGATCATGGTTCCGCCTCCTTCAATTTCTGCGATGTACCCTATGTGTCATTGGAAGTATTATAGATCATCCCGGATACGGGAGTACAATTTTTGATCCGTAAATACACCTTTGATCTTCAACTGTTTGCGTAGCAAACCTTCGTACGACATGCCCAGCTTCTCCATTACGCGTGCAGAGCCTATGTTGCCTGCATTACATTTCCCTTCCAGCCGATTGCAGTCCAGTTCCCCAAAGCAATAATTCACGATGGGTTGCATCGCTTCTGCTGCGAGGCCCTTACCCCATTGACTACTGGCTATCGCGTACCCTAATTCGGCACTCTGCATGGGTTCGTTGAGATGAAAGACGCCACCCCTGCCGATCAAGGTCCCTGTTTCCTTCAAAATAAAAGCCCAGATATGTACCGTTTGCCGTTCATAATTATCCAGTACCCGCTGAATATATTGAATTGAATCCTCCACCGTCTCATGGCAGTTCCACAAGCTTTGTTGACTCACTCGCGGATCAGAGGCAAACGCATAATATTCATCGAGATCATCCATCGCAAGCCGCCTCAGCTTTAACCGCTGTGTTTCGAATTCGGGCGATTCGTCAAAAAGTTTTTCTACATTCATACAGCACACCTCCATGATTCACTTGAGTTCATGATCCAGCCATCTTATTTCTCAGGAAATAACGATCTATCATAACCATGCACAGAATACCAACCGTATATCGAATCAGATCGATCACCAGAAACCCATGTCCCAAAATAAGAGCACCTAATACGGTAGAGCGTATCTCAATCAGCCAAGGCGTCTGAATCAACTGTGAGAACTCAATCATCCAGCTGAATACACAGCTCAAACACATCGCCCATACCAAGCTGCGATGAGGCCACACCATGCGTACTCCGAAATAAATCATGCCCGCCCAACATGCATCCCCGAAATGTTCATGCACCCAACCCGGCAATCGTTCACGAAAGTGTCTGGATGCGAGTCCTGCCGCCATGGTCATCATGACTGCGAAGAAATAGATCAGCCTGTCTCTGATAAGTAGTACGCTTTTCAATCAATCACACGCCTTCATCAAGCACTTGTAAAATAAATTGCGTTTTGGCAGCGGTATACGATTCCCTATCTTCCTTGTTCTCATCAGCAAGCTTTGTCTTCAGGACGGCGTAAGCTTCCACCAGATCTGGGCGTTTTCTCAGCACATCGCGAAACCGAATTTGACGATCCCAGCGTTCTTCTCCCGGGCGCATAAGATGAAGGTGTACAGCTCTCTTGCCATCCTTAACCCTGACCCAGAATCGTCTGTACTCCCGTCCATCCAGTTCAGGCAGAACGTAATTCCAGCCCACCGGATTCAGCTGATCCGCAATCAGATTCATGTCGTCCCATGACTGTACCTCTGCCATCAGATCAATGATGGGTTTGGCGGGTAACCCTGGAATCGATGTACTTCCGATATGTTCGAATTGATGGATATTAAACAGCTGTAGAAGACGTTTGAGTTGGCCGATTTCATCCTGAGCCTGCGCATCCCAATTGGGGTTGGCCGGAGCAATCTCTACCGACTCTGTCGCCCAGGCAGGCCAATTTTCCGGTTGCAATGGATCTTTCATTCAGGAACCTCCTCTTCACCATGACATTTTAAATGGTAACCTTCTCTGTATTTTTCATAGGTGCTTTGCTTCATGCGCTCAATCGTAGTGCTCCGTTGAAATGTAAGTATGGAACTTAGGGATAGAAAAAGATATTTCAGGTAAGTCAGATCAAGAGTTAGCGTCTGAGCTTATAATCGAAGCTTTCATATTCATCCCATCCAATCCCCTTATATAGTTGTTAAAGCAGAAGGCATTTCAGATACATATTTCTATATATCCAAAAAGGAGCGTATGTCTACGCCCCTAGTTGTCTGTTACCTTGATGATATTAACGTGTCATGTACTGATTTTATCTTTGAATTGATGCAAGCACTTCATTATATAAATATTTATTTTACCGTCACAGGGATCGTCACTTTTTTGTTGCCCCACTTGGCCGTGATAGACGTTTTGCCTTTTCCTACAGCCACGATCTTACCATTAGTTACTGTCGCTACGCCCGGCTTTGTGCTGCTCCACACCGCACTGTTGGTCACAACAGTGGTTTTGCCCGTATCATACTGGGCCATCAGACTCAGCGTTGTACTTCCCTGTGGGGACAAAACAAGTTTTTTCTGGCCTGTAATCAACTTTTTGAGCAAAGGTACAACGGTAACCTCTGCCTTTATTGTCTGATTTTGATAAGTTCCTGTCAAGGTGGCTTGTCCCTCGGTCAGCGTCTTAACGGCTCCATTTTTCACGATAGCTACATTTGTGTTGGAAGAGGTCCATATCACTTGTTTCGAAAGGTTAATGGTTTTGCCATTCGCGTAGGTGCCGATGACCTTCAACGCCTTGGACTTCTTGATGTTCAGCTGCATTGTGGCAGGAGTGACCTCAACTTTGGTAATCTCGTCCGTCACAGCAACCGGGACTTTCACAATCGTTGATCCATACTTGCCTTGCAGCAATACTCTGCCGGGTGTAACGCCTTTGATTTTACCGTTTTCCAGGACAGCCGAAGAAGTGGATACGGACCACACAATCTCAGAAGTCACATCCTCTTCCTTGCCATTCGCACGTGTAATGCTTACTTTGGGAAGGGTGCTTTCACTGCCTTTAACAAAACTGTAGGATTTCGGTGAAGCTTTGATGCTTTTGATCTTCTCCTGCACTTGCACAACCAATTGGGCTTTAGCCCCGTCTACTTCTGCAAAAATCGTTGCTTCGCCCGCGGCCACAGCCTTGACTTTGCCTTTCACCATCGTCGCGACTGCTGCATTACTGGTGGACCAAGTCACGCCTTGGGTAACATCCTGCTTGTTATCAAAACCTTCAACCGTTGCCATCACCTGGAGTGCAGCTGTTTCGGAGACACTCATTTTCTGCGGGCTGCTATTGGTTATTTCAATCGTTGTCACGTCACCAGTAGCCGCCAAGGCCAACGAAGGGACCAGTACGGTCAATGCAATCATTAGAGCAAGTGTGCCTCGAAGCGCCAGTTTGATTCTATTCATTTCAATATCCATCTCCCATAATCCAATATTTTACTTCTATTATATTATATCGGATACGAATTGCATAAAGTTGAATAACTTAAGTGGGAGTCTTGGAACAATTCATGATTTTCATTGTATAATATGGGAAGGTCGCGTAATACTGTTTTAATAAACCTAAAAAATGGGGTGGGATATGTATGATCGAAAAGAATTTGCTTGATATGGTTTCACCTAAAAATAACCGTAAACGTATGAAAGCTATCGTCACTTCGACATCCACCAAGATTCGTCCTGAAGACGAAATGGTTCTATTGATGAAAACAGCCCGCAATCGTTTCAAAAAAGCCCTTGAATCTGGACAAATTGAAATCATTAACGAGCGTGAATGGAAGCTGCGTTAAAGAATATAGGTGAACCATGGAACGTATTCAAACACCAGAAATGCAGGAAAGAATTAAATGGGCTAAACGAAAATTGAAGGAACTTGCAGCTGATGTGACCAAAAGTGATTTAAAAGAGTTCTATGTGATGGGTATTATTACTCCTATTCTTGATGAATTAGATGCAGATCCAGCCATTATTGTTGGAGGACATGCTGTTGAACTATACACTTCTGGAAGTTACAAGACAGCTGATGTTGATCTGGTCATGATCAGAGATGATTTGGCCCGAAGTTTATTTGATCATCTGGGTTTCGTTCACGAAGGAAGACATTATTATGTCTCCGAAATGGACATCCCTATCGAAATACCTTCTGATACACTGGAAGGTTCAAAAGACAAGATTATCAAATTATTAACACCTGAAGGCTACTGTTACGTAATTGGAATAGACGACCTTATTTTGGATCGATTGAGAGCCTCCGAGTACTGGACAGATGCCCGAAGCTTGGAGTGGGCACGTTACCTGATTTACAGTCAATTTGATACGATTGATTTAACATACATGAGAAAAGTTGCAGCCGAAGAAGGTCCCAAATTGGCAGCTCGACTTGAGCAAGAGTACCAGTGGGTAACAGATCATATGTTTAACTAGAGAAGGAACCCTGGTCAAGGGGTTCCTTTGCTGATTCTTCACTTCCTAAAGCGTTACCTATCTTCTCTACTTCACTGCATCCTGCTCTGGCAAAATCAAGCTCTCGGCCCCGCCCATATAGGGCCGCAGGGCTGCCGGAATGTGAATGCTTCCATCCTCCTGCTGATGATTCTCAAGCAACGGAATCAGGATACGCGGCGATGCCACCGCCGTATTATTTAGCGTGTGACAATAGGCCAACTTGTCTTCGGCATCGAGGCAACGAATATTCGAACGGCGCGCCTGAAAATCATGCAGATTCGACGACGAATGTGTTTCTCCATATGCACCGCGACTCGGCATCCAGGTCTCGATGTCATACTGTTTGTACGTTTTCTGCGACATATCTCCGGTACATACAGCGACAACACGATAAGGAAGTTCCAGTAATTGCAGCAATTCTTCGGCGTGTCCCGTAATCTCTTGCAGCATGCGTTCCGATTCTTCCGCATCAGGGGCACAGAGAATGACCTGCTCAACTTTGGCAAATTGGTGCACACGATACAATCCGCGTACATCACGTCCGCCGGAGCCAACCTCACTGCGGAAACATGTCGATACCGCGGCCATCTTCACAGGCTCTTGAACATCGACAATCTCATCCGCATAATACGAGACCAGCGGCACTTCAGAAGTTCCCACCAGCCACTTGTTCTCCCCTTCAAGTTCATAGACCTGATCTCGACCGGTTGGGAAGAATCCGGTGTTCACCAGTGCTTCCTCCCTGACCATCAGCGGAACCTCCATCGGTGTAAACCCGTGCTTCAGCAACAGATCCAGGGCAAGTTGCTGTACTGCCCGATGTAATAACAGGCCAGCACCTTTTAATACATAACTTCGCGTACCGCCGATCTTAACTCCACGAGGAATATCGATCAGATCATGCAACTCCCCAAGTTCCACGTGATCTTTGGTATTATACTCGAACCTTGGCACCTCTCCCACACGTCGCAGCTCTACATTATCCGCGTCCGACGAGCCATTGGGGGTATCCGGTGATACGATATTGGGTACCAGCCATTGCAGCCTGGTTACTTCCTCCTGTACAGGGGCAAGCTTCGCTTCCATTTGTTCCAACTGTTCATTGATCTGTTTCACCTGAGCCCGCAATCCTTCAGCCTGTTCCCGATTCCCGGCTTGCATTAGCCTGCCAATATCAGCAGATAACGTATTGCGCAACCTGCGACCTTCTTCAATTTCCTGCAAAAGTGCTCTACGTTCTTCATCCCGCTCTAACAATGTGCGAATGTTGATCTTGATTTTTTTCCCGTCTGCTGCGGTCTGAACCTCTTCTGCATGTGCCCGAATCCATTTCATTTCCAACATGGTCACCGTCTCCTTTGGCTGTAAAAATACAAAGAGCGCCCTCATCCCTTGGGACGAGGAGCGCTCTGCTCGCGGTGCCACCCAACTTGCTGAATCAGGATATCCTGCTTCCAGCCTCTTGGTCCGCGATAACGGGCGGTTCCGGTTAACTTGGGGAAATATCGCTCCCCTGGCGAAAACGCCTCCGAGTTGGATGCTCTTCAACGGCATGGTCCGATCTGTAATTGTTGGTCTCAGTATATACGAACGCCGGACCTAATTGCAACCTTCTGTATCGATCAGGAATTCATGGCACAACTTAACATGTCCTGTTATGATAGACTTTGTCTTCAAGATTGCGCTTTATTGTGATCCTCAATTTATGTATATAAGTAGAAGGAGTTCTTTATGAAAAAATTACTTTGGATCGGATGTCTATCCTATTTCCTGATTGGACTTGCCCACGTTGTGCTCGGTTCCATTCTGCCGGTTGCACTTGAACATTATGGCAAAGATTATAGCCAAGGCGGAACGCTGATCTTTGCTCAATTTGCCGGATTCCTGGGTGGTGTATTGTTATCTCCATGGCTGAACAGACGCTTTGGTAAACGGGGAGGCCTGTTAATCGCCACAGCGTTGCTCTGTATTGCAGAATTATCCTATATGCTGCTGCCATCATGGGGCTGGATGTTCGTCATTGCACCCGCTGCCGGCTTTGGATTCGGAATGGTTGAAGCTGTTATTGGCACCATTATCATTGCGGCAATCAAAGACAATACAGCCGTTGCCATGAGTCGACTGGAAGTGTTATTCGGAATCGGGGCGATGGTCATGCCGCTCGTTGCCAGTGGTCTCATTGCTGCCGGATACTGGCGTCTCTCCTTTCTCGTTGTTGCGATCTGCGCAGCGCTGACCTTTGTTTTCTGGGCAAAAGGATCATTCGGTGAACTCGATAAGTTTCTGGAGCGACAGAGTTCAAATCATGCTTCCGTAAATACGCACTCTGCTGGAACATCGGGTGAGATGCATCCCGCATCTGCAAGTACATCCAGTCCAACCTATCGTGGCCGTAACAGGACTCTTCTGGTATTATTCGTCCTGTTCTTCTTCCTCTATGTTGGCACAGAAATGAGTCTTGCGAACTTCATGCCGGCGATCCTGATTGAGAAAATGAACATGAAGGAAGCCGGAGCAGCGCTTAGTGTCACCTGTTTCTGGATTGCCATGTCCGTGGGAAGACTCTTCGCCGGGTATATCGCAGAGAAATTCCAATACCGCGTCTATGTTCTGTACAGTTGTCTTGCATCTGTTCTTTTGTTAATGGTATTTCCATTTACAAACCAAATCTGGTCTGCATTTCTCATCATCTTACTGCTTGGACTTGCGATGTCAGGGATATTCTCCATTGCCCTTGTCTTTGCCAGTAAACTGCTGCCCGGAACAGAAGAATCCACACCCAGCATTTTGATTGCCTCAGGTGGGGTTGGCGGTGCCATTCTGCCTTTGACTACGGGATGGAGTCTTGATCATCTGGCGGTTAATCAGTCTGCATGGATGCTTGCCATTTTTGCAGTTGGCCTGCTTGTCATTAGCGTAATCACGTATCAATGGCAGAACAAACATATAGCGAATTCTGCGACTTAACAGTTATGTGTCGATCCAGTCCTGAGGATTAGATATACCTATTAAAGAAATCGAGATGTCTACTGTCATGACCTGACGGTGGGCATTTTTTTGTAGCGTTACTCTGTTCTAACAAATCTAACACACGTTATTATAGATAATTATCTCAAATTCAAGGTCTCGTTGCAGTTTTTTAGCATAATAACGCCGCTGAGATTCGTTAGATTTTTTATTCCCTAAAAACTGGCCTAATAAGATGTTCTCGATTCGTTAGCGCTGTAATCATGGCGGCAAGTGCCCCATCTTTGCCTCTGATCACCTTAAATCAAGGGAAAGAATTCGCTCTATTCATTTGCACAAGATTGCCCAGGAAATACTTATGGCCAACCGAATCAAACACTTTTGTTAACGACAGGCACTACAGGGCCATTGCCTTTGATGAATTTACCGAATACATATCGGACGAGGGGTCCCAAAATGATCAATTGATATGGCAGCGCCAGGCTGAAGTTACGAGCAATGGTATGGAGATACGTACGGAATACGGATGACCCACTTAATTGATCAGCGAGATATGCTGAAACCATCCCATACAAGGACATGATCAGAACCATGCCAATCACCATAAAAAATGACATGCCGAGTACACCCAGAATTTTGTTGGACTTGTCAAAGGGTAAGGAAAAAGCAATCTTTCTCGCTATAGGTCCGACAATGAAGGACTCTACCACAAACGCGATGACAAAACATAATATGAATTGAAGCAGTATCTCAAGCGGGGACATCTTACCGAGTAACCCACTGTGCCATAAATTGAATGTCATCATGACGACAACCATTCCTGTACACATCATTAATCCGAAAATAATTTGTTCCTTCTTGCTTGTTGGCAATTCTCTCATCCTCTCTGTTTACCTTCGTAATTATAGAGATGAGGAAACCCTCCACATAAGTGAACATTCTGTGAACAAATCTGATTTTTCCAAATTAAAATTTATGGAAGTAGCTATATCTAATAGCTGGTTCTTTCCTACAACAGAAATCTCCAGAGAAAAGACAGTTTGGATAAAGCTGTGATTGCCATTCGTTTGAAAACAGAGCCTTTCTGATTCGTAGATTCTGCTAGTTGCTCACCTTTATTCACACGTGTACTAAGTGTACGTTTGATATCCATAGCTTCTGTTAGTTCGTTGGCGAATGCAGAACCAGAAATGACCACAGCAGATTCGGTATTTAGAAAGGCGGATCTGGGATCAAGGTTATACGAACCAACCATGCTGAGGTAATCATCCATGACAAATGATTTGCCGTGTATGGAATAAGGGCCTTGGTATTCATAAATGGCCAGATTGGTATCAAGCAACCGTTTCTTAGAGCTTAAGTATCCCGCGAAAGCCAAAGGGTTAGGGGTCTGCTGGATTGAATTGGTTAACATGACCCATTCTGCTTTTGGATTCATCGACAGATGTACGGCTTTCTTCATTTTCTTGGTAGGAATGGCATATGGCGTCTGAAGGTACACTTTCGACTTTGCTTGATTGGCGAAATGAACAAATGCTCTCCACATGGTCGGGTCTTTATACAGCCTCTGGATTGGATTGTGAATGAAAGCGACGTGGTCGGAACGAAGAGCCCCTTGAGCCCATTCCTTCGGCAACACTTTAACAAAAGGATCGCTCTCAGCCTGAGCTTTTTTATATAACTCAGCCAGCTGAGCCAGCTCTTGTAACCCCTTTGTATGATGCTGACGTTTGGCATGTTTTTCTGGTTTGGTGAATGGATGTTCCCATAACCGATCTATATATTTTTTCATTTCAACAACCGTGCTGTTTTTATTATGGTTTGGATTGTAAACAAGGACATCCCGATCGAATACATAGTCTTTTTTGGGTTGCAATGCCATGTATCTATCACCAATATTTTGGCCGCCAATGATGCCATATGTGTTGTCGACAAGAAAGATCTTGTCATGCAGACGGTTATGCCATGTCCATGGCATAACTATGTTGAGTGGTTCATAATACCTTAACTCCACATTGGGGTGAGCTGCAATGGCATCTGGAATATCACGCAATTCTCCGCGCATGTTGTGAAAAATCCCGTCTAAAATGATTCGAACATGAACACCCCGATCAGCCGCATCGAATAAAGCAGCAAAAAAGAGTTGAGATGTTTTTCCTTTTTGGATGGAGTAATAAGCCAGGTCGATGCTTGTTTTCGCCTCTCGAATGGTCTGGATTCTCACCTGACCGGATTGAAAGCCGTCCTCCAAGAGCAGTACGCGATCTGTCGTACTTCCTGCTGTTAACAATTTTTGCATATCCGTATTTTCAATAGTAGATGGAGACGGAACTAAAAATAAAAGGTAAGCTGTGAAAAAAACGTAGACACAATAGGACAGAATAATTGCGAATATGGTTTTAAGGATCATTCAGTACGCCCCCATTTTTATGTAAAAAGTAATTATTTGTATAGCAGTACTATCTCCTTTTGTATCTAAATTATGTTGTTTAAATGAAGCTAGCGTCTCCGGGCAAGGTCAAACGATCAAAAGCTGATCGCTGAAATAGGGAAAGTAGCCCTGATGCGACGAGATATCAAACATCGGATTTGATCCAAGTATTTGTGGGGAGCCTTCCAGATCTTCAGCACTTAGGCTATGGCCCACTATCCGATGCTTTTGCACTCAGCCAGATTGCCTTATATGATTCGCCACGATAATTATTGAAAATAACACATCTAAACAGGCTGATATACATATGTATAACGACCTGTTTGATAAGTTCATACGTGTCCCCATCCAGTTCCTGACTGGACACGTTCCACCCGCTGGCCTATAATTACACCTAGTAATGCCCGTAACTTCATAGTTTCCCAGGGGAGTCGGAATTGGCCGGCTGAGAGTGTATCCCACCAAGATACTAACCCTTAGACCTGATCTGGATCATGCCAGCGTAGGAATCGGAGTATATCGAAATGGCACAGCCCTATGGCTGAACGCCACCTCTCTAACGCCTGCACGCGTCCCGGAATACGGGGCGCTTTTTTAATGTTCTTTTATATAGCCAGAGAGCTAAAAAAGTGACGTTATCCAGATCTCAACTGGTATAAATCTGTCGATTTATGCAAGATGATTGGATATGAAGCCAAGGAGTACCCCGTGCCAATCGGCCGGACATACCGAAGGAGAGAACCACAAATGAAATGGCGTAAAACGATGGGATTGTTGCTCTTGTGCGTGCTTATGGTGACTGTAGCCGCATGTGGTGGCAAAGAAGCTGCCCCAGCTGGGCAGAACGGCAACACAAATACGGAAAGCAGCAACGAAGGTGACACTGCCGCCCTCAAAGATATTAAAGTGGTGCTCGATTGGACACCAAATACGAATCATACCGGCCTGTATGCGGCTGTAGATCAAGGTTTTTACAAGGCCGAAGGCTTGAACGTGGAGATTGTACAACCAGGTGCCGGTGGCGCAGATACAATGGTTGCCTCCAATGAAGTGCCTTTTGGCGTAAGTTATCAGGAGAGTGTAACTCAAGCCCGCACACAGGGTGTTCCATTGGTCTCCATCGCAGCAGTTATTCAGCATAATACATCCGGGTTCGCTGCTCCGGCGGATCGGAATATCAAATCACCGAAAGATTTTGAAGGTAAAACCTATGGCGGTTGGGGTTCCCCTGTGGAAGAAGCCGTGATGCAATCCATTATGGAAGGCGACGGAGCCGATGTATCGAAAGTGAAAAACATTAACATGGGTGACGCTGACTTTTTCACCGCAGTAAAACGGGATATTGATTTTGCGTGGATTTTCTACGCCTGGACGGGTATTGAAGCCGAACTGCGCGGGGAACCGATCAACATGTTATATGTGAAGGATTATTCAGAAGCATTAGATTACTACACGCCTGTCCTCGTAACCAACGAGCAAACGATCCAAAACGACCCTGAGTTGGTGAAAGCATTCCTGAAAGCCACCTCAGAAGGGTATCAATATGCGATTGATCATCCCGAAGACGCAGCCAACATTCTGATCAAGGCCGTACCGGATCTGGATAAAGACCTCGTACTGGCAAGCCAGAAATGGCTTAGTCCAAAGTACACAGATGACGCCCCACGCTGGGGAGAACAAAAACAGGAAGTGTGGCAGAATTACACCGACTGGATGTTTAGCAAAAAACTGCTGGATGAACAGATCGATGTGAGCAAGGCATATACAAACGAGTTTTTACCCCAATAAAAATTGCTTAAGTTTAACTTTTTTACACAAGAACGAAGAGTGCAGAACCCATCTGAAGAAACAAAGTGTTCGCCTTTATCTCCGGATTTCCCCATTGAAAATGGATTCAAGAAATCTGGGGATAACAGCGATCGGAAGAGGGTACTGCAATCGGAGTGATAAGTGTAAACCTGGTTCAATTCATGCAATTTATCACGAAAGGAGCCGTGATCTATCATGGCAAGCACACTGCTTAGCATTCAAGTTATTCCCAAAACGCCAAATGGCGAGAACTCTTATCCTTACGTAGATCGCGCCATTGAAGTTATTCAGCAATCCGGCCTGAAATATCAGGTGAACGCACTCGACACAACGATGGAAGGTGAATTGGAGGAACTGCTGGAGGTTGTCCGTAAAATGCACGAGGTACTTGTGGAGGCTGGCAGTCCAAGCATCATCTCCCAGATCAAAATCGCCCATAGCCCTACTGGCTTCAGCATGGATACCCTGACGGAGAAGTATCGCTAATGCATGCCTATTTCAAAAGTGTATGGCCGCCCATTGTGGCGGTTATTCTCTTTATAGCGATATGGCAGGGAGCCGTCTCCCTCTTCCATATTGAGAAATGGATGCTGCCTGCACCGTCCGACATCGCCCGCGAAGCGGCAACTCAGGCCGAACGGCTTGGCATGCACGCTTCCGCAACTATTCAGTTAACGCTGATTGGATTCGCGGCTGGCACAGCGGTCGGATTACTGATTGCGATGATGCTGCATTTGGTCCCTTTTCTCAAGTCAGCCCTGTACCCTTTACTTATTCTTAGTCAAAATATCCCGACCATCGCACTCGCGCCGCTCCTGTTAATCTGGTTCGGATTCGGACTGTTGCCCAAGCTGATTACGATCATCCTGGTCTGTTTCTTCCCCGTTGCGGTGGCGGCTATGGACGGCTTGACCCGTACTGACGCGGCCATGATGAACTATATGCGCATGGCTGGTGCGAAACGTCATCATATCTTCTGGAAGCTGGAGCTCCCCCATGCGCTGCCATCCGTGTTCTCCGGTGTCAAAATCGCCGCTACCTATAGCGTGATGGGTGCCATCATCGCCGAATGGATTGGTGCAGACAAGGGTATTGGTTATTATATGATGCTGCAAAAGTCGGCTTATCGTACGGACCGCTTATTCGTGGCGATCATGATTATTGTCGCGCTCAGCTTGCTGCTCTTCCTATTCATTGCCCTGCTGGAGAAGCTGCTCGTGCGCTGGCGGCCACAGAAGCGATAGTAAAGAAGTAATCTGTATATTAGGAAGTGATGACCATATGAATCGGCAACAGGATGAACAAGTCCAGCCTGGACGAGGAGCAAGTGTAATAGAGCCAACGCACGGTGAAAAGTTTAACTCGGCTACGCCTGATCGACCTGCCAACACGACTCCTGCTCCGGTTCCACCTGCACTGGACGTTGTTAATGTTCATGCATCATTCCGTGAACGGCGCAGCAAGCTACCGGTTCTGAACGGCCTGTCCCTGACTGTGGAGCAAGGCGAGTTTGTTGCTATCGTTGGTCCATCCGGCTGTGGCAAAAGCACCCTGTTCCATATCATCGGCGGTCTGCTTAAGCCACAGGAAGGCCAAGTACTTATGAACGGTCAGAATGTAACGGGACAGCGTGGCAAGATTAGTTATATGCCGCAACAGCCCGCCCTTTTCCCGTGGCGTACCATTGAAGATAATGTACTGCTTGCTGGTGAAGTAGCTTCAAGTGCTCCACCTCGGGCCGAAGCACTTGCAGAGGCTCGAAAGTGGTTAAGCAGCGTGGGTCTTGCCGGGTTCGAGCAGGCCTATCCTCATATGCTGTCGGGCGGAATGCAGCAGCGTGTTGCATTTTTGCGCGCCCTGCTCAGTCCGCAGGAACTCATGCTGCTTGACGAACCTTTCAGCGCGCTGGATGCACTGACCCGCAGTGACATGCAGCGCTGGCTGCTCGATATCTGGGAACAGAACCGCCGCTCGGTGCTGTTCATCACCCATAATATCGAAGAAGCATTGCTGCTAGCGGATCGGGTCTATGTATTATCCAACCGACCTGCAACGGTGTTGCACGAGGTACATGTTCCTTTTGATCGCCCAAGACGAGAAGAAATTACGGAGGAATCCGCTTTTCTGGAGCGTAAACGGCAGATTGCACAGTGGATGCGAGAAGAACAGCAGAAAGCCCGCCTATCATAATAGCGCGGGTTTTTAAGTTATTATTTTCCTTTAATGGGTGATCCACCACAAGAAATTCTGCGTAACATAGTTAGAATATAAATGACCACAAGGAGGAATTCCCTCGTGCATTCTCAAGCTTTTGCACCATTAATTGATGCTCATATTCACTTCGATCAGTATACCCCTGACGAACAACGCGAGATGCTGCTATCTTTCCCGTCTCAACAAGTCGAGGCAGTCATCGCCGTGTCCATGAATCTCGCTTCTTCCCAGGCCAATCTGGAGCTTGCAAAACAACATCCACGTAACATCTATCCAGCCTTCGGTTTCCATCCAGAACAGGAACTGCCGTCCGTTGTAGAAATGGACCTGTTCTTCCAATGGATCGAGAAGCATATTGGACAAGCTACAGCCATAGGAGAAGTTGGCCTCCCCTATTACAACCGTCAGGAAGCGGAGCAGGCAGGGCAGCGCTTCGATCAGAGCGGGTATATCGAGTTGCTTGAACGTTTCATCCAGCTCGCCAAAAAGCACAACAAACCACTTGTCCTTCATGCGGTATACGAAGATGCGGATATCGTCTGTGATTTGCTGGAGCAAAATCAGTTCCGACGCGCCCATTTCCACTGGTTCAAGGGTTCTCGCGAAACCATAAGGCGCATGGCGGACAACGGTTATTTCATTTCCTTCACGCCGGATATTGTGTATGAAGAAGAGATTCGTGAACTCGCCCGGCAATATCCATCAGAACAAGTGATGGCCGAGACCGACGGACCTTGGCCCTTCGAAGGACCATTTCAGGGACGAATGACACACCCTGCCATGACCAGACAGGTCATCCAGGCATGGAGTGAAATCACTGGCATGGGAACCGAGCGGGCCGCCCGGCTCTTTTATCAGAACACAAAGCGTTTCTATGGCTTAACTTGAGTACAATCAGGTAACATCAAGTACACTCGCTTGTCCTGCCAGCACAGCACAACACATTACAGTTCAGCACAAAGAAGCCAGTCGGCTTCGCTACCCGACTGACTTCTAATTTACATATAGAACTAACGCTTCAAGAATCCTTTGCCTTCCAGGAACGGTCTCACTTGCAACCTTGTCGGCTCAGTCAGGCGCTTCGCCATCAGTTCGGACCATGGGGTCGTTCGTTCACCGTTAGTCCGTTCTTTCATGTACGCCGTCGTTGTCTCATCATACAGCTCAACACCTTTGATGCTCTGCTCGGCATTATAACGATTATGATGCAGGACTGCATCCAGCGGCAGACGCGGCCGAATTCCCGTTTCCTGATCTGCAACACCAATGCACATGCCATACACCGGATATACTCCTTCCGGCAATTCCAATAACTCAGCTACTTCCTCAATCCGGGTACGAAGCCCGCCGATATATACGATTCCGAATCCTAGTGACTCCGCTGCAAGAGCGGCATTCTGGGAAGCCAGAGCAGCATCAATCGTGGCTACCATGAAATTCTCTGTTGAATCAGCATACGATTCCTTTTCAGGAAGATGACGTTTCGCAGCATCACTCAGCCGATACAGATCAGCACACCATACGAGAAACACCGGACATTCATTGACGTAGGCCTGATTGCCTGCCAATTCAGCCAGCTTGGATTTCTGCTCTATGTCAGTCACAGCAATGACGGTATAGGCTTGTACACTACTTGAAGAAGAAGCCATCTGACCCGCTGCTACGATGGCTGCAAGCTGCTCATCACTCACCGGGTCTGGCTTGAATTTGCGTACAGAGCGGTGTTTCATCATTAACTCAATGGTTTCATTCATGGCTGTTCACTCCCAATCCTCGAAGTACGAACTCAATTGTCTGCTCAGCGAGTTCGTCTGTATTCATATCCTGATATTCAAAGCCAAACCGTGAATTCTTGGCCCGTTTGTGTGCCAAGGCCACACCCATCACCTGAAGCATCGCATAAGTTACGGACTCAATCTGAAACAATCCCTGGTCTTTTCCTTCTTGCAGAAGTTCCTTAACTCGAGTCCAGACGGGGTCCAGAAAACGAAATACGGTAGCTGTGCGATGTGTACGAAGTGTAATTTCAAGCTGCACAATATCGCTCATCTCCCGATCCGTCATCGTGAACTTCACAACTTCACCAATAATTCGTCGGATGCCTTCCACAGGCGAGGACATGGATTCTTCCGCCAGCGAGTTCATCATATGCCCAGGGAAAAAATGCTCAAATAAGGCTTCGAACACCTTTTCTTTGCCGCCAAAATGGTATGAGACCAGTGACACGTTCGCACCCGCCTCATCACAGATTTGACGAACACTCGTCCCGTCATACCCCTGCTGTGCAAAAAGCTTCTTGGCTGCAAGCAATATCCTCGTTTTGATATCCAATTCCGGTTCAGTCATTCCGTCCCGCTCCCTCTTATCCGTTCATTTCATCTGCTTCAGCTCAAGGGCTGTAGCCAGGTACTGTATCTGTCTATTATATTACACCAAGCACCCCGATGAAAATCATCGGGGTGCTTGTCCTATCTATGAAGCAATGGTATACATCTATTGTGTATTAGTTGTTCGCTTGAGCAGGGCTTGGAGCCATAGCTGGCATGCGTTGTTTTTTCAACAACGTCACGACCAATGACAACGCAACTGCAACCAACAGTACAATCACGATGGAACCTACAGCAGACTGAACTCCTGGGCCTCCCAACTGCACGCTCAGAATACCCTGAACGGCGTATGTTGCAGGCAGGTACTGGCCAATACCGCTATAGAAGCTGTTCAGCAGTTCACGCGGTACCATTGCACCAGAGGATACCAGTTGCAAGGACAGTGAGATGATGTTGAACAGACTTCCTGCTGGTCCGAAGCAGATCAGGAAGAACTGGGAGAAGAACATGAACGTGCACAGGAAGAGCGCCTGGAACAGCCAGAATGCAACGAATCCTTGTGCAATCTGTCCTCCCAGTGCCACGATCAATGATGATCCCAGCAGGGAAACGACCAATGCAGAACCCACGTTAATGACTACTCTCGCGCCAAACAAAGTCAATCGGGAATAGGTAGATGACAGCATACCCATGGCTGTCTGGAGGTTCATCCCCATGATCATGGCACCTACATAGGAAGCCAGTACCATCATCATCGGCACCATCTGATTATTCATCCCGTTAACCGGGTTGATGGACGTTGTCGTTCCTTCCACTCGGGTAGTCAGGTTTGTCGCGGCTTCAGCAGCCTGATCAGCAGGTGCACCTGAAGCGGTCAACACCGTCTGTACCCCTTGTGCTGTAGCTTGTTTGTTAATTGTGTTTGTCACACTTTGTGATACACCTTGCATCATGCTTTTGATCGTAACCGGGTTCGCTTCATTAATGGTGTATTTAATCTCGGCGGTTGAGCCAGCCGTCTGAAGCAATTCGTTAAATCCAGCCGGGATATCCAGCACCATGTGTACTTGGTGATGATTCAGCTGATCCAACGCTTCAGCCGCACTCAGATTGGATACGGTATGAAAAGGCAGTGTTCCTGCGAGCGAATCCGCAATTCCTTTGGACATTTCGCCGTCTTCGTTCACAATCGCAACCGTCAATTCTTTCGTACGGTCATTTACTCCAGAATATGCGGTCATCCAGATCACGCTAAAGATCACTTGGAACATAAGTGCTGTTACGATCCCTACAATCACTGGCGGTTTTTTAAACAATGTACGTAAAGCCTGTAACATAAAAGGTGTCCTCCATTACTCAAATAGTTCTAATTTGATTTAAACAGTTGTTTGAATCAAACGATCGTTTAAATTTTATGTGAATATGTCCATATTGTCAACTCATTTTTGAAAAATTCAGAAAATGAAAGCTTTATTCATGAATACAATCGATCCATTTTCACAAACGTGCATTATGCTATCCTTTCTCCGTAGAAAAGAACATCTATATCAACGATTCAGGCTTACTTTCTGGCGACTCAACTGTATTTTTCTCAACAAAAAACACGGTCCGCCACAGCGAACCGCGCATTTATTCATCCTCAATTCATTGACAATGAGCCGTTGAATATATCTCCAAACAAAGTTCGGTCAGTTATTTCTCTTCAGCTTCATCCGTTGCAGACGTAGGGAATTCAGTACAACCGATACGGAGCTGAACGCCATCGCTGCCCCTGCCAGCCATGGAGCCAAGAAGCCAACTGCCGCAATAGGAATACCAATAACGTTGTAACCGAGCGCCCAGAACAGGTTTTGTTTGATGTTCCCCATCGTGCGCCGGCTCATCTCAATGGCATCTGCAATGCTGTTCAGATCACCACGCATCAACGTAATATCCGCCGCTTCCATCGCTACATCTGTTCCTGTTCCGATGGCCATCCCAATATCAGCAGTAGCAAGTGCCGGAGCATCATTAATGCCGTCACCTACCATCGCAACTTTCAGGCCACTCTCCTGAAGTTTCTTCACTTCCGCAGCTTTACCTTCCGGCAGCACCTCAGCCAGCACTTTACCGATCCCTGCCTGTTCTGCTACAGCGCGAGCTGTTCGCTCATTGTCTCCCGTGATCATGATGACATCAATCCCCATCGCCTGAAGACGCCCAATGGCTTCGCGAGAGGTATCCTTGATGGTATCAGCCACAGCCACGATCCCTGCCCACTGACCATCCACCGCTACCAGCATCGCTGTACGCCCTTGTTCCTCCAAACGGTTCATCTGCTGAACGGTTTCCTCAGAGACATTCACCTTCGCATCTGCAAGCAAACGACGTGTGCCGACCAGAATCTCCTGCCCTTTTGCTGAAGCTCGCACGCCGTATCCCGGTATGTTCTCAAACTTCTCTGTTGGGGTTAGCTCCAGGCCCTTGGCACGAATACCTGCAACAATTGCCTCTGCCAGCGGATGCTCGGAACTCTGTTCGGCCGCTCCCACTCGCTCAAGCAGATCGGATTCCGTCCAATTCGGAGCCGTGATAACATCGGTAAGCACCGGTTTACCCTGGGTTACTGTACCTGTTTTGTCGAGCACCACGGTCTGAATCTGTTGTGCCGACTCCAGATGTTCGCCGCCCTTAAACAGAATGCCATATTCAGCGGCACGTCCTGATCCAGCCATGACAGAGGTCGGCGTTGCCAGCCCCAGTGCACATGGACAGGCAATGACAAGCACAGCAATCGCTTTTTCAAGGGAACCAGCGAAGTCACCTGGACTTGCAAACAGATACCAGATCAGGAATGTCAGCGCGGCTATGCCAACAACAATGGGAACAAATATGCCTGAAATGACATCTGCAATCCGCTGGATCGGTGCTTTGGAGCCCTGAGCTTGCTCGACTACTTTAATAATCTGGGACAAAGCCGTGTCCGATCCCACTCGGGTCGCACGTAGTCGTAATACCCCGTTTTTATTCAGCGTAGCACCTGTAACAGGATCTCCAGGCTTTTTATCCACGGGAAGGCTCTCTCCGCTTAGCATGGATTCGTCCACAGAGGATTGCCCCTCTTCAACGATACCATCCACCGGGATACTGTCCCCCGGCTTCACCAGGATCAGATCACCCACCGCAACATATGCGGCAGGAACCATCACTTCCTGTCCGTCACGGATGACACGAGCTTCACGTGGAGCCAGTTCAATCAAGCTTTTAATAGCCTGTGAAGAGCGACCTTTCGCCACAGCTTCGAACCATTTTCCCAGTAAAATTAACGTAATCAGAATTGCACTTGTCTCATAATAGAGTTCTACCGAAGGCATGGCGGCTGTGCTCGTTCCCATTGCCCCATGATCCATCGTTGTAGTAGGTAAGTACCCACTGGATAACGTCAGATAGAGACTGTAGAAAAACGCTGCACTGGTACCCAATGCGACGAGGACGTCCATATTGGCACTGCGGTTACGTAGTGCTTTGTACGCCCCCACATAGAATTGCCATCCAATCACGAACTGTACTGGCGTTGCCAGAATCAGCTGGAACCAAGGGTTCATGAACAGATCTGGGACATAGATTCCGGATGTGAACGAGAAATGCCCCACCATTGCCCACAGCAAAGGAATTGATAACAACGCAGATATCATCCATTTCCACTTTTTGCGTTGCAGCTCACGTTCACGAACCGATGTGGTCTCTTCTTGCGTCAATTGCAGTTCAGCACCGTAGCCCATCTGCTTGATCTTGGCGGTAATATCCGAAGGTTTCAATGCACCAGCGGCATATTCGATATGCCCTGTTTCCAGCGCCAGATTCACATTCGCCTGAGATACCCCCGGTAGTCGGGAAAGTCCTTTTTCAATCCGGGCAGAACAGGCAGCACACGTCATACCGGTGATGTTCAGATCAACCGATTCGGACACCGTACCGTAGCCAAGCGCCTCTACTTTATCCCGCAACGCGTTCACGTTAGTTGTCTTCGGATCATAAGATACGGTTGCCTGTTCGATGGCAAGGTTCACATTGGCCTGATGCACACCTTCCATGCGGGACAATCCCTTCTCCACTCGCGTCGAACAGGCAGCACAGGTCATCCCCGTGATGTGCAGTGTTGCCTTCAGCCCTGGTGCTTCTGCCATAGGTGGTATTGGGGTGGGTTCAGATGATCCATCCATCGGTTTATTCGTTGAGTTATCCATCATGTCAGCTCCTTTCATATCGATTCAATTTTTATATGTTGCATTCAAACATACCCCTAAGGGGTATATATCAGACAGAAAATTAGGCTTAAACCTGACTCGTGGGAAAAGGGGTTTGCCCTCTTTGTGCCCATGAGCATGTTCGGTTTAAGCCTGTGATCCCGTTAGACTACATCATATCCCTGATCTTCAATCGCAGCTTTGATCTGATCCACGTTCACTTTCTGCTCATCATATTCCACCGCTACTGTTCCCGCTGCCAGATCAACCTTACCACTCGCACCGGTATTCTTCACAGCTTCTTCAACTGATTTCACGCAGTGATTGCAGGACATTCCCGTAACGTTCAACGTAACATTAGACATTGTAAATTCCTCCTTGGGGTATATTAAAATGATAACTTGATTGAATTGACCTAACTTACTTCATTAACTTCCTCATCGTAACCAGCAGTTCATCCACAACCTCATGTTCACCAGCCTGAATGCGCTCAACGATACAACTCTTCATATGGCCTTCAAGTAGAAGCTTGCCTACCGAGTTAAGAGCAGACTGAGCCGCCGCAATCTGTGTCAGCACATCATCACAGTACGTATCCTTTTCGATCAATCCTTTGATCCCGCGAATCTGACCTTCCACACGGTTCAAACGAGAGACCAGGTTACTCTTCATCTCCTGCGAATGGTGACTCTTGCGCACATGCTTCCCATCACTGCCCTCGGCATGACAGGATGCCGCTTCTGGAACTGTATCCGAAGCTTCAGTTGTTGAATCAGTTGAGGAGGATTGCAAAGGTTCCTCGGGATGGCTCTGATGATCCATCATGAACACCCCTTTTCTTCGTTCTTTTCTAAGAGTAACATACCCCACGGGGGTATTCAAGGGTGTTCTGGTATTTTGCTTAAATAGATTGCTTATTCCTGATTAAATAGAGCATGAGCTAGTTCGGCTGCTTCGAATGACATCTCTTTCTGAATAGTAATGATTTGGGCACGTGTACTAATTTTCTGCTCCAGTTCATCATTAATACCTGAAGCAATCCATGACTGTTCTACCCATTTCAACCACTCAGGAACTTCCCACATACTTCGAGCTGCAATTGAGACACAGTAGCCATACCTTGCAAGTCTTTCATCACCCATCCACCCCACTGTCCGAAGTCCGTGTACGTAGCGATTGAACACTTCCTCTTTAGCTGTATATATGTCCTCTGCTGCAATATGCCCAAAACTCGCATTAACCCCAAATAGCTTCCCTAATTCTTCACCAACTCCAGAAATACTCATGAATTGCCAATCAATGAGAGTAAGTACGCTATCGTCTAGACGTTCTGAGGGCATAAATATATTGCCTTGCGCTAAATCCTGATGTGACAGAACATGTGGTAAATGATCTAGTGAATTTAATACCTTGTCCATCTGCCCACTATATTGGTTGAACCACTGCCAGATCGAATGGGCCTGCTCATGTTTACTCCCTGCACTGGAATACCTCACGGAATCTCCAACGCCAATATGCCTTCCTCTAGCTCTAGTATCATCATCACCATGTCCACTTTCTAATTTAGGCTCTTGAATTACAGGGGCATACTGACGACACCCCCTAACCCATGATTTGAGCCAATGCGGACAGATCCATTCTTGTTGGGGCAGTGAAGTTCCCGTGAGATAGGCCCCGTGAAATTCACCAAGGCGTTCCGCAATCCATCCCCAATCGTCCAGAGGCCAGACATGATCAGACTTGGAATGACGAGACACATCTTCCATCCACAACCCAATGGTATGTTCCGATTTGTGCTGTACAGCGAAACAACGCGGAGCTATGATACGCCCCGGCAAATGATCAATTATTCCTGATGAGAGTATCTCAGCTTCTCTTTTCCAATAGTTATGGTATGTAACATCTTCCTTCTCTGCTGAGTCCGGTTTAATGCATTTCAACACAAGTGACCATGACAGTAATACTCCAACTACGGTAGCCGTTCCACGTATTCGATAAATACCTGATGTCGTGAAATTAAGCAGCCCCGGATTGATGGGTTCAACTTCCCAAGATTGTATCACTGCGTCAGGCTCTTCCAACAGTTTTTGCACACTGCGAACAAGATATTCCACATCCTCAGAAGACTGCAGAATGCTATTCTCGCCCAGCTGTTCTTCTTCATTAATGTTCCCCATATCCTTCATGGCCCTCCCCTCCGTGCCAATGCTCCTTCACTCTACTGGTCCCGCCTTACAAGGTATATTCCATCCTGCTGCTGCGGACGACCAGACCCATCTGTTCATAGAAAGCCTGCGCCCCAGAGTTAAAAGTCGACACGGATAATTCCAGGCTATCTGCCTGAAGCTCTCTTCCTAGCTCGATTAATGCCAGTATTAGCTGCTTGCCTGTTCCTTGGCCCCGATGCTTGTTATCCACTACAAGTTCATGGATGTACAACATCTTGCGATCCACCATCAATGAGTTATCTTGAATAACACTTAACTGTGCACTCCCGTAACCCAGAATCAAGCCCGTTTCGGAAGACTCGGCAACATACAGGTAACGCTTGTCCGTTTCCAGCAGTTCGGTGAACTCCTTTTCCTCCATTCTGGTCTCTAACGCTCTGTATAGATCGGGCCGCCCCTCGACATGCATCTGGTGTAGTTCATCCATCAACAATGACACGCCAGAGTAGTCCCTCATTTCTGCCTTTCTGATGTTAATCTTACCCGTACTCATCCTCATCACTCTTTCATCTACTGAATTTTACATTATTATACAACCAAAAAGCAGATACCATAAAGGTACCTGCTTCGCTAAATTTATCTTCATTCCATCAAGCCCATATGATTCTCATGTTGTTTATTTTTTTGAAGAAGCATTTCCTTCATTAAAAGCAACAGGTGATGGCTTCGCTGCCCACTCGTCTGCCTGCGGCTCAATGTCCACTCCGCTCAAAATCTTCTTTTTCTCCATCAAGGAATCCCCGTCTTCATCAAGCTTGTTACGAATTTCCGCCTCGTCCTGAGGTTGATTGTTCTGTGTCATCGTAGAATCCTCCCTTATGTGTTCATCTTCAATATGATGTTCCTTTATATAACTTACCCATTTTTTGCTTTATCATTCTTTGCGAGGGACATGCCTTCCCACATGTTATGTGTTATTTGAAGTAAACATTAACTTTATTAAGCTAAATCCATCTTTAAACCCCTGCTCATACATTACTGACTCTGCTGTACCCTGAAGAAGAGTTATTACATTACAGTAGTCTAAAAATAAAGCCATCCCCTCTGGCTTAACATATTCACATAGCTCCATAAATAAACGATCACTTTCTTGACTCAATCTTTTATATTCTTTTGAATTATAAATCACAAGATTTCCGATACTCTCCATACGAAGAGCTTTGAACTGGTTAAATATTTCTTCGAAGTCCTCCATGATCCCCTCCATAAAAGTGACGTCACTATGAATATAAATACTAAAGTGACATCACTTAGATGTCAATATGATTGTATATTGAATTATTTTGTAATGATACAATATGAACATTACTTTTTGAGGAGATTTTATTTCATGGCTACAGATAAAAGAGTCTTTACACTTAGGCTACGAGAAAAGAATTTCGAGAAAATTAAAGTGATTGCGGACAAAAACAAACGATCTATCGCAATGCAGATTGAGTATCTTATTGAACAACATATTGAAGAATTTGAGAAAGAACAAGGTGTTATCTCCCCAGATAAACATAATGACGTATAGATTTTGCGCCCTTAGGACATGCGCATTATCCATACGTCATTTTTCATGATTTATCCTGTTAATCGAAATCAACCTGTTTATCCAAAATGATCTCCTCTACTTTGTATTCCAACTCTGGTATTGAGGGAATCAAGGAGAATCGCACGTTTTCCAGAGAAGAAGGAAGGGCAGGAACCACTCGGAAACTAAGTTGTGTCTCCCCACCTCCTCCACGACTGCCATGTCTCATGGTTACATGTCTCTGTTCGCTGAATATTTCCAGAGCCAAATGTGGAACCATTTGTATACGCTCAGCTTCATTCCCCTTATACTGAATCTCCACATAAACGAGGCTTTCACCTTCATATTGCATCGAATGCGTGATCATATACTCACACGAATCTTTAATCATTTTCTTCATAATCGGCACCACACTCGTCAATTGAAGAGGTTCACTTGTAAAGTAGTGTCTTTGCGGCATCGGTTGCACGCTACGGAGAACATATCGGATATCTTCCTCCTTCATATCCAGTAAGCTCACCCATTCATCGATGGTATTTTGAGGGGGTTGGTATTGGACAGCTCCGGTTATGTCCTTTCTGGCTGCAACCAGTTTCAAAAGTTGCTCATCAATCCGCTGTACCTCATCGCTGTATTCATTAGGAATTTCACGTAATTCACTCCAGCCCATATTTAATCACTCTCCTAATTTAATGACATGCCATGCAAATACAATTCGCTACTGTACCTGCATCCCCTCTTCTTTTCAGCTTATTTAAAAGGCTCCACTTGACTAAAAAGGGAAAACTTAAAAGGAAAGGACGCCCCCTGGGTCAAATTCGTGACCTTACGGGACGCCCTTTTTATATTGTCCACCTCAAATGGACATCATCTACTGGTTTGCTTGTAACACTGAGCAAAAATGCATACTTGCCTTAACCAACCTATGCCTGATCCTGGCGAGCAAGCGTGGCAAGTGCGCGTAGCGCTGCATTAATCTCACGCTCCACCGCTTGTCCAACCGCATCCGTATGTGGATCATACTCGGCAGCCAGGTCGCTGTCCGCGAATCCATCGATTGCGACAATGGCTCCGGCACGCGCGCCACGCAAGGTGCTGACGATGTAGAGCGCCGCAATTTCCATCTCGGCCGCAAGTGCTCCAGCCTGCTTGTATTTGCGATGTGGGATCTCTTCCACGCCTGCGAAGAATGCATCCAGCGTTACGGTGATACCAACGCCCACTTTGCCTGCAAATGTTGCAGCGTCCGCGCTTTCTTGCTCACGAGCAGCTTCGATCAGCGCTTGTGTAACTCCAATATCCGCTACCGCTGGGAAACCATCCGGCACCAGTTGGCGAGTCAACCCGTCCGTACGAACGGCCGCTGTACTCACAATCACACTGCCTGCCGGATAATGGGCTGTATACGATCCAGCTGTACCTACACGAATCAGAGTTGTTACACCCGCCCGAATCAATTCCTCGAAGCACACAGCTGCTCCAGGTGAACCTACACCATGGCTGACCACAGCGATCTGTACCCCTTCATACAAACCAACAAACGTGCGATACTCCCGACTGAACGCCAGTTCTCTCGCCTGCTCCAGCTTGCGGGAAATCTTCTCTGCTCGTGCCGGATCACCACAGACGATGGCATATGCCGGCATGTCCTCCGAATGAATCTGCAAAATAGGCATCAACATATCAATCAAACTCCTTCTTCGTCCACTCGTCTTCCGGAATCGGCAGATCTTCACCCGAGAAGCGTTGTTCCTTGAACGGATCGGCAAAATGGTGGAAACCATTCACTTCCCAGAATCCGTTACGATCTTCGGTCATAAACTCCAGACCACGTATCCACTTCGCACTCTTCCAGAAGTAGAGTTGGGGTACGACCATGCGCAGCGGAAAACCATGCTTGGGCGTCAGTGGCTCACCATTGTATTTGAATGCAAGCAATACGTCATCATGCATCAATTCTTCGAGTGGTACATTCGTTTCATAATCATGATCCGCATGAATCATGACGTATTTGGCTTCCGGCTTAACCCCTAGAAGCTTCACAAAATCGGAAAAGCGAATACCTTCCCACGACGTATCGAATTTCGACCAACGGGTAACACAGTGAATATCACTCACCGTGTTCACCTGGGGCATCGCCTGCAACTCAGCTAGGGAGAACACTTTCTCCTCTTCCACTTCGCCAAATACCTTCAGGTCCCATGTGGAAAGGTCATATTCCGGTACTTCCCCTTCATGCAGAATCGGGAATTTCTCCGTCAGCATCTGTCCCGGCGGCAGACGATCTCCATGATCATTGCCTGTTTTGGTTGCCGGGGTTTTACTTTTTTTCAAACGTTCAGCCTTGTTATGCAAGTGGGGTTCCTCCTTCTTTATCTGCCTTTAACTTAGGCATTCAGGAATTAACGCGAGCTTCCGCCCGCTTTTAGTGCATCCTGTGCATAGGTACGGTCTTTGAAAAAGAACATCGCGACCAGCGTCACAATATACGGCAGCATCAACGTGAAATGGGTTGGCAGGGAGAATCCTTGCAGACGAATACTCAATGCTTCCATGAATCCGAACAGCACACTGGAACCCATGACGCCAAGCGGATTCGCTTGTCCCAGCATCGTTGCCACCAGCGCGATAAAACCACGACCAGCAGTCATGCCTTCGGTAAACATCGTCACCTGACCGAGCGACAACTGTGCGCCAGCCAGAGCACACAACACGCCGCACATCAGAACGGCACCATACTGGATGCCACGTACCTTGATCCCGATGCTCTGTGCTGCAATCGGGTTCTCACCGACCGAGCGCAGACGGAAGCCGGATACACTTTTGAATAGATAAAATTGCAATGCAATCACGAGCACAATGCCGAGGTAGACTAGCGGACTATGTCCCGATATTACATCGCCCACCCACGGAATGTCCTTTATCAGCGGAATATCCCACTTGGGAAGTCCAACCATGTCTTTGTCGTAGTATGCGCCTTTTACATCAAAAATCGCACGCAGTGCAAAGGTCGTCACCCCCGCAGCCAGGAAATTGAGCGAGATCCCGACCACGATGGCGTTGGCCTTCAGATTAATACTAATAAAGGCAAACAGCGCCGAGAATAACATCACAATAATAATGGAAAAGAGTACAGCCAGCAGTACATTGCCAAACAGATAATTACCGACAATAGCGGAGAACGCACCGATCAGAACCAGTCCTTCAAGACCGACGTTGAACAGACCGACACGAGAACATAAAGCCCCACCGAGCGCTGCAAGCAGGATTGGAGTCATAATCCGCAAGGTTGAGCCAAACATGGCTGCATCAAACAGTTGTTGCATTGGACTTTTTCTCCTTTCTCCGCTTCAGGAATGAATAACCGATCTGAGCTGATACAAATAACGTTAAGACCGCCTGGATAACACTGCCGACTTCCAGCGGCACATCCGTATTCCGTTCCATCCCCATGGCACCTGTCTGTAACGCAGCCAGCAGAATGGCTGCCACAGCTGTACCGAGTGGATGCGAGCGGGCAAGCAACGTGGCCATAATACCGCTCCATGCATAGCTTGCGGATGACAGCGAGCCATCAAGGAAACGGTACTGTGTACCGAGCACTTCCCCTGCACCCGCGAGGCCTGCAAGTCCGCCACTGATGACCATGGACAGCATCATCATGCGAATGCGGCGCACACCACCGTAGGTTGCAAACGAAGGATTGCTACCAAGCATACGGATTTCGTAACCGGTCACTGTTTTGTGAGTGAACCAGTAGATCAGAATGGCCGCTACAATGGCAATAATGAAGCCGGCATGCAGCCCCATGCCTTGGAACAACTTCGGCAACCAGATACTCTGATCAATCATCGGAGTCTGTGCCATTGCCGCTGATCCTGTACGGTCCTTGAATGGATAGGAGACCATGTATCCCCCGAAATAAATGGCTATATAGTTAAGTAGTAGGGTTGTGATCAACAGATTCATGCCAAAACGAGCATCCAGCCAACCTGCAAACAGGGACCAGATTCCCCCGGCAAGAATACCTGCCACAATCGCAGCAATACACACAAACCAGCCTGGTCCTGGCAGATAGAGCGCGGTGAGCGCAGCACTGAGTCCGCCAAGAATCATCTGGCCTTCGGCCCCCATGTTGAAGAATCCGGCACGGAATGCCAGCGCTACCCCAAGTCCAGCCAAGATGATTGGTGTGGAACGAGCCAGCGTATTCGTGAAGAAGTAGAAGTTGCCGAAGGCCCCTTTCCACATCTCCGCATACGTATCCACCACATTACCGCCAACGATCAGAATCGCCACAGCCCCTGCAATCAGACCGATGAATACGGCAAGCAGCGGCTGTACGAGTCCGCGAAGTGTTTCTTTTACCCGATTCATATCCGCTCTTTCCCTCCTGCCATTAACAAGCTGATCTGTTCCTCAGTCGCTTCCTCTGCTCTCAATTCTCCGGCAATTTCGCCTTCATACATGACAATAATCCGATCAGATAATTGCAAAATCTCGGACAACTCTGATGAGATAAGCAGAATGCCCGCACCTTCACTACGTTTGCGTAGCAATTCGGCATGAATCGTCTCCATCGCTCCGATATCCACACCACGTGTTGGTTCAGCTGCTATCAGAAACGGTGTATCCTGTGCAAATTCACGAGCAGCAATCAACTTCTGCAAGTTTCCTCCGGACAGAAACTGTGCCTTGGTCTCCGCAGAACCCGTCTTGATGCTGAACTGTTGGATCCAACTCTCTACCATCGTTCTAGCTGCTTTGGCTTTGATGATGCCACGTGACTGCAAACGATGATGGTGCCCCATCAGTCCGTTCTCGCGAACGCTCGCATCCTTGGCTGCTCCCCACATGTAGCGATCTTCCGGAATATGAGCAAGTCCATGCTCCCGGATGCGCCGTACAGGCCAGTTCGTTGTATCCTGCCCGGAGAGCAAGACGCGACCACTGTCCGCCTTACGCAGTCCGGCAATGACCTGAATCAGTTCCGACTGGCCGTTACCCGAGATGCCAGCTATACCAACAACCTCACCTTTTCGAACCTCCATGTGGATCTCCTTGAGCGCTGAACGATCCTTCGCTCCGGACAGATTGACCGCTTCCACTTGAAGCACGGCTTCGGCTGGAACCGATGGCTGCTTGTCCATACGCACAAGTTCACGACCAACCATCAGACGGGACAATTCCTCCACATGTGTATCCTTGGCTTCCAACGTACCTGTCACCTGACCATCCCGAAGCACCGTGATTCGGTCGGCTACATCCATGACTTCTTGCAGCTTGTGCGTGATCAGTACAAAGGTTTTGCCCAGCTTGGCGAGCGATTTCATGTTCGCGAGCAGTTCCTTCACTTCCAGCGGTGTCAGTACCGCCGAAGGTTCATCCAATATAATGATGTCTGCACCCTGATGCAGCACCTTCAGAATTTCAACACGCTGCTGCATGCCAAGCGGGCACTCGGACACTTTTTTCCACGGGTCCACCGGCATGCCATATTTTCTGCCAAGCTCGTTTACCTGAGCCGCTGCTTTTTTGCGGTCAAATGCACCTGCCTTAGCCGGTTCACGTCCGATCACGATGTTCTCCGCCACCGTAAAGGAAGGGAACAGCATGAAATGCTGATGCACCATGCCGATGCCACTTGCCATAGCTTGGGACGGCGTGGCAAAATTCACCTCGCGTCCACGGACTTTGATCGTGCCTGACGTGGGCTGTTCCATACCATACAGCATGCGCATCAGGGTTGTTTTACCAGCTCCGTTCTCACCCACAAGGGCATGAATCTCTCCCTCACGTAAATTAAAACGGATGTCCCGGTTAGCGGTGAAGCCGCCGTATTTCTTCGTAATCTGCTCCATCTCCAACAACATATCTCGCGTTCGCTCCCCTCAGTTCAACTTAAAAAGGTTACACTCGCCACTACGATGACAGAACAACCTTCCGATCGCCGTTATCCCCAGATTTTTTGATTCCCTTTTGACACGGGAAAATCCGGGGATAAATGCGAACACTTCGCTTCTTCAGGTTATTTCTGTCCTCTTCGTTATCGTGTAAACGATAAGTTGAACATATACTGGTCATTTAATAGCAGCAAAACCGGCTGCCTGATCGGGCAGCCGGCTGATCATTTCCATCACTCATTCATTGAAAAGAACATTCAAAACTATTGTTGCAATGGATCTTTGACTACGATTTTGCCAGATACGATATCATCCTTGATTGCTTTAACCTTGTCGATCACTTCTTGTCCAACAAAAGCATTCAGCGGGGATTCGCTATCACGTGTAACGTAAGTCAGGCCTACACCGTCTTCTTTCAAACCATAGTTTACTGCACCTGCTTTGAAGTTGCCTTCTACAAAATCTTTCACGGTCTCATAAGCAACCGTATCGGTTGACTTCAATTGAGACAATACGATATGTTCCGGGTCTTCAACAGTACGGTCTGTATCCTGACCTGATGTGTAGAATCCTTTTTCCTTGGCTGCTTCGAACACGCCGAGATCACCTACAGCGGATGCGCCAGCGATGAAGTCAGCGCCTTTGCCGAATTGCACCAGCGCCAATTCTTTGGCTTTGGCCGGGTCATTAAATCCACCTACATAGTTCACGAGGAATTCTGCATCCGGATTCACGGATTCCAATCCAGCTTTGAAACCTTCCGTATATTTCTTGATCAATGGTACATCCATTGCTGCGATCATGCCGAGTTTGTCTGTTTTGGTGGACAATCCAGCAGCTGCACCGAGCAGGTACGCCCCTTCATATTCACGGAAACCAACGCTACGAACGTTAGGAAGATCAACGGTTGTATCTACAATTGCAAAGGACTTGTCCGGATTTTCTGCAGCGACTTTCTTCAATGCATCTTCTGCCTGGAAAGTTGCTGTAATAATCAGATCATAATTCTCGGCAACCGCAGCACGCAGATTTTGTTCAAATGCTGCCGGGTCTGTCGATTCAATCGTCTTGGTGTCTACTTTGAATTCTTCACCTGCTTTTTTGAAGCCTTCATCCATCTGTACAAAGAAAGGGTTAACCCCTATTTTTTCGGGAAGTACGAGGGCCATCCGAAGAGATTTCTCAGAATCACTGCCTTGGGCGGATTGTTCGTCTTTGGAAGCCGAATTTCCACAAGCTGCTAACAAAATAGCCAACATGATGATCGATAAGACGAACGATAAACCTCTTTTCATTTTGAAAATACCCCTTTTCAACATTCTTTTTTCTTATCCTAGCGGATACTGTCGATCCTTGTCAATAAATCTTTGAGCGTATACACTCAAATAGAATATAATTGACAATTCACTTTCTACCAAGCTTTGGAAACCGTTCTGTATCAAGCTTTTTTCCGTTGACATCCAGCACGTCTCCGTGCTAAAGTCAATCCAATTATTCTATTCTGATAGGAATTGTCAGAATTATAACCCAAAGCTATTTATTTTCCAACCCATTTTAAGGAGGCTATTCATTTGAAAAAAATCACCCAGATCACACTGGCGGCTCTACTCGCTGCTCCGGTAACACTCGGCAGCCTAAGCTTGCCCGCTTCCGCTTCTGCAGCATCTGCAACTCCGGCTAAACCAACCACATCACAAAGTGTCAAAGGACCGGTAGCTCAGGCGCCAGGCGCTTATACGGAAAGCGCAGCGGATTTTGCTCAATTCTTGCAAGCGAAATACAACATTCAATTGCCGCAACAGATTACCAAAGGTGATTTCATTCAAGCCATTGCAGCCATCACGGAAGCAACTCAAGCAAGTGACAGTGAAGCCAAAGCTCCAGTCTTTACCGATCTGTCTTCTGGTGATTCTTCATATGATGCTGCCGTATCCTTATACAATAATGGGGTTCTTTCCGGTACAGAAGTACGTGCCAAGGATCATCTGAGCACTTATGCAGCGGTCTTCATCGCGGTGAAAGCAGCCGGATTCAAGGAACTGGCTTATACATATCCTGCAGAGAAAACAGCCAAAGCGCTTGCCAAAGTTGGCATTAGCCCGAACCGTGTTCAGGGACAAGCCGCACAGGAACTGGCTGCGGCGATCGATACAGGCCTGATTCCCGAAAGCCTATACCCCGCTCTCCTTAAAGGTGGCGTAGCAAGTAAAGATTTCGCTAATACTTTGCTTGGACGCGTACTGGTCAGTCAAGGGAAATACAAACATGAGATTGGGCGTTCCGGCGATGCGGACATCTATTCCAAATTGTATGCTGCATATCGCACAGCGGATCTGATCGAATCACCTGAGCTGAGAAAGATTGTGGATCAGGCGCTGCGAGATGATCTCGTAACAGGTTACAATCTGAAGGATAGCCGCTTTGATTCCAACTTTATCGATGAGCTGACACTTACTTACGGCCACGATAATATCCAGCATGCTGTACAGTTGGTTGGTTTGCTGCGAAGCGAAGGTATTGATGCTGATGTGCAATTCCAACCCAAGACATCTGCCTTCATTTATTTGAAGGAATGGGGCGAGCCGAAGGAAACGCCAGACTATAAAGTGACACAGATCGAGAACGGCAATTATATTGCCTCTGCGAAGGAATATGACATTCAATTCGAGTTCAACAATGCGGCAGACAAAGTCCGCTTCAATGATATTGTGCTGAAATATGCCAAGAAGAACAGTGATAGTACATCTCCACTGATTCTCAGTTCGTGGTGGCAACCGTTGTATTATTCACCAACCGCTTTGGCCAACTATCCGGTCATTTCCAATAATAAGATCGCGCTTGGCAATTACTATGCTCAGTCCTTCTCTCTGAAAGAGAATGCCAAAACCATTCGTGAAGGGTTCTTGAAACTAGCTCCTGATGCCGACATTACTACGTATGACTTCTGGGTAGATCAACCTTTCTTCAATTATCTGAACGGTGGATCCGAATAACATAAACTCCCTTTCCATCCGAATTTAAGCTCGTATTTTGGCAACACAAGCAGCCGTCTTTACCGAATTTTAGAAGGGTTTCGACCCATAGATTCGTAAAGGCGGTTTTTTGTTCAGTATTTTGCAAATTTCTTCCTAATAATCACTTTTTCCATGCAGGAATTGCCAATATAAGGTCGAATGTCTTAAGTACACAAACACGCAATCAACTTACACATTTCCGAACGAACAGGGGTTACACATGGTATACGACGGTATTCTTCTAGGCTTGATCGTTGGGTTTTTCCGGGGTGGGTTGCGGCATGGGCTTAACCAGTTTGCAGCACTCAAGCTGCGAAGCGGCTGGATTTTCCCTGTATTGCTGCTAATCCAGTTCTTTATTTTCTATCTACAGGAACGCTTGGAATGGGTGGCATCCATCAATGGTTATCTCTTTGCCGCTGTCTACATTACAGGGCTGGCATTTCTTTGGCTCAACAGGCACCACACTGGTTTCATGCTCATCTGGATTGGGGTGTTTCTCAATTTTGCGGTGATGGCTGTCAATGGTGGACGTATGCCTGTTTCTGTAGAAGCTTCTGCTGTATTGGGACCCTATTATGTAGATATGCTCCGGGAAGGCGGAGCTGTATCGAAGCATTTCATGATGGATGCGTCAACACACCTGCCTTTCCTCGGTGATATCATCCCGCTGTCCAGCCCTTATCCACGGACTCAGGTGATCAGCATCGGTGATGTTGTCATGAACGTTGGCATATTCCTTTTTATCCAGTACATGATGGTAAATCGGGACAAAAAGGCTGTGCAACCTGCTAAAACTCATCAGGCTTAAGAGGTTCGGTCAGACTCCAAGGAAGGGAGGTCTTCTACATGAAAAAATTTGAAGGTGTGAAATATTCCCGCATTGTCATCAACGCAATTATCGTGGCTTCTGTCGTTGTGGCACTAACTTCGGGATACAAGCTGGGCGGCTAGTATCCATACCGCCAAACAAGACAAACAGGCTGCCAGCGGCCTGTTTTTTCTTTCTGGATTTTTGGTAGGCAACTTGGTATGTTATACATCTATATAGTATGCCTTTATACAAGCACACCAATTATATACACATCAAGAGTAGACTAAACCCAAGCAGGAGATTTTTTATGAACTTTATTCGTAACCTTATCCATAAGGCAGATCGAAGCAGTCTGTATGTTATTTTGCTTAGTTGCACGGGTATCGGTGTTTTTCTGTACATGAACAAATGGTCTTATCTTCATCTGTCCACCTCAGATTGGGTTATGGTCTACACCATGCTGGGGGCAGCGTTGATTCTGGATTATTTTACATTTCAGATTCCACCCAAAGGCAATCAACAATCTATGGACTCATCGGTATACCTTGCCTGTATATTCATGTTTGGCGGAGCTTTCAGTCTGTCTGTGCTGCTCCCTGTCTCCATCATCCTGCTAATCAAAGAGCGCAAACTCACCTGGTGGAAACACATCGTCAACTTCAGCATCTATAGTCTTATGATTACAGGAGCAGCTGCCGTGTTTGAGTGGACTGGCGGGCAATCGGGAACATTGGACGGATATAACCTGTTTCCGTATTTCGCTGCGCTCGCAGCCTACTTCATTATTAACACGATCACACTCGGCTTGTTCTTTCATTTCTCCACGAAGGATGCATTACAGCAGATGAAGCGGGCATTCGTCACTGAATCCCTGTTAGTTTATCTATGTACGCTGATCCTGGCGCTTGTCCTGACGATTCTCGTTGTGCATAACGGCGTACTCGGTCTGCTCTTATATCTGAGTCTCAGCATTCTGCTCTCTCATGCATTCAGGCAGTTGTTTGTGATGTATCAGACGATTGAGGAGAAGGCCAACACGGATCAACGTACAGGTCTGTTCAACCATAGTTATTTTGAAAGCATGTTGGAAAGCGAACTGGCTAACGCACGCACACAGGGAACCCCGCTCTGTCTGGGACTTATTGACATTGATGATTTCAAAAAGTATAACGACCGATTTGGTCACCTTCAAGGTGACAGTCTGCTGGCCCTGCTTGGGGATTTTCTGGTGCGAAAAACGGAAGGTACACCGATCACAGCCTTTCGTTATGGAGGGGAAGAGTTCACGTTGCTCATGCCAGGCATGGAGCTGGACGAATCCTACAAGTTCATGAATAAACTGCGCAAACAACTGAACGACACGCCGTTTGAAGGCGTTGAAGTGTTTCCACACGGATGTCTCTCCTTCTCTGCTGGCGTCGCCCCTTATCAGGTGGATATGTATAACAAATCCCAACTTGTGGATCAGGCGGATAAAGCACTGTATTATGCGAAGAAGCAGGGCAAAAACAACGTGCACCGCCACGGCAGCAATGATGGCATGGAGCATGAGATTGACCTGGTACAGGATGTACGTGACATCGAGCAGCAGCTCAATCTGTTTAGATACAAGGATATGGATACGTTCAAACATTCCAAACGGGTCTACAAATATGCACTGGATATCAGTGAATTGCTTAAGCTGGACAATGCGGAGAAACGACGTTTCGTGCTGGGGGCACTGATTCATGATATCGGCAAACTGGAGATTCCCTGGTCCATCCTCAACAAGAAGGAAAAGCTAACCGCAGAAGAATGGGAAACGATTAAAGGACATGTCACCTGGGGAAAAAAAATGGTGATTACGAACGATCGCTTTGCTGATCTGATTCCGTATATTGAATTGCACCACGAGCGCTATGATGGCAAAGGGTATCCTTACGGCCTGAAGGGGAACGAGATTCCCCGGCTCTGCCGGATGCTGACCGTGATTGACTCCTTTGATGCCATGACGACAGAGCGGCCGTATCAGGAGACCAAGAACGTGGAGGAAGCCATTCGAGAGCTACGCGCATGTTCGGGCTCACAGTTCGACCCGGAGCTGGCTGAGTTATTCATTCGATACATTGAGAAAAGAACCGCTCATCAACAGTTGCTGTAAAATGACGGAGCTTCTTCTACATCTCCTGGAAAAGTCAAAAGCGCTATCCCCGGTCTGATCGGAGATAGCGCCATTTTCATTTTCATGGAATGAATCGTACACCAGACAACTTCATTCTCGTGCAGATTCTACATTAAGATTTGGTATTCAGCTCATGTGAGGTCTGATGCAGCTCTTTAATCATCTGCTGCAAAAACATGTTGTCTTGGCGACTGATACCGTGCTGATTGTCTTGAACAAGCATCTGATGAATGTTCTTTTTGAGCAATTCACTGCGACGTTCCAATACTTCTTGACTCATGTTGTTGCGTCACTCCTTAACATGTTTTGTAATGAATTCACGTTCTTTATTAAGTATAGAGGACCTCACCCAATAGGGAAAATGGACTCAGCCTTCCTCAGCTGTGCACACCAACCCTCACCTAGCGTGACAACATTTCACCCCATATCGTTCTTAGATATCCTTCTAAATACTCCCTGATCCTCCCCAAGTTCCTCCAGAGGACCAGACTAGGGTCTTGGACAACCTTGCGTTATAATGGTCCCATCCCCACATCATTAAAGTGCGTCATTAAGCTAATCCTAGATCAAAGGAGTACTGCATTCATGTCCTATAAACAAATCAAATGGATGATCCTGCTGATCCCGACTTTCACAGTAGGCATCTGGGAATATATTCGCCATCAGTTCCTGATGCCTTATCTTTCGATGGATGCCGGGAACTGGTTAACACCTGTCATTGTGTACCTCGTCAGCGTGACACTGCTTAGCCGATTGTTCCGCATGCTTGAAGGCGCAAGGGCAGCTCTGGAGCAGGAGCGGGCTGCCAAGGCCGCACTGGAAGCCCGTGACCAATTGGCCCGGGAACTTCATGATGGCATATCCCAATCCCTTTTCCTGCTGTCGGTAAAAACGGATAAAGCAGGCCGTAGCTTGGCCGGAAGCGGACATGAGCACGAGATCCAGGAGATTCAGAAAACCGTGCATGAAGTCAATACATATGTGAGACAAGCCATTGCCCAGTTGCGTTATGTTCCTGCCTCTGCTGAGGTACATGAGAACATCTCGCTGCATGCGCAGGTCGAAGTGCTCGTCAAGGAAACCGTACCTGGAGCACAGGTTCATTGGGATCTAAGCGGTGTAACGTTCTCTGCCAAGGAGCAAGTGGAACTGCTGGCCTGTATCCGGGAAGGTCTGCTGAATGTACGCAAACATGCGCAGGCTACCCACGTTCAGATTCACGCGGAGGGTAATCCGATTGCCTGGTTCATTTATATTCAGGATAATGGGAATGGACTAGATGGAGATCCTCTTCATCTGAAGGATCGGTACGGACTGCGAATTACGAAGGAACGTGCTGCCGAGATGGGTTGGTCATTTACCCTCGATTCAAGACCCGGCCATACGCGAATGACAATTGGAAAGGAGTATGCTTAACATGGAACATGTACGTGTATTAGTTGTTGATGATCATGCGCATGCGCGTGAAGCGATCTGTAGCATTTTATCGGAGGACAGCCTGTTTGAAGTGATTGGTACAGCTTCGAATGGACAGGAAGCGCTGGAGATGACCGGACAATGGATGCCTGACCTGATCCTGATGGACGTGCAGATGCCGGACATGGATGGGCTGGAAGCCACTCGTCAGATCAAGCTGCGCTTTCCATATGTTATTATCGTAATGGTCACGGTATCGGATGATGTGACCTTCCTGTTCGAAGCACTGAAACAAGGTGCTCAAGGATATTTGCTTAAAAATCTAACGCCTTCCACCTGGCTTGAATACCTGCGCGCTATCGTCAGTGACGATGCACCGCTCAGCAAAGAACTGGCTTACCGGATTTTGCAAGAGTTCCCCGCACCACGCAGCGAAGATTTGCAGGATAATCCGCTAACGGCACGGGAGCTTGAGATTCTGCAATGGGTGTCCGCAGGATATACCAATCGGGAGATTGCTGATCAACTCGGCATTTCAGACCAGACGGTGAAGAATCATCTGAAGAACATTTTGCAGAAGCTGCAGCTTGAAAATCGGGTGCAACTTACCCGCTACGCACTGGAGAGCGGGCTTGCAGGCCGCAAGCTTCGCAAATAACTAAGCAGGTGAAGCAGGTGAATCGGTGCGAAGTAGCATAGCATTCATGTTTTTGTCACAATTATGCAGGCCAATTCGTTTTTTTATAGCCCAATGTAGTCATACGCACTCATTTTGGACAAAGTTATAATGGGTTAGATTATGTTCAAAAGGCCATGATTGACTACAAATCTATAACCTGAGGGTGATGATTTTTTGATTTTTACAAGCTTTACCCTGCAATGGGGCAAACGGCACTGGGCATTCGTCACCTGCCTGATGCTCGTGTGCTGCCTTGTTATGCCACAGTGGGCATCTGCCCATGCTTATATTGTTAAGGCTTCGCCTGGAGAGAACGAGATACTCGTAACCGCTCCGGAGCGGTTGACGCTGGAGTTCAACGAATCCTTGCAGACGGCCTTTTATGATATCAAAATTACCGGGCCTGACGGCAATCAGGCAGACGACGGAAACGTGCAGATCGATGCGAATCGTCCTCATATCCTGGAGACTGGTCTGCAGGTAGGACTCGGAAACGGAACATATGCCGTCAATTGGAAAGCAGTATCTGCCGATGGGCATCCGATTCAGGGAGCGTATGTATTCCACATTGGTGAACCTTCCGGATCGCCTGCCGGGCTGAGTGATCTTACATCGGGTTCCGGTTCAACAGGTGGGCCGCTGAAATGGATTGTATCCTTGACAGACTGGATTCAGTATCTCGGGCTGTCTATCATTCTGGGTACACTCGCATTCCTGCTGCTGCGGATCGCCCCAACTTCCATGGCTAGAGAACCTATGGAAGTTCCAGGTAGCTACAAGCTGTTATGGATCAGCTATGCTGCTGCTTCTTTGGCTGCTCTGGTCAGCTTGCCACTGAACACATTGTATGAATCGGGTGTGGCGCTGGGCGAACTGAGCTGGGCACTAATCGGAAGTGCACTGAAGCTGACATCCTTTGGTCAGATCTGGATGGTACAGATGTTGATTGTCATGCTGCTGGCAGTTACCATTCTCTCCGGTTATGATCGGGATCGATCCATCCGTGTTCGTATCTGGTCATCCTATGGTTCACTTGTGCTCGTGCTCGGCTGGTTGTTCACGCATGCCATGACAGGACACCCGGCTGCTGCCGATCAACGAGCGCTGGCGATCGCCATGGACTTCATACATCTGATTGGTGCTGCTTTCTGGATTGGCGCACTAACCGCCATGGCGATATGTCTGCCTCCACTGGCGGATAAGTTGCCATCGAAGGTGCGAGGAGAAGTCTACTGGGTTGCCATTCGCAGGTTTACCGCCTGGGGGATTGGCGCCGTAGCCGCTCTGGTTGCTACAGGGATATACAGCAGTCTGATTATTCTGCCTGCACCCGTGCTGACCTCCTTGTTCACTACTGCCTATGGCCTTGTATTAATCGGCAAGATCGTCCTGCTTGTTGTGATGCTTGTCTTCGCCTGGCGTCATGCCCGACTGGCAAGAGCAGCAACGGGAAGCAGATTATCCGGCAGCCTCAAAGCCGAACTTGCTACCGGTGCTGTGATTCTCGCTCTGGCTGCCGTGTTGACACATCTGTCACCGGGACAACCAACAGCGGTCGGACCGTATCAGGAGACGAAGACTACGGAAGATGGCTCGGCGATCACACTTCAGGTGAGTCCCAATGTGACGGGAGAGAACCAATTCGAAGTGGACGTCAAACGTGCAGATGGCAGTAAGGTTACTGATCTGGAACAGATCACGCTGTCACTTACACATCTGGACATGGATATGGGGATCTATGAGATTACCATTCCGAAAAATGACACGGGTGTGTACAAAGCTGAAGATTACATCTCCATGCCTGGACGTTGGAATATCAAGGTACATCTTCTGACCAAAACGTTGGATGCACTGGATGCTGAATTCGAGATCGACACCGCCAAGCCATAGTTACACAACGTTTATATTGAAAAGTGACCCAATCTAAAATCAGTGTTGCTACAAACTGCAAATGTAGCGAAGGGGACGAAATTGATTCTGGAGAAGCGAAGCACTCGCCTTTATTCCCGGATTTTCCCCTTTGAGAAAAGGGAATCGAAAAATCTGGGGATAACAGCGATTGGAAGGTTATTCTGTCATCGGAGTGCATGTGTAAACCATCTTTAGTTCAATTTATGGTCGAAAGAACCATTCGTAATCGAAACGTTGCCTTTGCAGAACGTAGACACTTTTTTAAGAATATGGGCCGAATCATATATGATAAGAACTGAGAGGGGTTATTTATTTTGAAGAAAACATCATGGATTTCCAAACTAACATCCACTATTGCAACAGGTACCGCAGCATTCATGCTATTCGCTGGATTCGCCAGCGCTCACGTTACGGTTAGCCCATCCGTTGCACAGACAAGCGCATGGCAGACGTATACGATTAAGATTCCTTCCGAGAAAGAATTGCCTACAACCAAGATCACGATGAAAGTTCCGGAAGGTGTTGCTTTCAAGCAATATCAACCACTGGCAGGATGGAAAATCACCACAGAGAAGAATGATTCCAATGAAGTAACATCCATTACTTGGGAGATTGACGACGATAACGAAGGCATTCTGGCAGGACAATTCCAGCAGTTCAACTTCGTTGCGCAGAACCCTAAGGCTGAAGCTGAAGTTGCTTGGGATGCCTTCCAATATTACAGCGATGGCAGCATTGTAGAATGGACAGGCCAGCCTAGTGACGCTAACCCGCACAGTATCACGACGATTAGTGAAGATCCGGCTACTGCTGATAATGCTCCGGCAGGTGGAGGCCATGCCAATGAAGGGCATGATAGTGCAGGTACAGAAGCAGCCGCTGGTGATAACGCGGCTACTGACGATAGCAATGCAAACGATGATACTACACTGGGCGATGCACTTAATGACACCGTTACAGGAGAGCCGAACAACACGGATTCAGATCCAGGTACACTGAAGCTTCAACAAGCAACATTGATTGTATCCATCCTGGCTCTGATTCTGTCCTTCTTGGGAATCGCTTTGGCGACACGTCGCAAGAAACGTTAAGAACCAACTTGCAATTTACGTTAACTCGATACACATTGAGATTAGAAAAAAGCCTATGGCATCGGGATCAACCCCGATGTGCCATAGGCTTCTTTTAGCTATCTGCTTTCTTTATTTGGCTACCCATGTTCATTTCATTCCCTGAGCATGCACGATCCACGTTCACACTCTTCTTTAACGCTGCTTACCATCCGCAATATGGCTACAGCATTGACGCTCGTTAGCGTTCCTGATCCGTCTGGATCATAAACTCAATGTATTGCAGCAAGCTCTTCTTCTGTTGTTCAATGGATTGAATACGTCTGGACAGGCCCGCAAAAAACTCTTCAATCTGCTGTCTTGTATGATCTGCGGACTGGCCTTTCCAATCGTTCAAGCGACTGTATAGCACTCTTGCTTCCTGCTCATCGGCTTGCAGACGGGCAAGCAGCTGTGTCAGTTCTTTTTCCGCAATCCGAAGATCATTCAATTCCACCAGCAATTGTCCACCCACTCGTGTTCCCCTCCCCTATGTACGTGATACCAACGCTAGCCACCCAGAAATCCTAATTAAAATGAACCGGACTCTCGTCCGCCTGCCGGAAGGCATCCGCCTTCTCATCAATAAAGTTCAGGAACTGGCTGGTGTGTTTCATATGCCATGTGCCAAGCTCATGAATGGACGCATCCAGTTGGGTGACAATTGGCTCCAGCCTGCGACTGCGGCTCGTATGCAGGTATTGGGCCATACGGCTTCGCACCTGATTCAGCTCGGCATTGCATTGCTGTGCATTTTGCTTCCACCGGGAAGCGACACTTTTCAGTTCTTCCGGCGTTACCTGAATCAGACCTGAAGCAGCAGCAGCCGAAGCCATACCTCCACCGCCACCAGACTTGGAACGTAATGGACCGAAGTTCTTGCTGAACGGTCCCATGTGATCCATAAGGCGCGGTGAATAGCGGATTCTCTCTCCAGTAATCGGATCGTACAGGTCATTGGATATGTAACCATTTTTGAAATCATATTGATCCAGACTGTGGTAGTTTTCCCCGCCAAACGAGTTCTTGGCTTTATCGATAATACTCACGCCATCATTCGCCGAGTCATAATCGGAGTTGATGTAATAGGTCGATCCCACATGCCGATCATATCCTCCGAGCGTTCCGCTAGCTACCAGATCACTGGGATTTGCATAGTTCACAACCTGCCCGTCAAATGCACCCGCTTCAGCCTGGCGCCGCACTTCTGGCGTCAGATTACCCATTACAGATGGTGCACTAAACGTCACGGCTGGAATTCCGGTATAAGCGGATGCATATTGTGCATTTCCACCGCCCAAGGAATGCCCGGTCATCGAGAAATTCAGATCCTTATGCTTGTTCTGCATGTGATTTGCATAGTCCTCGGATTGGTACATTTGGTTGGCCCAGCCTGTAGGGGAGACGGTTTTTTCAATATCTTTTACGCGATCACCCGTCCAGTTCTCCACGTCTCTTACTCTGTCACCAGCCCAATCCTCCACTTTGGATATGCCGGTGAAGTCCTTGACGCCTTCGACCCCTTTGTCGAGCCAATCCGGCGTAAGATTATTGACAAAATTCCCGGCCTCCTGCTGGCCCTTACGAATCAACTCTCCGCCCCCGATGCGGCCATCCATGACAAAGTCAGGTACAGAGCGATCCAAGGACGCACTTCCTTCTGTACCACGATAAGCAATGACAGCTTCCTTGGTCTCGGGATTATAAAATGTTACGGCATCAAAACCGGAAAAATTGTTGCTTTCCGTCCCCTCAAGGACCTCCCATCCGGGAAGTTCCGTTAATCGATCTCCAGCCTTTTGATCCTGATAGGCTAGATCAGACATTGTTTTATACGTTTCATCATCAATATTGGACCCGTTACTCAATAACTACACCTCCCATTTATTTGGCGTATGGATCATGTCCCTTGGCCATCATTGCTTCCTCAATTTCAGGACTGATAACCAGGTTCTTGGTGACCTTCTTTTTGTAGTCGTACGAAATGCCAAAGCTCTGGTCTTCATGATCTTTCACATGACCTTTCAGTCCAATCTGGGAAACTGCCATTTCCGGCAACAACTCTTTGCTTGTAATCACAACATCCAGTTCGAACTTCTGTTTGAAGTGCTGGATTACGGTTGCTTCAGCCTCTTGGTATAGAGCTTCCTTCTCACTTGCATTCATGTTCTGACACCCCCCCAGAAATATAGTAAACACCATCATCAGTGTGAATAAACCCTTTGTCCATGTACGTTTAATAACGCTCCCCCCTCTTGGTCCAAGCGCATGTAACCTCAACGAGGCTTATGCCTTTCTCATGCTAGAACAGGGACATTCTCCCTATGTGATACACACCCTATTCATCTGTTACCTGCATCATAGTACAAAATCAACATGACCCACATCGGCTGACAGGATCGTTTTCATGTAACTTTCTTCCTATATGATTCAAATAGGACACTTTGGTGTACATTACCCGCTATCCTGAATTTTGCATCATAATTGTATAAAAGTACTATGGAATTTCCCTTCCACGACAAAAAGAGCCTGCTCTTCGAAAGAGCGGCCCTCCTTTTTACCATGTTGAACTGTTATGCCAATGCCATCTGCAGCGCAGTCAGCGCAATCCCGATAACAAATCCGGTAACGGCTCCGTTGATCCGAATCCATTGCAGATCCTGTCCAACCTTATCTTCAATCATCGAAACCAAAGTAGCATTGTCCATTTTGTCCACATTTTCACGTACCAGTTTACCAATTTTGGAATGGTTTTTCTCCAGTAGTGTAGTGACACCCTCCACAATCTTGGCGTTCATGCTTGTCATCAATTCATGATCTGCACGTAAGTCAGATAATACCCGTTCAATGGCTGGCAGTGCATACGTATCTACATATTGTCCGTCTTCCATCGCGGCGAGCGCCTTATCTCTCATTTCAGTGAGCTTGTTCAGCACAGTCTCCTCCGCGTTCCAGCCCTCAAGCATGTTGTTCTTCCAGCTATTCATGCCCTCTTGCACACCTTCGCTCATGGCGATGCGCACCGTCTGGGTACGTACCATATCAAGCACCTTGTACCTCAGAGCACTGCCTTCACGTTTCATATCCTCTACCCGGTCGAAGAGATATCCTTGCAAAATACCACCCAGACGCTCCTCGTTCATATAACCCAGGAACGCATTCATCGCAAATTGCATTAATCCGTTCATCTGTATGCCGCTGATGGCTTTCATGCCGCTTTCACCCAAAAACATAATCGTCTCGGGCTTAACCAGCCACTCCTCGGCTTGCTTCAATCCGTAGTCCAGCGCTTTCGCATCATAACCTCGCTCTGTCATCTGGTGAGCAGCCCGTTCCAGAATCGGGCCCAGATCGAAGGCACCAGCCTGAGACTTGATCTCACCCGCTACGAGCGGAGCAATCTGCTCTAACGGCAGACCAGCCAGAATTCGTTTGCAGAGCGTATCAATCATGGTCTTGATCCCGTCACTGTGAAGCTCACGTGTCAACGTATCGAGCACCGTCTCTGCTGCTTTAAAATCTGCGATCTTCTCGGTGATGCTTTCTTTGTTGAGCAAATTATTCTCTACTGCGGAGACCAGACCTTCCGTCATTTTATCGCGATTTTTCGGCAGCAATGCCGTGTGTGGAATGGGAATGCCGAGCGGGTGACGGAATAGTGCCGTAACTGCGAACCAGTCCGCAAGTCCACCCACAAGTCCCGCTTCAAACGATCCTACCAGCAACTTCCCTACAGGAACGCCCTGGAACGGTAATGATGCAGCAAATCCCGCACCCATTACCACGAGAGACCAGGCTGCAGCTTTTTTGGTTTGTTTAGGTTTAGCCATTGTAATCTTGCTCCTTTATGATTAAATCGCACGGCCCGGAATAGTCCGATTCCGCACTTCGTCTGTTCTTATGTAAACTCTCAACTAGCGAAGTCTTAACTTCCATATTTCGTATACTTCATCTTATCACCCACAAGCGTCAAAACCAAACCTCTGCTTGGCAAAAAAAAGGACATTTGGCGTGTTTAGTTCGTAAAAATGGATCGCTTCCTTTTTCAACACTAGAAACTTTTTGGTATAATCAATCAAGACGGCCCCTTCTATATCGATTGGCCGCCGAACAGCAGGGTAATTACATAGTGGAACAATGATGGATCAATAAGAGGAGGAATTTCGGATCATGAAACACGTGCAGGACACAACCACGCTCTATAACGGAGTCAAAATGCCATGGCTGGGTTTTGGGGTATTCAAAGTTAAAGACGGAGACGAAGTCGTTCAAGCTGTCAAAACGGCCATTCAAGCTGGTTATCGCAGCATTGATACAGCCAAAGCGTATAACAACGAAACAGGTGTCGCTCAGGGTATTCGTGAATCTGGAGTAGCTCGTGAGGATCTGTTCATTACCACTAAAGTATGGAATAGCGATCAGGGATATGAATCCACGCTAGCTGCCTTCGAAGCCAGCATGGAACGACTCGAATTGGAGTATCTGGATCTCTATCTCATCCATTGGCCAGTTAAGGGCAAGTACAAAGATACATGGCGAGCGCTGGAAAAACTCCACAACGAAGGACGCATCCGTGCGATCGGTGTGAGCAATTTCCAGATTCACCACCTGGAAGATCTGATGATTGATGCCACCATCAAACCTGCAGTCAATCAGGTGGAGCTTCACCCACTCCTGATTCAGTCAGAGCTTCGTGAGTACTGCAACAAACATCAGATTCAGATCGAAGCCTGGTCCCCGCTCGGACAAGGTCATCTGATGGATCATCCGTTGCTCCAAGATATCGCAGCCAAATACAGCAAATCCCCCGCACAAGTGATCCTGCGCTGGGATCTGCAGAACGGCATCGTAACCATACCGAAATCCGTTACACCTGAGCGTATTCGCGCGAATGCCGATCTATACGATTTCGAATTGACTGCTGAAGAAATAGAGCAGATTAACGGCCTGAACGAAAACAAACGCTTTGGTTCTGATCCTGACAACTTTAACTTTTAACTACATCATTCAAATCATTCAAAAAACTCCCGATACGGATGCCCTGAGCATCTCGGATCGGGAGTTTTGATATGAAGTTCTATTCGCTTTTGGATACCAGTTTGAAATCATCAAAGTGGAAACCTGGCGCTACCACGCATGTTACCAGCACAGGCTCATCACCCAGCGGGCGTGCAGTCTGCCATACGCCGGCAGGAACGAGCACCTGTGGCGATTGTCCCGCAGCAATATCCATACCCAAGATGAGAACTTCCTCATTCTCCGGGTTCTCCCCGTTGCCACCCAGCTTCAGTTCGATGGGACTGCCGCTGTGCCACAGCCAAAGTTCATCCGATAGAACCGTATGCCACTCGGAGATTTCATGTGCATGCAGCAGGAAATACGTGGAACTAGCCGAGAATCTTGGGCCGGAGTACGCATCCGGCAGAACGGATTGTGGAATCTGATACGATGCCTTCCATTCTTCCTTATACCAACCGCCTTCAACGTGAGGCTGCATATTAAGCGCAGCAACCAATGGCGATAATTCATGTGTCGTCATAACCAGTTTCCTTCCTTCCAAATCATATTGGAGACACTCCTTATCCAGAGTTTCGCCTCACTCTCCCTACTCTAAAACATCATTCAGGTTTTGTCACCTTGACAGCACACATGAGCCATGCAGATTCGTTCTCCCGATATTCCTCCATAAGATTAAAGAAATATGAACCGTCTAATGACAGCGTTTACAAAAAGATGGATTTTCCGTTATGATATGGATATCGCTGTTAATCCTTGAAGCAGAGAGGAGCTGTACCATGAGTCTCATAGAGGATCGGATTGGACCCAAATATCGAATCGGTGAACATGCATTTACCATTGAACATATGCGCAGACATGACGGAAACGGTATGTCACAGCCTCACGCTCATCCATTCTACGAATTGTATTACCTGCTCGAAGGAGAACGAGTCTATTCCATGAATGGTCAGATTCTGTCCGCTCGCAAGGGTGATTTCATTCTGATCAATCCTCATGATGTACATACGACCTCCAAAGGAAGCATTCCCGGCTTTGAACGAATTCTAATGGGTTTTTCGCCTGCTTTTGCAACGGGGATGGAGCTCGGCATATGTGGTCTGCTGCCATTCGATTGTTCCAGACTGCTTCGTCTGCCCGAGGCGGAACAGCCCGAGATGGAGCGCATATTGTGGCAGATGCTACAAGAATGCAAAGAACGCCGCCCTCATTATGAGATTGCGGTACGAAGTCTGCTTGCCCAACTCTTGATCCGTATTCATCGGGTAGAGGAGGCCATCCGGCAGTCATGCCCTGGTCCTTTGCATCCGATGCAGGACAAAATCAGTGAAATTGTCACTTATGTGAATAGTAACTATACGGAACCACTCACTCTGGAGGGTGCAGCTAATCGCTTTTATATCAGCCCATCCTATCTGAGCCGGATGTTCAGCCGATTTACCGGATTTCGGTTCAGCGAATACTTGCGTGTTGTCCGGGTCCGAGAGGCACAGCGAAGACTGCTTTCCACACAAGAGCGTGTACAAATGATCGCAGAAAAGGTAGGATTCGAGCATACGGCTCATTTTAACAAAACATTCAAACAGGTCACCGGTACAACGCCTTTGCGCTATCGCAAGGAATACCGGTAGATCATCCGATATTCATAGTAGAGAAAGAAGCGATCTCCATGCCCATGAATGCCAATCTGCACAAGCAAAAAGTAATGAAAGAAGTTCAGCTCAGACACTTGGTCTCCAGCATGAATAATACCAAATGGATCGCATTACTGGATGCCATCTATGATGAGTTGCCCTTCTGTCCGCCTTTTCAAATTAAAACCGTATTGGAACAAGGACCCTATCCAGAAACATTCGAGGAGGAGGAGGTCACCTATCTCGGGGACTGGCTGAGTCTTCAGCCGGGATTATATAACGTAGAATGGGTTCGGGTGAAACCACGAATGATCAAGCCCATTGGACGATATGTAGAACCAGAGGTACTGGATATAGAAGCCGAGTGGGTAGCCTTGCTCCAGAGATTACGCATTCCTTATATCGTGAAGCACCACGATTACTGGATATATGGCTACGCCACTGCGGCTGAATTTGACCAACTTGTATAAACCTTATTACATAGCTTTTACCTGCGAATGATCACGCCACTTCGTACCTCAGGACCAACAGAGATCTGGCGACCGTCTGTGTCTGCATCACCTTCTCGGCACACAATGCCTGCAGATTCGTGTCCTGTCACCATCAGGAGTCGGCCATCCGCACCCTTGCCCTGAATGCTCTCTAACTCTGCCCCTTTGCACTGGTGCAAATGAATCAGCGGACCTTCGGTGATCTGCGCCTGCAATTCAGCGATATGCAGATGTTTCGCATGAGCACATTGGACACCACTGCGGGCTTGTACGCTGTAGCGCTGAATGATCACGCCATCCAAAGGCAATTCCGGCAATCCACTCACGAGCAATGCAGTGTCGGCACCGGCACAGACCACATCCGATATACGAATATCACGGAACACCGGAGTTTCTTCGCTAATCTCCTGAGACAGGTCACTGCCCCGGGCAGACCCTTCCTGATTCGCATAGAAAAAGGAAAACGAGATCGCTTCCATAATGATATCTTTCATATAGATGCGCTCAATCTGAATATCCTCAACTACCCCGCCGCGCCCACGTGCGCTTTTGAAGCGAAGTCCAATGTCTGTTCCGATAAACGTACAATCCGATACTCGCACATGCCGAACGCCACCGGACATTTCACTGCCAATGACAAACCCGCCATGACCGTGATACACGGTGCAATCCCGAATGGTGATGTACTCCGATGGAAGACCCAGTTCACGACCTTCAGCATCTTTGCCTGATTTTAGACAGATCGCATCATCACCGACATCGAATACACTTTGTTCCACCACTACATGACGGCAGGATTCAATGTCCAGCCCATCTCCATTCTGTGAGAACCACGGATTCCGTACACTCACATTACGAATGGTGATATGCTCGGATGCCCAAGGATGGAGATTCCATGCAGGCGAATTCTGGAACGTTGGACCGTCCAGCAATACCCGTTTGCATCTCCGTAAACTGACCATGTTGGGGCGCAAAAAGTCTCTTACCTCTTCATAGGATGCCACATCACGTACCTGCTCCTGGTGCAAACGATTCGCAATGGTGCCACCTTCAAGTGCAGCTATGGTAGGCCACCAGATCTCTTCATCTCCACTGGATTGCTCAACAACACCACCCGAAGCCACCAATCGGTTCCACTGTGAAGTGGTCATTTTCGAACGTTTCACTGGTCGCCAAGCTTCACCGCCACCATCCCATATCCCCTTACCGGTAATCGCAATATCCTCGAGTTGATCACCATCGATCGGAGATTGGCAACGAACAGCCTGCCAGCCCTCGAAGCTCGACGCAATTAATGGGTATTGATCAAAATCTCGACTGAACGTAACTAACGCCCCGGCTTCCACGTGTAACTCGATTCGGCTGCGCAGTGCAATTGGACCTGTTAGCCATACCCCAGCAGGAATCACAATTCTGCCACCTCCTGCTTCGGCACACGCCGCGATGGCAAGCCGAAACATTTCTGTGTTATCCGTTACACCATCTCCAACAGCTCCATAGTCTGTGAGCTGAAAATCCTGAGCAGGAATGACAGGCAAATCGGCTTCATAAGCTCGAACATCGGACTGGGCACTTGCTCCTGTCGATAATGGGGAGTGATATATATTCATCGTGCAGAATCATCCTCTCTACCTGTAATGGGATTGTTATGGGATCCATACATCGCTTTTACTTTCCTTACTTACGTTCAAACGGATGCTCTCTCGCTCCATCATATCAACGGCGTGATGTGCAGGGTTGAGCTTTCTTGCCATGTACACGTGGAACTTGATGCTATTTGTTTTGTTGATCAGAGTCATAAATCAAACATCACTTCCAGTATACTCTATACAACTATTCCAAAGGTTGGTAAACAACTAGGAGATTAGATTCATTTTTCTGTCAGGATTCGTCACAAGACTTTTAATAACATAACAGATATATAACATAATTACTGGCTATAGCCCTATGGAACCCATTACTTATGTCATGTTTTATCACAAACCAATTGCCAGAAGCAGGATGACTATGTATGATTAAATAACTAGTTTCAATTTATTCCTTATTATCCCTTTTACAAACAGACGTTGCAGAAAGGATGGGGTGTACTCTTGATTGAATTTAGGGGTGTCCAGAAGCATTTCGGTCATTTTCATGTCCTCAAGGATATCCATCTTCACATTGAAGAAGGAGAGGTCGTCGTCATTATCGGACCTTCCGGCTCCGGCAAAAGCACATTACTCCGCTGTATTAACCGCCTGGAGACCATTACCGAAGGTGAACTTGTCGTCAGTGGGATCCCTCTACATCAGAAAAAGGTGGACATTAACCTCTTCCGCCGTGACATCGGCATGGTATTTCAACACTTCAATCTCTATCCTCACAAAAAAGTCATCGATAACATTACCCTTGCACCGATGAAGGTGCGCAAACAACCCAAAGAACAGGCAGCCGCAACGGCAATGAAGTATCTGACCCGAGTGGGCATTGCCGACAAAGCAGACAGTTATCCCTCCCAGTTGTCCGGTGGACAGCAACAACGGGTAGCCATCGCCAGAGGACTCGCCATGGAGCCCAAAATCATGCTTTTTGACGAACCTACCTCTGCTCTTGATCCCGAGATGATCGGGGAAGTCCTCGATGTTATGCGTGCCCTTGCCCATAATGGCATGACCATGGTCGTCGTTACTCATGAGATGGGATTCGCCCGCGAAGTTGCGGACCGGGTCATCTTCATGGACGAAGGCCGAATTGTAGAAGAGGCCACTGCCGCCGAATTTTTTGACAACCCCAGAGAAGAACGAGCACAGCAATTCCTGAGCCGTCTGATTCATCATTGAGAATAATCCACTATTCCATTTTGAAAGGGGTCTTTATTCATGAAGAAATTATTGAAATGGCCATCATTTATGCTTGTCCTCATTCTCTCGCTGGTATTGTCAGGTTGTAGTACAGGTACAGATACACCTTCGGCAAGCGGTGGTGGTGATGCTGAGGCGAAAGGCACAATTGAGCGGATTAAGGAACGCGGCAAGCTCATTGCCGGTGTGAAATATGATACAAAGCTATTCGGCTTGAAGGATCCCGCAAGCGGTAACGTTGAGGGGTTCGATATTGATATCGCCAAAGCACTCGCCAAACAGATCCTTGGAGATGAAACGAAAGTTGAGCTGAAAGAGGTCACTTCCAAGACGCGTATTCCCATGCTGCAAAACGGAGACATCGACATCATCATCGCCACGATGACGATTACGGATGAGCGTAAGGAACAAGTGGATTTCAGTGATGTTTACTTCGAGGCTGGCCAATCCCTGCTGGTGAAAAACGACAGTGCCATTACCGGCCTGGAAAGCCTCAGCGGAGTGAAAGTGCTCGCGGTGAAAGGCTCCACATCCGCTCAGAACATTCGCGAGAAAGCCCCGGATGCCGAGGTGCTTGAATTCGATAACTATCAGGACGCTTTCACCGCTCTCAAAGCCGGTAAAGGCGAAGCACTGACCACGGATAACATCATCCTCATCGGCATGCAACAGACGGATAACAACTTCCAATTGGTTGGTGGCAATTTCACAAGCGAACCTTATGGTATGGCCATTCGTAAAGGCGACACTGCCTTCGTGGAAGAAGTCAACAAACTGCTCAAAAGCATAAAAGACAACGGGGAATATGACACACTACATGAGAAATGGTTGGGCTCCAAGCCCGAGTAACCCGAATTAAGATGGGTAAGCGGCGAATTCGTCTGCTCGATGCAATGATGAGCAGACGTAATCGCTGTTTCTACATCTGGAGAACGGAGGCTTCGCCTATATGGGCACATTCGATTTCAGCGTACTGATGCGACACTCGGATCGTTTTCTGGAAGGATTCCTGAATACCATTCAAGTGAGTATTGTAGCTCTGCTCGGCAGCTTTATCCTTGGCGCGATCCTGGCCATCTTTCGGATATCGCCTGTGAAACCACTGAACTGGATCGGTACGGCTTTTGTGGAATTTATCCGGAACATCCCTCTGCTGCTGGTTGTGTTTTTTTTCTATCTCGGACTGCCTGCACTCGGCATTTCACTGGATGGATTTGTCTCCGGTACACTGGGCCTAACCATCTACACGGCCGCTTTCATTGCCGAAGCGATCCGAGCAGGCATTCAGACTGTGCCACGGGGACAGCTGGAAGCAGCAAGATCTTCAGGCTTGTCCTATGTACAGGCCATGAACCTGATCATTCTGCCCCAGGCTATCAAGATTGTGTTACCGTCCATTGGCAACCAGTTTATTAATCTGGTCAAAAACTCTTCCATTCTTGCCGTCGTCGCCGGGATGGATCTCATGTATTTTGCCGACTTGGTCAACTCGGATACGTTCCAGCCGCTAAGTGTGTACACCATTGTCGCGCTGTTCTATCTGGTGCTGACGCTACCACTCAGCTTCCTGGTGCATTATATGGAGCGCAGGTTCGGACAGAGTGATGCAGAGGCACGCACCAAGGGCAAGCCGAAGAAGAACAAACCGGCAGGTCAGGTCACCATGTAATGCTGCGGTGCTTGATTTTTTCTATACACAGTCCATGCTCCATCTATTTGATCTTTGATATTCCATTCCTGCACACAGAAGGAGGCTAATAAAATATGGACTTTAGCGGGGCCTATGCGTGGCCCAACCTTCGTTTCCTGCTTAAAGGATTCCTGATCACCCTGCAGGTGGCAGGGCTATCCATTGTATTCAGCTTCGTGCTTGGAACTGTGTTGGGTACGGTGCGATATACCCGCATCCCTATTCTGTCACAGATTGTGGCAGTGATCGTGGATACGATCCGGAATCTGCCACTGCTGCTCATCATTTTCTTCATCCACATCGTACTTCCGCAACTCGGGATCAAAATGTCCGCCTTCTGGTCCACGGTTGTTGGACTGAGTCTGTTCGAAGGCGCGATGATCGCCGAGATCGTCCGTAGCGGTCTGAAGTCCGTTGAGCGCGGTCAGGTGGAAGCGGCCCGTTCCTCCGGCCTGAGCTACATGCAGACCCTCGGTGGCATCATCATGCCACAGGCGCTACGCCGCATGTCCCCGCCGATGGTCAGTCAGTTCATCTCACTGCTGAAGGATACTTCACTGGCGATCATCATCTCCCTGCCGGAGCTAATGCACAACGTGCAGATCCTTGGCGGTCAAAGTTTCGATTACATCATCCCGGCCCTGCTCCTCGCAGCCGTATTGTATTTTGTCATCAACTACGCGCTGTCCATTGTCGCAAGGCGACTTGAGGCACGGATGAATTAATAAGGCATGAAAGAATACGAAACATGAAGGAACATGAAGGAAAGAACCAAATGGATGTTAAGAATGAGAGCGCCCCAAAGACTCTAGATCCACCTATGCAGTGGATTTGGAGTCTTTGGGGCTACAATTATGCTCATCAATTCACGAGCTTCCCACCAATTTCTAACGAACTGAGGAAAGCTTATTTAGCCATTTTTGGTACAGTTTCTAATCTAACGAATCGTAGACGCTCTATTCTTCCGATTCACCCCGCTTCCCCCCCCTATTTCAGGGTTTTGAGCAGAATAGCTTCACTGAGATTCGTTACATTTTTCATTTCAGCTTATATCCCCAAATTAGACGTCTCAGGTTCGTTAAAATTTACGCCACCGCGAATTAAATAAACACCCACTCCCACTACTAATGATTCGCCCACAATCAGCTCATCCGCTAGATCGCCGCTCCGTTGCGACGTAATTCCGCCTGTAGTAGCGCGATCGGCAGTTCCACCGGATCAAGCTTCATCTTCACTGTTAGTGCAGCAGCTGTCCCCGCGGCCTCCCCGGTAGCCATACAGCTTGGAGTCAGCCTTGTCGTTGCATGAGCCTCATGTGTGGTAGAGATGCATCGTCCTGCCGCCAGCAGATTGCGGATATTGCGAGAGATCAGACAGCGATACGGAATATCATATGCCCCGTCTCCCTCTATAAAGGCAGCCACAACGCCTTGACCCGAAGGGTCATGAATATCAATCGGATAACCACTTCTAGCAATCACATCGTCAAATTTTCGTCCTGCAACCACATCCGCCTGGGTCAAAGCGTAATGTCCAATGATCCGTCTCGATTCACGAATACCAATCTGTGGCGCTACTGCCGAGATCGAAGCCCGTTCGAACCCTGGGACATCATGCTGTAAAAACTCAGCGATCATCAGCACCTGTCTCCGTCCTTCCTGTTCAGCAGAGGTCAGATCCTCGGCATCTGTCGCATCAAGTCCCTGCACCCGGGTACAATTAATCAGCACTTCATCCTCTGCCGGTCCGGTAAAAAACAATACCTGATCGCGATTAATTGGCACACCCGCTTTTTTCCACTGGGAGTAGAAGCCGCTCACGCCGGTTAACGGGATGCTGTCCAGTTCAGCAAAGGGGGTTTTCACATAGAAATCCTCCGGATGCTCCTGCATGTATTGTTTTACTCGTCCAAGATCCACACCACGCATACGAAATTTCATGGTCATCGGCTGCGACTGATGGTCGCCGTCTCGTCCCTTTGCCACAGAAGCACCCGCAAGATAAGCCAGATCCGCATCCCCGCTTGTATCCACAAATACATTCGCCTGGAACTCCTTTCTTCCAGATTTGTTGGTCACTCTCACCGCTTCCACCCGATCCTCTACAACGACCACCTCGTCCACAAAGCTGTGCAATAACAGCCGGACACCAGCCTCCTGCAACATCTCTACTGCAACCACCTGAAAGATGGCTGGATGGTACGGCGTGACAGTATGCACAAATCCAACCGTATCGCGCAGATGCCCCGGGGAGCCTCCACGTGCCTGCAATCGTTCAACGATCTCCTGCGCAATGCCTTTAATGACCTGCTCACCGCGCTCCGTATGGAAAGTCATCCAAGGATAGACCATAGCAGCGGTTGACATCCCGCCAACGAATCCGTATCGCTCCACCAGCACTGTTCGTATCCCCTGCCGTCCAGCCGCAATGGCTGCCGCTATACCCGCAGGGCCCCCTCCCACAATAACGACATCTGCTTCTTCCTTTTTCATACTCATCCGTTCACGCAAATGTTGTCCCTCCTTCCGTTCTATTGCCCCTATTGCACGGCTACTCTTTTAGTCCCGTCATGGCAACCCCCTCAATGAAGCGCCGTTGTGCCAGGAAAAAGACAATAAGCAGTGGCAAGGTCGCCATGACGGTGGCACTCATCAGATATTGCCAGGCTGTACCCACTTCATCTGTGAACAGGGATAATCCAAGCGGCAGCGTCATTAGATCGCGCGAGTTAATGAAGATCAACGGATCAAAAAACTCATTCCAGATCGTCACAAACGTGAAGATCGTCAGCGTAGCCATACCCGGCTTGGCAATGGGCAGCATAATTCGCGCATATATTCGGAATCGGTTGCAACCGTCAATCATCGCCGCTTCCTCCAGCTCGGTTGGCACGGTAATGAAGAACTGCCGCATCACAAAGATGCCAAATACACCGCCCGCGCCAAATATCGGCAATAGTATCAGTGGAAGATGGGTATCAATCCACCCCAGCTGCCGCATGAATAGAAACATCGGAATCGCTGTCACCTCATGGGGAATCATCATCGCACTTAGCAGGATGAGAAATACCACACTACGTCCCTTAAACGGAATTTTGGCGAATGCATAACCGGCGAGAGAGGCAAAGAATACTGTTCCTATCACAACCAACGCAGAAATGTAAATACTGTTCCAATAAAAACGGTGAAACGGAATCAATCGAAAGACATCGATGTAGTTCTGAAATCGGAATGGTTCCGGTATCCACTGCGGTGGATAGATGAATATACTCTGAGGCTCCTTGAATGACGTCGATATCATCCAGATAAATGGCACAATCATAATGAGCGAAATCAGAGTCAGCAACAAATACGTCCCCAGAGTACTTCCTATCTTCCGCCCCGAAGAACTAGGCATCGCCTTCATTGAATACCCACCTCTTTCGGAGCTGCCATTGCAGCAGCGTCAGAATTAGCACGATAAAGAACAGCACATATGCGAGAGCAGAAGCATAGCCGAACTGAAATAATTTGAATGCTTTTTCCCAGATATAATAAACCAATACCTTTGTGCTGTTGCTCGGCCCACCCTGAGTCATCACATAGATCTGCCCGAATACTTTGAGTGAACCAATCACGGTCATGACTACTGTCAAAAACACTGTTGGCGTGATCATGGGCAGCGTGACGTGAAAGAAGATTCCCCTTTTGCCCGCCCCGTCTAATGTTGCTGCTTCGTACAGTGAACGCGGTACCTGCTGTATGGCTGCAATGAACAGAACCATATTCAGACCTACATTTTTCAGCACACTTGTCACGATAACCGCTGGCATTGCCAAATCCTGATTGTAAAGCCAGGCCGGGCCCTTAATGCCCAGCATCAACAGAAGCTGATTAATCAATCCCGACTCTGTCGCATACATCAGCTTCCACACGATGGCCCATACGATCAACGAGGTCATGACCGGAACAAAGATCGCTGTTCGGAAAATTCCGATGCCCCGCAGATTTCTGGACAATAACAACGCGAGCAGCAGGGCGAGCACAATATTAAGCGGCACCAGCCCCGCTGTGAAATAAACCGTATTGGCGAGCACTTTCCAGAACATGGCGTCTGTCATAATATTCCGGTAATTATCCAATCCAATAAAATGATGATCCCCCAGCAGCGGCCAATCGGTTAGACTCATGTATAACGCGAGACCCATGGGAAATAACAGCAGCAGGGTAAACCCAAGCACCATCGGCGATACAAACAGCCAACCTGCGATCTGGGCCTCTCTGGCGAGCGGCCCCCTTCCTGTACGCTTGCGTGAATGGGTCACAATCAGGCCCTCCCCCTTGTATCAAATTTCCTCCGAAGCTGAACTCTGCGACGATTCTGTATAAGGTGAACTATACATTTACAAAGGTTATCTGGCATCGGAGTGGACAAGTGTAAATATTCTTTAGATCAACTTATATAGTCCGAACGGTTCAGACTGTCCACCGCATTGCGGAATCCATTCACGGCCCTTCGCAGCTGTTCCTCGGTGTTACCTGTTACGACCGCTCCAAGCATAATTGCTTTAACCCCCGTATCGTGCAGCACCTGAACATCCTCCGGCACCAGATTTCGCTGAGAAGGAACTAATACCGGAACCTGGGCATGTAAGACCAGACGGCGATATTTGAGCACATCCGCGAAGCTCAGCGGTGTACCATATTCCTTTCCAGGTACAATGGATGCCTCCAAAGCGGTGAAGCCGAAGTGAGCTGCCGATGTTACGAGTGAAGCATCATATTCTTCATTGATCGCAAACGTTGGGTCCAGCCCCAAGTCACTCAGCATGAAGGATGGCAAGTGATGTGCATAGATGGAATAGAAGTCAAAACCCAGTCCGGAAAGCCTCTCCACATCCTCTCGCCTTGATCCATCAATACTGCCGGATGGCACGACCCCAAACGGACCACCAAACTCACTGCGGATCGCCCGAAATACCTCGGCATACATATCCAATGGACCAAAATGATTCCCGCTGGCGCGATGACCGACATTATAATGCACCTTCAGTGCATCAGCGCCTTCTTCCATGGCTGCCCGAGCCAAACCAATATCATTCTCAGGCAGACTGACCACCAGCGACAGCGGTTTCCGCTCAAGTAATTCTTTGAATTTGCCCATCGTTTCTCACCTCCGGTTTCGATTGAATTATTTAGGGTTGCAACACACTTTGGATCTCTTCCTGCATTTGTTTCAGGTTATCCTCAGCTGTCGCTGTCTTTGCAAACAGTCGGTCAAATCCCTGCAACACCGCATTATCGATATCCTGCCAACGGATATGACCGGGAATTAAGCGCGCTTTCGGCATTTCATCAATGACGGCCTGCACGATATGCTCTTTGCTCGGATTATTCGGCTGAAGAATGAATGCATCTGAGTTCAGAACAGAGGTACGCGGAGGTACAAAGTAGGTGGCTGTCGCCTGAATACCCTGCTCACTGGCAAAATACTTCAACAGCTTCTTCGTTTCCTCTGGATGTTTGCTGTCGTTGAACATGGCATATCCGGCCTGCCCCAGCATCGGAACACTGCCTTGAGAGCCGGAAGGCATAGGAGCGATGCTCCATTCAAAATCCGTAATCTCCCTTGTTTTTGAAACATAGCTGTAATTATCAAAGAACATGCCCACATTACCCGCATCAAAGCTGACCTGTTCGCCCGCCTTCGGGTGTGATTCATCGGTGAACATCATACGTTCCAACAATTCAAAAGTCTGTACGCCATAGGCATCGTTCCAGGTGAACGTTGTCATGCTTTCGTCGAATGGACCGCTTCCATTGGACCAGGAATAGGAGGAAAGCACCGCCCAGGTCTTCCAGTCGCGAAAAAAGTTGGCGCCATAGACTCGGTTGCTCGCATCCTTGCTGGTAATGGCTTTGGCCGACTCTTCGAACTGTTCCCATGTCCATTGTCCTTGGGTGGCAAGTGTGTTTGGATCAGTCAGGCCAGCTTGGTCGAACAGCGTTTTATTGTAAAACATGACCACCGGAGGTGTAGAAAAAGGTAGTCCCAGCAACTGATCGCCATCACGGAACAAATCCAATGTACTTGGAATATAATCATCCAGCTTAAACTGTGCATCATCCTTGAACTCGGATACATCGGCCAGAATGTGGTTGGACTTGAATTGTGGCACCATTCGCTCCGATACCCAGGCGAGATCGGGAAGAGAGCCTCCGGCGGCAAGCACTGAAATTTTTTGCTGGTATTCTGCGAAAGGTACGGATTCCATCGTTACTTTGATTCCTGGATTTTCCTTTGTGAAGTCATCGATCAACTTGTTGTATACATCCATGTGCGCCTGATTGCCCCACATCATGAACTTCAGCTCGACCTCTCCATTCTCTCCGCTTGCACCCCCAGATTCACTGCCGGAATTGGAGCTTGTGCACGCGATTGAAGCCATCATCATGAGTACAAGCATCAGTATCAGTCCTGCTTTTTTCATGGAAATCCCCCTTATGGACGTCGTGGTATACATGTGCAACCAAAGTATAACGAAAGCATCGTTCCCTCATAAATCACGTCAACTACAGAAATGGTATGGTTTTTCAAGAGATACTGAATCGGTCTCGATATTCTCCTGCTGTCCATCCCACCTGCTGCTTGAACACCAGCATGAAGTGTTTGGGACTCTGATGCCCGGACAACCGTGCCACATCATAGATTTTGAGACCCGTGTTGATCAGCAGCCACTTGGCCCGCTCCATACGTGCCACAGCGATGTATTCCGAATAGTTGGTTCCCGTTTCGTTCTTGAACAACTGACTTAAATAGGTGGGATTCAGGTTGACAAGTGCCGCTACCGTCTGAAGCCGCAGATCCCCGTCGGGATGCTGCTTGATGTGCTCTTTCACATCTCGGATAATCTTCCGCGTATCTCTGCCAGCGTGCTCTGCTTTCCCGGATGGCTCTGTGATCAAAAGGGTTGAAATACCGTACCTGCGATCCAGCAGCAATTGAATCTTTTGTATGGATAATGCCAGTTCATGGCGTTCGATCGGCTTCAGCAGGTAGTTTAACACCCCGTACTCCATCGCTCTGCGTGCATATTCAAATTCGCCGTAGCCACTAATGATGAGCATTAGCAATTCAGGGTACATGTCTCTTGCTTTGCTTACCAAAGTTAATCCGTCCATTTCACGCATGCGGATATCCGTGATTAACACGTCCGGCACCTCACATCTCAGAAAATCCAGCGCCTCGGTACCGCTCGACGCTTCGCCCGTTACCTGAAACTGAGAAGACACTTGTACGATCAGTTCTCTCAGTCCTTGACGGATGACCGTCTCATCCTCTACAAGCAATACTTTATACATGCGCTTCAATCCCCTTTCGGTAGAAGTTGAATGGATATCGTGACTACCAGACCCTGCCCGGGACTTCCATCGATGCTTAGGCTGCCGCTTTCTCCATATATGAGGCGAAGCCTTTCGGCGATATTGTTGAGTCCCAGACTATCACCGGCATGGCAACGTAATGCCTCATGGGCAGGCTGTCTGGAGATGGCTTCGTTTAACTCATCCATCTCTGCCTGAGCCATACCCTTACCGTTGTCTCGCACGCTAATCAGCAGCTCATGGTCAAATTGCAAGGCAGATACCCAGATTACTCCTCCATTTTCCTGCCCTTCAATGCCGTGGTAGACTGCATTCTCCACCAGCGGTTGCAGCATCAGCTTGGGAATCGAACATTCCGTTACTGCTTCTTCAATGTCATAGATGACCTCTAACTTGCCATCGTAACGTACCTGTTGAATGCGTACATAGGATTGTACAAAAGCCAGTTCTTCCCCAAGTGGAACCATCCGGTCCACCTTATCAATCGTATAGCGCAGCAGCTTGCCAAGCGCCGTTACCATGTCCGACACCTCAGCATGCTTCTGGCGAATGGCCATCATGTTAATGGACTCCAGTGTGTTGTATATAAAATGGGGATTCATCTGGCTTTGCAACGCTGACAACTCTGCCTCCCGCTCTTGAATGCCCAGCAGAAACACCTCATTGAACAGTCGATGAATCTCTTCCATCATTCGGTTAAAGCCCCGGCTCATCTGTCCGAATTCATCACTGCTGAAGTGTGCTACCCGCTGGCTGAAATCTCCCTGCTCCACCCGAATCATGTGGTGCTTCAGTCGAATCAGTGGCCGGGTGATACGATAGGATAACAGAACCGCCAGAATCGCTATACCCGCCATACACAACACTGCGAACCATATTGTGAAGGTGAGCATCTCACCCGACTCCTTTTGAATTACGGCAATAGGTGTAAGGCTGATCACCGAAAGCCCGGAATAGCTGGAATGGTGTTGTACGTAGAGATAGGGCTGTCCATCCAGAACAACTTTTTGGTTTCCTGCATAGCTTGGAAGCTGTCCATGCATTAGCAACTGATCGTACGCAGACATTCCTCCGGTTGAGGTCCGTTCGAACAGAAGACGCTGCTTGCTGTCTACAATCATCAGGCCTGCATCTTGCTCATAATTCAGATTGGATAACAGTTGGCCGAAGGCCTCCAGACGGATGTCAATCAGAATGTAACCCAATCGCTGGAGCGTACCCGGATCTCGAAGCACTCTGCCCACTGATATATACGATTCTTGCTGACCGCCCGTGTAATAGCCGGGTTCATGCGGAGGAAGCAGGCGCCATGTCCCTTCCGAGTCTTCAAGCTCTGCAAACCAGTCATCCTGCCTGCTGTCCCATACTGGCTTGACCGTCAGCGAATCGAGATTGGAGAACAGAATGCCGCTGTTGCTGATCAGGTGAATCCCCCGAATCTCGGGTCGGTCATAAGCTTGACCAGATGTGTAGAGCTTCATTTTCAGATAATCCTCAGACCTCGCCCATGCACCCGACCCCATTGAAGCGTTGTATTTGCCCAGAATGCCAAGCACCATCTGATCGTAAAGCGGCAAGAGCGACAACCGCTCAAAGTCCTTCAGCAGCCGATTCAGATTGGCGTTAATCTGGCGAACCATATCAATGGTGAACTGCTCGGTCTTGCGATCCATCGTCTGCGAGAAATGCTTGTAGTTCATCATTCCCTGCAAACTTAGCGGCAGCAACGTCAGCGCCAGGAACAACAGGAGCAACTTGGTGCGCAGGTTTACGTTTTTCCCGAAAAAAATGCGTACCTTGTCCATCATTTCCGTTCATCCCTCCCTCTCTCGATCATTGTATGAGCCCCCTTCACAGATCAATCTGGATATAACTGGGGTCATCATATCCAGTTTTAATGATCATTCGCTATCCTGCCAATCCTGGAATTGGTACGGAATCTCAAGTTATCCGCATTGGTTTCAGGTGAACGCAAAAAAGCCGACTATATCGCTACAGTCGACTACGCTATTTCTATAGAACACTATTTAGACAAAAAAACCGACTGCATTATGCAATCGGTTGTCTGTTCCTAAGATGGCTTTTATATTTGAATCGATTATATTCATTAATAAGCTCGTCCAGTACCATGGACTGTCGGAGGACTTTGTTGTCCTGCATGCCATGATTCTCCGCCAAACGACTCAACTCTTGCCTGTTCCGTTCGATTTTATCTGTGATCTGTACCGGTTCACTCACAGCATGCACCCCCTCTTTGTATAACATTTTAGGATACATTGCCAAAAAATTCATATTATATTCCTTTGCAGAATAAAATGTTTATTTACAAAAGTTTTCAAAGAAATTCAACCTTTTTCATACTTATATGTTGAACTACGGATTAAATTGTAAATAAGAAAAAAAGTATTCGGAACCCGAATACTTTTACTTATTTACTTCGTAATGAATTTGCTAAATACAACATTAACATCCCTACAAATATCAATAATATTCCTTCAATTTTATACGACCAAATCTCTGAGTTTATAAAACTACCAAAGATATCAGAGGTATCAGACTTAACATTTTGGTATTCTGCAAAAACCAACATAGCTTTGTCCATACCCCAATCAGTACTTTGAGCAATAAACTGAAATCCAATAACAAATAATACAAATGAACAGATAAGGGCTAATAAGGAAATCATTTTACTTTTCAAATTTAAATTCTCCTTTGATAATATAATATTGCCGTTATATGCGCTATTATACTACCAAAATTGTGAAATTATGTCTAGTTACCAACCAGTAGTATCTTGCCAGTAAAAGTATAAACCCGTCGGTTCTTTATACTCATAAGTACCAATATAAGAATCAGAAAAGAAACCTTGTTTCCATATCTGAAACGAATAGTAGTTGTATGTTGGTGCGCAGTAAATGGTATATGTTTTATTCGCAGGAATTTGGATTGGTCCATATGTTTTGTTAAAGTTACGAGTTGCCTGATAGGTCGTGCCTAGCTTTGCAGCAATCTCTGCACCTCCCCATCCTGCTTTCGAAGAAATCTCAGCAGAGAACGTAGTAGCTACACCATCAATAACGGACAAGGACAAGGGCGCTGGACCTTTTCCAGTCGCACGCTCAATAACATTTCCAGTAATTTGGGTCATGTCAATGTTTTTCAGATAGTAATCTCCTATCGCAGAAGGAAGCACCTGATCGTTTGATAGATTGGAACGAGTCCTATCAAAAGGAACATAATACCCTGCAATAATTGTTTCAGGATCAAGTCCTTGTGAAATAGCTTTTTCTTTAAATTTAGGATCAAAAATACCTATTGTACTTGACTGAGAAATATCATTATTACTCACTATTTCAGGCGTATTCGTACTTATAACTTGTCCCTCAGATGAAGCAGATGCCACTGATGAACAAGCGGAAGAAATCATGATTGCCGTTAATAAAATTTTCCCAAAGTTTTTCATGGATAGAACCTCCTCATAAGTTTTAAAATAGTCACGTTAATAACCTATCTAACTTAATAAAGAAACTAAGATCATAAGACTGTGATATCTTTGAAGCTAGAATTCTCCCTTCATCGACTTAAATCAAAAAACGATGCAATCACCTCTTTTCTTTGTAATTGAGAACGTGCTCAGATTAATCATATAATCATTTTCAAAAGAAACTTAAATAAACTTTTTATGAATAATAATCCATAATACAGCCCTATTGTTATTAAACATTGATGATCACCATACAAACACTATTTTTAGTATGACTATGATTTTAAGTTAGCTTCACAATACTTTACACCTCTTTACGTTCACTCCTAAAGTAACTCGATTATATTCATTAATTAGCTCATCCAGTGCCATAGACTGTTCAATCACTTTTATATTTGGGATTTCATATTGATCTACCAAGCGACTCAACTCTTGCCGACCTTGCTCGATTTGGTCTTTCAAGTTACTCAGTTCTCTCATGGCAAGTCCCCCTCTAGGACATTCTTAAAAAACATTTAATATGAGTAGGCTATTTAGTTTCGCTAATGACGACAAGTACTTTGAAAAACATAATATATTTTGCATAATTTTGTAAAAACATTTCTTTAGAAAAGACCTTGTGCTCTGCCTAGTGCTTTTCTAAAACACAAAACAGCCTAACTCAGAAGCAGGTAGGCTGTTTGTTTTATTATATATTTATTGTCTTAAATAATTGAGAATACGTCTCTTGCTGAGACAAACTAGCTTGTTGTCTATAAGTCCCGTATAAATCAACACATTTTACTGTCATATGATCGTCTTGGTTAAACGTTGAAAGAGATAAGTGTATTAAGAATTACATTTATACCGGTTTGATAAACTTTTAGTCTGGATTTATACTTTGCAAGTTCATAATTAAACAACATATACGGAACGAATATTGTGCATCTTCTTCATCGTCCCTTCCCAGATATTTCATTATTCAAAAGTCGGCAAACTTAACTTTTCTATTAATTTTTTGTACTTTCTGATCTGTGTTTCGGTGGCTTCACTCCTATACTCCCCATACAAATCTAAACATTTAATGCACATTAGTTCATCTTTACTTGAAGAAGAGAGATCTAAGCAAATAAGTAAGGCATCAATTCCAAGTGAATAATTATATTGATTTATTTGATATTTTGCCAATTCATAATAAAAAACTCTATATCCATGGTCTATCATTTGATCGGTATAACCACCTTTATTATGAAAGTCCGTATTAAACAAATTAATCGGATATTCAAACTTTTTCAAAGCATGACCAATATTAAATCCATACTGATTAGCTGCTTCCAATATATTTAGCAAACCAGTTAATATCTCTTCTGGATTGTTCTCTAAGTATCCTAAATAAGGAAAGATTACTTCCTCCTGACCTAGCAATATTCGGAATGCATATTGATTCCCCTCTCCCCATTTCTTGAATAGATCTATTATTTTTTGATCCTCTTCTGTAGGATTCTCAATTTCAATTATCTCCATGTATTTTTGCAGATAATTTATGGCCTCATCGTATTCCTTGCGGGTATCATAAACGCTTGATATTAATAAGTTTGCATAGGCTGCATATGTAAAAAGAGGATAGGCTGTTAGCCTTCTTTTATTTTTTCGCCTACGAGATTGAATTTTTAATTGAAATTCTGCTTTCCGTTCCAGTTCCCGTGCCCATGCATCGACCTTGTCCCACAAATGTATCGTATTATATACGTTTGCCAAGTCTTTAATTGCATCCAATTGCACTTCTTCATTTAATTTATCAATATACGGTTCGAACTTTACTGCTGCATTGAGATTATCATATTTACTCAGTGTTTTATGAAGCAAGAACATGCGGTACTGGCAAAGAGCCAACCGCTCCGAATGTTGATACTTCTCACTGTCGGCCACACATTCATATATAATGAGTGCCGTTTCATTCATGCCTGTATTATAGAGACTCTCTGCCACATCAAATAACTCATCAATATAGGATTGATCATCTGTCACATGAGTAATGACTTGTTCGATAATATCCAGCTTGCCAAGCTCAGCGCAACGATATATAAATGGTTCTAAACGTCTCCAATGAGGTGCAGAATCAATAAAACATTCCACACCATACATATCATAAAAGTATCCCTGCTCTAAACCCATTGCTGATGTGATTAGGTCTAGTTGATTCATTGACATAAGTCTGGTTCCTTTGATGATCGCACTTAATGTACCAACATTAATGTCAGCCATTTCTGAAAATTGCTGTAGCTTATATCCCTTATTTTTCAAGTGACTTTCAATATAGGAACGTATATTGGACATTGTCTTCATCGTCCTTCCCCAGATGTTTTACTATCGAAAAGTCGGTACACTTAACTTATCTATTAGTTTTGTATACTGCTCTTCCTGAGTCTTACTGGCGCGATCTCTATATTTTCCGTATAAATCAATACATTTGATACACATTAGATCTTCATTACATGAAGAAGAACGTTCCAAACTAGTAATTAGATGTTCTGTTCCCTGTTCAATTTGGTTCTGATTCAATCTGTATTTTGCTAGTTCGTAGAATAAGCGTATATATCTAAAATTTGATGCCTGTTCGTTATATATTCCTTTTACATGTCTTGCCGCTTTAATTTGATCAATGTGATTTTGGAATCTATTTAATGCATGGTCAATATTAAAAGAGTACTGATTTGCCGCCTGTATAATATAGGCGAGTGCTGTTAAAATTTCGGCATGATTAACATCTAGGTAATTCAAATAACGGTTTAAGCCTTCGAAGTCACCTGATAGTATTTTGTACAAATATCGATTGCCCTCAGCCCAGCCCTTGAATCGATCTATCAATTCTTGCTCTTCCTCTGTTGGATTTTTAATCCCATCCATAATATCCTCATAAACATCTGTGTACTCCAAAGCTTTCATATATTGCTTACGTTCTTCAGATACATTTGCCATGAGCAGATTAGCATAAGCTTTATAAGTAAATAGAGGATAAGAGGCTATTCTTGGTTTTCTGTTCCGTCTCATAGATTGAAGTTGAACTTGGAATTCAGTTCTTTGAATCAATTCATTAGCCAGTTCAAAAACCTTATCCCATAGATTTATCGCGCCATACAAATTAGCTAAATCTTTAATCGCATCCAGTTGTACTTCCTCATTCAATTTTTCGATAAAAGGTTCAAATTTTACTGCGGCATTTAAGTTATTGAATTTATTCAGTGTTTTATGAAGCAGAAAAATACGGTACTGGCATAAGGCCAACCGCTCGGAGTGTTGATATTTTTCACTGTCTGCCACACATTCATACAAAATAAGAGCTACTTCTTTTAATCCTCTAGCAAAAAAGCTTTCAGCTACATCAAATAATTCTTCTATATATGATCGATCGTCCGTTACATGAGTGATGACTTGTTGTATACAATCCAGCTTACAAAGCTCAGCACACTCATATAGATATGGCTCCAAACGTCTCCAGTGGGGCGAAGATTCTATGAAGGATTCAACCCCATAACTCTCATAAAAATACCCTTTCTCTAATCCCATAACAGAAGTAATCTGATTCAGTTGGTTCATAGACATTGGCCTGTTGCCTTTAAGAATGGCACTTAAAGTTCCAACATTAATTCCAGTAATATCGGAAAAATGCTGCAACTTGAGATTCTGCTCTCTCATATATTTCTCAATATGTACTCTTATTTTAGGTACCAATTCCACTGTCTCACCTCCGTCATTAGAATCACTTATAATTCAATTTCATTCAATAAATGTTATTTTAATCCTGTATTTTACATTGGTCAATCTATGAAAATACAAAAAAGCTTACTCTCGTTACTTGAAAGTAAACCTTTTTGAAAAATTTAATATATCCACTGTTATAATTTTCCCACTCCATGTGTAATACCCATTATTTGTATAATTCCATCACTATTAAAATTAGCTAATTGACTTACATTAATAATCATAATACTAAGCAAAATTATATAGTAGATTTTCTTTTTTTTCATAGGATTTCTGAACCTCCATCATGATAAGTTTGTACTGATGCTCGATTTCAGTGGTACCCATGTTTTTGTACTTCTCATACAAGGAAACACAATGAATGATATCTGTTTGATTGTTAAATCGTACAGACTCTCTCAGACAGTGCATAAGTTGCTTCAAACCCTCTGGATATTCATGACGATTTAAGTGATAAAGAGAACGTTCCAACAAGAATGCAGCATAAATTTCATTTTTCATCTGCTCAGTATATCCTTTTAAACAGTTAATTTCCGAGTTAATTCGATCGCTGAACTTATACAAAATATCATCAATATTTCTATCGAACTTATTAGCTGCCTCCAAAATATTAATGATTGCAGGTAAAATTTCCTCTTCATTTTCTTCAATAAATTCCATATAAGCAGGTAAAACACTATGGTCACCCATCATCAATTTATATAAATAAGTATTGGCTTCCGCCCATCCAGCAAAATTATCAATAAATATTTGATCTTCTTCATCCGGTTCCGAGACATTAGCAAGTTTGGCATAGAACTCTGTGTAGACTAGAGCCTCTTCATACCGCCCCTGCTTCTCGCATACCGATGATTTAAGTAAATTTGAATAAGCTCTATATACAAACAAAGGATAGGCGGTAAGTCTATCAATTTTGTCTATTTTTTTCTTTGTATATGACTGCAAGATTTTCGTTTTCTGATCTAATTCTTCAGCCAAATTAAATACCTTTTCCCAATATCGAAGAGACGCATACGTATTCGCCAAATCTTTTATCGCATCCAGTTGCCGTTCCTCATCCAGCCGATTAATATATGGTTCAAAATGTACGGCTGCACGAAGATTCTCATGCTGGTCCTGACCGAGAGATAACGTGAAGATGCGATACTGGCACAGAGCCAGACGTTCCGAGTGTTGATATTTCTCACACTCCGCCACACATTCATATAACATTCGTGCAGCCTTCGTCTGTCCACGTTCAAGCATGCCTTCGGCCATCTCGAACAACTCTGAGATATACGAGCGATCATCCGTCACTTCCTGGATAACCTTATGAATACATTCCAGCTTGTCCAATTCAGCACAGCGTTGCAGGAATGGTTCCAGTCTCCTCCAATGAGGTGCCGATTCCACGAAACATTCAGCCCCATAAATCTCGTAGAAATATCCTTCTTCCAGCTTCATGCCCTGGGTAATCAGATCCAGCTGTGCCATAGCGATGGGCCGAGTCCCCTTAATGATCGCACTGAGCGTTCCGGCGTTAACCCCCGATATGTCGGCAAAATACTGTAAGGTGTACCCTTGTTTCCTGATGTAGTCCTCAATATATGAGCGTATCGTAGTTGTAGGTTCCATGTATCCCACCTCCACAATGAAAATCCATAATTTTGAATTTATATGATATGCACAATTTTAATCCTAAATTTTACAGCGGTCAATAAAAATCGTGGCAATTTCCTTCACATATATGCATCGAAGCATGAAATGAATGTTTGCTTATAGAAAAAATCCATTAGAAGAATTAGAGAGAACGTGATACATTTAATGCAACTTACATATCCTACTATTTCAATAGGATTATACGACACAGAATTATTAATTCAGTTCAAGGAGAAGGTCAGATGAAATTTGCCTTGTTTAGTCTCATGATGAATCTGCCTAATGCAGTAACCGGGGAAGCTCTGACGACTCAGCAGAAATTCCACAATATATTAGAGCAAGCGATGCTGGCTGAACGACTGGGATTCGACGCCTATGGAATCGGTGAACGACATGGTGCACCGTTTCTATCTTCCTCGCCGCCTGTCGTATTAACCGCTATAGCCGCAGCAACCACACGCATCCGGTTACTAACCACCGTCACTGTTCTTAGTATACTTGATCCGGTCCGGGTTGCCGAGGATTATGCCACGCTGGATCAATTATCAGGTGGACGGCTGGAGATGATCATTGGGAAAGGCAATGACCCTCGGCACTATCCGCTGTTCGGCATCCGCGAAGAGGAACAGTGGGATTCACTCGATGAACGCTACCACCTGCTAAAACGGCTGTGGTCTGAAGAGAATGTAACCTGGCAGGGAGCGTATCGCCCTCCGCTTGAGGGAGTGACCACGTGGCCAAGGCCGCTTCAGCAATCCATCCCGATCTGGCATGGTAGTGCGTCCAGCACGGTCTCCACCGAACTCGCTGCCAAATATGGCGAGCCGCTCTTCACGTCCAACTCTTTTCATCCGCAAGCCAAATACAAAGCGTTAATCGATCACTATCGGGAGCGGCTTGATTATTATGGTCATGATCCGCAACAGTCAGTGATTGGCTCCGGTGCCGGCAGTCTCTATCTTGCGGATACCGATGAAGAAGCCATCCGCCGCTATAAGCCATATTATGAAGCGTTCCATGCCACTGCCGCCGCACAGCATAACCAGTCTCCCTTTACCGATCTGGAGGATAACATTGCACGAGGTCCCGCGTTGATCGGCAGTCCGGAGCAGGTTATTGAGAAAATTCTGGACTATCATGCCGCTTACGGACATCAGGTGCTGAGTATCAGCGTAGATGGATTAACACATAGCGAGCAGTTGGAGCAAGCGGAGCGTTTTGCCAAGGAAGTAGCCCCTATACTACGCCGTGAACTGCCCAGTTCGGTGTGGAACGAACCCCCGGTGTTAAGCGAGCACTCATCCTCCCTTTCCTCCAACGCTACAGATTCATGGCCCACAGCCATCTCACCTATATTCCAGGTTTAAGTTTCTCCCACGTACAATACACACATGTTCCTTCCAGGGTGATTCCTACGAATTGCCCTCTTCCCTCCTCCCTCTTTCTACTTCCTCTCATCGGTATCGTCGCTCGCCCTACATCTACTCGGACTGAATGCCTCCAAACAGGGAATTTAGCAACACCTCTACATAGGAATCATCCATCGCTTCCCCCGTCACTAACATACGATAGAACACCGGCCCATAGATCAGATCAATGTAGAATCCAATGTCCACCCCTGCCTTCAATTCGCCACGCTCCACACCCTTCTCCAGAATTCCCCGAGCTTCACGTCGACGTGGTTGGATGTATCTTGTACGGTATTCTTCGGCAAGCCCTGCATCCGACTGCCCTTCCCCAATAATCTGTGTAATGACCTTGCCTTCCCGACTGGTCAAAAAACGAACCAGATTACTCGCATGTATGCGTATATCTTCAAATACCGACCCTGTATCCGGTACTGGCAATCTTGCCGTTGCAGCTGACATATATCCATCCATAATGACGGCGCCTTTGTTCGGCCACCATTTGTAGATAGTGGCTTTGCTCACCTGTGCACGTTCAGCGATCTTCTCGATCGTAACTGCTCCGAATCCGTACTCCAACAACAACTCATACGATGCTGTAAGAATGGCATTCTGGGTTTCCATGTTACGCGGACGTCCTCTTTTGGCAGTCATCTTGAGCCCTCCTGGATGTAAATTAATTCATAGTTCTCATCATCAGTCATATTCTTAAAAACGATACGTTCATTATACTAAACTGCGATGAGCACACACAATTACATCCTCCGCTCACTTTTTTTATTTTCACATAAAATTTCAATCCCTATTTACAATACTAAACGTTTAGTTTATTATATGTTTGTAATTAGTGTACGTAACGTTTAGTAATTGACGATTTTTAATATTAACTGTTTATAGAAGTTACTAATTTAGAACTGTGGAGGATGATTATGATGGATATGAGACAACAAGTGAAGGAGGCACCTGTGCCCACCTGGATTATTTTTTTGCTGGCATCAGCTTGTGGATTAATCGTGGCTAACCTGTATTATGCTCAGACTGTTATCGGACCGATTAGCATGACCACGGGGCTGTCTTCTGCCGCTGCCGGATTGATTGTAACGTTGACACAGATTGGCTATGTCATTGGTTTGCTGTTTATCGTACCGCTCAGCGACATCACCGAGAATCGGCGCTTGGTCGTTCTTTTCCTGATCGTACTGGTCGTTGCCCTGATTGCTGCGGCTTTCTCGCCCACTGCTGTTGTATTTCTGACAGCCTCTCTATTCATTGGCATAGGTTCTGTTGTTGCTCAAATTTTGGTACCCTATGCGACATATCTTACTTCCGAAGAGCAACGCGGACAGGTGGTCGGCAATGTAATGAGCGGTCTGCTGCTAGGCATCATGCTCGCTCGTCCTGTGGCAAGCTTCATCACCAGCCTCTTCGGATGGCAGACGGTCTTTGTATTCTCGGCTATTATCATAGCACTTCTGATGTTGCTTCTATCCCGTGCTCTTCCTGCTCGCAAGCCTGAACCCACCTTGAAATACGGTCAATTAATCGTCTCCTTGGGCACACTATTCAGAACGATGCCTTTGTTACGCCGTCGGGCGTTCTATCAAGCCAGTCTGTTTGGTGCTTTCAGCTTATTCTGGACGACGGTTCCACTCAGGCTCGCTAATGATTTCGGCATGTCACAGCAAGGAATTGCCTGGTTCGCACTGGCTGGTGTTGGAGGTGCTATCGCCGCTCCCATCGCCGGGAGACTGGCAGATCGCGGACTAACACGTATTCTGACGGGTGCTGCCATGGTGATTGCTGCTGCGTCATTCGGTCTGGCTTATGTGTTCCAGAGCCACTCCACGTTTGCACTGATTCTGCTTGTGATTGTGGCGATCACACTGGATATGGCCGTGTCGGGAAATCTGGTGCTGGGTCAACGCATTATCTATTCGTTAGGAAGTGAAGCGAGAGGGCGTGTGAACGGTATATTCATGTCAATCTTTTTTGTCGGCGGAGCTATCGGGTCCTCTCTCGGAAGCTGGTCTTATGAGAACGGAGGATGGAGTCTCACAACGCTGATTGGCCTGATCATGCCACTGCTCGCTTTGGTGTATTACTTTACTGAAAAGAAAGCGGCAGTTGTCAGCAACGAATAAAATGAATAGGTCGTTCAATCCGAACGACAGAAAAAGGGCAGTCTGATCCTCAGGATCAGTTCTGCCCTTTATGTTGTCATAATCACCCAGCTCCTGTGCGTATTAGGCTTTACTGTGAAGGGTAACTTGGTATCCGTCTGGGTCGGAGAATGTAAAGGTTCGCCCGAATGGTCCATCTATGGGTGCAGAAGTAATCTTTACGCCTGCTGCAACAAGCTTGTCGTGAATTTCTTGCGTATCAGGGGCATGCAGCCATAGAGCGATACCAAGTCCTGGCTGATTACCTGTACCAAGTTCGACTCCTGGCAATAGGTCACGAAGAGCAAATGCAATAGGCTTTGTTTCAAAGACCACAGCATGATGTGGTCCCGCCTGTGAGCGTACCAGTCCGAGATAGTTTTGATAGAATTCGGCAGAGCTTTCAAGATTGCTCACCTGAATTGAAATGAAATCGGGTCCAATTGCTGACATAATGTAATGTCCTCCTTAGTATTTGTATATCTTGATCATACAAGACCGCTCTTGCCAACAGTATGTCAGTAGCGTTCTGTCTTTTTTCGATTTCTTCTCTACTCGGATTTCTCTTTTACACCAATACGGGCAGATGCGTAGTTGCATCATACTCGACCAATCGCTCACCAGCATTCAATTTACGCACCAGATCAGGGTTTGAGATAAACGGTCTGCCAAAGGCAGCCAAATCTATGATTCCCTTGCCAATAGCGTGCTCCGCGGTCTGAACATCCAAATTGCCCACACCGATGATGATTCCATCCCACAGACTTCGAATCCGCTCGTGAAAGGACTGCTCCCCTTCCCACGCTTTCTCATAACGATCTGTCGAGGGGTGCAAGATCGTAATTCCCGTCTCGCGGAACAAGTTCAGATATGCATCGATCATTCCAGCTTTATCTGCCCATGCATAGGATGCATCATCATCCTTTTTCTCGGAAAATCGCACCGATATGCGATCCACAGGGATCTCTTTTTTCACAGCCACAATAATATCCCGCAGGAACCGCAATCTGCCCGCAGTGCCTCCTCCGTATTCGTCTGTTCTGTGGTTGGTCTTCTCATTGATAAACTGGTCGATCAGATACCCATGCGCAGCATGAAGCTCGATCCCGTCGAACCCTGCCAGAACCGCATTGCGGGCGGCCGTCTGAAAATGCTGAATCGTATCCGCTATATCCTGCGCACTCATCGCTTGGGGCACCTGATACGGCTTATGCAGCTTATGAACGTTCCCCTCTGCCGCAAGGCTTGAAGGTGCCAGTGGAGCGGTTCCGATCAGGTCGGAGTGGGACAACCTGCCAACATGCCAGAGCTGAGCAATAATGGTGCCTCCATGTCTGTGAACAGCATCCGTTACTCTTTTCCAAGAAGCCGTCTGTTCATCTGTGTATAGACCGGGGATGCCATAGGTGCCTTTGCCTGCCAGATTCGGGTTAATGCCCTCGGTAATAATAAGTCCCACACCATCTCGCGCACGCTGCTCATAATATGCGACCATCTTATCCGTCACGGTCCCCTCCTGATCATCAGCAAATCCCCGGGTCAACGGAGCCATCACAATTCGGTTCCTTAATTGCCACTGATGAATCTTCACCGGTCTCAATAATGTTGAACGTGTATTCATGTTATCCATGTCATATCCCTACTCTCTTCGTCATTAAGGATATTGTAAGGCGCCCTTGATATATCGTAAAATGATTGAAATATATAGATGTATCTCTCATAGAGATACCTAACATCAACATCTGCGGAAGTAATTGAAGTTATAATCCACGTTCAGGAGGATACAGCATGGAACTCTCCGATATCGATATTGTTCTCGCGGTAGCACGTTCAGGCAAAATCTCACAGGCCGCCAAAGAACTGAATTACGCGCAATCCAATGTCACCACACGCATCAAAAAACTGGAGCAGGAATATCAAATACAGCTGTTCAACCGATTTCCCAAAGGCGTTGTACTGACCTCCAAGGGAGAGCGGTTTGTCCAATATGCGACACAGATTCACAACCTTTTGTACGATCTGAAGCAGGATATGGCCGATCCAGGTGAGCCTGCTGGCACACTGAAAATTGGCATTGTGGAAACGGCGGCATCCAGCCGCTTTATGGAGATTCTGAATGAATATCAAACCACCTACCCGATGGTGTCCATCTCACTCGTTAACGCTACTTCACCCAAAATACTGCGCAAGAAAATACAGGACGATGAGATTGATGGTGCCTTTATCAGCGGGGCTTGTGTGAAGGAAGGACTGAAAGTGGAATACGAGATGCAAGATACGGTGCATATCATATCCAAACAGATGGACACACCACCCGAAAGTCTGTGCCAAGTATCGTGGGTTGTTTTCCCCGAGGGCTGCCCGTATCGTGAAATGACCGAAGAATTTTTGCAGGAAGAGGGGCTGTCCGCTCGTAATATCATCGAAGTTAGTACGATGGAAAACCTGCTCAGTTGTGTGGAGTCTGGAATTGCTTTTACCATTATGCCGTGCAATGTTATTCACAAAAGACCAGATCATTTCTCTGTATTCGACTTAGCCGAGCGATTCACACATACTACAACCACCTTTGTTCGAGGTGAGGATCGTTATGTCAGCAGTGCGCTTGATCAATTCGTGAAACTGCTGAACCAGAAGTGCATTACGTTCTGATAAGGTAACTTAGAACATAAGAAATAAAAGCAAAAGGCACTCATAATGAGTGCCTTCTGCTTTTATTTCCACTATACATATTCAATTAACGCTTACTCCACCTTGAATCTTGCAGCCGATTCGGCCAGTTTTTGCGTCAATTGATCGATCGTATCGACCATGTTTGCCAACTGCTGCACCGTTGAAGACTGCTCTATCATGGTTGCCGTTACCTCTTCAACCGAAGCAGATACCTGCTCCCCTGAAGCGGACAAACTGTGGGCTGACTCCAGTACGTCATCCTTGTTCTGCAACATCTCTTGCATCTGTCCTGCCATCGTGGCGATTTGTTGATTGATTACCGTTACTTTCTCCAGAATCATATCGAACGCCTGACGAGTCTGCAAGACAAGCTCATCCTGTCTGGACGAGATGGTGTGAATTTCCGCAACACTTTGGTTGTTCTCGGCTACATCGGCCAGATTCTGTTCGATGATGCTGGAGATTTCCTTGGACTGGCGGGAACTCTGCTCTGCCAGATTGCGAATTTCTTCGGCTACAACTGAAAATCCTCTGCCATGTTCTCCAGCCCGGGATGCTTCGATGGAAGCATTCAATGCAAGCAGATTGGTCTGCTTGGCGATCTGGCTGATGGCTTCCGTGATCTGACTAATACTGCCCGAACTCGTTTGAAGTTTGACCGTAATCTCCGAGATTTTCTCGACTTCCCGTTCGTTCACCTCATTAATACGCATCAATTCATTGACGACTTCATTCCCGTTATGGAATACAGATTCGATCTCATCTGCTCTCGCCTTCACATCCTGCGCACTGCTGTTCATGGCAGCCACTTTATCGCCGAAGCTGTTGAATTTGCCTGCAATCTGTTCGGTATCTTCGGATTGGGCCTCCATCGCCTTCGCGATCCCCATGGACGTCGCGGATGTCTCATCAATGGATCTCGCCGTCTGTCTGGATGTTTCCTCCAGCTCCTGAGTGCTGGCTTGAAGAACATGGATCGAACTATTCATATCGGTAATCAGGTTTCTGTTCTGCTCCACCATGCCATTGAAGCTCTCCGCCAGATCCTTAAATTCACTGTTATATCTACCATTGGCCTTGACGGTCAGATTCCCTTGAGCAAGCTGTTGGAACAGCCCGATCAAACGAACGATAGGTCTCGTAATACTACGAGAGATCAATAATCCTACGCCAATAGCCAGAGCAATTCCGATCAATGTCACGATAACCATCTGGCGCTGCATATCCTCTAATGGACGTTTGATATCATCATAATCGTCAATAATGACCACGGAGAGATCTGCGTCAGGAATCTGATTAACACGGTAGTAGATATCATCTCGATCCATCGAGGTGATTTTCATTTTATCGGTGGCTCTGTCCGCCATAAGTTCCATGGCTTCCTTGTCCTCTGCAAGTGTCTGTCCCACAACCGAAGGGTCCAGTGAGTCGAACATGATAATGCCGCTTCGACTCAGCACTTCAACTCTGCCTTGACCATTAATTTTAATGTCTCCCAGTTGCCCCAAGAAGAAGCTGCTGTCCACCGACATGGCGAACACCCCCAGTATATTCCCCTGTTCATCGGTGATGGGCTGCGAGAATACAATAATGAGCTTCTTGCCAGTCTTAGAGACAACCGCGTCACTGATAAAGGATTTCCCCTGTATGGACTCCTTAAAATATTCCCGATCTCCCCGTGACTGTCCAATGACTTCCGGCATGGTTCCCGCCACCATGGTTCCTTCCTTGTCAAACACGAATAGGTCTGGCTTGGTGCCTACCGTGTCGGATATACTGTCAGTGAGAATCGTATTCGCTCTGTTGAAATATGGATTCTCATCTGTAAAAAAGGTTTCATCTGTCATTTCGTTCGTATCACGCAACTGCAAGAGTTCTTTGAACGTGTTATGTACAGATATCGCATGACTCATCTGTTGCTGTAGCTGCATCGCTGTCCAAAGCCCTTCCCCAAGGCGGTCAGCCATCACATTAATCTCATCCTTGCTTTTCCTGACCACAACATCAGATGAAATCATATAACTTGTGGTCGTTGCACCGAGCAGAACCAGAACAACCAATACACTGATCATGATCGGCAGCTTGATCTTAAGCGACACATTTTTAAGCCTATACCCTACCCCTTGTCTTTTCCCCATTTTCCACTTCTCCCCGCTTCCCTGAACCATCTCCATCTAAACGATGTAAATACATTATCGGAAAAATTCATAGCGAAATTGATCAATTAGGGAGATATTGCCACTGTTTTTCTTTGTTATGTTCTGACAGTGCACAAAAAAAACTGCCTGTCAGATCGACAACATCCAATTTCGGAATGGATTTGCCGATACCTAACAGACAGTTTTCAGATTATACGATGAATGGATTACGATTACTTACGCAATCTCCGGGAACTCAGCGCGTGATGACCATTCTGCAGGAATGTGCTGCGCGTATTCTTCATCTGTTCGATCCGCCGCTCAGCCAGACGATCTGCGGCAACATAGGTTGCGATCCCCTCCGTGCGCGAGCTCTCAAATATTTTCTCCAGATTGGTGTAGATCTCTCCGATCTTGCTCCACGCCCGATCTGCATTATAACCGTTCAGCTCATCTGCGATATTAATCACGCCGCCTGCATTGATAACATAGTCAGGTGCATATACGATGCCCATATCATATAATTGATCCCCGTGACGGGTCTCCAATAGCTGATTATTGGCACAGCCCGCTACCACCTTCGCCTTGAGCGTCTTGAGCGTATCATCATTAATCGTGCCGCCGAGCGCACATGGTGCATAGATATCACACTCCACACCAGTGATGTCTGCGGGATCAACTGCGGTCGCGCCGAAGCGATCCACAGCCTGTTTCACCGAGTCCTTATGGATATCCGTAACAATCAGACGTGCACCTTCCTCATACAGATATTTGCACAGATGCATCGCGACATTGCCCACACCTTGGACTGCTATTGTTTTGCCTTCCAGCATATCCGTACCAAATGCCTCTTTGGCTGCTGCCTTGATCCCGCGATATACACCCCAGGCCGTTGCAGGCGAAGGATTACCGGATGATCCATAGCTCGCCGAGATGCCTGTCACATAATCGGTTTCCTGATAGATCAGATTCATGTCCTCTTCCGTCGTTCCCACATCTTCGGCCGTGATATAACGTCCGTTCAGCCCTTGAATGTATCGGCCAAAAGCCCGAAACATCGCTTCATTTTTGTCACGCCGCGGATCTCCGATAATGACGGTTTTGCCACCGCCTAGATTGAGGCCAGATACTGCATTCTTATATGTCATACCGCGGGCAAGGCGCAGGGCATCTTCAATGGCTGCTTCTTCTGAAGCGTATGTCCACATCCGCGTACCTCCCAGCGCAGGGCCGAGTGTTGTGTCATGTATGGCGATAATTGCTTTTAACCCTGAATTTCGATCCTGGCACAGAACCAGTTCCTCATAATCGTGCTGCTCCATTGCTTCAAACCAACTCATGTGCTAACCGTCTCCTCCAACCATTTTTGCGATCTAATCGCATTGTTCTCTATTTATTTACCATCCTCTATTGTACCCACGAATACCCATTTTGTGCAAAATCACATCGCAATGTTAGAGAAGCATCGGTCGATGTTTCTCATATGACGGGAGCAAAGCTGTCGAATTTTAGATTATAATTTTATCGTCTATCAATAGAAAAACCTCTCTCCCTTACAGGAGAAAGGTACACTTCCCTCAACTGCATCAACGTAATCGTCCGAGGAATCCAATGAATCGTTCACATTCAAGATAGCGTCTCAACCACATTAATCGGATGCAGATCTCCATCCACAGCAAATGAGGCCTGTCCCGTCTCTTCGGAGACAACCAGTACAACGGCATCCGTCAATTCACTTAATCCAAGCGCAGCCCGATGACGGGTGCCTATCTTTCGTTCATGCACTTCCGCCTGCGATAAAGGCAACACATTACCAGCGGATACAATCTGATTGCCACGAATGAGAACAGCCCCATCATGCAGGGGCGCACCGGGAATAAACAGCGATTCCAGCAACGCATGCGTCACTCTTGCATCCACAGCTACGCCTGAGTGGATAATTGTCTCCAACGGAACTTCCCGTTCAATCACAATCAGCGCACCATATCTCCGGTCAGACAGATGCTGTACGCTCGATGTTAATTCACCAAACTTCTCGGTAAAGGGTGACAGATAACAATCCAGATAAAAAGAAGAGGCGAGCACCTCAATCTGCTTAATCTCCGCTCGAATCTCTGCAAACTGCCCCAACAGACAAACACTGTCATTGTCAAAACGGGATAACGTCATGTTCATTCGATCCGCCACGCGATGCAGATCTGCCTTGAGCTTCTGCTTCATCGAGGAACTGTCACAGTCTGCTTGCTGAGCCATCATTCGCCGCCTCCTCTGGTTGGGTTGAGCTTCACGCCGCATCATTAGTACCCATATCTTCCCCTCCGAAGTAGATATTTATGCAATGGCAGCAAGGCTCTATAAGCTAACCATCGTCGTGATTGTAACTGATATAACAAGCAAAAAAAGAGCCTGTCCGCAAAACTCCACGGTCAGACCCTATTCGCATGATGATTGATGTCCTGTTTATTTCACTTATTGCGCTTTGCCGTATGAACCTGTCTTAAATGTAGTCGGGTCATACCATTTGTACCCTGCCGCAGGTGCAGCCCATGGCTCAAGTTGCGGCTCGGTTGATGCAGCCGGAGCTTCGATAGGAAGCAGGCTTGTTGCCGTATCCAATGTCAGTCCAGGCACTTGTGCCAGACTGGTATAGCTCTCTTTGACTGCGAGCCATTTCACGGTATTCACGAGGAAAGTAGCATCATCCACTTCTTTGAATCCATCATAGGTTTTCTTGGTAGCGCCAGTCTCTTCACGCAAATATTTCGGAGTAGCATCTTCCACAGGAGAAGAGTCGCCGATAAATGCAGCTTTGCCTGCGCCAACCTTTGCAATGGCAGCATAGGCTCCTTCAGCTCGTCCACCACCGTTATATACGCCTTGATCCACGGCATTGCCCCACTTGGACACACCACTTGGTACATACACCAAGCCTTTGGCCTTGTTAGGGTCTATAATCGCAACGGTCGATCCCGCATGCATGGCTACAGAATTAACACCAGCCGTGATGCCAAAGGATTGTGCAGGTGCAACGATATCCGAGGCATTTACATCTCCAAGGGCATTGTAGCGGAAACGGACACCAAAGTTCGTCGCGAGCCAGTCTGAACTCGTCACACTCTGCATCGCTGGTGATTCGGCTTCAGCCGAAGACATGCCTTTGGCCGGATTCAGGAAGGCACCGCGGCGATAGCCGTTGAATACTTCGGAAGAATCCCAGCGGTTTTTGTTGCGGTCTGCATTATAGTGGTCGGAGATGAAGAAGATACTTCCTCCGTTCTGTACATACTGCACCAGCGCAGCCTGCTCAGTCGCTTTGAACGGCACGTTGGCTTCGCCGATGACGAAGACGTGGTAATCTTTCAATTTATTATAGGTGATGGCTTGCTCACCAAATGTATACGGGATGCTGCGTTCCAGCTGATCCACGGCAAATCCTGCGTTTCGCAAACCATTGGCAAAATCCGAAAATGCCCCGTCAATAATCCAGTCGGCAGCACCTGCTGTCTGGGCGTGGGTATTATCAAATAATACTTTCTTGCCGGTACCATCCGGCAGTGTTGTGCCCGGGTTCGGTTCTGGATCAGGATTGGTTGTTCCGAAGGAAAGCGTGATGGACGTTGGACTTTTGACTCCTGCATAGCTGTTGTAGGCACCCAGGGTTCCCGTTACGATGATCTTTTTGCCTACAAGACTGGGGTTGGACGCCAATCCAAATTGCGAACGGAAAGATGAGGGAATCTGTACATCCAATAATCTGGCGTTGGTTCGCTCTGATGCTGAATCTGCAATCAGGACATTGAAATCATTGGCATACGGAGATGTAAACTTCGCGGTAAGTGACCCGGTAGCATGTCCAACAATGATTCCTTCAACCGTTGCTGTTCCTCCACCGCTCTGGGCAGCGATGGCCTGAGATACCGTAAGTGGTGCTGCAGCTTGTACCGGACTCTGTGAACCCGGCCCCAGCAATGCGGTTGCCATCATGATAAAGACCAGGAATGCCCCAATCCAGTGCTGCCATAACGCCTTCTTCATATTCCCTTTCTCCTCCTCCAAATTACCTGATAATGGGTTATCCTCCTTTAATTTAATGGTTCATATGCTGAATTCCTCTTTCTTTTTGTAAAGTTTATGAAAAAGTTTAGAAGTTGAGTCTATTGGCCCATATGCTGTGGACGAGCCTTTTTCTGAAAAAAGTTAAATTCGTTATGGACTTGGGATTGCATTTTGCCAGCGTTCATTGCATAATGAATATATAAACGTGATAATGATTATCATTCTTGAACTTGTCTCTTTGTAACTTTCTACTGCATATAATTTTACGATATTATAGATAAAGGGGAACGAACATCGAATGAATACAACTCTGCAAAAGGCTGATCTGCAGCTTGACGATTATTTGGATCTTCTGAACCTGGCAACCAACCTGGGTGATACGAGATGGCAAAAGGAAATTATCCGTAAGCTGGCGTATACGTATCCCGCTGTTCAATGTAAACAACCACAATAGCATTCGACATCATCATAGATACACAACATAGCTCATGACCGATTCCATCGTTGAATCCGTTATGGGCTATTTTGTTGTACAATGTACAGTAAATTATTCCAACGTGAAGGAGTGAATAACGATGCAATTGGAGACCGACAGACTGATCATCCGAGAGATTCAGGAGACGGACTGGGAGAGAATTCATGCCTATACCTCCATGACGGAAGTTACACAGCATACAGCATGGGGTCCAAACACCCAAGAGGATACACGAGCATACGTACAAGATGTAATACATTCACAACAGGCACAACCAAGAGAGGGTTTTGAACTTGCGATATGTCTGAAAAGTGACGGGGCTCTCCTTGGCGGAGTAGGTATTCACGTTATGGAGAAAACCAATGCAGAGATCGGTTACGTCCTCCATCCCGCTTATCAAGGAAAAGGTTATGCCGCCGAGGCAGCCCTCGCTATACTCGGTTTTGGTTTCAATGAACTGGGTGTTCACCGGATTTACGCCAAATGTCGCCCGCACAACACGGCTTCGGAAAATGTCATGAAGAAGATTGGTATGCAGCGTGAAGGTCTGCTGCGGGAGCACTGGTTCTACAAAGGTTCCTTTCATGACTCGGTTCTTTATTCGATTCTCGCCAGGGAGTATGGCGCGGCCAATGGAGACCCAATGCTACATATGTAATTTTTCGCATACATCAAAAAAGCTGACACCGATTATACGGATGCCAGCTCTTTTTATTATTCTCCGTAACGACCCCAATCGCCAATGAAGGTACAACCTCGAAACAAGCTATTTTTACAACCGGCACAGCTCTACTGGGCAGCTCGGGAATGTCGGACATCCACACATGCAGCGCAGGGCTGCCAGATCCCGAATCATCAGTTTGCCATCCATCATATCCAGCGTACCTTGTTCTTTCCATGCTCCCAGCATCCGCGTTACACTCTCCCGGGTAGCTCCGATCATCTCGGCAAGTTCGGTATGGTTCAACTTCATGTCCAGCACAATGCCATCCGGTGTAACCTTGCCATACGAGTTACTGGCACGGATCAGTGTCGAAGCTAGGGCACCCGCCTTGCCATAGAGCAGCAAATCACGGAATCTCGACTGGGTAATCCGCTGCGACAATGCCATCCATTGCAAGAATTTCAAGGCAAGGTCGCCATGTTTGCTAAGAATACTTTCCAGATCGCCAAGCGAGATAATGGCCAGTTCCCCTTTTTCCGCCATCTCTGCACTATAGCTATGATTCAGTCCACCGATGCCGCCGAACTCACCGATGAGATCGCCGCTTTGCTGAATCGACAGGATAATTTCCTTGCCATCCTCCGTCGACTTGGTCATTTTCACTCGTCCCGAACGAATGTAGTACAGGTATCCGGCTTCATCGCCTTCGAGAAAGAGACTATACCCCGACTTTACCCGTTTGGGTTGCATTTTCGCTTCAATCAGGTCCCATTGCTCAGGTGTAACGAACGAAAGGATTCCGCCTGTTTCTCGTGTCATTTTGCCCGCCTCCGTTTGTTTCTGCTCTGTTCTTTGGGTTGTTCTTTCCACAAATACTGTACCCATAACCTTCGTCCCCCTCGGTGATTCCTTATGTATACATCATATCGCGAAAGTAGCGTCAGGGTTATCGGGGGATTACCTGATCATTAACGAGAAACTCCCTGAATTTGCTGTGAGAAAAGTCACATTTCACCGATATGCCTCATCCTTCGCATTTCTTCAATCCCTTGGTGTACCTGATTCAGGAGTCCTTCACTGCCCAAGTTCAGTAGATTACGGAACGGAAATAGGGGTTTTCCCTGAATTACAATGTACGACAAAGGGTCTACAATAGAACTAACATCGTAATACCCTTACTTTAAGTCATGTTCAAAAAGAGCGGTTTTCAGTACCGAGAAGATGGGATGAAGCTAGAAATGGAGTAGCGGAGCGTAGGGAAAACTACGTGAGCAACTACAATGTTTCCAAAGGAAACATACTTCGTAAGCCTCCCGCTTATTTCGGCTGAATTCCATATTCGATGATGATGATGCCACTAGGCATTCTTCGTAATCAAAAGCGAACTTTTTGAACAACCTCTTTAAGATGATCCTGTCCAAAGGTTAATGATAATAATTCCACGTTATGTACGTTATAATCCGAAAAAGGAAGTGTCCTCTCATGCATGATGAACTGCCATCTGGCATTCAGGAGATGATCGACGGCCTGCGCCTGAATACATCCAGCGACTTCTGCGGGCTTGCCTGTCTGAACGGGACAATGCTACGCTGGAAGTATACCTCTGGGGCTAGTAATGAACGGGTGAAACGCATGGAAATGCGTCCCGGACAAGATCTGGTAGGTACAGCCCTTCGGACTGGGCGCACAGCCCGATCTGATGCACAATCCACCGGGGAGCATACGCCCGGTCGCTGCCCGTTAATGCTTGCTGAGCGGCTGGTAAGTGCCATAGCGGTACCTGTGTTTAAGGAAGGAAGCGTGCCTGGCGCCGTGCTGCTCGTTGGCAGCAGACTGCCTTGTACCTTTTCACCGAATATGATCCGGCAGACCGAACAAGTCGCTCTACATCTGGAGCCGCACGTATATGGATAAAAAGTTTGTACTAGAGAGCGAGAGAAGCTATTCGGAGATTTAAGCTCTGAGTGGCTTTTTTTTTGTTATGATATAGATAGAACTGTGGAAGCGGACAGGGGGAAATGATGTGATTCAACTATTAGTTGTAGACGACCATGTTGTCGTGCGCTCCGGGCTGATCGCCTTACTGGAAGGAAAGAATGATATACATATCGTTGGAGATGCCGCTGACGGCGACGAAGCCATTGCCAAGGCCCAAGAATTGAAGCCAGATGTCGTGTTGATGGATTTCAGTATGCCGCCAGGCAAAGACGGCCTGACGGCTACTGCTGAATTGAAGAAATTAATGCCGGATCTCGCGATCTTGATTCTAACCATGCATGATGATGAGGAGTACCTCTTCCGAGCGATTCATGCCGGAGCTTCCGGTTACATCCTCAAGAGCGCGCCGCATGAAGAATTGCTTGCCGCGATTCGTTCCGTAGCAGAGGGTAGCGCCTATCTGTACCCAAGTGCGACCAAGCGGCTGATGAGTGAATACCTGGACAAAGCCAAACAGGAAAACGCCGGTCCCTATGACACACTTTCCGAGCGGGAGAAGGAAATTCTGTCCTGGATTGCCAAAGGATATGCCAACAAGGAAATTGCCGAGCATCTGATCATCAGTGTCAAGACGGTCGAATCCCACAAAAGCAATCTGATGGAGAAGCTTGGCCTGCGTACACGACCGGAACTGGTGAAGTTTGCCATGAAAAAGGGGTTGCTGAACTTTGAGTAGTGCACGAAAGAACAGACTAAGCGGACTCGCAGACCAGCCTGTACGCCTCCTGTTGAACGAGATTGACAACCACATTACCGATAATGAATTTCGCAGCAGGTTGAAAGGTTCCCTGCATCAACTGAGCGATCTGAAATTCGCTCTGGATGAGTCCTCCATTGTTGCCCTCACGGACCGCAAAGGGAAAATCCAATATGTGAATGATAAATTCTGTGAGATCTCGCAGTATGAACGCGAGGAACTGATTGGTAAGGATCATCGAATCATCAATTCCGGATACCATGGCAAAAACTTTATGAAAAACCTGTGGGACACAATATCCTCAGGTAAGGTATGGAACGGGGAGATTCGCAATCGGGCCAGAGATGGCAGTTATTATTGGGTCAACACCACCATCGTGCCTTTTCTCGATAACGATGGCGAGCCATATCAATATCTGGCCGTACGTAGTGAGGTAACCAAGCTGAAATCTGTCGAAGGCGAATTGCAGAAGATGATGTCCCAAGTGATGAATATTCAGGAAGAGGAACGACGCCGGATCTCGCGTGAACTGCATGACGGGATCGGACAGAGCCTCTTCTCTCTGGTCATCCAGATGGACCGGCTACTGGCAGATCAGCCTCAACCAGGCGTCGAAGCACTGCGTAAGCAGGTCACGGGCATCATGGAAGATGTGCGCGGCATGGCATGGGAACTAAGGCCATCCGTTCTGGATGACCTCGGCGTTGTCCCGGCAATTCGGACGTACATTGAGAATTATACCCGTCACTACGGGATCGAAGTAGATCTGGAATGTAACTTGCGCAAGCGACTGGAGATGAACCGGGAGATTGCCATATACCGGATTATCCAGGAAGCCTTAACGAATGTCGCGAAGTATGCCGATGTTGCTGAGGCACGTGTTACTGTAGAAGATGCGGAAGACATGACGATGGTTATTATTGAAGACCAGGGCGCTGGATTCAGCGAAGCAACCGCTGGCAATGGTGTTGGATTGTTCAGCATGGAAGAGCGTGCCCGTGGAGCAGGCGGAACGTTGAGAGTTTCTTCCGAGCCTGGCGAAGGAACCACCGTCACCCTTTTCCTGCCCAAGACAGCACAAGCATAACCGGACATGCCTCGTATCGTACTTTGCGCTTCACTCCAGCTTATCTATTATTTAACGGCTGCTCGCTATTGGACTGTGCGAGTGGTCTTTTTATTTCCGATTGGTCAAAATGACAAAATGAAAGATCAAAATCGGTTAAATTCAATAATCATGATAAATAGATTGACTCCAGTTACGATTCGTCATTAAACTATGAATGCTACATACACATTGTATGATTAGTAAATTTCAATTCATTTCATATAGCGAGAGAAAAGGATGGTCAACATGTCAGAGAAACGCTCCTCCAAGGGAGGGGAAATTCCACAAATGTACAATCTGGACGAGATGGATCGCAAAATCATCGCCGCGCTTCACCATAACAGCCGAATATCCTATACGGATCTGGGTACACAGATCGGGTTGTCACGTGTAGCCGTCCAGGCGCGCATTAATGCTTTATCCGAAAAAGGAATTATCGAACGCTTCACCGTGGTCATCAACCCTGGCAAGGTTGGGCTTCAGGTCTCCGCCTTTTTCAATGTCGATGTTGAACCGCCCTTCCTGGATGAAGTCGCAGAGAAACTGGACGAAGAACCGGCCGTCACCAGCCTCTATCATATGACAGGCCCGAGTACCCTGCACATGCACGGTATTTTTGCGGATATGGAAGAGATGGAGCAGTTCTTGCTTGAAAAGCTATATAAGATGCCAGGCATCGTCAAAGTCGAATCACAGCTGTTGTTGAAACGCTATAAAAGCCGGATGGGCATGAGACTCTAGGAGGAAATCAGCATGGGTTGGAAAGATTACAAAGGTCTCGTGATCGGAATGGTCCGAACCGGAATTCTCGGATATGGCGGTGGGCCTTCGGTTATTCCATTGATCCGTTATGAAGCTGTTACGCGTTACAAATGGGTCAGTGATGAGGAGTTCGGAGAGATTTTGGCTATCGCTAATGCCCTGCCCGGTCCTATTGCGACCAAGATGGCCGCATATCTGGGTTATAAAACCAAAGGTGTACTGGGTGCGATTGTGTCCGTACTCGCTCACATTTTACCGACAAGCATTGCTATCATTGCTCTGCTCGGTTCCATGTACGCGCTGCGCGAGTCGAAAGTAGTAGCAGGCATGGTGGCCGCCGTAAGGCCGGTTATTTTTGTCATGCTGGGTATGATGGCTTATGAATTCGCCATGAAAGCTTGGAAGGGACTCGGCAAGGTTTTTGCCGCCCTGTTTGGCGTAATTGCCTTTGTACTATTACAGCTGCTGGATATCCATCCGGGGATTGTGATCGCGGTTTTCCTTGGATACGGTGTCTTCCATCTGGATCTGGTCCAGCGCTTCAAGTCCAAAGGCGAGTCCGATAAGGGGGTGTCCTAAGGATGCTCCAGACCTGGTGGGAATTATTTTGGGGATTTTTCGTAGCGAATATCTTGGGATATGGGGGCGGTCCGGCTTCCATTCCACTCATGCAGGAAGAAATTGTGAACCACTATCAATGGATGACCACCGAGCAATTCGGTGATGTACTGGCGATTGGTAACGCCCTTCCCGGCCCGATTGCAACCAAAATTGCTGCATTTGTCGGATATCACGTGGCAGGCTGGTTTGGGGCATTTATCGCAAGCTTTGCAACAATTGTACCTTCCGCAACCGCATTAATTATATTACTTCGTCTATTGAACAAACATCGTACTTCACCGAAAGTCAAAGGCATGACCCTGCTCGTGCAGCCTGTTATCGCTGTACTCATGATCCTGCTTACATGGGAATTCGGTCAGCTATCCACCAATTCCATCGGCATCTGGCAGACGTTGATCATTGCAGGCATCTCGCTTTGGGTCATGACCAAAACCAAGCTGCATCCGGCCATTCTGATCGTGATTGCTTTTGCCTATGGTGCACTGGTACTTTCGCACACGATGTAATTTAGACGTTACAGAATCAATGATTATACACCTGCTGCAGGTGTATGCAGAGGTTCTGGACGTTTCTTTTTTTACATTAGTTTATATACAAAAAAACGGTGATACCCGCTATTAAGCTGGCATCACCGTTTATTATATTTCACGTTTTACGTAGCATTGGAAGACCCAATTACTTCGCTTCAACCACTACCGTCACTTTGGTTTTCACACCTGCAAATGTTACTGTAATCGTTGCTTTACCTTTGCCATTTGCCTGAATGATGCCGTCTTTCACCGATGCTGTCGCAATACGGGAAGACTTCCAGAGAGCCGGTTTGGACACATTAGCTTCACTGCCATCAGCATACGTTGCAGTTGCCGCTATAGTTACCTTTTCACCAGGTTTCATGGTCAACGTTACTTTATCCGTCTGCAAATATTTCAGTGTATCCACATCTACCGCAATGGTTACAGACTTGCTGCCGTATTTTGCTGTAATTTTGGCTTTACCTGAACCTATAGCTTTGACTTTACCTTTGGATACCTGAGCTACTTTGTAGCTGTTGGTTTTCCATTCAGCTTTGTCCGTAACATCACGCTCGCTACCGTCGCTCAAGAAAGCAGTTACCGTCAGATCAGCTGTATCACCTGATTTCAGGGAAAGAGCTGGTTCGGAAGCTTCAATACGTGAGATGACATCCACTTCAACCTGAATGGTCACTTTTTTGGAGCCGTATTCTGCCGTGATATTGGCTTTACCACTGCTGTTACCCGTGATTACACCTTTTTTCACATCAGCTACACGTGAGTTGCTTGATTTCCAGGTTGCTTCGGATGTTACATCCAGCGTGTTGCCGTCTTCATCCGTACCTGTTAGAAGGATATTCTGTGTTTCTTTGGCGGACAGAACAACGAAGTTCATATCTGCTTCCAGTCCACTAGCCATACCTACTTCAACAGGCAGAGTAAGCGTTTTGCCTTCAATCTTCGCTGTAATGGTCGCTTTACCTGTAGCAACACCTGTGATAACCCCTTTGCTATCTACCTCAGCAATTTTGTCACTGCTGCTGCTCCAGGTTGCATCTTCGGATACATCCTTGGATGTTTCACCGTACAACGCCAGTACTTTGGCATTGGTTGTTCCTCCAACGGCTACAGAAGCTTTTTTCTTGTCCATCTCATACTTGTCTGCTACGTCTACATTCACTGTGAATTTAGCCGTTTTACCGCCATAAGTTACAGTGATCGTAGCTGTACCGGATTTGTATGCGATCAGATCGCCGTTGGATACATATACAACATCTGCATTGCTTGAAGTCCATGTTGCTTTGGAAGTTACAACTTCTGTGCTTCCATCAATATACTCTGCATTGGCTACCAATGTTTTGGACTTGTTATCACCCGTAACACTCATGGCGAGCTTGTCATTCACATCTTTGATATCCAGATATCTTGCCGTATCTACATCCACAGCAATTTCTACTGTTTTGCCACTATAAGTGGCTTTGATCGTTGTCGAACCTGCACTAATGGCTGTGATCTGTCCCTTGAATACCGTTGCAACCTTCTCGTTGCTGGATGTCCATGTCGCCTGATCAGTTACATTCACATCGCTGCTGTTCGGATATGAAGCCGTTACAACGACATTAGCCGTTTTGGTTGTCTCACTCAAACGGAAGAAAATACTTTGTTTCTCCACACTCAGTTTACTGGTCAGATCCACATCCACGTCAACGGATACTGATTTCGTACCGTATTTGGCTGTGATCTTGGCAGAACCTGCCGAGTATCCTGTAATTTCACCTTTAAGAACGTCTGCAACCTTCTCGTTGCTGGATGTCCACTCCGCCAGATCGGTTACATCTTTGGTTGTGCCATCTGGATACGTAGCCGTTACTTTCACACTTTCACTCTTGTTCAACAATAGATTAACTTGCTGTTTATCTACATCTACACGCTTAACCACTTCAACGTTAACATCCACCGTCACGCTTTGGCTGCCAACTTTAGCTGTGATCACTGCCGTACCCGCGCTTTGTCCAGTTACTTTACCATTCACAACGGTAGCAACCTTCTCATCACTGGTGGACCATTCTGCGGTACTTGCTGCTGCATTATTTGTTTCATTATCACTATACGTTGCTGTCAAAATAATGTCTTTCGTGTCTCCCGTGCGCAATTCCAGACTTTGCACGTTTTTCGAAAGAGCTTTGACCTTCTTCGTTACTTTCACTTGAACGGTCTGACTCTGACCCTGGTACGCTGCGGTAATCGTTGCTGTACCTTCCTTTTTGGCTGTAATTGCGCCATTATATACAGTTGCTATCGAAGTATCACTGGTACTCCAGGATGAACTGATCGTTACGTTTGTCGACGTATTATCAGAATATACCCCTGTTACCGTAACAGAACTGGAATCACCAACTTCGAGCGACATCTCATTCTTGGAAACCACAATTTTGGACAGTTCTTTATCTGCCGCAGCGGCCAAGCCTACGTTGGATATACTCAGCATCAACACCAGCATCATCACCATGTACTTGGTCAATCTTGGCTTTAACATCATTTCCCCCCGATTATCATCATTTTTTTCCTTATCTTTAATGTCGGCAAGTCCTTTCCAGATGTTTAGACTTTCAGGAAATTTTCAGGGAATTCTGTGGAAATTAATTCATTCGCTCTTCCTATTCCAACAATTCATACCTGCAAATAATGCGCATAACCTATGTATAGTGATTGTCTTGAACTTCATTTCACAGGATCGGGGGAAACATATGCGTCAACCTTTTGATTACATCGGATATTGGGAGCAAACGTATCGTTCGGGTGAGACTTCTGGGAGGGGTTCATACGGGGTATTGGCCGAATTCAAGGCCGAGGTCGTGAACGGATTGATTCAACGTGAGGGTATTCATCGTGTCATTGAGTTTGGATGTGGGGATGGCAACCAGTTGCAATACATGAACTATGAGGATTACCTGGGGGTTGATGTCGCAGCCTCTTCCGTAAAACGCTGTGCTTCCCAGTTTGCCAAGGATCCGTCCAAGAGTTTCATGCTGTATACCCCAGGACTGTGGATCAACCGAGGTTTCCTGCAAGCCGATCTGACGGTCTGTCTGGATGTACTGTATCATATTACGGATGAAACAGATTTTCGCAATACCCTCTACGATGTTCTGCACTCTTCCACAGCATGGGTGGTGCTATATACGCGTTTGAAAGAAAACGGCAACCCGGGGATTGAGACAATCCAGGACCGCAATCTGTTCGAATATCTATTCGACTACCCTGATTTCAAAGTTCATGAGATCATTCCGCAGCGCTATCCGGATCAATCTTCTGCCGACTTTGTCATTCTGAGACGCACGAGTGAGATCTTCATAGGTTAGGTTCTTCTTTCGTCTTCCTTCACTTATATACATCATCCGCCTCTGTCTCCAACAGAAGGGATATCGTTCCACCTATTGGAGACAGTCACACCCGGGCAGATGATGATGGATTTTCTACTGATGCTACTACTAACTACTGACTATATAACTGATTTATGATTTTAATCGAATGCATCAACTCGAAGGCTAATAATATGACCCTACTGATTAGTTCACACCTTTACTTCATACTGCGCGTAGTTCTCAATTCTTCTTTAAAATAACCCCGCACGTCCACGCAGCTTCGCCAGCGCTTCCATATAGAAATAATCGCCGTATATAATCGGCACATTCAGCCCTCGCCCTTCCGGGTAATGCACCGTTCCCTGCATGATCAGACCTTCTTCCGCTGCCGAGTCGCCGGAGCTATAGTTCTCATGCAAGCCGCGGACGATGCGCTCTCCCGCGGCGGCATAGGTTTCCCCGCGTGGCGACAGCTTCGCCAGCTCTAGCAACCCGCTCGCGGCAATCGCCGCAGCGGACGAGTCCCACGCCACCTGATGCTCCGCAGGTGCGCGGAAATCCCACACCGGCACGATCTCTTCGCCAAGCATGGCGAGGAAGAAATCGGCCGCACGCTCCGCTGTCTCCAGATATCGGGCTTCGCCCGTATACCGGAAAGACAGCGCAAACCCGTGCAACGCCCAGGCGGTGCCCCGCGCCCAGGCGGAACCTGGAGCATGGCCCTGTCCGCCATGCTCTCTCAGCTTCTGCCCCGTGTGTGGATCGAACTCCACCACGTGGCAGATGGACCCGTCAGCGCGGATGAATTCGCGCGCCACGGTGTCCGCATGCGCTTCCGCCAGCCAGCGGAAGCGAGGGTCGCCGCTCTGCTCGGATGCCCAGTAGAGCAGCGGCAGGTTCATCATGCTGTCAATGATGGCTACGCCGCGCGTATCCATTGCTGACGAGCTGAAGTTCCAGGCGCGGATGAACTCACCGCGCACGTGGAAGCGGGCAGCGAGCAGGTTGGCGGCAAGCATGCCACGCCGCCGTCCATCCGCGCTGCCCGTCTGGCGGTAGTTGGCTACGCCACTAAGCAGCCAGATGAACCCCAGATCGTGATCCACCGATTCGGGATCACGCAGACAACCTTCCAGTTGCCGCTCACAGCTTTCGGCAATGCGATGTAGCGGAGCCGCCGCTTCACTTTCCGGAGATTCCCCATAGACCAGCCATAACAATCCAGGCCAGAAACCTGCTGTCCACCATTCCGGATCATTCCGGTCATACATCCCTTGCGGGGCAATGTGTGGAAATGTATCCTTAATCCGCTTCGCATTCCGAATCGTTTTGGCAGCTCCCTGTTGCCATGCTTCCTCAAGCCATTTTACCGACGTTGATGTGTTCATGAACATATCCCTCCTCGATTCAATACCGGACAGCTTTGCTTAATGCTCCAGTTCAACCTCACCATATCTGCTGTTATGTTGTCCGTCATCATTACATTAACCCTCGACCTGAACATCTTCATGTAACCTCCCCAAGCGGATTGTAAATGTCAGACTATGGGCGCCGACCACTTCAATCCGCGCTTCCTTCAGTAACCCATTGCGGGAGGCCACGACCTGCTCCTCCAGATGAATACTGGCCCCCTGATCCAGTGCTGTAGATTCTACATACGCTCCCTGATACTCCGTTCTCACGCTTTGATCCGTATGAGTAATTACCGCCTGTTCACGTCCATCATGGAACATCAACGGAATGAGTGCACCTGCAGCCGCGATCTCACCTTCGAATTCATACGTTATGGTCAGTACATCCGCCTGTAGCACATAATGGGTACGCAATGATTTAATTCCGGGTAATGGACCGACCCAGGTCACGGCAAAAGAATTCTCCGAGGCGTTCACGCCATCTTCTGCCGCTCTTTCCGCCAGATGCTGTTCCACTTGGTTATGTGTGTCAGGGTCCACCTTCTCATACACAATGGACCCTCCTCCCTGTGCAGGGTCCAAACCAACGTCACGATCATAGGCACCACCCGATGGAATGCCTTCTGCAAGGCTGTGCCATACCCCATCTGGGGTCATCCAGGCAGGACAGTAGCTAAGTGGACGAACCATCCCTTCGGCGAATTGCGTGAATCCGGCCTGCACATGACTGGCAGCAGATGGACCAATCAGCCCAGGTAACCCCGTCTGCTGAATCCGTACCAAACCAGGGATCGTATACGGATCATTCATCGCCGTGTGTAATACCAGTTGCTGACCAGGTACAGAGGCAATCACGGTTTCGAACCACCCATCGGTCTGCAAAACCCGGCTGCCCACCTCGGAAGGAAGGTACACTTCGCCTATATCTTCGCCAAGATCACTGAGACAAGCGTGAGCCAGTGCCGCTGCTGTCCACAGGTTATAACAGGTATGGTTAGTATAGATTTCGTAGCCGTGACGATCTTCTGGCGCGTATTCATTGCGTACAATTTTCAGCCGCCCATCATCCATTTTCCAGCGCTCCACAGCAGCAAAACACCGATTGGCCGCACGTGCAAAAGCACCCGCCATCACCGGATCTCCCGCCTGCAAAGCTAGTGTTGCATGTGTGGAGCATACATAAGCCGCAGCCGCTTCATTCCATTGGTGCTGAGAGCTGCGACCACGCGGTGGAATCTCACCTAGCGGTGATAGTGTCAGAAGCGAGCTGAATGCACCATGGCGAAGATGCTCACGTAACGTATCGGCAGTGGCTCCCCCGTAACCTGCTTCAAGCATCACCCCCATGTGATAACGGGTGGCGATATCATAAGAAAATGGACAATTCGGTCGATCCAGCGGTCCATCCTGATATAATCCAAGTGCCGTAAATCGAGGTACATGATAGGCTTCCAGATAACGATCCATCCACCTTATATCCTCACTCGCCAGCTGTTCACGCCACCGCAGGTATTCGCCAGAGATCATAATCGCGTTCCAGTTGATCATGCGATTGGGATTGTTCATCTTGCTCATCGTAAATACATAATCTTGTTCAGGATCGATCGTCTTGAGCGCCTCAGCCCAAATCTTCGCTTGTTCCGGCAGATATGACTTCAACAACATGTAAGCTCTCATCATGAGCACTGGATAAAAATCAGGATGATTGTCAGGTACGCTACCTTTGACCACGGCATCCATGCTCTGTGACAGGGCTGCCGCTGCGGAATCAAGCAGATCTGTACGCCCCGCGTCAACCAGAACTGCCGCAGCCATCGCATAGGCTGGTGTTGAATAATACCTCTCCACACCCGAGAACGGATCTATAATTGCACCATCACTATCCTGATATGATGTGTAAGCGCGAACAACACTCTCAACAAGTGCCAGCTTGCGATCCCGATTCCAGCCATCTGTCGGAGCTGGGCCCGCTTGTTCTGCCAACGTACGGTAACGGTCAAGTTCATCTTTCCATGGATACGTGGACGCAGATGTATATTTACTCAATCATGTTCACCTCAGTTTCTCTCATTTTCGGTTCAATGATGAAGATTACCTCACATACCGTTTCAAGCGGATCAGGGCGTACTATCCGAACATCCGTCTCATCTTTCACACCTGTCCATGATAGCGACGTCCGATAGAATGTGACTGGAACATTGTCATGATCAACGCTGTCCACTGCCTCCGTAAAGACTTGCCACTGGCTCGCATCATACGTCATGTGGACGGTTCCATGTACACCTTGCCAGCGAAGATTACCGCTCTTCACCACTTCAGGCTGCACTCTGCTCATCCATCGCTCCACAATGCTTGAACACCCTGCACCTGAATCGTCCACGGAAGATAATCTATCAGCCGGAGACACAATCCTGCTTTTCCATTGAAAACGGTCAATCATACGCAATTCTGCCCTATCTCTGCTACTGTCAGGACCTATTCTCCAATGAAATTGCCGCGTATAACGAGCCAGCCAAGCAGCCCCCGGGTATGCGGATGTCAGATCCAATGTTGTATCCAGCTCACCGCTATCCTTTGCCAGATTTGCCTTCAACACTTGGGCTTGCGCTTGCCGACCGGAGCATTGCTCCTGGCCTTCAATGAGCGGAACGCTATGTCCGGATGACGAGATGTGGAACAACTGCTCTCTGCCTGGTGCAAAATACGCTTGGCTATACAACCCTGCTCCTGGATCACATAGGATATTCTCACCGCCGCAATGGATAATAAACTGGCCCAGATCATTATGGTTGTGCGGTTCATCGTTATGCCCGCCTTTAATGGAAATAGCCACATCAAGGGGAACTCCGTTTGCACGTTGTGTACCCGTACAATCGATTGTGCCCTTTGCAATCATCCAGCCCAGATTCTGAAAAATAAATCCACGTTCGGCCGCTACAAACGCTCCTTCAACACCGAATACTGCCGGATCGCTCCACATCACGTTCCGCAGCAGATGAGCCCAGCGATGACAGGGATCATCGGTAAGCAGTGGAATGTGAAGCGGCAGATCCACCTGCAGCCCTACCCGGGATGCAAGCAGGGAGAGTAAACCGGAAGGGATCTCTTCCTGCTCGGCACTGTCCGAATAATTCACAAATGTGCCGCCCGACAGATGAACTCGCAGCGGGAAGGCAGCGATTGCGGCAATTTTGGAACCCGTCAACAGATCTAGTTCGCCTTCACTGTACTCACGAAGCATCTCGGCATAATAGGTGAAATAACCGAAGCCATATACCCAATATCCAATACCTTCGGCACAGCCGCCATCCTCGCCATAACCGCTCAGGAATGCGTTCATACAACTGACTGTTTGGCAGATCGATTCCCGTAGTGTTGGCTCATCTTCCAACAGCAACAATGCAGCCATGCCACAGCAGCCACCACAGACTGCCGACCAGTTGTGATCCGCTGTCTGCCAGTGGAACTTCCGTTGATCCCGGTAAAGCGGAGTGAAGATTCGCCGCTCGGCTTCGAATCTGATCCGCTCTATGACAAGGCGATCCAGCCGCTCGGCGTGAATCGTTACAACTTCGGCCAGCATATGTACAGTCTCTGCGGCGAACAGATCGATGTTTCCATCTACCTGATCGACTTCTCCCGTACCCAGATGCGCTGTCAAACACCAGGTATACTCACCACATATGTCCCACAACATATCTTCCAACACTTGCAGTGCATGCGGCCTGGCCGTGTCCAATGCGAGCATCGCCACAGCAGCCAGTCTGCCCCTTCGATCAAAATAGGCTTCCTCATAGGCTTTTCGCTCACCCGTATCGCTGAATTGTCGATATAGACGGAACGACAAGGAAGGCATGGGTTCGTTCAAAGCAAGTTCACCATAAGCTTTCAAGTCCGTGTATAGCATAGTCAATTCAGGCCGGGATAACTTCTTCAAGAGTCTGTCGGCACTTAGGGAACGCACTGCTTTGCTCTCATTTCCACGTTTGTTTATGTTTTCATTTTCGACTTCGTGAATGGAATCTTTCACTAGATTCACCACTCTTCGTTAATGGAATGTCATACCGATATTATAATGTAATCGATTTCATTTTACCGTATTTCATAATACTTTTGAAGAATTATCCATTATAACCCCTTCCATGATCTTACGCCCTTCTCCTTCTTAACAAAAAAAAACGAAGAACCTTCGTCAGGTTCTCCGTTGCATTCTGCCTGTCACCACAGGCTTTTATGGCTATCTTATACCCTTATCCAATCCTGAATACCCGTTCCTGCTGCCCCTATCACAACTGTTCCGTTGTTGTTACACAATCGCAAGTTGAGAATTCTGTACAACAGATAACCACTGACGTGCAATCAGCTCATGACCTGCTGCGGTTGGATGCACACCATCCCACAACCAGTATGCTGCATCCGCCTGCTTCAGAGCATCATTGAACGTTTGCTGCAATGGCACCCACACAGCTCCGAATTCTTCAGCGAGACCTTGCGCCAGCTTCTGATACTGACCAATATGCTCTTCCCAGGCCTCCCATTTCTCCACAGTCGCTCCGGTTTTCAGAATAAACGGCTCCAGCAAAACCAGACCCGTATCCGGCATCACTTCCCGTGTTTCTTCAAGCAAGTGGCGATATGCTCGTCCGAAACGATCAGTAATCCCGCTAGGTTCTCCATTCATCGTGCGCCAGGCATCATTAACCCCAATCAGGATGCTGATCAGATCGGGTTTCAGACTAATCGTATCCTCATTCCAGCGTGCGTACAGATCGGATGCCCGATCCCCACTGATGCCTCTGTTATAGAACGTCTTATGCTTGCCGGCCAGTTCCATACCCAGTTTGCTGGAGATCAGATACGCATACCCGTGACCGAGAAAATGATTCGGATCATCATTGCGTGATCTTCCCCCATCTGTAATCGAGTCTCCCTGAAACAATATAACGGATGGACTTGTACTCATGATTGAAATCGTTCCTTCCTCTTCTGCAAAATGGAAACACTGAACACCTCAGTCTCCATTTTATCCCTTTCGGCCACATTAGAAAATAGCGTTTTCATAACTATATAAGTTGAACTACTAGCTTGTCCAGATTAAGTGTAATACTTTATTTTCTTCTGACATCAAACTCCCTCATAATCTTGTAAAAGGTGTTCTTCTTCAGATTCAATCTTTTCATAAATTCTACTGCCGAAAGCTCATTATTCTTCCATAGAGGATAGTCAGTATCCAGGGTGTTCCTTTGCGCCGGTGTAAGAGTATTCAAATTTATTTGTGGACGCCCCAAGTGCTTCCCTTTTTTCTTAGCTTCAGCAATACCTTCAGCCTGTGCTTGCTTAATGCCATTACGCTCCTCTTCAGCAAGCCAGCTAAGTATCTGAAGCACAAGATCCATAATAAGTTGCCCGATCCCCTCCAACTCCTGGTACTTCCGCGTATCGAGAATTGGGATGTCGATCACCACAACATGAATTTTCGCATCGATCAGCCATTGCCACTCTCTCAATATCTCTTGTTTATTACGCCCAAATCGATTAATTGATTTTACAAAGAGCGTATCTCCCTCACGCATGACTCGCTTCAATAACTGATATTCCGGTCGATCAAAGTTTTTACCGCTAGCCTTGTCTACAAAAATGTAATCATTTTGAATTCCCTGGTCACGCAGTACAGTTAACTGCCGGTCTTCGTTTTGATCCTTTGTTGATACTCTGGCGTATCCGTATTCTCTCGTGAATGTTCTCATCACTTGTCCTCCAAGAGTTTAAAAAGGTATTGAGTATATAATAAACGTTTTAAAACGGAAAACAATACCTTTAAGGAAGGTAGAACGTGCTGTTTTAAGTTGTCCCTAAAGATATACCTTTATGGACACTGAAATATTTTACAACTTTCCAGCCACTCATAACGTTATTCTGTTCAAGACCTAGAGGAGGAGGGGAGAGGTTAACCAGATAAGCCCACAATATGTTTTTAATACAGATGTTTACAAAAATAATATTTTTTTAACAGAAAAAAGGAGATTTATTCCAGTAGTTCCGTTATAATAGTGGTTGTTGAAATACCAAAACTACTATTAAAGGAGAATGAACTTGAAAACTATCACAAAATCCTCTATCTTATCCGTATCTCTTGCAGCCGCTTTGCTAATCACTCCTTTTTCTTCAGTTTCACACGCCGATGCAGTAACAAATGAACAAAACGGAGCGTCTGTATCTCTAGATGCATCTTCAGCCAATTCAAATTTTGTATCCGATGATTTCTATGCACCAAAAGTAATGACTGAAGAGGATTTTGCAAGGGCTAAGAGAGCAACTGTAAATGAGTTCGTTTCTCCAGAAGACATCCGGAAAAATTCTGGCGGAATAACAATCATGTCTGATATTTTTTATTCATTTTCAGGTCTGGGCGCTGGTAGAAGTATTGAGTCTAAACAATCTGTAACAACAACAAAGAACACCGATATTTATCTTACCCTTGTTCAGTACAACAATTACGGCAATCCTCCTACAGGGACCTACTACCTTAAAAACTTAAATACAGGTAACATGACTTCTGGTAAATCAGTAACTGGTATGTACGATCACGAGAGTAAAACGCTCGGTTGGACAAACGTACTTCCCGGTAAGTATGTTGTGTATATAGAGAACACAGGTAGTTCCGAACTAGAGGGCAATGGATTTGCGAATGCATACTATAACTATGATTGAGGAGTGACCTCCAATGAAAAAATTTTTTATCAGTACGGCATTAATAATGACTGTTTCAGCAGGGACTGCATTAAGTATTTATGCTAGTAATAATTATGGTGAGGGTAAAACAGATACCCCATCGAGTCCTGCTACTCACAACGTAATAAGTACTGATAAGGAAATGAAAATCACTGACGTTGATAACCCAAACAATCCCTACGTTACAGCTTCAGTGAAATTGTCAGAAGAGGATATTAAGAGTGGTCAAGAAAGTCTCGACAGTATAATTAATCCTTTTGGAACTTTTAATAAAGTAGCCAAAAAGGACTCCTCCATTTCCGAAGAGGAAACCGTTGATAATTTAGATGATGTCACTGCTGATACAAAACAGATTCTTCATTACGGCAATTACTTTGTTAAAAGCGATTCTTAGAATAAATCTATTGAAGAAAGAAGCCCATATATCGGGCTTCTTTCTTTCTATATAACAATAGTAAACAAAATATCCCCTGAAAAAAATTCCCCCAGGTTTTATAAATATGGTTGGAATTTTTCTCAACAGGAGTTGTACTCAGCAGCAAAAAAAGATTAATGTTATACCTTTATATTGAAAGAAAAGTGAAAGGAGCATTAACAATGAAAAAGAAGAATACACTAATTGCCGTGTTGGCTACGGCTACTCTACTGCTGGGTGGTGGAGGCGTTGCTTATAACCAGGCATTTGCTTCAAGCTTGGATGAGCAACCAACCACAAATCATGAATCGACTTCAACAGAAGTAGAGGTCACTCCTGCTATTGAAGAGGGAATTCCTTTAGAACAAGTTCCCGAAGCTCAACTTGCAGAACGTAAGACACTTGATCTGCAAGACATTGGTGAAGTAAACATTCCCTTAGATTTGGATAATTCTTCTGCAATGGGTATTATGTCTACAAATGCTACTGAGAACAACCCTATTGTGGAACGTACTGAACTTCAAGCTTCTGAGAATATTTACGGAAAAGAAGTTTATGTCGCCTATCGACTGGCCGAAGGTCAAGAAATTTTCATCTCTCAATCAGAGGATGTTTTGGAAAATGAACAAGCAACTGTCGAATTGGCAAAATCCTGGTATGATCCAAATCAAGTAACAACTCAAGAAATTAATGGCGCTACCGCTGTAATTGAAGATGGGGAAAAGAGAAAGACGGTTCACCTAATAAAAGATGACATCATGTATACCATTAGTTCGGTCGGAGCCGATAACCTTGACCAATTGATCGGAATTGCAAACGGAATCCAACCGTAACAAAAATAATGGACTGTTGAAATTTTTTGCATCCATAAAAAAAGTAGCGGCTGCAGATGCAGGCGCTATTTTTCTATTCCGGTTATTTGTGTTGCTCTTCGCCATCTACCCTCTCATACAACTCCGTCAAAAAAACTTGCGCTGTTGAAGCCGTAAAGTTTTTATCAGCATCAACTTCGAATCCAGACCGATTCAAGGCTTGTTTAAAAGTTTCTGAATTAAACGTATCTGGCACATCGATGTACTTCTGTTTGACCTCCATCAAAGCCCATTTTTTCGGGAAGACAATAATTCCATTTACCGCTTGAACTGCAATAAATTCGTCATGATCGGCAGTAATGCGAACTTCCGGATATTGCTCCTTATGAGTTAGGACGTATTGGTAAACGTCCGCTGCCGTTTGGTGGAAGATACTTTCCACCACGCCTTATAAATCTGTATGCCTTGAACATGCCTTCTCCCCTTCTTATAAACACCCATGCCAGAAAATAGAATCGTCTGTTTTGAAATATATAGAGTCTGTTTCTATTGAGCTTTGTCCGGCTCTAACCTCAAATATCTTACTAATGCCCTTGATCATCTCATAAACCTGATCAATTCGCCTAAGATTCGCCGATTCATTTTCTTCCAGCTCCCTGGCTTTACGCCATAAATACTGATTAAAGAGCATCAGATCCGCGCAGTGGCTTTCGATACCTTGTTTTTCCATAACAGTCCAATATAGTTCTACATCTGCCCCATCCTCTTGCCAATAGGCTTCTATAATGGGCATAAATCGCTCAGAAAGCTCATTGAAGTATATCTGGTACTTTTTCTTCCTGTTCGATCCACTGACGCTCTGTAGAGCGCTTGAACGGCTCTACAAATTCACTTCTACTAAGCTTATAGCATGTAAGATACTCAGCATCACTTAAATTACCGATCGGACTTCGAAAAATAAAAATGTCACCTTGTCAGGCAATTCTTTCAGAAAGTTGAATCTTTCGCTTCTTTCTCCACATGGCCTCCGCCCTGGAAGGCTGTCTCGTCGTGTTTATCGGGTACGCCCTTAAGTTTTGCCTCTTCCCACAACTCGGCTGCATCATCCTGAGGACGGTATCCAATCTTCTCCGCCAAGTAGCCAATATCATAATAGTTATCCGTGTTCGCTGAAGTCCCGTACAGATTCAGATATTTCATGCCCGAATCCGCCTCAATACAACACTCGGCGAGCTGAACCATGTCCCTTGGCGAGATCCAGATGTGAGCCGAGCGCTCCGAGTGCGGGTATGTATCGCCTGAGAAGTTCCCTATCCGAATGTTGAATGAAGACAAGTTATATTTGTCGACGTAATACCGTCCCAGCAGTTCAATATAACATTTGCTAAGTCCATAGAAGCTGTCCGGTCGGTACGGATCATCCACTTCAATATCCTCACCCGTAGGATAGAAGCCTGTCGCATGGTTGGAACTTGCGAAAATCACCCGCTGAACACCGTTCAACCGTGCAGCTTCATATACATGGTAGGCTCCAGTTACATTGATCGGCAGGACTTTGCCCAGAAAATCTTCCTCATCCTTGGCCCATGCAATGTGCAGAACGGTGTGAACTCCCTGCATCAGTTCTTTCAAGCGTTCCCCGTCTGTCATATCCATGGCTATAATGCCAGCTTCCTCATCTTCATGCAGATCGGCCGCGACGATGTCATACGTCCCCTTGGATCTCAACCCCTCCAACAGACTGCGACCAATGACTCCAGCAGCTCCCGTAATTAACAGCTTGCGCTTCGGTTCACTCATGAATCCAGCTCCCTTCGCTCAGATAGGCTATCTGTCCTCTATAGAACAGTATTAACCGATCCTGCAAAGGAATTACCGGATTTTACAATACAATCTAGCCATTATCCGATCCAATATCGCAAGATCATCATAGCCACAATGCCGACCAATACGGTTCCAAGCAGACTGCGTGTCCAGATAGCTACTGCAATCGTAGGCAGGGATGCCCACAAGGCTGCATTCTGCGTAATCGGCACTAACTGGTTGTCCGACATGAACAGTTCCTGACCGATCAGTGATGCCATGACCGCAACGGGTACATACTCCAGCCAGCGTAATAACCACATTGGAATCTGTATCTTGCTGAACAGCATCAGCGGCAGTACACGCGGGATAAATGTTAACAACGCTGAACCCATAATAATCCAAAATACATCCCATCTTACTTCCATCGTTCCATGAACACTCCCATCGTTGCCGCAATGACCGCAGCCACAATAACACTCATGCTGCCAAGTGAAGCCATACTGGCGAAGATTACACAGACCACGGCGATAATCGCCACATTAATGTGTATTTTTTTATTTTTGCGATGCACCAACTGGAGTACAACCAGTCCGATAAACATCGCTGGCAGTGCATAATCCAGACCCAGTCGTTCCGGATTGGTGATCCAGCGTCCAAAGTATGCTCCCGCCATATTGGCTACGAACCAGTTCAGGTATGCGGTAATATTCAGACCGTGCATCCAGCGTTCACTGAGCCTTTCCCTGCCAATCGCACGCGTCATCGCCACTCCGAAAGACTCATCGGTAAGCAGTGAACCAATCCACATATTTTTAAGCGGAGTCAGATGCCGAAAATACGGTGATACAGCTGCACTGAGCAGCAAATGACGAAGATTCACAAAAAATATGGTGAACATGATGGCTAGTGCCGACCCATTCGATGCGAGCATGCCTGCTGCAATGAACTGAGCTGATCCTGCATATAGGATCAGGCTGAGCAGAGCCGTTTCCGCCAGACTCAGACCTGCGGTCATTTCAATGACACCCGCAGCAAAGCCAATACTCAAATAGCCAAGCAGGGTTGGGATACAATCTTTCACCCCCTGCATGAAAGTAGCATGATCCTGGACCTCTTCCGTGTTCTCCTGTCTAGATATCTGTTGTGTACTTTGGTCCAACTCTGGTACAACCCCTCTCCAATTTCTGTCTCCATCAACCGATATATATCGATGAGTACTTATTCAGGTGCATTTTTCGTGCCACATTAATTCAGAAATATACCACAAGATGTGCACTAAGGGAGAGACAGATTACTTTTTATAGAACAGATGTAATCCTAATTACCTATAAAATTAAAAAAATATTTTCACAAAACGCATAAATAATGTTGAATAAACTCGAATTTTGTCATACGATAGCACCAGAAACATCTGGAAATGTTGGAAACTTTACCAGATTGGATATATCCACCAGGGAAATGGTTGGATTACACAGAGGGGGAATGTGTATGAAGAAGATTCGTGAACAAGGGGCCAAAAGAACGCTGCAGATGAGAGAGAAACTGATTTTATCATTTGCCATCGTACTACTCATTCCCACAATCAGTCTGGGCATTATCTCGTTCCAAACAGCCGAGGCCAAGGTCGAAGAGAAAATGTATGAAAACGCAATTAGCAATGTTACTGTGCTCAACCAGACCATTGACCAGATCATTGGGGCAACACGTAAAAATGTTGATTTCCTGGCAAGTCAGCTGGATCCAGGCAATGTCGGCCCCAACCAGGGTGACGAGACAGATACCATTCGTACTTTGCTCGATGCGTATAAGGAAACCCATGATGACGTGGAGCTTGCCTCCATCGGTACCGATCAGGGCGTATATATTAACTCCCCTGTAACGGCGGTGAATAAGGAAGGATACGACCCGCGCGAACGCCCGTGGTATCAGGCTGCTACACAGAACAAAGATGTCCCTACTGTAATCACCCCCTACATATCAAGCAATACCGGCAATGTTGTTGCATCGGTAGCTCAGACCTCAGCGGATGGCCATGGTGTCGTCTCTGTCAGCCTGTCGCTTGAAGCCCTGTCCCAAACGGTTAATTCCACGAAGATCGGCGAGAAGGGTTATGTCTATATCATTGATAATGCCAACAAAATCATTGTACATCCTACCGAAAAACCGGGAACCGAAGGAACCATGGAGCCCTATAAAGATATCTTTGCACAGAAAAACGGAAATATGACCTATACACTTAAAGGAAACCAGGAACACGCCTTTTTCTCCACCAATGAAACGACAGGCTGGACTGTGGTCGGTGTCATTGATAGTGGTGAAGTGACGGAATCTGTCCGGCCCATTCTATATACCACCCTTATCGTTATTGCGATTGCGATCGCTGTAAGCTCCATCATTATTTTCTGGATTGTGCAGTCGATCACCAAACCGCTGAACCGCCTGGTGAAGGCATCCAACGAGATTAGTGATGGCAATCTGACCATTGAGGTGGCTGTATTGGGACAGGATGAGTTCGGGAAACTCAGCACCAGCTTCAATAAGATGAGCGAATCTTTACGAAATGTCATTCAGGACGTCCGTCACACAGCTGACGAGTTAACTGCCTCTTCAACACAATTGGCAGTCAATTCATCCGAGACAACCAAAGCAACTGAGCAAGTTGCCTTGATCACGGAAGAATCCGCAGCTGGACTTGAGAAACAAACAAGCAGCTTGAAACATACTGCACAGCAGATGAATGAGCTTGCTGGAGGTGTGGGACAGGTAACAAACAGCACACAACAAGTATCCGAGGCTGCCATGCAAGCAAGTGAGCTCGCGGATAAAGGGAATGCTACCATGCAGACAGCCGTATCCGAGATGGATTCCGTCAGTCGCTTTGTGCAGGGTATGGCAGATACTGCGGGGCGACTTGAGCAGCACTCCACATCCATTGGCGAGATGGTATCTGTCATTACAGACATCGCTGCACAGACCAATCTGCTTGCACTCAATGCTTCCATTGAAGCAGCTCGCGCAGGTGAGCATGGACGCGGCTTCTCCGTTGTTGCCAGCGAAGTTCGCAAGCTCGCGGAGCAATCCAGCCTGTCCGGCCAGAAGATTGTAGAGATGGTTGGAGCAATTCAACAGGAGATTGCCATGGCCAATCATAATGTACAGATTGGGCAGCAGGATGTAAGCAACGGCATTCGCGCTGTGCAATTTGCAGATGAAGCTTTTGCCCAGATTAGTCAGGCTGTCGGGGTCGTCAATCATCAGCTTGAGAACATTGCAGCTGCCTCACAGCAGATGTCTGCAAGCACCGCCGAAGTGGTGCAATCCATTGATCAGATCCACACCATATCAGAAACCAACGCCGATGGAACGGAGAACATCTCTGCAGCTACGGAGGAGCAGGTTGCTTCCATGCAGGAGATATCATCCTCTGCTGACTCGCTCGCACATCTGGCTCACAAGCTGCAGAAGCTGGTGGAACAATTCAAGCTGTAAACTATATAAGTAGTCTGTAATACCAAAAGCCCCTTAGCCATCATATTGGCAAAGGGGCTTTTGGGTTATGAAAGGTCAGGAACTTTAGAAATGAAAATGCCTCTCCTATTCAGCAGATTGCTTTTTATCTCCGTGGTACCCTTGGTTTCCATAGGGCTCTAACTGTTCAAACCAGCGGTTCAGGCATTTGGCCAATGCATCTTTGGGATCGTAGTATGGGTTATCATCTGGCTTCAATGTCTCCAGCACTTCGATCACGAAGGCATTCTCTCCATATTCATTCCATTCAGCCTGTAATCTTCGATTCAGATGGCTGCCCATCTGTAGCATAAACCGTTGTCCATTAATGGTTTTCAGATTAAGTGTACTGTCGATATAGACTTTGCCGTTACGTTCATTTCGAATCTGGTAGACGCCCGCTTCCGTCTTGACTTCCTTCGCCTGTTCCTGCAATTCTTTGCGACGATCCATGTTCTCCCGCTCCCCCTTTTCTTTGCGACCCTGTTTTCTATCTTGGGCACTCTGTTGATCTGTAGGACTTCCCAGCCAATACTGACTGCCATCTGGCTCACGCTCCATCAAGCCATAGTCGATCAGGTACCTCCGTATTTCCACGTAATCGTCATAGACTTTCTTCAGCAGCTCATTGATCTGTTTCTCGGAATATTTACGCTCTGTATCGAATCGTTTGGCTATCTCAGTGAGCACGATATATTTATGCTTTTGCTGCATATGAAACGTCGTCAGTGGACCGCTGGTGCCTTCCGGAAAATACTTGCTTAGCACCTTCTCCCGATCCTGTTCTGTAATATCAAATGAATCACGACGGATCGTATGTCCATGCCTTGTCACAGGCGATACCCATTCAGCCGGGGCTTGGGTATCTTTACTCTTGAGAAGCTCCATTAATGCCAAGAATATCTTAGCCTGCCGTTCCTTCTCCTTCAATACAAACCGATGATTCCGAATCGTGGAAGCACTCCCGATGCCAAGGGTCTTCTGTACCTCAGCATCCTTCTTGCCTTCATAGAATTGGGCCAGCAAGCCACGCTGGACATCAGACAATCCGGTTACGCTTTTATCCAACTCCAGCAAATACTCAAATACCGATCCATGAACCTTCTCAATATGAACACGCATATAGCGGGCTGCCTCATAGAGCACCCCTTCTTCGGGGTAGATAATCCCCACTTCCGTCCTGTATCCGCAGCAGACGCATATATAGGCGGGACCGTCCTCCATATAACCACGCTTGATCTCTTCCAGCGAAGCTGTTTGCAACCAGGATTCTGATGATTTCATGTAAAAGCTCCTTTTTTTATCATTGTTATAGTTATTTTAACCGAATATCAATTAACAAATAATTATTTTTGTTTGTTTATTTATAGACATAATATAATTTTGTTTGTTATATGTCAACATAACTGAAAAGGATGCTGTGTTTGAAGACATCACGAATACCTATGTAAAAAAAGAAAAAGACCGCAGGGGCGCAACCCTGCAGTCTCATTTCAATCACTGTTACAACTTAAATCGTTCAATCATGCTTTGCAGATCTTCAGCCATACGTGACAATGCTGCCGAAGATGCTGCAACCTCTTCCATCGTGGCCAACTGTTCCTGTGCAGCAGCTGATCCATCTTCCGTTCCAGAAGCAATTCTGTCAGACAGAACCATCGTATCATTGACTGCCTTGTTGATATGACTCATGCCCCCATCAATCTGACGGGAAGCCGCGGATACTTCTCCAGCTTGTGCAGCTACCAACTGTACGGCAGTACGAATGTTATGGAAAGCTTCGCCCGCTACCGTAACCATCTGCGAACTCTTGACCATACCTTCTCCCGTCCGGGCAAAGGTGGATTGCACCGCATTGGTTTTCTCCTGCATCTCATGCATAAGCTCATTAATCCGCTCGGCTGAAGCACCTGAACTGTGAGCCAGTGTCTTCACTTCGTTGGCCACAACCGCGAATCCGCGCCCTTGCTCGCCAGCTCTTGAAGCTTCAATGGACGCATTCAATGCGAGGATGTTGGTCTGCTTGGCAATGGCCGTAATCTCGGCCACAATCACAAGAATCTCTTCATTTTTCGCTCGCAGATCCTCAATGACCACAGACATGGCTTTACTTTCGTCATTCACCTGTTGAATATGAGTAACTGCTTCTTCCACGGTAACCATACCCGCTTCCGACTTGGTGGATGCATCAAGCGCGATACGAGCAGTATCTTCAGCACTTGATGAGATCTCTTTAACTCCAATGGACATTTCGCCCACGAGTTGACCTGTAGCAGCAAGGCTGTTGTTTTGCAAAGTTGTTCCTGCAGCTGCATCCTGCATCAGTTCAGCCACTTGTTCTGTGGCTTTGGATGTCTGTTCCGAACTTGCCATTAGCTCTTCAGAAGATGCTGCCAGCTGGGAGGATGTATCATGTACTTCTCCAAGCACACTACGGAGTGAAGTCGTCATCATATCGAAGCTTTCTCCAAGCTGTCCGAACTCATCCTTACGCTGCAAACCTACACGTACTGTTAGATCCCCTGCGCTAACTTGGGATGCTGCCTGCGTTAATTGCAGTAATGGCCGATGAATGCTGCGGATAATGAATACAAGCAAAATCAACCCAATAACCAATGCAGATGCCACAATCGTAATTGAACGGATCAAAATAGGCATTACAGCTTCCGTTGCTTCCGAAGGAACCATCTCACCAACAATTTTCCAACCCGTCACCGGATTAGTAAAATACACAGCTTCCACTTCGCGACCATCATATGTATACTTCACAGTACCACTTTCCTGCGTATACATCTCATTAATATAGCTTTCATCCGACTGTGTGCCGGATTCAATATTGTAGTGGAACAGGAATTTACCCCCGTTATCCAGCATGTACAGTTTTCCTTCTTTACCAATGCGTATCTGATCAACGGATTCTTTCAGATGACTGAGACTGACATTGGCTCCGAATACCCCTTTGCCGTCAGCCAGCTTGGCCGCTGCGGTCACAACCCATTCGCCCGTCGAAGCCGACTGGAACGTATCTGAGATTACCGGTTCATCCTGAGACATACCCATCGTATACCATGAACGTTCTCGAGGATCATAATTCTGTTCCACGGATTCAGGGGACTTCATCCAGCTGCCATCTTCGGCACCTGCGGTAAGCACACCCAATTCCTTATGATTTTGAGACATCCGATCCATCTGCCTTTGAAGCGCAGGTGATTGATTAATAATATCGTTTGAAGTAATACCCGCGGCCATCTGTGCTGCGTTATCCTTCTCCATATCCAACATCTGATTAATCTGCAGACTGAGCATTTCTGTTTTGGCCTGTGCGGAACGAATAATCTCCAGCTTAACCTGGTCAGCCGCTTTTTGATAAGACAACCATCCCACGGTGATGCTCGGTACTATCAGGAACAGGAGCAATGCAGCAATCAGGCGTTTTTTTACGGTTAAAGTAAACCAATTGCGAATCCTTTTCTTCATTTAACTATCCCCCATCATAATCTTCACCCATCTTTTTATCGGACAATCGCTATGAAAATATTATGTATAGATACTAAATTAGTACAAATTTAATTTTTCGGATCAGGTTAGATGGATTCACCTTATCCTTCTTTTCGTTTTGACCCTCTAAGCGAGATCGTTTACAATGCTCATAAGCTGGTTATTCAAGAAACGATTGGAAGGAGAGGTTTCAAATCTTACGCAAGTCAAATGAAAGACAATGTATTTCCACTGTGTATTCATCCATGTTTCGCATTCTGTTAGCGCTCATCCTGTGCACAGGCCCGATTCTGGGACAAACCGGTATCACGGCATCCGCAGCGCAGGCGACGCAAGCAGTTCACATTGAAGTGAATGGTGAGCAACAATCCTGGAAGAACGCACCACTTATAATCAAAGGTTCAACGTTTGTTCCACTAAGGGATGTGGTCACATCGGTTAAAGGCACGTTGAAATGGGATAATCGCACCAAGACGGCTACCATTACCGTTGGCAGAGACAAGCTGATCCATCAGGCTGGCAGCAATTCCATTAAGGTAAACCAGGTCGATCTGGCCACAGGTGTGAATTCACGTACAGTTAACGGTACGTTGATGGTCCCTGTCCGGGCCATGGCTAATGCAATCAAGGCCGATATCAAAGTCCAACGCACAGCTACAGGTCAGATGAGTGTGAATATGGTAACTGATCAAGTCAGCCTGCTGAACAGCGAAGTTGCCAGCGTAGATACGTATCTGCGTGAGATCAACTATCCAGGTATGGCTCTGATTGCCCGTGATGGTGAAGTACTTCTGAAGCAAGGCTACGGACTTGCCGATGAACTGACGCTGAATCGCCCGGATCAGAAGACCCGAATCGCATCACTTAGCAAATCTTTCACGGCTGCATCCATTTTGAGTCTGGTGGAGGATGGTAAGATTAATGTACAAGATCCAATCTCCAAGTATATCTCCGGTATACCGAAGGGAGATCAGATCACGCTGCATATGCTGTTGTCCCAAACTTCAGGTCTGCCATCTGCATTCGGGCGGGGTGAAGGAACTTCTATGGAAGAGACTGTGGAAGAGATTCGTCACAAAACGCTGAAATTCGAACCGGGGAGTGCCTATCTGTACAGCAACAGCGGGTATGTTCTGCTCGCATACGTCGTTGAACAGGTATCTGGCATGAGTTATGCCGATTATGTGCAACAGACAATACTGAAACCACTTGGCATGAAAAATTCGGGAGAGGCTTCCCGTAAAGTGCATACAATTAGTGGTTTTGTTCAACAAGATAACGCATGGGTAACTGCTCCCTACTATGTGTCTCAATCCGGGTCAGGAACCATCTATTCCACGGTGGACGATATGCTCAAATGGGATCGCGCGCTCTATACAGACAAGATTCTAAGCCAGGATACGATTGAACAGATGTATGAGCCTTACTCCGACAAAAACTATGGCTACGCCTGGATTCTCAAAGAAAACGGCACGAATCGTACCGTCTTCCATAACGGTAGTGGCGGCGGGTTTGCCACAGCTTTTTCACGTAATCTGTCCGATGATATCACCATTATCCTGCTCGGCAACCACGCAGGTATGGACATGACTTCACTTTTGGATGAAGTTGAGGCAAGAACAGCCAAAGCACTGCAATTGCAATAATTTTATTGTCATAAAGAGTAATAGGAGACGGTCCTTCAACAGGATCGTCTCTTTGTTCTAGATACATCCTCAATTCCGACTTCGAATACATACATCTAGCAGAAATCCCATCAACGTTCAAAAGAATACGTGCTCATCTATACATAAATTAGATAATTTAAGATCAAAAAAGAAACATTTTTACAATTTTACCGTTTATATTATGTAGGTATATTCTGGAATTAAGAAATAGATCTAATACTAGTCGAGGTGCATAATGAAGAAAACCATTTTACTACTGTTTTTGAGTCTGTTCTTACTCGTTTTGCTCCCTCATCAGGGGAATGCCGCTGCAAGCACGTCGAAAATCTTTATGGATGGAGAGGAATTAGTCCTCCCAAGTGATGTACAGGTGACGATTATCAATAAAAACGTGATGATCCCGATTCGCGTCGTTGCCGAGAATTTGAAATTCAAAGTCGATTGGAACCAACAGGCACGCACTGTAAAAATTCAGCAAGATCAACAGACGATTTCCCTAACCGTCGATCAAAAGCAAGCCATGGTTGCGGACAAACAAGTCACTTTGAACACAGCCCCGCAAATTTTGAATAAAACGCTGGTGGTGCCCATTCGATTTGTCAGTGAACAAATGGGGCTTAAGGTAAAATGGAACAATCAAGACAAGATCGTATACTTAACAAACACCAGCAAAGAACCTGCTGTAGACCCTGGCAACAGTCCTGGAAAAGGGGACTCCTCTTCTGTCGCCCAGGTTACCGATATCCAATTTGCCAACAATCAGCTCGTCTTATCCACGGATGGGGCCGTTCAGCCGGTAGTAACGACCCTCAAGTACCCTGATCGTCTGGTTGTGGACTTGCCTGGAGCCACCTTTGGTGATATCTCCCAACCGCTGGATCAAGGACTCAATGGCAAGTTGGATGTGAGCGGTTATCCCAATGTGACGGAAGTGAGATATTCGCTTTTCAAACGAGATCCAGGACAAGTTCGAATTGTCGTAGAATTGAATAATGTGAAGGATGTCCAGTTCAGCCAGAATGTGATTGCCAACAAACTGATTATTGATCTGAATGTTGCGGGAGACAACATCGCACCTGCTCCTGTCACTCCAGTAGGCGATTCAGGACGCAAGGTCGTTGTGATCGATCCAGGACACGGTGGCAGTGATCCAGGGACGATCAGCATCACTAACAAACCCGAAAAGGAATACAACCTGGAATTAGCTCACAAAGTACAAGCCCTGCTGCTCAATGAACCCAATATCGAATTGGTGATGACTCGTGAGGGTGATACTTATCCGACCCGCCCTGAGCGTGTGCAGCTCGCCAATCAATTAAATGCAGATGTATTTGTATCTATCCATGGCAATAGTGTGAAGTCCGCCCCCCAAGCGACAGGTACGGAGACATATTATTATCAACGCAGTAACAGCAAGGAATTAGCCACTATCATTCATCAACGTTTGGTGAAAGCCATGGGTCTCAGAGATCGTGGTGTGAAAAATGGCAACTTGGAAGTAATCCGAGACACGACCATGCCTGCAGTACTTTTGGAAGTGGGATTCTTGAGTAATGTACTCGATGAAGAACTGATGTCGTCCGAAGTTGTTCAGACGAAAGCCGCTCAAGCGATAGCCGATGGAATCAAGGAGTATTTAGGCCTGTAAATCATCAAATAAATCAGATGAAGGAAGTGATTCTTTGAATAAGAAACTAGGTTGTGCACTTATATTATCATGCTTGATCCTTATCGGAGTTGGATGTGCTCAGAAGCCAGTGAGCGAATCCGGTTCAAATGAACCTGCTGTTCAGGGAGGACAGGCGCAGTCACCAAATCCAACCGAAACGGAGGTGGATCTGGGCAAAATGAACACACAAGTCGTCGATGTTTATTTGGCAGATTCTCAGGTGCTGGAGCTTGAGAAAACAGAGCAGGAAATTGAATACAAGGATGATTCCGAGAAATACGAAAAAACATTCGCAGCTATGCAAACGAACACCGATTCGGAGCTCGTTTCCCTCTGGGAGCAGGTTGAATTGCTCTCTATCCAATATACTGAGGGTACGGTGACTTTGGATGTTCATATCCCCGCTGAAGCCAACCTGGGTACCAGTGGAGAATTGCTCGCATTGGAAGCTTTAACAACAACGATGTTTCAATTTGAGGAAGTGAACAGCCTGGATATACTGGTGGACGGTGAAGCCGTTGATAGTTTGATGGGCCATGCCGAACTGGAGCACCCCATTCATCGCGAATCCTAAATTATAACAATTCAATGGAAAAAGAACGTCCCCAGGGACGTTCTCAGATAACGCAATAATTCGATTCATGCACAATTCACACATATAGCTCGTCACCAGCAGACAGTGAATGTATAACTGTTCCCGGTGACGGGCTTTTTCTGAGCAAACCTTCTTTTAATCGGTCCGTCTCTGCCCGGTCAGCGTGCACAAGAACCGTATGCCTTGCTGGAGTCCGATGCAGCATCCGCTCGACATCCTTCCAGCCCTGATGCACTTTATAACGTATTTTCCGCACCTCACACACTCCATACTGGTCAGGAACCCGTAGCAGCTTATCAGCAAATGTACCATGAGCAACATGCCCGGTGAGCAGAATCAGATTCTCCTCCCTGTCCGAGAATTGGCTATAGTACCAACGGGCAAGCGAGGACTGCATCATGCCGTCCGGAATGAACCATAGCGAAGCAGTATGTAGTTTCAACAGTTGTTCCCGCTCTTGGGTGGTCATAGGCAGATCCCATCCTCGTCCGGTCAGAAAACAATCAATATCGTCTTTCAACGAACTTCCGGTGACATGTTCACCCTTGTCCCTCAACCAGTACGGAACATGCATAAGCTGCTTCATGCCGTCCACCAGCCCTTGTTCAACTACCATTGGAACAGCCGAAAATTGTTGCTGTGCCCACAGTATGATCTCCTGTCCACGCCCTACGACGGGCATGGGTAAGAGCACCTTTCCACCTTGATCAATCGTCTGGCGAATGGCTCGTTCCAGCTGTTCCAGTTTGTCAGCCTGTGTATCTTGGTCCGTACCGTAGGCCGCATCAACGATCGCCAGATCCACCAGCCCGACGGAAGATATTGGCGCAGCGTCTGCTACGTTTGCTCTGTCTGCTCTTTCTGCTCTGTTTGCTCTGCCTGCTCCATCTGCTCCGTTCGATGTGAAATTCCCCTGCTTCATGGGTATCTCCATGGATACAAGTGTTCTTGACGACGCCTCTGATGCAACAGATGTCTGATCTTGTGACGTTATGAATTCTCCCGCCTTTTGCCCACTGTTGATAGCGATTAGTTCCTCCGTACCCCACCGCTCGCTGCTCGGAGCATCAAACACCATATTTTCACGAGTCATGTTTGCCTGCGAGAACGCCTCCGCTGGGCAATCCTCCTGTAAAAGCATCGATTCGGACGTGTAGTCCCCGGAATAGAAAATCCGCTTAGCTTCCACTTCAAGCCCAAACCACACGGATCCAGCCAGGTGTCCACTCCGCCCCCACATCACTTTCACTTCAGGAATGGGTTCGAACCAGGTTTGGGATACCCCCTCATCCTCCAGATACCGATAACGAATAGCCTGCTCATCTGCTTCATCATAAGGAAGTTCTTCGCCTACACGCTCTACAAACCTGCGCCAGTTGGCAAAATACGTACGCAGCTGCGCCCTCGTCTCTCTCGTCGTCCACACTTCACCCTGGTAGCCCATCTTATACAGCAATGGAATGGCGACCGAATGGTCCTCATGGGCGTGGGATAACAGAACCGCATCCAGTTGCGGAACAATCTCCGGGTCAATCATCGGATACTCGCCCGTACCTTCTTTTTTCACACCACAATCCAGCAAAAGGCGAACATTGCTCCCGCTCAGGAGATAGGCGGAACGTCCATGTTCCCCTGCACCGCCCCATACGTTCAGTTTGATCATGATGCATTCCACTTTCTCTTTGAATTCAGCATTTCAATTCCAAGCAGCATGAGCACCGTCATACCTACAGTTACAACGGCCATCGCCATTCCGAGTGACACCTGACCTTGTTCGAATTGGGCAAAAATATACGTAGCCGACGTCTGCATCGACGGGGGAAGAATCAACAACGATCCGACCAGTTCCCTTGTTGCAATCGTAAAGGTCATCATCCAGCCGGCGAGCATGCCGGGCAGGATCAGCGGGATCAGGATGCGCCGCAGAATATACAGCGGCTTCCCGCCAAATACTTGCCCCGCCTGGAACAATGTTCCGTCAATCTGGGTAAAGCTCGATTTTACATACTGCACGGTGTAAGGCAAGAAGAGCACAACGTACGTGAGCACAACCATACCGTAGGTGTTATACAACGTGACTGGCATCCACGGTGAGTTCCAGAACAGAATCAGACCCACCACCATCACGATGCCCGGCACCGTATTAGGTAACAGACTGAACAAGTCAATCACACGCTGCATGAATGAAGACGATCTGCCGATAGCCAGCGCAAAACCCGTACCGATAATAACAGCAACGGTTGAAGCCACGAGGGATAATCCCAGACTGTTCCCGATCGCCTTCATACTCACCGAACCCCAAGATAACAGCTCTTTGTAATGATCCAAGGTCAGATTATCAAAAGCGATTCCCGATCCCCGTAGCTTCATGGTCGAAGCGGCGATGATGGAGAAATACGGGATACCTATCGACAGGATCAACAGGATCGCAAGATACGCCCCGCACAACCATCCTGCTCCGCCACGAAGGGAATATCGCTTCGAACGTTGCCCCTTGCCACCTACCAGACGATACGTGAACTTCCGGCTCATGGCAGACTGCATATACCACATCACCAGACACACGGACAGCAGCACCGATGCCAGTGAAGTCGCCTTGCCGAAATCAATCGGCCAACTGGAGATGTACTTATGAATTTCGGAGGTCATGACATAATAGCCAATCTTGCGCCCGAAGGTTGCTGGTGTTCCGAATTCCGCAATCGTTTTGACAAAGACCAGCATGATCCCCATGCCGTAGGATGACAGCAACAAGGGTAGAATAATGCGTCTGAAACGGTATCCTGCACGTGCACCGTGCACGGCTCCCGCTTCTTCCAGATTGCCACCGATGCGGATCAATGCATCCCGAAGCAGCAGATACAGGAATGGGAACAGGTGCAAGCTCATGATGAGCACCATGCCCCAGAAGCTGAAGAACAGCTCACTCCAGCCTGCAGATGAGGGCACCCATTGCTGCAGGTATCCCCCTTTTTGCATAAACAGAATCCACCCCATTGATCCGATATACGGCGGAGTCATGAACGGGATCATCAGGATCACATCCACCCAACGATGCTCACCCATACGGGTCTTCGCCATCATCCAGGCAAGCGGCAGCGCCAGCAGTGTGGTTACCGCTACAACGCAGATGCCAAGCCAGACGGAGTTCAGCAATACACCCGATAGATGATGACCTGTAATCGTACGAATCGGTGCCATCCAATCCCATTGTCCGTCCGGATACACACTTTGCCAGAAGATCAGCAAGAGCGGCACGCCAATGCTTATGGTCAGCAGAAAGAGGGCCAGAATCACGCCCACTCTCCGAAAAATTCGGTTGTTGTCCATTCCAACAGGTTTCACTACGTTCACCTCACATGACTTTCCACAGACAGCAGGTATTCCCTTTGCCTAATTGTCTTTTTCGTACTATGTCTTATTTAAAAGTCTCGGAGAAACGAGCCGCAGTCTCTTCGCCATGCTCACTCATCCAGTTCCAATCCACTTTGAGTTGTGGAATATCCTTCACATTGGCACGGTTCGTCGCTTCAATGTCTTCGCGGCCCGGAATCAGATAGGCATCTGCAACGAGCTTCTGAGCTTCATCGGACAACAAGTAGTCAATGAACGCTTTGGCATTCTCTACATTCGGACTGGATTTCAGAATCGCTGCCGGTCTTGGGCTGATTACTGTGCCTTCCTCAGGATATACGATATCCAGTGGTTCACCTTTTGCTTTGGAGGAATACGCCATGTAGTCCACACCTGCCGCTACGATGCTTTTGGCACCCGTAATGACCGGATCAAGTGCTTCCTGATTGGCGCCTGCCATCGCTACACCATTGGCTTTATAGGCACTCAGCAGATCCCAACCTTTTTCACCGTTCGCGCTCAGGTATCCTGTGATGAAGTCGAGTGCTGAACCTGATAATGTTGGATCGGGAATGTTCACTGCATCTTTCCATGCAGGCGTAGCCAGCTCTGCCCAACTTGTTGGTGGTGTAGATACCAGTTTGGTGTTATACACAATACCCAGTGCGGAAGCACTGCTACTGAAATAGTTGCCCTCTGCATCCGACCAATCCTTGTTCAGCTTGTCTGCATTGGCTGCGTCCGGGTAAGGCATAGTCAGTCCATCAGCTTTCAGAGCCTGTGCAGAAGGTAAAGAGGCCAGGATCACAACGTCTGCAACCGGATTGGATTTCTCTGCTTCCATACGAGCCAGAATTTTGCCTGTTGTTCCCTGGAACATCTCGACTTCGATACCTGTTTTGTCCGTAAATCCGCTCACGATGTTATCTGCCAACTTCTGTGGGCCAGCACTGTACAACACCAACTTGCCGCCAGCCGGTTTCGTTGTTTCCGCTGCTGCTGTGTTTCCTTCACCCGTGGGTTGTGCCGCGTTGCCTGTGGTTGTGTTCCCTGTACTACATCCAAACAAACTGATACTCATTACCGCAGTTAATAACAGCATTGTGCTCTTTTTCCGTGTGTTCATCCCTAACATATCATTCCATCTCCCTTGGTTTCTGTTTGATATTCACTACTTTAATTGGCCGCTGCTATAACTTCTCTGTGCTTCACACTCGGGTTATCATAACCATCCATTCGGCATATCCGTTCGGGGGCTATATAGAGCTGAACCCGCTCTCCCACCCGCACTCTTTGGTTCATATAGGCTGTCCATACGCCAAGCCCTTCCATCTGCACTCGTACTTCATAACGCTCACCTACATAGCTGACACTAAGTACTGTCCCCGGATAGCACAGATCATCATGACCTGTTTTGTTCCAGGTGACATGCTCCGGACGCACCATCGATTGATTAGGCGTGAGCCAGTTGGACTTTCCGATAAACGAAGCAACATACGGATCACTTGGCGCCGAGTAGATCGTCTCCGGGCTTCCCTTTTGCAATATCCGCCCCTTCTGCATCACCACTATCTCATCCGACATCGACATCGCTTCAATCTGATCATGTGTGACGTACAGCGCAGTCAGTCCCATGTCCCGAACCAGCGACATCATCTCAATCCGCATCTCTTCCCGGAGTACAGCATCCAGTGCACTCAGTGGCTCATCGAACAGGATCACACCAGGTCTGACTGCTACGGCTCTGGCAAAAGCAACCCGTTGCTGCTGTCCACCAGACAGCTGATGAGGATATCGATCTTCCATGCCTTGCAGGCGAACCATGCTAAGTGCTTCGTTCACCTTTTGCCGCAGATCAGATTTCTGTTTTCCGGCCTTCAGGCCAAACGCTACATTTTCGTATACGGTCATATGCGGCCATAATGCAAAATCCTGAAACACCATGCCCAGATTACGCTTGTGTGTCGGTATATCAATCCGCTTCGCCGCAGAGTAGATACACTGACCATCTGCACGAATCTCCCCCGCATCCGGCTGTTCCAGCCCGGCCAACATGCGGAGCAGTGTTGTTTTGCCACAGCCAGATGGGCCAAGCAGTGTCGTGAACTTTCCATGTTCAAGCGTTAGATCTGTCGGCAGCAGTGCGGGTGTTTGATTAAATGATTTTTGAATTCCTGTTATCTCTAATTTCATAAGCATCCCTGCCTGTCTTCTGTTACTTGATCTCTTGCACTGTTCTCAGTCTAACGTCCGCTTTCGCGAGTTGTATGTCTTGTATGTAAAATTGGAATTAACTTTTTAGATGAATTCTGTTGATGTTCATAGATTAAATCTATAGTAGGTGAACTAAATTAATTTTCATGTTGTCGCTTCGATTACAGTACCATCTTCCGATCGCTGTTATCCCCAGATTTCTTATATTCCCTTTATGAAGGGAGAAATCCGGGGATAAAGGCGAAGCATATGCTTCCAAAGTAGCTTTCTTCCAGAAAGCTTTTGGCTCCGCTTCTTCAGATTGGTTCTGTACTCTCCGTCTTTATGAAAACATTAGATCATCTTATATATTGGGGCTAGTAGAAGTGAGAGGAGTGTTTGGACATTGAATCTGATCAAATTGCAAATTGTTGAGCTGATCGACAAGCATCATCACATGACAAGCGTGGCCGAGTTACTGGGGATCAAGCAACCCACTGTTACATTTCATATGAAGTCGTTGGAGGAAGAGATGGGTGTGCGATTATTCGAGTCGCGCAGTGGAAAGACGTTTCTAACCGAGGCTGGACAAGCTCTACTCCACTATTCCGTCAAAATCAATGCCTTGACCCAGGAGGCACGACGGGTTGTAAAGGAATATGACAGTCTCTATCGGGGCACTCTGCACATTGGGGCAAGCTATGTACCGGCTACATACCTGCTGCCCGCCATGCTCAATACCTTTTCGCAGGAATTCCCGGGCATTCGTATCGTCTTATCCGTCAAACCATCACCTGTTATTCGCGAGATGCTGATTCGACATCAGATTGATCTGGGTGTGATCTCTTCCGAGCCGTTTGTTGGACCCGCGCTGCAAGCCGAGACACTGTGTGAAGATGACCTGGTTTTAATCTGTTCTCCTCAGCATGGGTTAGCCCAGAAGGATATATTAACACCTGATCATATCGCACAGATTCCTTTTGCCTTACATGGCAATGAATCCAGTACTCGTCGGTTAACCAATCAATGGCTCGCGCAACATGACATCCGTTTGCGGAGCACCGTAGAGATGGATTCCCTAGAAGCGATCAAACAACTCGTACTACTCGGGGGGCATGTCTCATTCATGTCTCGAATGGCGGTACAATGGGAGGAACAACACGGGCTCATTCAGGTTCTCCCCATTCCAGGAGAGCAGGCACCGCGACATATTTACACTGTACATAACAAGGATCGCCACCCGTCAGTTCAGGTAAACCGCTTCAAAGAAGTACTGCGAGAGGTGAGTCACAACTTTCCCCTTTTCCACGCATGACTAACCTGACCCTCAATAAAGTATCGTTTGCCATTCATCAAATCTATGCAGGGTTAACGCAATGAGCTCTCCCCGTTAATCGCTTTCATATATTCGGGCGATAAAGTTGAGCTGTACGTTAATCCAGATTAGGAGAGTGATTGGTTTTGAAAAAGTGGAAAAAGGTAACCGCCTCATTGATGCTGAGCATCGTAACATTGGGAAGTGGAATGACATTTCTGGGAGCACCACAGGCTTCAGCTGCTGCCAATGCCGTTCCTGCTTATGAAGTGAAATTTCTGGCCAAGCCGGAACTTGTATTGAATACAGATGGGACACCACGCAGTGAAGTAATTCAGACACTCGGCCTGAATTCCACGCCAAGAAACATTAACGCAGAGTACTTCGATACGAATTCTCTCGGACTGGATCAACAAGGATGGAACGTCCGTTTTCGTAAAAAAGATGACAAAAACAATTACGAGTTGACCTACAAAAAGCGTTACCCTGTGATCAATGGCGACATCAATGCAGCACTAACTTTGGCTAATCAAGAAGGTTTTGATCAATCGGATGATAATTACGAGGCTGAGATTGATTGGGGATATGGCAAACAAACCCTGAGCTTTTCCAACACCAAAAAAGTCGATACCAATGCAACAGGTGTCCAACTTCCTTCGGAGCAAGAAGCCTTAAACATGTTACTTGACAAGCTTCCAGGCAAATTGAAAAACTGGACTTCTTCCAACTGGGGCAAACAGCAGCTTACACAATCCCGTGCTTATGGTCCGATAACGTTTCAACGATATGAAGGTACATGGAATGGTCAAGAGCTTACACTCGAAGTATGGCCGATCCGTAACGCAGCAGGTACAGGTATTGAAAATATCGTAGAGGTCTCTTTCAAAACCGATGATGCTGTAGCCGTATCCGGACTGCGTACCCAACTGCTGCAATTGCTGGAGAACAATAACTGGCTAATTCCTGCGGATGGCTTGAAAACACAGACCATTCTGGAAAGATATTAATCGCTAGCTATAACAAAAAAGACAAGCCCCTCTTCCTGCGTACATCGTAGGAAAGGAGCCTGTCTTTTTTTGCGTAGTGAACGAAATGAAATCAGTTATTTAAGTAATATTAGACCCTGCCTTTTAGAGAATCACCTTTTCTTATAGGGGAAAACAAAAAGGCCCTTGCTATAAGCAAAGGCTCTTCTATACGTTACTAGGAAGCGGGTGATGGGAATCGAACCCACGCTATTAGCTTGGAAGGCTAAAGTTCTACCATTGAACTACACCCGCAAAATAAAAAAATCGGGATGACACGATTTGAACATGCGACCCCCTGGTCCCAAACCAGGTGCTCTACCAAGCTGAGCTACATCCCGATACTTATGAAAATAATGGCGCGCCCTGAGAGATTCGAACTCCCGGCCTTTTGATTCGTAGTCAAACGCTCTATCCAGCTGAGCTAAGGGCGCAAATATTGGAGCGGAAGACGGGAATCGAACCCGCGACCCTCGCCTTGGCAAGGCGATGCTCTACCGCTGAGCCACTTCCGCAAAATATATGGTGCGGTCGAGAGGACTCGAACCTCCACGGGGGGTTAGCCCACACGGACCTGAACCGTGCGCGTCTGCCAATTCCGCCACGACCGCAAAATAAAATGGTGAGTCATGAAGGGCTCGAACCTTCGACACCCTGATTAAAAGTCAGGTGCTCTACCAACTGAGCTAATGACTCATAGTGAAATGGCTGGGGATATAGGATTTGAACCTATGCATGACGGAGTCAAAGTCCGTTGCCTTACCGCTTGGCTAATCCCCATTAAAAAAATCATGGGGCGATCGAGGGGAATTGAACCCCCGAATGCCGGATCCACAAACCGGTGCGTTAACCACTTCGCCACGACCGCCATAGAGTAAGCCATTCATCCACTAAGAGAATCTTAGTATTAACAATTTTTACTTGTAATATACATTCTATCACAAATTCAGATGTAAATACTAAAAATGGTGCCGGCGAGAGGACTTGAACCCCCAACCTACTGATTACAAGTCAGTTGCTCTACCAGTTGAGCTACACCGGCACGGTGTATATTTAATTAAAAAAATGGCGGAACCGACGGGATTCGAACCCGCGATCTCCTGCGTGACAGGCAGGCATGTTAGGCCAACTACACCACGGTTCCATAGTACTTTCTCAAAGGAAAGTTAATTGCGGGGGCAGGATTTGAACCTGCGGCCTTCGGGTTATGAGCCCGACGAGCTACCGGGCTGCTCCACCCCGCGTCGTTATAAAAGTTATATGGTGGAGGCTGAGGGG
>NZ_JBBCYH010000008.1:0-335316 GCF_037144955.1 Paenibacillus sp. USHLN196 | reverse complement strand
GACCAGTCGCCCCTGTCTCACCAGTTACACCGGTTGTTCCTGTACTTCCGGTTACGCTGATTCCGGTAGCTCCCGTAACTCCAGTTGCCCCAGTCAAGCCCGTTACACCTGTCGCTCCTGTTTCTCCAGTTACACCAGTTGATCCCGTACTTCCAGTTACGCTGATTCCGGTAGCTCCTGTAACGCCAGTTGCCCCAGTCAGACCTGCAAGACCAGTCGCCCCTGTCTCACCAGTTACACCGGTTGTTCCTGTACTTCCGGTTACGCTGATTCCGGTAGCTCCCGTAACTCCAGTTGCCCCAGTCAAGCCCGTTACACCTGACGCTCCTGTTTCACCAGTGCTTCCTGTCACTCCTACTCCAGTTGCACCCGTGACACCTGTGGCTCCTGCTCCAGCAATTAACGTATAATCTGGAGATGTGCCCGGCGTCCCCGTTGGCGATGCTACATTAGCAATATACGTACTACCATTGAATGTAACGACCTGACCCGCTGGATACGTTGGAGCTACTGCGGGGTCAAATGGTACGATTCCACTCAAACCTACGCCTGTCGCTCCCGTTACACCAGATGAACCTGTACTTCCTGTCACGCCAACTCCTGTTGCCCCTGTGACTCCCGTGGTTCCCGCACCAGCAATTAATGTATAATCTGGCGATGTGCCCGGCGTCCCCGTTGGCGATGCTACATTAGCAATATACGTACTACCGTTGAATGTCACGACCTGACCTGCCGGATACGTTGGCGCTACCGCTGGATCGAAAGTTACAATTCCACTCAAACCTACGCCTGTTGCTCCTGTTACGCCAGATACACCTGTAACCCCTGTACTTCCCGTCGCTCCTACACCAGCAATTAACGTATAATCTGGCGATGTGCCCGGCGTCCCCGTTGGCGATGCTACATTGGCAATATACGTACTGCCATTGAACGTCACAACCTGACCCGCTGGATACGTTGGCGCTACCGCTGGATCGAAAGTTACAATTCCCGTCAGACCCGCACCCGTTACCCCCGTGGCTCCTGTTATGCCTGAAGCCCCTGTAACCCCAGTTTCTCCTGTTATTCCAACTCCGGTTACCCCTGTGACTCCCGTGGCTCCTGCACCAGCAAGCAATGTATAATCCGGCGATGTGCCCGGCGTTCCCGTTGGCGATGCTACATTAGCCACATAAGTACTGCCGTTAAACGTCACAACTTGACCGACTGGATACGTTGGGGATACTGCGGGGTCAAATGGTACAATTCCACTTAAACCTACGCCTGTCGCTCCCGTTACACCAGATGAACCTGTACTTCCTGTCACGCCAACTCCTGTTGCCCCTGTGACTCCCGTGGTTCCCGCACCAGCAATCAACGTGTAATCTGGCGATGTACCCGGCGTTCCCGTTGGCGATGCTATGTTCGCAATATACGTACTGCCGTTAAACGTTACGACCTGACCCGCTGGATACGTTGGAGCTACTGCGGGGTCAAATGGTACAATTCCACTCAAACCTGCGCCTGTCGCTCCTGTTACGCCAGATACACCTGTAACCCCTGTACTTCCCGTCGCTCCTACACCAGCAATTAACGTATAATCTGGAGATGTGCCCGGCGTCCCCGTTGGCGATGCTACATTGGCAATATACGTACTGCCATTGAACGTCACAACCTGACCCGCTGGATACGTTGGCGCTACCGCTGGATCGAAAGTTACAATTCCTGTCAGACCTGCACCCGTTACCCCCGTGGCTCCTGTTATGCCTGAAGCCCCTGTAACCCCAGTTTCTCCTGTTACTCCAACTCCGGTTGCCCCTGTGACCCCCGTCGCTCCTGCACCAGCAAGCAATGTATAATCCGGCGATGTGCCCGGCGTTCCCGTTGGCGATGCTACATTGGCGATATACGTACTACCATTAAATGTAACGACCTGACCCGCTGGATACGTTGGAGCTACTGCGGGGTCAAATGGTACAATTCCACTCAAACCTACGCCTGTTGCTCCTGTTACGCCAGATGCACCTGTAACACCTGTACTTCCCGTTACTCCGACGCCTGTCGTACCAGTAACACCAGTGGCTCCTGCACCGGCAAGCAGCGTAAAATCTGGTGACGTGCCTGGTGTTCCTGTCGGCGATGCTACATTCACAATATACGTACTACCATTAAACGTCACAACCTGACCAGCTGGATACGTTGGGGCTACTGCGGGGTCAAATGGTACAATTCCACTTAAACCTACGCCTGTCGCTCCTGTGACGCCAGATGCGCCTGTGATTCCTGTCACTCCTACTCCAGTTGCACCCGTGACACCTGTGGCTCCTACTCCAGCAATTAACGTATAATCTGGCGATGTGCCCGGCGTTCCTGTTGGTGATGCTACATTAGCCACATAAGTACTGCCGTTAAACGTCACAACTTGACCGACTGGATACGTTGGGGATACTGCGGGGTCAAATGGTACAATTCCACTTAAACCTACGCCTGTCGCTCCTGTTACTCCAGATACACCTGTAACACCTGTACTTCCTGTTACTCCAACTCCGGTTGCCCCTGTAACTCCCGTGGTTCCCGCACCAGCAATCAACGTGTAATCCGGCGATGTGCCTGGCGTTCCTGTTGGTGATGCTACATTTGTAATGTAGGTACTGCCTCCAAACGTGACGATCTGTCCAGCGGGATATGTTGGTGCCAATGCTGGATCGAACGGAACGATGCCACTTAAACCCACCCCTGTGGCTCCGGTCGCTCCAGTCGTTCCTGCGCCTGTCGCTCCTGCAGCAGCAATTAATGTATAATCCGAAGAAGTCCCCGGTGTTCCTATTGGACCAGCTACACTTGTAATGTAAGTGCTACCGTTATACGTAATTACTTGCCCTGCGGGATAACTCGGCGCGAGCGCTGGATCAAATGCTAAGGCTCCAGTCAAACCAATTCCGGTTGCCCCCGTTGCTCCATTCGTGCCACCAGACAATAAAAGAGTGTAACCTGGTGAGCTTCCGGGTGTGCCCATTGGGCCATTTACATTAACAACATAAAGACTTCCGTTAAAACTGACGACCTGACCTTGAGCATATGTCGACCCAAGCGCAGGGTCAAACGCCGTAATATTGTTCAAACCCACACCAGGTGCTCCTGCCGGACCTTGCGCTCCCTGTGGGCCAACTGGCCCCACTGGTCCTACCGGTCCAATTCCTCCTGCAGGTCCCGCAGGTCCTTTCACTCCAGGCACGCCTGGTACACCAGGTACTCCCGGAACCCCTGGTACCCCTGGAACTCCCGGTGGACCAGCCGGTCCGGTAATTCCTCCAGTTCCAAATGTCGTCGTTGCCCGACTTAAGGATACGGATATGGAACGTATTAATCCCACAAGGTTATCTTTAGCTGCAGGCGGAATTTCCAGAAGTAACGTTACACTTAATAAGTCATCCAGTAAGTTCTGCAAGTTACCTGCGAGATTAATGAGAGGGACAGGCACAATCTCTGAGCCTGCAATCGTCAATTCTAATACGGCTTGCAATTCTGCTTTTACACCGGCACGAAATCCGGAATTATTTACAAAAGTAAGCAACTGACGCAACCCGTTTTGTAACGCTAGTATATTGGATGAAGTTGGCTGACTGATCGCAGCAGGCACAGTCACAGCCAGAGAATCAAGAATAGAGTCGAACTGCTCCAGTTCACTTGATGTTATTGGAATAAACGGAGAACCTGCTCTGAAAGACCCGCCTTCCAGAAATGCTTTAATACTGACCCTTTTTCGATCATCGGACATGCTTAACTCAATCCTCCTCTAATCTGCTTGTTTTTCAAGCTTATGTAACATGAGAGGGGAATTTATCTTGGACACTCTTTATAGTCAAAATAAATACGATGATTCATGTTCCACGTTGAACAAGATTAAACGGTACTCTTCAACAAAAAAACACCCTCCACAAGAGGGTGTTTTCGCAATTTTTGTATGATATCAGGCTATTTCGATGAATCTACGGGAAATTGTAAAATAAACTCCGTACCTTCGCCTAATACACTATTCACATTAATGACGCCTTGGTGGGCGTCTACAATATTTTTCACAATGGCTAAACCGAGTCCAGTACCTCCACTTTCACCCCGAACACGCGCCTTGTCTGCTTTGTAGAATCGTTCGAAGATAAAAGGCAAGTCGGATGAAGGAATCCCTACACCCTGATCTTTCACAGATACTCTGACAAACGGAGCACGAAGATGCGTGACCAGCTCAGCAGAGATCATGACATCTTTGCCAGAAGGAGTATGCCTGAACGCATTGTCCAGCAAATTCGTGAATACTTGCTCCAGTCGATCCTCATCTGCCTGTTGAAGTTCAATAGTTGACTGTTTGCATTCAAACTGCAGTCGGATTCCCTGTTCTTTTGAACGCACCGAGAACTTCCGGTACATACGTTCCAACAGTTCTCCGAGGTCAACCTTCTTCATCACCATGTCCGTATGTCCAGCTTCCATTCGGGCAAGATCAAGCAAGTCTTTGACCAGTCGTCCCATCCGCAATGACTCATCATGAATGACCTGAATGAGTTCTTCATTCTCCTCGGGTGAGGTTGCCATACCGTCCAGAAGCGCTTCGCTGTAGCCTTGCATCATGGATAATGGGGTACGTATCTCATGAGATACGTTAGCCACGAAATCACGCCGCATCTTCTCCAGCCGCACTTCTTCTGTTACGTCTCTCAAGACGGCCACAGCACCTCTGACAACACTGTCAGCGTACAAAGGTGCCATCTGAACAGACCAGACACCTTGCTGTACATGAACATTGGAGTTCTGATCCCCACCTTGCTCCATCACCATTCTGAACAAAGGAAGGAGGGGCTCCGGTACATCACGTGAAGACTTGCCCGACTGCTCGGAATCTTGTCCTTCATCCATCTGTGCCCAATCCAGGTCATACCAAGCCTGCATAATCTTCTCTCCTGGCGGATTCGTCAGAATAACTTTACCTTCACCATCAAAAGTAACCACCGCATCAGTCATGCTTCGAAGCACACTCGCCAAATGCTCTTTCTCATGGTTAAGGTTTCGAATATTATCTTCAAGTTGTGCGGCCATATGATTAAACGTATTGGCAAGCTCACCAATCTCATCACTTGTTACCAGGGAGAGACGCGTTCCATAATTCCCTTTGCGAATCGCATTGGCTGCTTGAATCAACTGCTGCATAGGCTGCGTAATTTTGGTGAACAGAAACAATGCAAAGAACGTCGTTAAACTGAATCCAATGATACAGATGTAGGTGAACAGCCGCTTAATATCTCTGGATTCGGATTCTGCAAAGTTCGTATCAATGTAGGGCAGCAAAAAAAGACCCAGCGCTATAAGTACACAACCCACAAGGCAGATAATAGTGATCCATAACTTCCCGACCAGTGATCTCCAGAAACTAAAACTACTTCGGTACTTCCAGTTTATAACCCACACCCCACACCGTCGTAATCATGGCCGCCGATTCAGGCGATACCTTGTTAAGTTTCTCGCGAAGACGCTTCACGTGCGTATCCACGGTACGAAGATCGCCGAAGAATTCGTAATTCCATACATCTTTGAGCAATTCTTCTCTGGAGAAAACCTTGTCGGGAGATGTTGCCAGATAGTGCAGCAATTCATATTCTTTGGGCGTAAGACTGATTTCTTCGCCACCAGCCGTTACCCGGTGGGCATCATGCTCAATAACCAGGTGCGGGAATACAATGTTATTACTCGAATTGCTCTCCTTGGAGAGATAAGCTGTAGCGGAAGATCGACGCAAAATTGCTTTTACGCGATAAATCACTTCACGCGGGCTGAATGGTTTAACAACATAATCATCAGCGCCCACTTCGAAGCCCTGAACCCGGTTAATCTCTTCACCTTTTGCAGTGAGCATCAAAACCGGCGTTGATTTCACCTGACGAAGGCGGGTACACACTTCAACTCCATCCATACCCGGTAACATGACATCAAGCAAAATCAATCCGTAGTCCCCTGCTGTTGCTTTACGCAGCGCAGTTTCCCCATCCTCGGCCTCATCAATTTCATAACCTTCTTTTTCAAGATACATTTTCAAAAGTCTGCGGATTCTCTCTTCGTCATCCACAACCAGTATTCGATTCTCATGTTCAGCCATGTCTCTCCAGCCCCTTTGCAATAACTCCTCATCACTTCTATTATGTTCGATCTGGCGAACAATATTTGAATACCCTTCAATTAAAAGGTACGTTTGTGTTCCCGTTTCTAAACTCAACCTTTGCAATATGAGTCTACCCTAGTCCGCTCCAGCGTAAGAATGTAATCCCGCAATAACCAGATTCACCCCAACCAGCGTAAACATGACAACCAGGAAGCCAAGAACTGCAAGCCATGCAGACTTCTGACCTTGCCAACCTCTGGATAAACGCAAATGCAGATACACACTATAATATAGCCATGTAATCAATGCCCACACCTCTTTAGGGTCCCAACCCCAAAAGCGACTCCAGGCAATCTGAGCCCAGATCATGGCAAAAATTAATGCTCCCAGCGTAAATATCGGAAAACCAATGGCAATCGCGCGATAACTTATCTCATCCAGATCATCGGCATCGATTCCATCCATCATTGGCTGTAACGCTTGTCCAAGTGGTCTGCGCACAAGAAGTCGTACAACTCCATACAGGATCAGACCTACAATGAGTGACCAAACCACCGTATTCAGCTTGCGCCCGGCATTTACCCCGTTCATCCAGGAAGGCGTCTCAAGTAAAGGTTTTTTCATGCCAAGAAACGGTGTCATGCTCTCCACTTCGCTATTATATGGTGCAAAAATCGGAGGCATGCGATAAATCACTTTCTCTATTGTACTATTTTCCTGTACCTCTGTGTCAATGCTGACCGTTTTCTGTACAAAAACCGCCTCGTAACCAACTGTACGAAAGGCAAATACCGTTCCGATAAATCCGATGACTACAACGATCGTAACCAGTGTGAATTCAACCCATCCTCGTTGACGTCTTGAAGATTTGTCTTTACCACTGAAATCAACAGTACGGAGCAAGTACATGAACCCTGCGGCAAAACCCACGGCGAAGAATGCTTCACCAAGCGCGGCCAACGTCACGTGAATTTTCAGCCAGATGGACTGAAGTGCCGGGATTAATGGTTGTACCTCCTGAGGAAATACAGCGGCGTACGCCATAATAATAATGGTAAGTGGTAAGGCAAACAAACCCAGTAATGACTTGCGGTATATGGCATATACAACAATAAATGCAACCATGATCATCATGGACAGAAAAGACATGAACTCATACATGTTACTAACCGGGATATGACCTGCCCCAGCCCATCGGGTTACAAAAAATACGATATGCGCCGCCAAGGCGACAGTCGAAGCGATGAAAGCTCTTTTACCCCAGCGATTCATATGGTCCAGAGGATCACGATTACTCCATTTTTTGCCCATGACCGCGACAGCATATAACAAGAATGCAGCACAATAGAGAAAGAAAGATACGATAAATGCGTCGCTGCTGAAATCCAATAAACTCATGCTTGGTTCCCCCCGTTATCCAACGACTTCTCTTCCACTTCCAGATTCATCTGTTTCAAGACGGCCGCAACTTCACGCCTGAAGCCAAACCAGTTTTTGTTGGTATGTCCACCCAGCGTGAGCTGTTTATCATCAAAACGAATCCAGATACGGCGATGATGCCAATAAAAACCCATGATCAGACCCAACATAACAATGCCGGCTCCTACCCACACAAAAGGCATTGCCTTATCCACACGTATATTGAGATAACTTACGGACTGAATAATATCGACCTTGTCCATGCTGTCTACTTCCAGCTGTAAAGGAATATCTGTTCCAATCAGCTGTTGGTTAATTGCATCCTGTTGAAACCGTTGTTTATCAATCTGCTTCGCAAAATACAGATATTGTATCCCTTCTTGCGGCAGATCCGGACCTTTGATGAGAAAGAGAAAAGCAGGTGCATTAGGTGAAGGCGATTTTGATTTGGGCTCACCACTCTCATCCAATCCAAAGTCCATGAACTTTTCTTTAACAGTCAATTCATAAGGACCTGCTTCAAATGTTTTTTGGGTATCTACCATATCGATCTTAATTGCCCCGTATACTTCACCCGTCTTCGCATTGACCAGATCAGGCGTTACGGACCTAATAGTGGGTGTTAAATCATAGTCAAACTGATAGGCTTTCAGACCGTTATAATTCAATGGATGATTCACCCGCACATCATGTCTTGCCACTTCAGCCAATTGAGGTTTCTTTGAGAGATCCGAACAATCTGCTGTACATTCATACAAAACAACTTTCGTTTCGAACAGTTTCGGAACAGTTTTATTGAGGCTACGGAATTGCTCAGGTACTTCTTCCTCACTGTAGAATTCAACATTAAACTGTTCGTTCTGCAGATACATCGACGTATTCGGGATCTTTTTGATCTCACCTTCAGGAAAAGCGACATGCTCGTCCAGATTCAGACCAGGAAGTCCTCGTGCGAGCACCGCCAGCAGAAATATAATGAGTCCAATATGGATCACATATGGGCCCCATCGACTGAATCGCTGTTTCTCGGCGAGTAATGCATCACCCTGCGAGTGCACGCGGTATCCTTTCTTTTTCAACGGCGTAACCGCTTTCTTAATCCAGTCTTCTGGTGCCTCTTCGATGGAACCTTGGTACACCAGACGCTGTCTTGTCAAAAATTGCGTATGTTTACGTATTTTCTGTTTATTCAGTGCTTTGTAGAGCGGTAAGACGCGATCCAGACTGCATATCACCAATGATGCGCCAATCAGCACCAGCAGTAGAATAAACCACCAGGATTCGTATGTATGGGATAGACCCAACAGATAATAAATATGACCCAACTGGCCGTAGGTTTCTTTGTAATACACGGAAGGATCGATATTCAGAAACGTACTTTCTTGCGGATAGATCGTGCCAAGCATCGAGCCTACAAGCGTGAAGACAATCATATAGACGGCAATTTTGACGGATGAAAAAAAGTTCCATATGCGGTCAATGATATTGGGATTACTGCGCTGTGAACGGCGCGCCATGCCATCATAACGCATTTCCAGTACTTCATCCGATTTAGCTTCTGCCTCCAGCAACGGCTTGCCACATGCTTCACACAGCACAGTGCCGACTGGATTTTGGTGTCCGCACTCACATTTGGTATTTTGGAACACGAATAGACCTCCTGTCAGGGCTGCTTCGCCAGTTGCGAAATTTGAGCGTCAAGTGTGTCCAAATCAAGTTGCCCGATATGAATGGTAGAGATTTTGCCCGTGTCGGATACAAAAAATGTTGTTGGCATCGGAGAGATTCCGAAATCACGAACCGAGTTCTTCTCCCGGTCAAGCATAATTGGAAACGTAACCCCAACCTGCCGGACAAAATTATCCACGGTCATCTGGTCTTCCCCAACATTGATCCCGACAAATTGCACTCCTTGGTCCTTCCATTTGTCAGCTTGTGCCTGAAGTGCAGGCATTTCTTTAACACAAGGCTCACACCACGTGCCCCAGAAGTTGATCACCATTGCTTTTCCTTTGTACTCATCAGACGTATGAACTTGACCATCCAGGCCCAGCAGTTCAAAAGAAGGAGACTTGTCCCCTTCCTTTGGCTTGCCATTCGAGCCGGATACCGATGTGGTAATCGCATATCCGCCCAACACCAGGATCAATAACAAAATGACGATTTGCACCGTTCTTCTTGATTTCCCCATGTGCTGCTCCCCTTTTAAGTGACTGTAGCATTCGCATCTCATTGGTATAAGACAACTGTGAACATCCTATGAACAATTATAGCGAATTTCGTCACAAAACTGCGGCGGTTTTATGAAAATTATGTGTCCTCACATTACCTTTTTTTCATTTTTTTGGCTGGTTCTGATTGTGCGAGGGTAATCAGGTTGTTGACTTCCTCTTTGGTCAGATTGCGTGTCAAACCTCGTTTCAGGTTTTGTAGCAAAATCCCACCAAATGAAATCCGTTTCAGACGGGTTACCGGATGGTTGATTGCCTCGAACATACGTCTAACCTGACGGTTACGTCCTTCGTAGATCGTAATGGAAATGACCGACTCATTGGCCGCCGTATCCACATCTTTGTACTCCACCTCTGCAGGAGCAGTCATGCCGTCATCCAGCATAATGCCTGTCTTTAATTTCTCCAGAGCTGTACCATGCGGCACACCTTTAACCGTTGCATGATACGTTTTAGGTACGTGATGCTTCGGGTGCGTCAACAAGTGTGCAAACTCACCATCATTGGTCAGAATTAATAATCCCTCTGTGTCATAATCCAGACGACCCACAGGATATACGCGTTCTTTGACACCTTTCAGATAGTCGGATACAATTTTCCGACCTTCGGGGTCAGATGCACTTGTAATTACGCCTTTTGGCTTGTTCAACATCAAGTACACTTTTTTCTCACTGCGGATCGGTTTTCCATTAACCGTAATCATATCCTCTTCGGGGTTCGCTTTCGTACCCAGTTCGGTTACGACCTCCCCGTTAACTTCCACTTTGCCGGACAGGATCAGTTCCTCGCTCTTGCGGCGGGATGCAATGCCTGCCTGTGCGATAATTTTTTGTAATCTTTCCATGTTTGTCATGTCACCTCACACTAATGATACCCATCAAACAGGGAAATCACAAGGATAATCCAATGATTTTGTAAACTGGGGACACGAATATTCATTTTAGGGCATTTTCCTGCTCCAGATTAACGGAGAAAAAGCCTACCTGTACACAACCTGTTTCTCACAGATGGCGTAGAGATAAGCCTTTTCCTCAAATCATTTAATTGGAAACTTTACCAGCAACCGCAATCTGCTTTTTGGCAGGCGTGCTGCTGTCTTTAATGAAAGTCTGCAATGTTTTGGAAGTAATATAATAGGTGCGTCCACCGTACACAAATGTCATCATACCGATCACCCGGTTGTTCTGATCCAGAACGGGGCCACCTGAATTACCTTGTGCCATGGATTTCACAATACTGCCGATTCCCTTTTTGCCTGGAACATCCGTAGCCTGGGAGCTGAACACTCGGCTTTTGGCTATGGTGTTGTAGGTTGAAGGAAAATCCTCATCCAGGATGACAAGATCACCAGCGGGATTTTTGGGAAATCCAATCGTATAGACAACCTGATTATCCCTTGCATTCGTGAATGTGACCGGTTTGGCGTCTATTTCCTTGTCCAGCTTCAGCAGTGCCATGTCTGTCACTGGATCTGTCTTAATAATCTTCGCCTTTACAGGCTTACCCAAGGAGCCAGGACTCGCAACAGTCAGTGTACCTTCATCGCCATCAGACAATTCAGCATAACCCTGAACGACATGATAATTCGTGAGCACTTCATCCTTCGAGATCAGGATCGAGGTACCAACATCATAATATACCATATCCGGGTCATCCTGCTTGACCAACCGTACATTCACGACTGGAAAAGAATCCGCTGTGACTGCCATTTGTGCACGCAACTGTTTGTCGAAGTAACCTGTAAAATGTATCGTCTGAACGGCTTGAGCCGCCGCCATTCCCGTTGACCCTGCGAGCATTGCAATGGCAAGCACGCCTGACATTCCGAAACGGAGCATTCGTTTCCAACTCTTCTGCATGTCTCACTCTCCTCCGCTATCATTCTAGCATATCTAATATATCGGAAGGAGAGGAGATATCTTTTAACCGAAAACGAGTAAACAAATGGCTAGCGCAGCGATAAAACCAACGACATCGGAAAACAACCCCACTTTGAGTGCATATCGACCGTTACGAATACCCACAGCTCCAAAATAGACAGTCAACACGTATAACGTGGTATCCGTACTCCCCTGAATCGTTGATGCCATGCGTCCGATCATAGAATCAGGGCCATGGGTTTTGATCAGATCCGTCGTAAATGCAAGAGAGCCTGTCCCGGTCAACGGACGCAGAATCCCGAGTGGTAACACTTCTCCCGGCACACCCATCCATGACACAAGCGGTGCGAACAGGCTAATTACAAAATCCAATGCACCCGAGGCACGAAATACGCTGATTGCGACCATCATGCCCACGAGATGCGGAATAATGCTAATTGCAGTCGAGAATCCATCTTTGGCCCCATCAACAAAGGATTCGTATACCGGGACCTTTTTGGTAAACGCATATAATGGAACAAACGCGATAATAACCGGGATGGCCCAGACAGAGATCCAGTTGATGAAGGTTAACAAGGGTGCTCATCCTTTCATGCCGGGATTGCCACTTTTCTGTATACGCGGCGGTTTGTGTAATGCCCTGTTTCGATACCAGCGATCGGCGATTATAGCAGCAAGTGTAGCGATAATGGTAGCCATCAGTGTTGTGCCCACAATCTCTGTAGCATTTGCAGAATGATAGTTTAACCGGATGGCGATGAGAGTTGTAGGTATAATGGTAATGCTTGCCGTATTGAGAGCCAGTAAGGTGCACATGGCAGGAGAAGCTGTTTGTTTATCCGGATTAAGCTCCTGCAGCTGTTGCATGGCTTTGATTCCCATCGGCGTAGCCGCATTTCCAAGCCCCAGCAGATTGGCACTCATATTGGAGAGAATATAACCCATTGCCGGATGATTTTTGGGCACATCAGGGAACAGGAAACCAACAACCGGACCGAGCAGCTTGGCGATCCTCGCCAGAAGACCGGCATCTTCAGCCATTTTCATCATCCCCATCCAGAACACAAGCACACTAATCAGTCCAAAACAGACCGTGACTCCCGTTGCCGCTCCATCGAAAGCAGCTTGTGTGACCACTTCGATATTGCCGTTGACGGCTGCAAAAGCAAATCCGATTAAGATCATGAGCAGCCAAATTAGATTGATCATGGGTTATACCCTCCCCTCAATGTCAATTTAGCTAAGGTGATAACAGGTGACTTAATACAGCACGCCATGCTGCTGCCCAGGAAGAGAAATCGCCAATTCCGCCCAGCGTAGCATCTTCTGTCTTCGGTTCAGGAGGAATGTAACTACCTTTGCGGTACACCGGAATGGAGCCAACAAGTTTGCCATCAAGCTGCATATCAATCCGACCTGCCAATCCGAACGAAGGATCTGTTGATTGTTCATTGCCTTCCGTTTCAGACTGTCCTCGATTTTCGTGTAGGATCAACTTCTTGGTCAATGAGCCTTGTTCACTCTTAGCCAGTGGGTACCAAAATCCGCGGCCTGTAACGACATCTGTATTTTGAACAGGCTGTTCTTGCTTCGCGACCTCTACCAACGGGAAGTACTCAAACCCGAAATCAAGCATCCGAGCATGATCGTTCCAATCGTTTCCATCGTTCAACGTTACCGCGGCGAGCTGCTGACCATTACGTGTAGCGGAGCTGACCAAACATCTGAAAGCTTTCTTCGTGTAGCCGGTTTTCACTCCATCCGCACCTTCATACATCCGCAGCATTTTATTTTTGTTGTGCCAGGAGTATTCCCAGCTTTCATTGGGATTCGGCGCGGATTTGTCCTCCGTGGCTACGATACGTTTGAACACCGGGTTGTGTAGCGCATATGCCGTTAATCGGGCCAAATCATTAGCTGTAGAATAGTGACCTTCTGCATCCAGTCCATGAGGGTTCATAAAGTGGGAATGCGTCAGACCGATTTGCTCCGCCTTTTTGTTCATTAACAGGACAAAGCCTTCTTCCGAACCTCCCACATGTTCTGCGATCGCAGAGGCAGCGTCATTGCCTGAACGGAGCATTAGCCCGTACAACATGTTTTCAAGCGTCATCTCCTCACCTAACTTGAGATAGAGAGATGATCCTTCTTTGGCAAAAGCGGTGGGCGTCACTTTAACTTTTTCATCCAGCTTGCTGTGTTCAATCGCAACGATTGCCGTCATGATTTTGGTCAAACTGGCAATTCGCAGTTCCTTATCCCCATCTTTGCTGTATAAGATCCGGCCTGATGTGACATCAATGAGAGCAGCGCTTTGCGCATGTGTAGACGGACCTTGAATCGTCGCCTGGGCTTGAGTAACCCCAAATGAAGACAGCAAGAAGACAGGGATAAGCATGCATGCAATGACTTTCGTTATTTTTCGCATCAATTCATTCCTCCGGGTCACTTGGAATCTTGTACTATCTTATGTTCGGACAACTTGGAGTATGTCCCATAGGGGAAAACAACAAAAAATCCCTCTCGCATTGAGTGCGGAAGGGATCTTTGCGTATAGATCTTAGCTATAAGTTGATGGGTCTGGTGTAACGGGTACATCTGTTGTATTCGTTTGTGTTGTATTACGTTGGAACATGCCCTGGATTCGGTCAAGAACATAAGGCGTAGAGTCAATGAGCTTCTCAAACAAATGCGTGGAGTTATCGAGTGGTACAATGTGTACCCCTTGTTTGCCAACGACAAGAAATGCAATTGGGCGGATGGATACGCCACCACCACTACCTCCACCAAAAGGTGAAGATACAGAAGCATGCTCTGTTTTCGCTCCAGTCGTCGAACCCGTCTCCTTGTTCTTTTCATCATTTACACGAAAATCGCTACCACCTGCTGCAAATCCAAAACCCACTTTACTGATCGGCAGAATGACTGTACCATCAGGTGTTTCAACTGCATCGCCAACGATAGTATTGACATCCACCATGGCCTTGATATTTTCCATTGCAGTTTCCATTAAGCCTTGAATTGGATGATCTGACATCTGAATTCCCTCCAGTTTCAATGTAAGCTAGGTTTGATCTAACCATATGATCCCCAAACACCAGGGGACTTATGTAACAAATGCATTTTATCCATACCTGCGATTTCTCAGACTCATCTGGTAAAATGTGTATCGAGTGTCCTAGCATCACATGTATCCATCAGAAACCGCCATTCCAAATTGCGTAAACACGCACGAATAACACATCGCTGTCTTCAAAAGTTATGGCTTTGCCCCTTCGAGCTTTTGTTTCTCCTTGTGTTTACGACGCTGCTCCCGCAGAAGCTTGAACCACATCCGCCATCCGCCCTCGACTTGTAACACACGAGTTAATAACGTTATTCCCGCAAACAAAATGGCTGTAATCCGAATCTTCAATCGGAATTCAAGTTCCGTCCGAAACTCCATCTCATCTGACCATACCGGCATAACTTCAAGCATTGGCGTCTTTTCAAACTTAACCTGATAGGTCAGAAAACCAATGATAATCGACTTGATACCCCATACCCAGCCCGTAAGGACGGCCGTATACGCAGCATCACTTACCCCGATGTGAGTAGACCAGGATAATTGGGTCATATGTACACGAGTAAGGGTCTGCTTCAGCCAGAGCTTCAACGCATCGGTAGCCCTCAGCATGATTTTGACATCTTTAACCCACTTTTTAACTTTACGTTTGTTAACTCGCTCGCTTCCCTCGGTCCTCCCTCTGGAATGATTCATGGATTGTTCGGTCTTGACCAGAAAACCTTCCTTCATATTGCGAAAAACAATACTCGGGATCTCATAATTCATTCGAACAATCCCATAGAGAAAACGAACATTAATATTGGCGTAGTCATCACTTTTATGTTTGTTAAAAATAAAGTGAACATGAACATTCGAGATGAGGACTGCGGTAATCAGCAATGCGATCAACAACCCGATTCCTCCAAGCCAAATCCACACAGGCCTTACCTCCAAGCCCTCAATTCTTTTCTCGTCTAGTATGGCACTCTGGATAGGAAAAAATTCACGTTGGACCTAAAAATCCCATTTCGTATTTGTTTGGAACGGTCCGTTATACCTTTTATATACATGAATTGGACTACACTGGCACTCCGATGACAGAATAACCTTCCGATCGCTGTTATCTCCAGATTTTTTTGATTCCCTTCTCTAAAGGGTAAATCCGGGGATAAAGGCGAACACTCCGTTTCTTCAGCTTATTTCTGTCCTCTCCGTTTTGTGTAAATATTAAGTTCAATTCATCTAAAAATAATGCACAAAAAAACCGACTCCACTAACGGTGTCGGTTAATATGAACTTGCAAATTAAAGTGAAGAATCCGGATTATCATCTTCATTGTCGACATGAATTAGATCATCCGCCGAATCAGCACTGTCCGGTTCCAGTTGTTCCAAATCCAGTTTGTTGAATAACAATTGTGTCTCTTCCTCCAGGTTTTCCGAATCTTCGAACAAACCTGGTTCTGGCAGATCTTTAAGGGAAGCCAGTCCGAAGTAATCCAAAAATGACTTGGTCGTTCCATAGAGAATCGGTCGTCCAATCGCCTCGGCTCGTCCCACTTCTATAATCAGATCCTTATTCACAAGTGTATGAATAGCACGCTCCGATTTTACACCACGGATTTCCTCAATCTCAACCCGTGTAATCGGCTGCCGATATGCCACGATGGCCAGCGTCTCCAGAGCCGCCTGCGATAAGGAGGTACGAGCTGGAGAGTATGCAAGTTTCTCGAAATACACTGCATGCTCAGGCAAGGTGCCCAGCTGGACTACGCCAGCGATTTTGAGAATCTGTACACCTCGTCCCTGCTGTGTAAATTCACTGATCATCTCCTCAATCGCGTCCGTTACCAGCTCAACTCGCTGATCGACGATCTCGGCAATTTGTTTGATACTCAGACCTTCTTCTCCGGACAAAAACAGCAGGCCTTCAATAATCGATTTCAATTTCGGAAAATCCATGATTCTTTGTTTCCCCTCTCCACTCCATAACGATATCCTCAAACATCCTTTCCTGATAACAGACAATCTGCTTCATCTTCATCAGTTCCAGCACCGCCAGAAAAGTCACGACAATCTCATGGCGATAGATATGCTCATCCATTAACTTGGAGAATAAAAGTCTGCCTCCCGGCCCCATACTTTCCAAAGCGCCGATGACATCCCGTATCCGGTCCTTAACCGAAATTTCATCCCGTTTGATCCGGGTTACAGTTGTACGCTTCTCAGCCTTGCGTAGCGCCTTCTGAAATGCAGCAATCAGATCAGAGGTATGCAAACCCTCTACCGGGTTCGAAGGGGCTTCTACAGGCATATACGGGCGCAGATCCTCGGGCTCTTTGGAAAAAATAAGGCTCCGTTCCCACTCGCGTTCATGAAGATGACGCGCAATGCCCTTGTACTTGCGATATTCTATCAGACGTGCAATCAGCTCTGCACGTGGATCATAATCTTCTTCTTCCATATAATCATAATCCTCGAAATCCTCAATTACCGGTGGTTTGGGCAATAAAAGTTTGCTCTTGATCGACAGCAGTGTTGCTGCCATGACCAGAAATTCACTCGTAATATCCAGTTCCAGTTCCTGCATCGAATGCAGATACGCCATGTATTGATCGGTAATATCGCTGATGGGAATATCCTGGATATGAATTTCAGCCTTATCAATCAGATGAAGCAGCAGATCCAAAGGCCCTTCAAAAGTCTCCAGTTTGTATGTAACTACCGTCACTAGACGAATCCTCCCGCCAGAAAAATACAAAACCCTGCTAAGCCGTCCGAATCCGGTCTCCCGTTTTCGTCTGCGCAAAGCAGGGCACTACTATTAAATAAGCACTATTTTAGCTGTTTCGTCAAGTTTGCCATCTCAATTGCCGCCGTAGCTGCATCCCAACCTTTGTTACCAGCCTTGGTTCCGGCACGTTCAATCGCTTGTTCAATATTTTCTGTTGTAACCAGACCGAAGATTGTAGGCACGCCTGTTTTCAGGTTAATTGCCGCTACCCCTTTAGCCATCTCGTTACATACATAATCGTAATGTGTCGTTGATCCACGAATGACAGTTCCCAGCGTAATCACCGCATCATACTTGCCACTCTCCGCCATTTTCTGCGCTATTAAAGGGATTTCGAACGCACCTGGGACCCAGGCTACATCCACTTCCTCATCCTTCACGCCGTGACGTTTGAATGCATCGAGCGCTGCGCTAAGCAATTTGCTCGTGATGAATTCGTTGAAACGTCCAACAACAACTCCATATCTTAATCCTTCTGATACTAAATGTCCTTCAAAAAATTGTGGCATTCAAGTCATCTCCCTAACGGTATAATATAATGTAAGCACCGGATGTCTCTTAGTAACGACTTCCATAAATTACATATCAAAAGTTATTCATTTAAAATACATTTACTCTTCGTTCTGCTCGATATCATCGAACTTGAGCATATGACCCAATTTGGCTTGTTTCGTATGAAGATAGACGGTATTGTCCTCGTTCTCTTGCATCTGAATCGCAACCCGCTCCACCACTTCAAGTCCATATCCTTCCAGACCTTTGATCTTGCGAGGATTGTTGGTCAGCAGTCTGATCTGACGAACCCCAAGGTCTTTCAGAATTTGAGCGCCAATCCCGTAATCACGCAAGTCGGCAGCAAAGCCCAGCTTCAGGTTTGCATCCACGGTGTCCAGACCTTCTTCTTGGAGCTTGTAAGCTTTGAGTTTGTTGATCAGGCCAATTCCTCGACCTTCCTGTCTCATATAGAGCAGTACGCCATTGCCTTCCTCATGAATCTGTTTGAGTGCCGCATCAAACTGGGGACCACAATCACAACGATGAGAATGGAATACATCGCCTGTCAAACATTCAGAGTGCACACGCACCAGGACAGGTTTCGAACCATCAATCTCACCTTTGACCAGAGCCACATGCTCCTTGTTGTCTACAGCGTTCGTATAAGCCACCGCTTGAAACTCGCCAAAATCTGTTGGCATACGCACAGCCACTTCACGTTGAACCAGCTGCTCTTTTTCGTTACGGTAACGAATCATGTCTTGAATACTGATCAGCTTCAGTTCATGCTTGCGGGCAATCTCCTGCAGATCCGGAAGTCTGGCCATCGTACCATCTTCCTTGATTACTTCACAGATTACGCCCGCAGGGTAGGAACCGCACATGATAGCGAGATCTACAGCCGCTTCCGTATGTCCGGCACGGCGCAGTACACCACCATCTTTTGCAATCAATGGGAACATGTGACCAGGCTTGCGGAAGTCCCCAGCTTTCGCTTCAGGATCAATCAGACCCTTCACGGTGATGGAACGTTCATGTGCCGAGATACCCGTTGTAGTATCTTTGTGGTCCACAGAGACGGTGAAGGCCGTTCCATGGAAATCTGTATTTTGTTGAACCATGGGTTTCAGGTTGAGTTCGTCCGCACGTTGTTGTGTAATGGGAACACAGACCAGACCTCTGCCTTCAGTGATCATGAAATTAATCACTTCAGGTGTTGCCTTTTCGGCCAAAGCGATAAAATCGCCTTCGTTCTCCCGATCTTCATCATCCACAACAATGACGGGTTTGCCACGCATGAGATCGTATATGGCTTCTTCTACCGTGTCCAGAATGGATTGTTCTGACATTGGTCCACCTCCAGTATATTTCTGTTCTCTATGTTCTTGTATAGATATTATGCAAATCCGTGATTGGCGAGAAAATCTTCACTGATACTGCGCGGCTTGCCAGCACCTGTCTCCTGATGTCCTCTTCCATACTGAAGCAGATGATCCACATATTTGCCTAAAATATCGCATTCGATATTAATGGTATCCCCTGTCTTTTTCACATTTAGTACAGTCTCACCAATGGTGTGCGGGATAATGGAAACGGTGAATGCACTCTGTGACGTATGAACAACAGTCAAGCTAATACCGTCCAATGTAACGGACCCCTTAGGAATCAGGTATTTGAACAACTGGTGATCATCAGGTTTGATTTCAAACACAATCGCATTCTGATCACGTGTTATACTGCCAATCACTCCAGTACCATCCACATGGCCTTGAACGATATGTCCGCCAAAACGGCCACCTGATTGCATGGCTCGCTCCAGATTAACTTTACTGCCAGATTGCAACTGACTGAGATTGGTATGCCGAAACGTTTCAGGCATTACATCAGCGGTAAAACCTCCACCTTCCAGCGTTGTCGCAGTTAAGCACACTCCGTTCACTGCTACACTATCGCCAATCTTCAGATCGTCCATGATGGCGGAAGCTCCGATATTCAGGACCATCGCTTCGCCTTTCCGACCAATACGCCGAATCTGACCGACTTCTTCCACCAAACCGGTAAACATGCTGCCGCCTCCCTCGATCATTTCTAAGGACCCTAACTTACTACTTTAAGATCCATTTATTTATTCAGGCCATACCGGAATACCGCCAATGCTGATATTATCCCCAACTTGTTTGATTTCCAGCTGATTCAATTGAATCGCCTGATTCATGCGTTCCACACCCTCGAAGCGGAAACTTCCAGGTGTATCATAACCGCCTACAATCTTTGGGGCGATGAACATAAGTAGTCGATCGACCAATCTTGCCTCCAGCATGGCTCCATTCAGGGTGCCTCCACCTTCAAGCAAAATTGAACCAATCTCACGCTCACCCAGCTTGCTAAGTCCGCTTAACAGATCCACACGTGGCCCAGGACCACAGCGTATAATTTCGACACCATAGGCTTCCAAACGCTCAGCAGCTTCAGGACTGGCTTCGTCTGTTGTCAGTACCCATGTTGGGGCTAGACCATCTTTAACCATTTTGGCACCTAAAGGAAGACGTAACTTGGAATCCACCACAATGCGTACCGGACTGATGCCTTCCACTTGCAAACGGGTTGTAAGCTCCGGATTATCGGCAATCACTGTGTCTACGCCAACCATAATTCCCTGGTGACGATGACGAAGGGCGTGCACAATCTCACGAGCGGGCTCATTAGAAATCCACTTGCTGTCTCCGCTGCGAGTGGCAATCTTGCCATCCAACGTAGTAGCTGTCTTCAGCGTCACAAAAGGTAGGCCCGTTGTAATAAATTTAATGAATTTTTCATTCATCCGTCTTCCACGCTCACGCAATACGCCAACTTCAACTTCAATGCCTTGTTGACGGAGCATGCTAATGCCCCTGCCGGATACTTGCGGATTTGGATCTTCACAACATACCACGACACGTTTAACCTTTTCGTGAATCAGGCGTTCACTGCAAGGTGGCGTCTTGCCGTAATGACTACAGGGCTCAAGTGTAACGTATACCGTACTGCCTTCTGCGTCGCTGCCTGCCATGTTCAATGCATGTACCTCTGCATGACCGGTTCCACGTTTCAGATGACTTCCCAGGCCTACAATACGCCCTTCTTTCACAACTACACATCCAACGACCGGATTAATTCCCGTTTGTCCTTGTGCTCGTTCTGCCATATCAAGTGCCAGTGCCATATAAAATTCATCATTGATCATTTCCAAATCCGTTCACCCCGCGGTTTAAAGTCTTGATTATGAAAAAAATCCCCGTCGAACAATCAGTTCGATGGGGATGATGAGAGACAAATGTCAACAGCAGGAGTGAAATGGATACAGCACGCCAACACTTTGCCCAAAACTTCATTTCGGGCAAGTGAAAATAGACACATACCTTAATGAACATCAATCACAGGTAAAGAGCTTCTATAGTGTGGCACATGTATGGAACTGTCCGGCGTAACCGGATCTTCCCCGCACAGTGAATACATCACGAATAGTGACTGTGCAGCAATACTCCTGCTGAGTACAAACCTGTTAGGTCTGCACCTCTCCTTCTCCCATCCAGACTATACTGTCGGTTCTGGAATTACACCAGATCAGCCATCTGCCACAGGCAGACAGGTCACGGACTTTGCATCAAGTGCTGGACATGTGTCCTTACACTTCCTGCATCACCGCCGGTAGGGAATCGCACCCTGCCCTGAAGGATTGCTTTCGTTATTAATTGGATGTTAGCACTTTAATGCCAAAAAATCAATTGTTTTTTGTTCCTTTTTGTCACATACTAACTTTTAATAAGCTAAGAAACAACAAAAAACCGCTTCCTCCCATGGAGGTACGGTTTTTCTTTGAAAGCATTTCATATTCATCGTCTCATTCTACAATTCGGGAAAACACCAACTCGCCATATGCTTTAATTCTTTGGCATTATGAAATGGAATGCGGTCAGGTTCTTGCAAGGGCGAAGTCGGAAGCGGGAACTCTCTTGCCACCCTTCTGACCCAACTTGTGGAATCGATCGCTATAGCCGAGCATTTCCAGCGTCCATTCGTTCTCGGTCGAAATGTCTCATGCAAATCTGCTTTTCCCGGCATCTCTGGAAACACACCATCCAGATATTCGACGATGACGCGTTTGTCTCTGACTTCATGACAATACACCGTCACCCATACACCTTCCCTGACCCGAACAGCATACACATCTCCAGGCTGTACCTCCCCGGTACCTGCATCAGGAGATGCTTTTGGTACTTTCCCCCGGACACTTCTCTTCTTCTCCAATGCTCCTAAGATCGTGTCCTTTACAGGTGGGCTCTCTTCAGGCTTCTCTTCATGAGATGTACTACTCAGATCAAAACCATGGAATATCTTGTTCAGGTTGTTCTCATTAATTCCAATAGATGAGTCCCACCACGCCAAAGGCGCCTGTACTTCAACCCGTACATTGGGACGCTCGTCACGCTGTATGTAAGAAGTAAATTGAGTTATCATTCCGGGATGTTCCGGCGTATCCAGTATGCCAATCAGAGCTAACGTCTCGAGCAGGTCACGATAGGCATATTCCTTTTGTGTAGGCAAAAGCCGTTCCTTCTTGAGCGCTATTGCTGCCTTGCTGTAGCGTGTTTTGGGAGGTAATTCGCGAAGCACCGTTAACACCGCACGGAATGTCCAGCGGTCGTATTCATTTGGTATTGGAAGCTCCTGTGCGGCAGCCAGCTCTCGAAGTGCTAGCATTTGTCCAAAGGGATCACCGTCCAAAGGGGTTCCATTGGTCATCCTCCAATACCATTGCAACGTCGTGTCGGTTGCTTGATCTACGCTTAACCCGCAGATTTTACACGTACTCGAAGATGGATACGGCGTATGTTCATGGTCTGGCATACGACTTGCAATAAGCTTGCCCGTAAGCAACGAGCGCCAGATCATGGGTGCTGACCACAAAGAAGAGACAAAGGCCTGCGCTGCATCCTCTATCGTCCATTGATTCGCAAGTTTTTTCAGTTCAGTGATCGTTTCATCATGTTGCGGACGTACAAATTGATTCGGTTCATGCCCGGCTGCCTCAAGCGCTTCTCGATGCTGTACGGATATACTATTCGGAACGAGATGTCGCGATGCCTGCAGTTCTTCATCCCACAACGTACGCTCACTATACATTTGTTTTAACAAGCTTAGCTGAGTAACCATATCCAAGGTTCATTCATCCTTTCCAATCATCGATTTCGAATACGTGACATATGAAAAATAAAAAAAGTGCTTCTATAAAAGAAGCACTTCATGTTTGGATCCAGTTAAGCTGAAGGAATTAAGCTTCTACAACTTCAACAGTTTCCATTTTGTCTTTACCTTCTAAAGCGTCTACGAACTCCATACCTTTAGTTACTTTACCAAATACAGTATGTTGTCCATCCAAATGTGGTTGCGGTTGGTAGCAGATGTAGAACTGGCTTCCACCTGTGTTACGGCCAGCATGTGCCATAGCGAGTGTTCCGCGCTCATGTTTATTCGGGTTGATTTCACAGTTGATTGTGTAACCTGGGCCACCTGCACCGGAACCGTTAGGGCATCCGCCTTGAGCTACGAAGCCCGGGATAACGCGGTGGAATGTAAGACCATTGTAGAAACCGGAGTTCGCCAGTTTCTCAAAGTTTGCTACTGTGTTTGGAGCTTCTTGATCGAACAGATCGATCAAAACTTCTCCGCCGTTTGCCAATTTAATTTTCGCTTGTTTCGCCATATGTAAATGACTCCTTTCGTATTGACCATCGTTAATGGTGCCAGAACGCATGACCCTGGGCCAAGCATTACAGCACTTTTCTTAGTGTACACCGAAAATGTCTGGATCGCAAAAAAAACGGCAATTTTTTTCATAATTTAGTCTCAATACACAAAAAGCAGACGAAAAGGAAGTTCCCTTTTCATCTGCTTCAACTGTAAAACCCATATATCCTGAATAATGCAGAAACGCATTATCTTTGACGAATTAGCGAGTAACTGGCTGTTTGCCAATACGCGCAGGTACCAGGTCATTCTGGATGATATCCTGATACGTCTCACGACGTACCACTACATCTCCTTGACCGTCTTTGACAAATACTACTGCCGGACGACGAATCCGGTTGTAGTTGCTTGCCATGGAGTAGTTATATGCACCTGTACAAGCTACAGCGAGCAGATCGCCGCTTTCCACTTTTGGCAAGTCGAGATCCCAGATCAGCATATCACCACTCTCGCAGCATTTACCCGCAACAGACACCGTTTCCTGGGCTGCCTCATTCGCACGATTCGCAAGCACAGCTTCATACTTGGACTCATACAAAGCTGGACGCGGGTTATCGGTCATCCCCCCATCAACAGCAACATATTTACGCACACCTGGGATGTCTTTGCTCGTTCCAACGGTATACAGTGTTGTTCCCGCTTCACCTACGATGCTGCGGCCTGGTTCAACCCAGATCTCAGGCACGGCATAGCCGATTTGAGCAAAATGATTTTTAACGGCATCTGTAATAGCCTTCACGTATTGTGCAACTTCAAGTGGCGTATCTCCATCGATATAACGAATTCCGAATCCACCACCAAGGTTAACTACTTTGAAAGCAACGTTAAGACGCTCATATACGCTTGCTGCAAATTCAGCAACACGTTGAACAGCCATCTGGAATCCTTCAACTTCGAAGATCTGGGAACCGATGTGGGAATGAACACCCAACAGAACCAGGTTGGACTGCTTGGAAGCCAGTTCAATCGCTTCAAATGCAGTACCATTACCAATATCGAATCCGAATTTCGAATCCGTCTGACCTGTCGAAATATATTCATGCGTATGTGCCTCAACACCAGGCGTCACACGAAGCAAAATGTTTACTTTACGATTTTTGTCTGCTGCTACAGCCTGCAACAGATGCAATTCATTGAAGTTATCGACAACAAAGCATCCGATCTCTGCATCAAGAGCCATTTCGATTTCTTCCAGCGTTTTGTTGTTACCGTGGAAGTGGATGCGCTCAGCAGGGAATCCTGCTTGAAGTGCTGTGAATAGTTCACCATCAGATACGACATCCAGGGAAAGTCCTTCTTCTGCTGCAAGGGCACACATCGCCATTACACAGAAAGCTTTACTCGCGTAAGCAACCTGGAAGCCCAGTCCGGAAGCACGGAATGCTTCCATGTACTCTCTGCAACGCTCGCGAACCAGTTGCTCGTCCACAACGTACAGGGGAGTTCCAAATTGTTCTTTCAGATCAGTTGCATCGACTCCGCCAATCTCCAGATGTCCTTGCGCATTTATTTTACTTGTACCATGTAAATACATAATCTGCATTCCTCACTTTTTATATACTGGAACAGTTGCTATTCCAATGATTTTACACCAGTATACCAAATTAGGCAGCGAGATGAATGGATTTTTCGGCAGATCATTTGTGTTTTTTACTTTTTCGCAGTTCGCCGTCCGGATCATCGGACATTTTGGTGTTGTCACGTGTTTTGTTGAATGATGGACGTTTTTTATTTTCCAGCAACGGAAGCCGGAATAAAAAGTTGCCCAAGGCCTTTGCATTAAACGGTATAAAAGGCCAGAGATACGAAGAATTGTACGACCGGTGAACGGTGAGCGCCAATATGAGCAGAGTACTGCCCACGACCAATCCCGGAACCTTAAATATCGCTACAGCGATTAGCAGGACCAGCCTGACCAACCTGTTGGCGAGTCCCAGCTCGTAACTCGGCGTGGCAAACATACCGATGGCTGCGATGGCCATATAAAGTACAACCTCATTGACAAAGTATCCGGTTTTCACCGCGATATCCCCGACTAGTATGGCTGCGATTAAGCCCATTGCCGATGCCAGAGGTGTAGGCGTATGAACCGCTGCCATCCGTAATAAATCGACGCCAAGCTCGATCAGAAGAAACTGTAGGATTAGCGGAAGCTTTACATTTTCCTGTGGACCAATGAAGTCGAGTCCCATCGGTTTAATCGAAGGGTCAATGACCATAAGAAGCCACAGCGGTAGCAAAAACAGCGATATGAGAATCCCTGCAAAACGCACCCAACGTAAGTACGTTCCCATCAAAGCTGTCTGTCTGTTCTCCTCCGCATGCTCACACAGGTCGAAAAAGGTCGTCGGCAGAATCATCACACTGGGAGAAGTGTCTACGAAAATGACAACTCGTCCTTCAAGCAAATGGGAAGCCGTAACATCCGGTCGTTCCGAGTAACGAACGAGTGGAAACGGATTCCAACCCTTGTTGATAATCGCTTCCTCCAACTGTTTATCGGCGGCGGGAATACCATCGATATCCACTCGCTGTATTTTCTCACGGACCGAATCCACCTGCACTTTATCCACAATATCATCAATGTACACCACGCAGACATCGGTTTGTGTTCTCCGGCCCACCTGCATGATCTCGAACTTCAGTCCTGGGTCGCGTATTCTGCGGCGCACCAAGGTTACGTTGGTCAGGAGTGTTTCGGTAAAGCCGTCTCTGGAACCCCGGACGACCCTTTCCAATGAAGGCTCTTCGGGTGAACGTACCGGATAACTCCGGGTATCCATAATTAGGACCGAACGATCCCCTTCAACGAACATCGCACTCATGCCGGTAAGAACCTTGTTGATGACGGCACTCATCTTGTCCACTCTTTCTACCTGAATATGGGGAATGTAACATTCAAAATAGGATTTGAGTGCATGTCCTGACACTTCATCAGGCGTGAGATAGGTCAGTCTTTTTAATACTTCAAGCAATATCTCATCTTTCGCGAAGCCGGTGATCATCAGCAAGCCAACGTGTTTGCCACCCAGAACCATTTCCCTCAAATTAACATCAAAGGATTCTCCGAGCCCGAGCACCTGTTGCAGTGTATATTTATTCTCACTCATGCGTGGGGAAATATCATCGTTTTCCTGCCAATACTGCACCGATTCCTCAATGCTGTCGGACATTTCATTTTGTTTCTTCTTATTGTACGCTCTCTTCTCTTCTTCCTTTTGAATCTCATAAGCAGACTTGTGTAACATCTCTTCCGTTATACCTTCCCTATTTTCCTGGCCTCTATGATCCGAACGTTCATCCATTTTCCATCCTCCTATGGCCACGATCTACCTCTGATAAATAAAAAAATCAAACAGAGAACCTGTCATTTTGCCTAATATCATGGCGAGCAGTAACCCAAACAAATAAGGTTTCATGCCCAGCCGTTTGGCTAGCACGGGCAATACATTTAGCACCTCAGTGAGTGCCGCGGCCAGTAGACCGATGAACACGCCACAGAATAGACCAATGATCGGGCTTAGCAGCAGTACCCCATGCATCTTCCAGTGCCAAAAGTCCGCCACAGTCCCGAGCAGTGAACCCCCAATTAGCGCCCCTTCGTACCAGTGGGTTTTATCATACGAGTGCGTAAGTTGAGCCAATCTGGGAATCATATCGAGCACCAGAATGAGCGCAATTACGCCGCTTCCAACGGCAATCCCCCCTGCGATACCCAGTACAATGCTGATTGCTCCATTAAGAACGCTCATCCGCATTCATCTCCCCGCGTTCCTGCTCATGCATCCGTTCACTTTCTTCAATCACCACATATTTATCCACATTTTGCTGGTATAGGAACATCTCTACTTCCAGCGGGGTAGGCTCCTCATTCCACTTCTTCTTGAATAAATGATTGAAGAATACGGCCATTCCGAATCCAATGCCAATGGAATACGCCACTTGGAACAGATAGGGATGTTCGTCCCGATGCCCTGTAAGCATCTCCACAATTCGAATCTGTACTTCCTGCATGTTCACATCCGCATGAAAATTCATGATCGTTAAGGCCGATCCGAAGAACAACAGCAGCCAAACCAATATGAACAGAGACTTGGAAGGTTGACCATTTCCCGCAATGACTTCAACAAGCGTATGGCCTGATCCAATCAGTTCCACGCTTACCTCAGGCAAGATGTTCCGAATTCGGGGAATAATCTGCAATATATCAATGAGGATCAGATTGCCGTCCTCCGGTCCAGGATGCAGCAGTTCAAGCTCCAGTAACCTGTCCTCCTGATCTTCAGCAGAGGTCAGCACATGTGCAATGTCTCTAAGTTTGACTGCTCTGCCCCTCTGGATGCGAATACGGCTGCGTAGACGAACGTAGACCATTGGAGTGGGTGTCTGGGACATCCATAGCACTCCTTTACTGCGTAATTTAGGTTAGTATTTGAAGAATGTGCAAATTTATTACAAACTGGTTGGAAAAGATCGTGAGGTGGGTGCGGGCGCTGCGGGATGGATCGGTCATTGGTCGCTGTTATCCCCGGATTTCTTGAACTCTCCTTTTCAAGGAGGAAATCCGGTGCTAAAGGCGAACGCTTCGCTCCTTTTGACCGATTCCATCCCTCCGCTACCCATCGTCCTCCCGTTTCCAAACGTTTATAATAAATATGCTGGGGTGTGGGCAGGGGATTTAAAAGATAAGTTTTTTTTGGGGGATTTTCGGTCGTTATATCGCTAAATTGACATTTCACCGTGGTAATCTTCTCGAACAACAAAAAATAACCTTCCTCGCCATAAAGCGCGATAGAAGGTTGTTAGTTGTCGTATGTTGGTGTATAACCGCCAATATTGATGTTCAATCCACGAAATTACTGCGCGATCTGGTCGCGGATGGATTGCAGTATTTTTTTCTCCAGACGTGATACCTGCACCTGAGATATTCCCAGCCTGCTGGCAACCTCGGACTGGGTCTGATCTCGGTAATACCGAAGATAAACGATTAATCGCTCCCGCTCGCTGAGACCACCGATGGCTTCGTTCAGCGCCAGTTTGTCAAACCAACGTTCTTGAGACTCATCGGCAATCTGATCCATTAATGTAATGGGATCGCCGTCATTCTCGAATACCGTCTCATGGATAGAGGTCGGTGGTTTGTTTGCTTCCTGGGCAAATACGACTTCCTCCGGGGTTACCCCCAGCTCCGCAGCTACTTCCTTGATCGTTGGCAAACGATCCAAATGCTTGGACAGTTCGTCCCTTTTCTTGCGGACTTTATTCGCCATCTCTTTCAGTGAACGACTGACCTTCAGGGTACCGTCATCCCGCAGGAATCGCTGGATTTCTCCGATGATCATCGGCACCGCATAGGTTGAGAACTTCACGTCATAACTGAGATCGAATTTGTCAACTGACTTGAGCAGACCGATACAACCAATCTGGAACAGATCTTCCGGATCATATCCCCTGTTCATAAAACGCTGTACGACGGACCAGACGAGTCTGATGTTGCAGTTCACCAGCGTATCCCGTGAGACATGGTCACCCGACTGACTGAGCGCAATCAGCCGTTTGACCTCGGCATCGTCCAAATAGGTCTGTGAAGATGGTTTCACTTCAGCATCCATAAGAACACCAACCCCTAATTATACAATGCTTTCTTGGATTCAATCCTTTTCTTCATCTTGATGGAGGTGCCTCTGCCGGGCTCACTGCTGACTTCGAATTCATCCATAAAGTTTTCCATAATGGTGAAGCCCATGCCCGACCGCTCAAGTTCGGGTTTGGACGTATATAGCGGCTGCTTCGCCAGTTCAAGATCTTCGATTCCTTCACCGCGGTCTTCCACAATAATCGTGATCATGTCTTCCCGAATCTCGGCCTGGATGGACACAACACCCTCGGAGTTATTGTTGTATCCGTGGATGATGCTGTTGGTCACGGCTTCCGAAATGACCGTCTTCAGGTCACTGAGCTCGTCCATCGTTGGATCAAGCTGGGAGATAAATGCAGCAACGGTTACCCGTGCAAACGATTCATTCTCTGACTTGGCCGCGAATTGCAGATTCATGAAATTTGTCCCTGTTCCTTCATTCATGAGACGACCTCCAGACCTGAGAGAGCAGTTCCCTCATTTTCGTATATCGGCATAATCTTGAACAACCCCGACATCTCCAGCAAACGGTACACCGGCGAATTGACGTCACAGACAACCATCTTGCCGCCTTTATTCTTAATAAGCTTGTATCTTCCCAAAATGACACCCAGACCCGAACTGTCCATAAATTGCAGATCTTTCAGGCTGAGTACCAGATGCTCGCTTTGTCTCCGCTGGATAGCTTCATCCATTTGCATCCGTACCATGTCAGCTGTATGGTGATCCAGCTCCCCGGATAATCGTACAATCAGAATCCCGCGATGGTGTTCCATTTCCACATGCAAGTTCACGTTTGCCCACTCTCCTCCCTGTCTTGAACAAGGATTTCTACGTTTCCGAAGGCTTTTCCTGCCCCCCGACAAAACTAGAAGAAAACCCCTATTTAACTACAAAATATGTTCGAAGGATGCGTGGAACTCGCGTAATTCGCCGTTTAATCAAACAGGTTGGACGTCGTCCGCTTAAACAGCTTCCACCAGCCAGCTTTATTCACGTCCTGTGGAGCCTGAATGTCGAATTCCTTAATGACGTCGTTGCCCTGGTAAACCACCAGTTTACCTATACTTTGCCCAGCCTTAATCGGAGCTTTCAATTCTTTGGCAACCAACAATTCATGCCGGATGTCATTGGATTTGGCTCCTTTGCGCATCAGCACACTATAATTTTGCGTGGCATTCAGAGGCAACTCGGCAACTTCACCTTTTTCAATTTTCAGACTACCCAGCAGATCCCCTGCCTTGTAGAGCGCCTTCATCGTATATTGACTAAAGGCATAGTCAAACATCGAAGACACTTCACTGTTCCGTGTTTTGGTATTCGGTTCACCGAGTACCACGGAAACGACACGCAGTCCGTCCTTGGACGCTGTAGCGGACAGGCAGAACTTCGCTTCGGACGTGTAACCTGTTTTCAAACCATCGGCCCCTTGATAAAAGCGAACCAGCTTGTTCGTGTTCACCAGCCAGAATGGCTTTTCTGAATCTTTGCGAAGGTAATCCTGATATGCACCGGTGTACTTCGTAATCCCGGAATGTTTCAGTAGTTCACGGCTCATGACGGCAATGTCATGGGCGGAAGAATAATGATTATCGACCGGAAGGCCGTTACAGTTGGCAAAATGAGTATCCTTCATGCCAAGCTCCTTCGCACGCTCATTCATCAGCTGCACAAAGGCTTCTTCCGAGCCAGCAATCTTCTCAGCCATCGCTACCGAGGCATCATTACCTGATGCCATGGCAATCCCTTTTAACATATCATCGACCGTCATTTCTTCCCCGGGCTCCAGAAAGATCTGCGAACCGCCCATGGATGCTGCGTATTCGCTCGTTCTTACCTTATCCGTCAGCTTCAACTTGCCCGAGTCGATCGCTTCGATCGTGAGCAACATCGTCATAATCTTCGTAATGCTTGCCGGAGGCAGCTGATCATGACTGTTTTTCTCATAAATAACGGTTCCTGTATCTGCATCCATTAAGATCGCAGAACGCGCCGACGGGGCTAAATCAGCGGCTCCCGCTGCCTTTGGTGTTTCTTCAGCCAATGCCGTTGATGCCATAAGGGACAGCAGGATACAAAGGGTCATGAACGATGCCATTATTCTTTTCTTCACTAGGTTACCTCCTCAAATGACTTGCTTACTGCATGTTCCATGCATGTACTGCTAATCATTGTCGGCGCGTTTGCAGTAAATTATTCCATCTTACCTATGATTTCCCGAACTTTTTGTGGAAAAGGGGCTCAAAGCAAAAAAACGCACTGCACTCCACTCATGAGCAACCGTACGTTCAACATAACAAGAAAAGGTTACCCCCGATGATTTCTCATTCGAAGAGGTAACCTTCTCTACTCAAATCTTGCTTACATTTGTGGAATAACTGCCACTACCAACGCCAGGAAAGACTCACGCACACGTTCAGTGGTTTCCATAACCTCATCGTGCGACAGCGGCTGGTCGAGAATTCCGGCTGCCATGTTGCTGATACAGGAAATGCCGAGCACTTCCAGACCTGCATGGCGTGCCACAATCACTTCAGATACAGTGGACATGCCCACTGCGTCTGCGCCTAATGTGCGCAGCATTTTGATCTCTGCTGGTGTCTCGTAGTTCGGACCAAGCATACCTGCGTATACCCCTTCACGTACGTTAAAACCTTGTGATGCGGCCGTATCCTTCGCAAGTGCACGCAAGCGGCGGCTATAAGCTTCCGACAGATCCGGGAAACGTACACCCAGTGCAGCGTCATTCGGTCCGATCAGTGGATTTTTGCCTGTAAGATTCAAGTGATCAGAGATCAACATCAAATCTCCAGCTTCGTACGACGTATTCACGCCACCCGCTGCATTCGTTACAAGCAGGCTACTTACACCCAGTTCTTTCATAACACGTACCGGGAAGGCTGTCAGTTCGGGGCCATATCCTTCGTACATGTGGAAGCGACCTTTCATCATCACGACCGGACGACCTTTGATGGTTCCGACCAATAGTTCACCTTCATGTCCTTCTACTGTGGACACCGGAAAATGCGGAATATCCTGATAAGCGATACTTACGCCATCTTCAATCAATTCTGCAAGTACGCCAAGACCCGAACCCAAAATCAAACCGACTTCCGGCTTGATGGAGCTTTTGCTTTGAATATAAGATGCTGCTTCCGAAATCATTTGTTGGTTTAATGCTGTCATACGATGTATGTTCCTCCTTGAGTTGAAACGATCCGTCTTTATGTATAACGGCGTTTAGATGTATTCAATTTATTTTATCCTAAATCGGCACCATGTTCCGCATTTATTTGTGAATGCCATGCGTCAAAATCTATCTTGCCCTCGGATGATGGGTTTCATAGATTTCTTTCATGGTTCTGCGACCATGATTGCCATACTGTTGTCCCGGCTGCTCGACATGGCCGAGCATGTCCTGAACGGCACGTGTGTCCGCCCCATTGGCAATCAGATGTGCTGCAAACGAATGACGCAGCGTATGCGGCGTAATTTCTTCCGAGATTCCCGCATCCACTGCCGCTTTTTTAAGCAGCTTCCAGAATCCCTGCCGGGTTAAACGTCTGCCAGACACATTCACGAATAGTGCCTGCACGTCCGAATCGGTTTTGAGCAACTGATTGCGGAATTCCCCCACATATACACTTGCCCAATGTGCGGCTGGCGCACCAATGGGAAGAATGCGTTCCTTGCCTGCCCCACCGCATCGTATAAAGCGCATGTCCGGCTGTACATCCTGAATGTCCAGCGCAATCAGTTCCGAGACGCGAATGCCTGTAGCATACAATAGCTCAAGCATCGCTCGGTCTCGCACACCCTGCGGTGAACGAATATCAGGCGCTGTCAGCAGCTGTTCGATCTCCGGGATGGTTAACACCTGTGGAGGCGTCTTATCCGCCTTGGGAGCTTCCACATCGAACGTAGGGTCCTGTATGATATCACCCCGCCGCATCAAAAAATGAAAGTAGGAGCGCAGAGATACGATGTTGCGGGCAATCGTTGCGTTGGCACGTCCTGCCTGTTTGAGCTGACCTGCAAACAGGACGACATGTGTGCGTCTGACCTGATCGGCTTCGCGTATGCCATATTCCTTATCTGCAAATTCAATGAACTTGTCCACGTCTCGGAGATACGATTCAAGTGTGCTGCTTGACATCCCTTTATCATCTTCCAAGTATAAGGCATAGGCGTGTATCGTCTGTTTCATGTACAACGCTCCTCAACTGACAGATCTGCCGCTCCGGCAGACTGCTCCCGTATTTGCATCCCTGGCTGTTCGAAGCTACTCCCCGTACCAATAGAACAAACGGAGACGCTCTGCCATCGTAGGACGTCCTTCTCCATTACCCGGCCAATCCGTTTCCTGAAATACTTTGATGGCATTTCCAGTCGGCATCTGATACTGATCCACAGGTGAGATCCAGCCATTAAACAGGTCCAGAACATGATAGAATAGATAAACTAATGCAGCAAAAACTATGATAAATCGAATAAAACGGAGCCCTCTCCGCACTGATATAATCATGGGTGTGTCCCCCTCCTGATTCGAATCCGGTTTTGTCCTTGAATCAGGGTATGTCCATAAACACAGGTTTATGCCACTTGAGGTAACTCAGATCATGACCGGTGCCAAAAAAGCTCTCCCGTCAAAACCGCCGGTGAGAGCTTGAAGATATGCTATGTTATTCTTCATCTTTGGGCTTCTGTTCATTTTTAGCTTTGCAACGATAACAAATTCCATGAAAGTCCAATCGGTGATCTACTACCGAAAAGTTAAATTCCCGCTCCAAACGCTCTTCAAGCGGTCCAAGCCAGTCTTCACGTATTTCATCCATACTTCCGCATTGAACACAGATTAAGTGATGATGGTGATGCTTGGATGTATCTCCGCGCAGATCATAACGCGCTACACCGTCGCCGAAGTTGATTTTCTCTACAACATGCAGCTCACTCAGCAGTTCGAGGGTACGGTACACGGTTGCCAGACCGATTTCGGGAGCCTTTTCTTTAACGAGCATGAATACGTCTTCTGCGCTCAGATGATCTTCTTCATTCTCAAGAAGTACTCTTACGGTGGCTTCCCGCTGGGGCGTTAATTTATATCCTTGGGACTGTAGTTGCTGCTTAATTTTATCGATCCGTGCTTCCATTTTCTCCCTCCCCCTAGGAAATCACTGCACACTGCAACTTAACCCACTCTTTTCATTATAGGGGGAGTGCGTAATTAAAGTCAACATTTTACACTATACGGTACACGCTAGGCCGGTAGTAACATTGGCGTGACCCAACGCATCATCGCAGGTGTAACCCATGTTTCAAAAGATGCCACGCCGAGCAGCAGTGCAGCCATGACCAAAGTTAACACTATATATGAAGCAAAAGGTCTTTGTCGACCCGGTGTTCGCTGCATCAAAACACGATTGCGAATGATGTATAACGAGAACGTCATGGCCGCCACACTGCAGACCAGCAGGATCGGTATGACGAACAAATTATGCGGTGCCACGGACACCAGTGCAAACAGCAATCCTTTCCAGGAATACTGCCCAACAAGATACCCCACTGTGAATCCAATGAGCACACCTTTTAGAAAATCCAGAACCAGTATACCGGGCAGTCCGACGACGGATAAACCCAGAATAAAGATCAGACCTACCCATTTTAGATGAAGCATGGCAATGTCCCAATATGCCCCGGTCTCCGTCACTTGTGCGCTGTGCTGCACTGTCATGAAGAAGTTCCCAAGATAGCCCTCCAGATCCTGACGTTGCTCAAGAGACAATGCATTGACCATAAGCGCCCCAAAAATGACGCCGACCAGAAACAAGACAGCCACGAATACATATAACGAAGTCTGACCTTTAAATGTAAAGTAGGAAGAGCGCATACAGGTACAAGTCCCCTTTCCGGTTGTCATGCTGCAAGGATGCTCAATCATATCCTCATAGTCATTCTTATGAACCGAAACGCACCTGTATGACTTCTTGTCCAGATTGGCTCTACGTGAAGTGGAGCTATATCAGTTGAAATAAAGAATATTTACACTGGTCACTCCGATGACAGAACTACCTATCGATCACTGTTATCCCCAGATTTTTTTATTCCTTTTTTAAAGGGAAAATCCCGGGTTAAAGGCGAAGCATATGCTTCCGATGCAGCTTTCTTTCAGAAAGCTTTTAGGCGAACGCTCCGCTTCTTCAGGTTCTTTCTGTCCTCTCCGTTTTGTGTAAATGTTTAGTTCAATTTATCTAATCTGAAGATTTCACCTGAACTGCAACCTTCCCGTACGTACCTCCACCTCCGGAAGACAGCTCCAGTTGTCCGTTCCGTGCAGCCACTATCAGGCCTGCCAGCACAGGTCCAACCACCTCAGCAAGCTCTTCCTCACGGGTACGGTGAAGTACATTCATTTCCGTACCAAAATGGTCCAGTAGCTGGCGCAGTTTGGCTTTGCCAAGTCCTGGGATGAACTCCAGTGGTACCTGATAATGATAGGCCGGTCTGTTTGCAGGAACCTGAGGACTCTCCCGATCAGAGATCGCCAGAATGCGGTCCAGCACCCCCTGCACCAGCTTCTGACTGCCACAGTGAGGACAACGCTCTGCTGACATCGCCTTCTCGTCCATAATGCTGCCACATGCTGCACAGTAGGTACGATGATACTTGCCCAGCCTTGGATTCAGACCATAATTGGCAGTAATCCTTCTGCCTGCTTCTCCCTGGAGTGCCATACGGAATTCATCAAAAGAAGGTGCAGCCAATTGCAGTTCATTATACTCCCGTCCAATCTTGCCGAGGGAATGTGCATCCGAATTAGTCAGGAACGGTACAAGATCCAATTCCCGAATATAACTGGCCATCGATGAATCGGAGCTTAACCCCAGTTCGACGGCATCCACCAGACGAGTATCCAGTACATCGCCCATACGGGGCGCCGTGCTGCCATAGATGCCTTTATGCGGAGTAAAGACATGTGCAGGCACAATAAGTCCACCACGGGCTTTAATCTCGGCCTGCATCTCAAGAGCAGGAACATATACCCGCTGAGAGCTGAGGTTCACATTCTTCATATAACGCTTCATCCAGTCCGTGAAGGACTTCATCGTTCTCAGATCACGAAAGTACGCCAGCATATGGAACTCACGCATTCCAGGTTCTCGGAGCTCAATCTCTGTACCCAGTAGAATAGTTGTGTCCTGGTAGGCAATGCCGCCTCCCTCAATCTCGGACATCGTGCCATCCTCCAGTAATTGCTCAATATCCATCTGCACCACTGGGGAATGACAATCAATGACACCGAGCAAATGGATCCCTTTTCGTTCCGAAGCTTCCCGAGCAATGTTCTCAAATGTCAGATCCCGACTTCCGCTGATTTTAACCGCCTCTCCGCGGGTCGTACGCCCGATGTGGATATGCAGGTCCGTATAACAGGGCTCCCACAAAGTGGACGTTGCCAATTGATCTTCCATCCTTAAAACCGTCCTGTCGTTCTGTAGAGGTCCCACGCATACACAGCCATCATCGTTTTCGCATCGCTAATCCGGTTCTCATCCATGAGCGCATAGGCTTCCTCCAGTGTGATCTCGGATACTTCAAGGAATTCATCCTCGTCGAGCTCCATATCTCCAGCTTCCAGCTCTTCAGCGATGTAGAGATGAATGATCTCATCTGCGAACCCTGGTGAGGTGTAGAACGAACGCAAATGACGCAGTGACTTGGCTACATACCCCGTCTCTTCTCGTAATTCACGCGCTGCTGCAACCTCTGGTTCTTCACCCGGATCCAGTTTCCCCGCAGGAATCTCCACTTCGGTGCGTCCCATTGCCTGACGGTACTGATCCACAACAAGCATGCGATCCCCGTTCAGGGCAAGTACAGCTACTGCGCCAGGATGCCGGATAATCTCACGTGTAGCCGTTTGACCGTTCGGTAGCTTAACGGTATCGACCTGAAGTGAAATCACTTTCCCCTCGAAGATGGGTTTGGTGGACACGGTCACTTCATCCAACTTCGGATTGGCAGGTTGTGTTGCATGGATGGATTGGGCAGATTGGTTTGGTTTCATTTGTTCTTCAACTCCATATCGTTGGATTATATTCGGTTAATGTATATATCTCTGATTTTGGGCATATGGTGAGCGTATAGAACTCTCACAGCAAATATAACCGAATCAGGGGGACTTTCGATGAACAGTTATTTGACGCCTCAATCCGTACACGTGGTAGGACAAGCCCGGCAAGTACAGCTCATACTCAAGCAATGGTTGCGCGAGTGGGGCCCTGATGCCAAGTTAATCGATCTGCTCGCTGGACGCAAATGAACGGGTCATTAATCCATTCACCCATTGACTCAATTTGACCCTAAATTAACGAGTCTTCTCCCTTGAAATATAACATGAATTCGCAAAAAGTCCGAATCCGTACAAACCGGGTTCGGACTTTTGTCTAAGAAGTACACGTTATTTCTTGTCAGCTGCTGTTTCCTGAATTATAGCTACAACCACCTGGGACAACTTCACAATGTCCTCGGCACGAATGCGTTCTTTGGTTGTATGAATATCCTCATACCCTACAGCCAGATTCACTGTCGGAATCTCAAATCCGTTAAAGATGTTGGCATCACTTCCACCGCCGGAAGCAAACGTGCTTGTCTCCAGCCCCAGACTTCGAATAGCTCGCTGTGCAAGCTGTACAACTTCATGTTCATCATGGAAACCAAATGCGGGATACAGGATCTCACTTCTGAATTCGGCCGTAGCACCGTATTTGCGACAAGTGGTTTCCAAGGCTTCACGCATCTGTGCAACCTGCAATTCCACTTTTTCCTGCACAATACTGCGAGCTTCCGCTTCAATCTGTACAAAGTCACATACCACGTTGAGTGCTGATCCACCTTGGAATTTACCGATGTTCGCTGTCGTCTCATCATCAATTCTGCCCAGTGTCATCGCAGCAATCGCTTTGGCTGCCACCTGAATGGCGCTGATCCCGTCTTCCGGATTCACGCCCGCATGGGCAGACTTACCATAGATGCTCATCTGAATTTCAGCTCTGGCTGGTGCAGCTACACAGATCGTGCCTACAGCTCCGTTGGAGTCCAGCGCATAACCGAACTCGGCATCGATATCCTTTGGATTCATCGCACGTGCACCCACCAGACCAGACTCTTCGCCCACCGTAATGACGAATTGAATTTTACCATGCGGAATGTTATTTTCCTGAATCACACGGATTGCTTCGAACAACGCTGCAATTCCGGCTTTGTCATCTGCTCCCAGGATCGTTGTTCCGTCACTGCGAATCCAGCCGTCTTCACCCAGTTCAGGTTTGATTCCCTGTCCCGGCGTTACGGTGTCCATGTGACATGTGAAAAAGATCGGTGCAACCCCTTCTGTTCCTTCGGCTTCCCAGGTAATGACGAGGTTTCCGGCGCCATGTCCGGTTTGCTCCATGGTGTCATCCTCATAGACATGAAGACCAAGGTCTGCAAACTGTTCTTTTAACACCTTGGAGATATTCTGTTCGTTTTTCGTTTCACTATCAATCTGCACCAGTTCCATGAACTGATCAATAACACGTTGGTGTTTAATCATAGGACTTTCCTCCCTCTCGTGGATGCGGTACAATACAATTACTATGGCTTGTTTATTTTATGAGGTTGTTCAAAAAGTCTGCTTTTGATTACGAAGGATGCCTGGCGGCATCATCAGCATCGAATATGGAATTCAGCCGAAATATCCGTTGCTCACGTAGTTCTCCCTACGCTCCGCTACTCCATTTCTAGCTTCATCCCATCTTCTTGGTACTGAAAACCAGTCTTTTTGAACACACACTTTATGTTGAAAGGAGTTCTCTCATCATGCAAAAAAAGAAATGGTTCAAAATCATCATCTATCTCATGCTGATCGCCATGATCGGGTCCACCCTTTTCATAGCTCTCGAACCGTTACTGTTCGGATAGCAACCCCTGAAGCCTTTTGACGATCTGTTTACAGACGTTGAAGGGCTTCTTTTTCGGTGACCCAATTAATCTCATAAGGGAAAATGCGATTAAAGTACGGCACAATCTCCTGCGCTACCTGCTCTACTGCATAGGACTTGCCCGTTATATCCTCCAGTGAGGTCACGCCATACTGCTCAATCCCACAAGGAACAATGCCCTGAAAACCAGCATGTTGAATGCCTGAGGTGATGTTAAAAGCAAACCCGTGACTTGTCACAAAACCACGGCGGTGTTTGCAACGATTAAACTTGATGCCAATTGCAGCAATCTTCATATCGCCAATCCACACACCGGTGTAACCTTCTTTGCGTCCGGCTTCGATGCCCTGGTCTGCCAGATAATCCATGAGGACCTGCTCAAGTTTCCGTAAATATCCGTGTAGATCCAAGTCTTCATCCCGACCAAGTACCAATAACGGGTAGCCTACCAACTGGCCCGGGCCATGATAAGTAATATCACCGCCACGGTCAATTTGAAACAAGGAAATCCCTTGCTCCCGCAACTCTTCCGGACTAAGAAGCAGATGCTCCGGATGATTCTGTGAGCCGATCGTATACGTTGGGGGATGCTGTAAAAGAAGCATCTGCTCCGCTCCCTCGCCCTCGTCCAATCGCTGCACAATCGCTTTCTGGCGGTTCCAAGCCTCTTCATAATCAAGCATCGGTATGTATGCAACATCCAGCGGCTTGCTCATGATTTCCCCACACCCTTCTGCTTCATGTTCAATGTACAATTGAGCACCTGTCCGTAGACAGCCGGAAAAGTGCACGGCCTGTGGCACATACACTTTCCCGTCCTTCAACTATTGAACATTTTGCATCATTCATTTTCAAACGCTCCCGGGTACAAGTTCTAGACGAATAGAACCATTTCGATCTATAACTTGATGATTGGAAACTGCTCTTTGGATTGATGCAAAATGCCTACTTAATACACCTTGCTCTCCATCGTGTATCCTTCAAGATTCTCTTTGACACGTTGCAAGAACCGTCCGCTGATTACGCCATCCAGGATTCGGTGATCCAGCGACAGACACAGGTTCGCCATTGAACGAACGGCGATCATATCATTAATGACCACTGGCTTCTTGACAATCGACTCAAAAGTAAGAATCGCTGCCTGCGGGTAGTTAATGATTGGCTGGGACAGGATTGAACCGAATGACCCCGTATTGTTCACCGTGAACGTACCACCCTGCATATGGTCCAGCTTCAATGTACCCTCGCGCGTTTTGCGAGCCAGCTCATCCACTTCACGAGCCAGACCTGCGATATTTCGCTGATCGGCATGTTTGATTACCGGTGTAAGTACGGAATCTTCGGTTCCTACTGCCATGGACAGGTTAATGTCCCGTTTAACGATAATTTTGTCAACTGCCCACACCGAGTTCATGATCGGGAAGTCTTTGATCGCATTAACGACTCCCTTCATCATGAAGGACAGGTATGTCAGGTTGATGCCTTCCTTGCGCTTGAACTCATCCTTGAGTTTATTGCGCAGCATCACAAGATTCGTTACATCTACTTCGATCATCGTCCATGCATGCGGGATCTCTGATACGCTCTGACGCATGTTTCGCGCAATGGCATTACGCACAGGGGTCACATCGATGAAATACTCCGATCTTCCCTGGCCGCCCCCTTCCACTTCGATCTGTGGAATTTTCGGACTTTCGGTCAGATGAATGCCAGAATGTCTCACAGGAACACCCGCATCGGATGCTGATATCGCTTCTCTGGCCGTTAAACCCATTTCGCCATTTCCACGATTTACTCCGCTGAATGGAGAAGCAGACGGCACACCAGAAGGTGCATGCTGTACTGCTGCAGATGATGCTTGTGCAGACGATCCAGCCGCGTTACCTCCTTGTGCAACAAATGTCAGCACATCTTTGCGGGTAATGCGGCCACCGGCACCGGTGCCTTGGATGCTTTGCAAGTTCAAGCCATGCTCTGCTGCCAAGGATTGCACTGCCGGGGAATACCGATTGCGCATCGGCTGGTTAGGGTCATGTGCTACTGTATTTGAGGCAGGAACAGGAGTGTGGCTAGCATTATGTTGCACTTGCTCCTGTTGCTGCGATACTTGTGTTACTTGCTCAGTCGCTTCTTCGTCGGAAGCAACGACCTGCATGCGGCAGATTGCTTCACCAACAGCAATCGTTGTGCCCTCTTCCACCAAAAGGTCACCCATAATTCCATCCACAGTGGATGGAATCTCGGCATTGACTTTATCGGTAATTACTTCACAGATCGGCTCGTACTGTTCCACACGGTCGCCCGGTTTTTTCAACCATTTGCCTATGGTAGCCGAGACCAGCGATTCCGCCAATTGCGGCATAATGACCTCGATCCATTTCATACGTTCAGCCATTTGATTATCACTCCAAACTTTACTTTTAAACGATCCAAAAAACGAAATTAAAACTCGGCCAGTGTCCGCATTGCTGCTTTGGCTTTGTCCTTGCTCAGCATGTAGAATTTCTCCAATGTTGGGCTAATTGGCATGGCCGGCACGTCAGGTCCGCAGAGACGCTGAATTGGTGCATCCAGTTCAAACAGACATTCCTCACTAATAATAGCGGCAACCTCGGCACCTACACCACCGGTTTTGTTATCTTCGTGTACAATCAGCACCTTGCCTGTCAGACGAGCGGAAGCAATAATCGCATCGCGATCCAACGGTTGCAATGTGCGCAAATCCAAAACGTGGGCTGTAATGCCCTCTTCCCGTTCGAGTTCCTCAGCAGCCTGCATCACAAAATGCAATGGCTGGCTGTAGCCGATCACGGTAATATCGGCACCTTCACGAAGTACGTTGGCTTTGCCAATCGGAACGATGTAATCATCTTCAGGCACATCTTCCTTGATCAGCTTGTAGCATTTTTTATTCTCAAAAAAGAGTACCGGGTCCGGGTCGCGAATGGCCGCTTTGAGTAATCCCTTGGCATCGTATGCCGAGTAGGGAGCTATAATTTTCAGACCAGGCGTACCAAAGAAGATCGATTCCGGACATTGGGAGTGGTACAACCCACCGAAGATCCCGCCACCAATCGGCGCGCGGATGACAATCGGACAACTCCAGTCATTGTTGGAACGATAGCGAATTTTCGCTGCTTCACTAATGATCTGGTTCGTTGCTGGCAGCATAAAGTCCGAATATTGCATTTCGGCAATCGGCTTCATGCCATACATCGCAGCACCAATGGCAACACCTGCAATAGCGGATTCAGACAAAGGTGTGTCCATCACCCGCATTTCGCCAAATTGATCTTGCAACCCTTTGGTTGTGGTAAACACACCACCTTTGAGACCTACGTCTTCACCAAGGATAAAAACATTCTCATCCCGTTCCATCTCTTCTTTCATCGCGAGACGGATTGCATCAATATATTCCATCACTGCCATCCTTACCGTCCCCCTTCTTCGCTGTCCGCATAAACGTGCGTCAGAGTGTCCTCAGGTTTCGGATATGGCGCGTTGTCTGCATATTCAGTTGCTTCTTTCATTTCCAGCGCAAGCTGGGAAGCCAGATCCGCATCCCGGGCTTCATCCCAGATGCCGCAATCGATCAAATAGTTTTTCATGCGAGGAACGCCATCTTTCTTCCAGTTCTCCTCCACTTCCTCTTTGGTCCGGTAAGCCAGATCATTGTCGGAGGTGGAATGAGGAGACAACCGATACATCATCGCTTCAATAAGTGTCGGGCCTTCTCCGGCAATGGCACGGCGACGTGCTTCCTTCACTGCAGCGTATACTTCCAATGCATCGTTACCATCTACACGCAGTCCAGGGAACCCGTATCCTTGTGCTCGATCGGATATTTTGCCGCTAAGCTGTTTGTGAATCGGTACCGAAATTGCATACTGATTGTTCTCACACATAATAATGACAGGCAATTTGTGCACACCTGCAAAGTTGGCTCCTTCGTGGAAGTCCCCCTGATTGCTTGATCCTTCACCAAATGTAACAAAAGAAACAAATTCTTGCTTCTTCATCTTGGCAGCGAGCGCAAAACCTACAGCGTGTGGAACCTGTGTTGTAACCGGGCTGGAACCCGTCACAATCCGCAGCTTTTTGTGACCGAAGTGACCCGGCATTTGCCGACCGCCACTATTCGGATCTTCTGCCTTCGCAAAAGCAGACAACATCAACTCACGCGGAGTCATGCCTACCGCCAGTACAAAGCCGTAATCGCGGTAATAAGGTAAGTAATAATCGTGATCCCGATCCAGACCAAAAGCAGCACCTACTTGCGCAGCTTCCTGTCCTACACCGGATACGTGAAAGTTAATTTTGCCGGCACGCTGCAAGAGCAAGCAACGCTCGTCAAACTTGCGTGCGAGCAGCATGTATTTGTACATATCCAATACTTCACCATCGCTAAGTCCCAGCTGTTGATGTCTGTGGACCGTGTCTGCAGTACCTTTTGAACTCATATGAGGTACCTCCTTTTAATCAGAGCCTGTGCCATTCTTACTACCCGATCTTATAACCTGGTACTAAGACTTGGCTTAACCTTATTATAATCCCTTTTGCCCAAAAAAGGAAAGGACCTTTCTCATAAGCCTGTTTGACTTATATTCCAATGGCCTTTCCATCGACCGCCAACATGGCTTCACCCATGATTTCCGACAGAGAAGGGTGTGGATGGATGGTTTGTCCGACTTCCCAAGGTGTGGCATCCAGCATCTGAGCCAGTGAAGCTTCAGCGATCAATTCCGTCACATGGGTTCCAATCATATGTACTCCCAATATATCATTCGTCTTGGCATCTGCGATCACCTTCACGAATCCATCACGACTTCCGTGAATGAGCGATTTACCAATGGCCTGGAACGGGAATTTGCCTGTTTTAATATCATGGCCCCGTTCTTTGGCTTCTCGCTCGGTGAATCCGATGCTGGCTGCTTCCGGACGTGTATACACGCAGCGCGGAATACGATGGGATTCTACCGCATGTACCGCTTCGCCCGCCAGATGATTGACAGCGAGAATACCTTCATGACTTGCGGCATGCGCAAGCTGTAGACCTCCAATGCAATCACCAATGGCATAGATGTGACCTTCACCCGTTTGTAGCTGTTTGTTCACAGCGATGTAGCCGCGTTCCAATTTAATATCTGTATTTTCAAGTCCGATATTTTCGACATTGGCCTGGCGTCCAACCGACACAAGCATTTTCTCCGCTCTCAACGTTTCCTGCTTTTCTTCTCCAAGCTGCACGTCAATCTGGATACCCTCTTGATCCGTGCTATATGTCTCCGTTAGAACGGTGGCACCTGTCAGGAAACGAACACCTCGTTTGCCGAGCAATCGCTGCATTTCTCTGGCAACATCCTCATCCTCGGCAGGCAACACGTGAGCAGCTGCTTCTACCACTGTGATTTCTACGCCAAAGTCATTCAGCATGGATGCCCACTCCAATCCAATCACACCACCTCCAACAATGAGGAGTGATGCTGGAAGCTCATCCATTCGCAGTGCTTCGTCACTACTCATAATGAACTTGCCGTCCGGTTCCAGGCCCGGCAGCACACGTGGACGTGAACCGGTCGCAATGATGAGATTGGTTGGCACAACCGTATCCATCTCTCCATCTTCAAACTCCACTGCGACTGCTCCGCTCTGCGGTGAGAAGATGGATGGTCCGATGACGCGACCTTTCGCGTGTACAACCTGGATCTTATTTTTTTTCATCAAATATTGAACGCCCTGATGGAGCTGCTCCACAATCGCATCCTTGCGTGCCTGTACTTTGGGAAATACAAGTGTGGCCCCAGCTGTCTCGATACCATACGTCTCGCTCTCCTGAATCTCGGCGTACACTTCCGCGCTTTTCAGCAAAGCCTTACTCGGAATACAGCCACGGTGCAGGCAGGTTCCACCAAGTTTGTCCTTCTCAATAATAACAACCTGTTTTCCGAGTTGTGCTGCCCGGATCGCGGCAACGTACCCTCCAGTACCTCCTCCAAGAATTGCAACATCACATGTAATTGGCATCTCTCATGCTCTCCTCTATGAATCAAATTTCAATATAAATGTATTAATTGATAATAGGTTAACTCATGGTTTTGCATATAATTTCTATATACCATTGTACTCTCCTTGAGCGGTCAACTCAAAGTTTGAACCAATCACACATGGACAGCCCATGCATTCCAAGCTATGATGGAATCAGGCATGATCTGTAAGCGCAACCTTTATTTTATGTCGACTCTGGCAGAAAGGGTATAATGCTCATGAATACAAGATTGGTCTTTGCGCGATTCTTGGCGATTATTGTTTTGGTCATTCCCGGTTTAATGGCAATGAAGGGTTTTCTAATGATGAAAGATGCCCTGTTCCTATATTATGCCGAGCACGGGAACGAACTGATTTCACCAGGTTTCCAGTGGCTTTCCTTTGGCGGTGGACTTGTCCTTTTCGCGGCAGGCATGAGTTTTCTAGGAGGCTGGATCCTATTCCGTGACCGCAAGCGTAATTATGTAGGTCCCCGTTTCCGATCCAAAAGTGTACCCGAAAAAGCAGAGACGCCCGGAAGGACTCCATGAGTCCGGGCTTTTTGTGTGTTTTCTGCAACACACCGACAATTATACATAGACAGGATGGATCTTCATGGTATCGTTTTTAATCACATTACAACGATTGCTCAAAGGCATTTTTCATGCGTTCAAGGACCCCAAGTTTCTGGCTTTGTTCGTATTAACTGCAGCTACTCTGCTGTCAGGCACTTTGTTTTACACGCGCGTTGAAGGCCTGCACTGGATCGATGCGCTTTATTTCTGTGCGGTTACTTTAACTACGGTGGGACATCCTGATATTGTGCCCGCCACCGGATTCGGCAAAGCCTTTACCGTGATTTACATGTTTGCCGGTATTGGGCTTACCTTTGCCATGATTGCCAGAATTACAGCAGGTATTCTATTCCCTCGCAAATTAAAGACAGAAGAGGACCCGGAGTAATCTCCGAGTCATTCGTATAATGCATCCCGCAGTTTGGTAGACATACGTGATTCTTTGGAAGAGGACTTCAATATCGTTCTGCGCAAGGTAAGGTTACTTGCCTGCAGTCTCTCCGCTTCTGCGAACAATTCTGCAAATAATGCTTGCGTCGCTTCATCCAGAGACCCCTGTTCTTTCAGGCTTTCATATTGCGCTTGCAGTGATGTTAATGCTTCACTCATCGTAAACACCTCTTTTCCATAACTCCTGTTAAATAGCTGCCGGAACCAACGGCTTAACATTCCATATAGTAACACAAAGCTGCACAGATTAGTTCTGGCTCTTACTAAAGATTTTGTGGTACTCTGTAATGGTCGCTTTTTTTGTTGAATCCCGTATGTGAGAGGAGTAGCAGCACCGTGCAAACAGGACGTATTACCGTAATTACTGGACCCATGTTCAGTGAAAAATCCGGTGAACTCATTCGCCGTTGTCAGAAATTAATTCAATTTGGTCGTAAAAAGGTTGTGGCCTACAAACCAGCCGAGGATGATCGATTTGCCCAGGATGAGATCGTGAGCCGCATTGGTTATCGATTACCTGCTCATTCCATTCCCCGGCAGTTAACCCCGGAATCCGTAGAAATGATCTTGAACCAAACCATAGATGCTGATGTTGTTGCATTTGATGAAGTACAATTTTTTAGCAGTGCCATTATGGAACTGGTCTCGGAGCTAGCCTATTGTGGCAAACATGTTATTGTGGACGGACTTAATATGGATTACCGTGGTAAGGAATTCGGATATGTCGGCGGTCTGCTCGCCATGGCAGATGACATTGAGAAACTCTCCGCTTTCTGTGCGGTATGTGGCAGCCCGGATGCTGCCTTTACACAACGTATCGTCAATGGTGAGCCCGTTACCTTGGGTCCGGTTGTCATGATCGGCGATTCAGAAGCTTACGAGCCTCGCTGTCGTTGCTGCTTCATTCCTCCTCACAAAGTTGAATGCTCTTCATAATTTCTAGGAGATCTCTGAGATCTGCAAAAAGCCCTTATGGGCTTTTTTTGTTGTAACTGAGCAATCGTACAAAAAAGCACCGCTTCTCAGCGATGCTTGCAGGGTCACTTCCCACTAATCCCGGGAAACAAAATATTTGTTGGTCATGTAGTAAGCGTCACCGCGTGACGTTTCCACCATTCCTTTTTTGGCATCCAAAAATACAATCTCTTTACACTTTGTGCAGTACCATTTCGTACGCTTATATGGAGATTCCGTCACGTAAGCCGTGCCGCATTTACAATCAATCTTCATTAATAACTCGGTTGATTTGTAAGCACTAGACAAGCGTTCCAGGTTATCCTGCTGCTGTGTAGGCATAATCGTCTGCTGATAATCCGATAAATGATTCTGAACCTTGAAATCTGCAACCAATCCTGCATTCAATCCAAAAAACTCCTTGCCAATTTCGGTCACGAAGCGCTTCTCATTTCTGTAGCAATCCAGCCACTCAATAATCTGCTTATTAGACAGTGGAACCGTACCCTTGATACCGCTGTTTAAGGTGTAGGTCATGATGTATAAAGTATCGTCTTGTCTACCTGAGTACATTAGAATCCTCCTTCGAATACATTTGCTAATGTACTACAAAAACGCGCATAAATCAAAGCAATGTTATTTCCTGAGCGCATCTCTTCTTATCAAATGGGGAACATTCCTCGTTCATCCGCCAAAGACTTACAAGAACTGCATACACCTGAAACATTTCCCTGTGGGGCCGCATAATGCACGACCGATTTAACATTTTTCTTGCATATGGAACAGTAGTGCCTCCTTTCCTTTTTTGGGGTGTAGTCCGATAGCTTCACTACGTTTTTGTTCAGTCGGAATCGGCGTAAGAAGCCCGGCCATTTCATCTCGCTTCACTCTTTCTTGTTCGCCTACTTTTGTAGTCGTTTTTTCGCTCTGGGCTAAAAATTATCGCGCCTTTTTTATGTATACGATTCCAAGTTGTGCATGTCTATCTCATAATCTATTCGACGTTTTGAGCGTTTTTCCTGTTTTTAATCTCTACACATATAAAAAAAAACCGACAGAACCTGCTCTCCTTATTATAGGGAGAACAGCATTGTAGTCGGTTTCCAACCTCATTTATAAAAAGTTCCCAAAACGTCCAGCTCTGGTGAGCGCTCAATTCGAAAAGGATAGATGTAGCCCTGCTTCATTCGGGTAAATTTGCGACTCCACAGGTCCAGTCCGGATGTAAACTGATAGGCCTGATATATAAACTTGGAACAGTAATTGCGCTCAATACTATGCAGATTGGTCTGCAAACGGTAGAATTTCACCTGCTTGTAATGGTCCTGTACCCACCCAGCTGCCTTCATGCCTGCCTCATTCAGTCTGGAACGGAATACAATGAACCGATCGCCTTCATAGAAGCGGGTGATATACCAATCCAGTGAATCAGCAAATACAGGCCCATAAGGGTGTACATGATATACTTTGCCGTCGAGCCCGATAATGCCCATATGTCCGGCGTAATACGTTGATTCCGAGCTTGGTGTATACACGATATCCCCTGGCTCCAACTTCATCTCGCCCAATGCGTTAATTGGCAAATCCTGATGTAACCGTTTGGCTGCTGAACGTTCACGCCGACCTTCAACCAACAGACGATGAAGCGCACCGGCAAGTGCGAGATAAATTTCAGACCATTTGATTTTTTTCTTATCAGGTTGTTTAAACCAACGCTGAATGAAGGTGAAACCTCGTTGTGGTTGTGAACCCTTTTTCATACGCCGCACTCCACTCTGATCTAGTTATTGTATCTATATAAGTGAATTAAAGATTATTTACACTGACACTACGATGACAGAACAATCTTCCAATCGCTGTTATCCCCAGATTTTTTCGATTCCCTTTTCCTAAGGGAAAATCCGGTGATAAAAGTGCCGCTTCGCTTTTTCAGATTTTTTCTGTCCTCTCCGTTATTGTGTAAATGATTATTTCAATTTATATAGTCGACATTCTACAGTTTCTCAGGCTTATTATAGACATTTGGTAGTGTATATTCAATTCGGTAACCATTGTATCTGTTGAAATTATGCCTTCTTATTACCCATTTTATGCAAAAAAAGATGACTTCGGAATGAATCCGAAGTCATCTTAATATAACCCATCGCAGACCTTTATTCTTCTACAACACCCAAGGCTTTATTTTTCTCCTTAAAGCGGCTGTTATGGGAAGAAACATAAGCCACTTTCTCCGCTTCAGGGTCCATGTAAAGCTTCGCACTGTTTACTGCGAGGGCTGCATCAGTGAAAGTACCCGCAATCAGGTACAGTTTGCTACCATAATCTACAAAATCACCTGCGGCAAATACGCCAGGAATATTGGTTTGCAATCTCTCTGTGGTAGTGACATGCCATTCCCCAAGATCAAGTCCCCAATCCCGGATTGGACCAAAATCACTCTTCATGCCGTGGTTTACAATGACAGCATCTACTTCAAGCAGTTCAGTTTCACCTGTGTCCACGTGTGAAATGGTCACCTGCTCAATCACATCGCCACTCAAACTATGCAGTGTCTCTACTGCATACGGTGTACGGACATCGACCGAGGATTCTCTCATGCGCAGTACATTACGCTCAAGCCCGCCGAAACGGTCACGTCGATGTACAACCGTAACTTGCTCTGCCAGTGCTTCCAGTTCATTCGCCCAATCCACAGCAGAGTCGCCTCCACCCGAGATCAGCACGCGTTTACCACGGAACGGCTCCAATTCCTGCACGGTATAGTGCAGATTGCTTACCTCGTAACGGTCTGCACCTTCAAGCTCGAGTTTGGCCATTTTATAAATACCATATCCGATTGCCAAAATGACGGTACGTGTCCAGTGTTGTTCACCTGTTGCAGAAGTTAACAGAATCGTGCCATCAGGTTGACGCTCGAATCCTTCGATCTGTTGTTCAAACACAAGGGTTGGCTCGAAAGTTCGAGCCTGTTCTTCCAATTGTTTGATCAGATCCTCACACAGAATTGGCGTCACACCTCCAACATCCCAGATCATTTTCTCCGGATAAAAGAGCATGCGACCGCCCAATCTGTCACGCGCCTCAATCAACTTGGTCTTCATATCCCGCATGCCGCTATAAAAGGCAGAGTACATGCCCGCAGGGCCACCGCCGATAATGGTTACATCATAAAGTTCCAACTGCTGATTCATATTAAAAATACCTCCGTTAATTCGATCCAGAACATCGAGTATTTGATATCGATTCTCATTATCACTTAAATCCTAGTTTAATGGTAATCTTATCAAATTACAATGACTAAAAAACAAACATTTCTTGTACAAAAATTCTGTCGAACATCTCCGCTCTTTTCTATTGCGCTCTTGGCGCCGCCAATAGCTTTTCTACGACAAAATCAAGTTGTTTATTGATTGAATAGATATCCGAATAATAGAAGAAATCGAAATCAATCTCAATCAGACGACCTTCTTTAATCGCTGGGATGCTGCTCCATATTGGATTATCCGTCAAGTTATCTGCCCCTTCATACACAGAGCGAAACACATAGTCTCCGATATATTCAGGAAGGACTTCCATGGAGATCGTGGAGCCTGCAGCGTCCGAAACTACATCAATTTTCTTCTGTACAACTTCAGGTGCTTTCATTCCCAAGTACTCATATACCGCCTGAGATCCCCGGCCAAATTGTTTACTCTCTACAATGACCATCCCTTTCAAACCACCCTCCACAATGGAGATTGTTTTGTCCAGTATGCCTGCATCTGCAAGAGTTTTCTTACTCTCTTCAACTTTGGTGTTGAGATTGGTGATTAACGTCTCGGCTTCCTGCTCTTTGCCAAAAATACTCGCTATACTATGGAGTCTTTCCTCTGTAGACAATTTCTCATACGGGATATATACCGTAGGTGCAATATCTTTTAATAACGTATACGTCTCTTCTGAAGGAACAATGATCAGATCCGGATCAAGATCAATGACAGCTTCGGGATTCGGTTCGAACCAGGTACCCAGTGCATTTACACCTTCAAGCTCACTCTTATATGCAGCCCCGTCGTATACATCTGAGGTAGCGATTGGTTTAACTCCAAGTGCAACGACATCCCCCTGGAGATACAATACAACAACCCGTTTGGGATTCGCTGGAACAACCACGTCACCTTTAACCGTTGAGACTGTGCGTGTTTCATTGTCTTTGTTCGTCTGGCTTCCTGTGTCCGATGACACGGCCGTACTGCTGCTATTGGAACTGGCACCCGTTCCTTCGCCAGCTGCTGGTGTTGTTGCTGTACCTGAAGAGCAGGCTGCAAGGAGCATCGTTATGCTCAATAATGCAACCATGATCATACTGGAACTTGTTTTTCTTCTTTTCATTGGTGTAGACCCTCCGTCTATATATTGATAATGATTCTCATAATCAATATATCCCGACTTCCATCTTCGGCCAATGGACGATTCAGAGATTTGCAATGGACGATCCTCTGTTCGAGCTTCTTCTCTCATCTTTCGCTGATACAGAATCGGAGAGATCCCCACATGTTTTTTGAAGATTCGACTAAAATAATACACATCCGAATAACCCACTTCGGCTGCAATTTCACTCAGCGTTGCATCCGATCGTACAAGCAGATTGCGCGCCTTGGCGATTCGAGTCTGAATTAAATAATCGATGGGACTGTAACCCGTCTGTCGTTTGAATTGCATGGATAAATGCCGGGAGCTATAGTTGAATTGTTCGGCCAGAAAATCAAGCGTGACCTGTTCCCTGTAATGCTTTAGTATATAACGAAGTGTTTGTTTCACCGGGTCAGCAAGCTCAGTTTTGATCTCCTGCTCTGCCAACTGAACCATCATTTCATGAATGAATTGGTAAAATAAACTTTTCGTATGAAGCAGATCCAGACTGCCAGACTGCACCCATGCATTCTCAAGCTCGTCAAGGTAACGTAACAGCCCAAGTGGACTACTTGGCGCAAAGCCATATTGCAATGAGAACGGTGTAACCTCAGGTTGTGCCATTAACCACTTTTTACGATAATTAGGAAAGGCAAGAAATGCTCTGTAATAGAGCAGAATATACTCGAAATCTTCGTTGGTTTGGATATCCAGTGAAGATCCTTTCGCCCCATGAAGCATGTAAAATCGCTCTGCCTTGTATGCTTGCCCATCCAATCGTAGTACAGCAGATCCTCGAATCGTATATATAAAACCATTTGCCGGAAGTATGTAGGACTCCAGTTGTGCCCCTGCCTCCATAACAATCCGGCGTATATCCAGGACCTTAACAGCGGCATGATTCCAGCATTTCATCTGTTCGTCTAATTGCATCGAATACTCTCCAATCCCAGCCTCACCCGCAACAAAGACCTTGCAAGGTCATCATTCTGCCACCCATCCTTGTAATACATGCGTAGTAGCAGAGGTTCACTAATATTCCTTACATTATAGATGATAATAATTTTCATTATCAACTGTAATTCTAGGCTGAAATTGCATTTCATCTTATCATACAGTACTCGTTACTTTATTGTTGTTCAGAGACCTTTGTAAACCACGCGGCCAATTCCTCCGTCTGATCTTAACGGCATCCAGTGAACTCCAGACCCGTTTGGAGTTCACATCTAGGCCTACGTAAATGAATCCATTCTAACGAAGCAATTGATCTTCAATTACTTCTCTTAACATCCGATATATGTAAATAGACTCACAATTAAGTGTATAAGGAGAACAGGATATGAATTCAATCTCATCTGTAACCAAAAGCAGTTTCACTCCCGGGAACCAAGTCCCCAATCGGGATAAAGAAATTCAGGGGCTCATGCAGCAGAAGATCAGACTTAATGAAGAAATCCAGAGTGTAAAAGCCAATGACGAGTTGGATACCAAAACCAAAGCTGAACGAATTAAATCCTTAACAAACTCCATATCCCAAGTCGACAGCCAAATTGCCCAAATTAAAGCAGAAGAATTGCAGGAAAAGAACAAATTAAAACAGCCCGAAAAGACTCCTCAGCAACAGCCCAAACCAACCGACGAGGCACAATCCCCTTCACTGGATCACCTGATCAAGAATAGTCAGACTTATGATCAATTGGGTAAGCTGGTCGGTATGCGTGATCGCATGCAGGGCTCCATACAGACTACCGAGGGAGAAACCCGCTTCGACCGACTTGTCCTGGAGATCAACCCTCCGGGAAATGATCTCGATCTCGGCAAATCAATGATGCTGGAAAATGCAGAGCGCACGGTCTTCCAGGCAAAACGAGAAGTAGTTCAGGACATCAACGCTCAGTTGAGCAAAGTCAATCAGAAGATTGGGGAACTGGTGGAAGAGATCCATCCATCCGCGCCTAAAGAAGCGGTCCAACCTCCCAGATCTGCAGCATCTGGGGAAGAAGATAATGAAGTAAACGAAGATAATAAAACTGGAAATACGGAGAAGCTACCGGATGGCGAAAACACAGATCAGGTATCCGGAAACCGGATGCAAACTCCGGCTGGTGCATCTCCTGCTGCTTCATATCCATCCGTTGATATTCGAATCTGAGTACGTACTGATCCTACATTCTTATATGTATACATAATGAGATTAAAGTGTTTTCGTTACACAACTTTCGACTCTTAGGCAAGGATAGAATAACCGCTATGACAGGTGACTAACGCCTGATACGTAGCGGTTTTCTTGCATCTTGCACGTTAGCTGCATCTATTATAGGTAATTCTTACTCTAGCATGGATTACTAGCGCTATCATTTGCACAGATGATACTGCCGACAATCGCTTTACAACTTTTTTTGATGCGTGTGGCCTCATCGATAATCTGATCTATGTTTTCATATTTTTGCTTCCTATTGGTCACAACAGCGATGGATACCGACACTAGAGGAATGGGCCGATTCAACCCGGAGCGTCCTTCCCCCAGAACATATTGATGACTCCAATCATGTTCGTTGTAGAACGTCCTCTTCATGTCCTCAAAGCCTGAAATGACTTCCTCACTAATATGCTGATAATTATGATGATTCAGGATTGCGATAAAATCATCACCCCCGATATGTCCAAGAAAAGCTTCCGGAAAAACAAAAAGCTTGCGAAGCAAGTTAGCTGTTGCCTGAATAAGCTGATCCCCCATCTTGAAACCATAGCTATCATTGTAGGATTTGAACTGATCGAGATCCACGTAAAGCACGCTAAAATGATCCATCTGAAGCGCCTGATATAACCGTTCGTTTATGATATGATTCCCTGGAAGACCTGTCAGCGGGTTCATAAAAATCGCCATTTCAGCCCGTACATCAGCTACAGCAAGCAGTAAACGGCGAATACTCACAGCACCAAAGAAACTGTCGCCCGAGGTGATCAGCACAAGGTCATATAAATCCCCTTCGTCTCGATCCATCGCAAGAACACTTACATCTGTAATCTGTTCCGAATAATCCACGACCAGTGCCCGCGTATTCATCACGAGTTCTACAGGACGTCCCATATACAGATTATAGCCATATTGTGTGCCAATCTGTTGGAAGAATCGGGCTCGCATCATCAATGACACACCCTTGTCCCCCATAACAGCTATACCTTCCAGACTGGGAGTAGACTTAAACAGATGATAGACGATATCGCATTTTGTATCAGATCGTACTACAGGAATTGGTTCAGCAATCTCACCTATTTGCGTAAACATACCACTCTACCCCTCTATTCGTAGCATCCAATCCAAGCGTTCTAATTATATAGTGGGTCTTTGTCAATGGTCACATCGTACCACTTTCTAACTAAAAAAGCGTTAACTCAAGGTAAAAAGTTTATAAAATATTTCCTTTTTCTAAAATGGTACTAAGAGGTAGGTTTTTCCTCAATGATCGGAAGTAACGCTGTAAAAATAGGTATCATCATCATCATCTCCGTTATTTCGTAATGCAAAATACCGTCATCTATTGGATGATCTTCAATCCAATAAATAACGGTATTCGTTAGCATATATCACCCAAGTTTATCGCCATAAAAAATTTGCAGGCTCACTACTCCTGACCCTTTCAGCTAACCTTGTGCTCAATTCTCAGCTTGTCAGCGACCATCGCGATGAATTCTGAGTTTGTCGGTTTAGACTTGCTGATGTTGATCGTATAGCCAAACAAGTGGCTGATGCTGTCGATGTTACCACGCGTCCAAGCTACCTCAATGGCATGACGGATCGCACGTTCGACGCGGGACGGCGTTGTTTTGAATTTTTCGGCAATGGCCGGATACAGTGTTTTGGTGATGGCTCCCAAAATTTCGATATTGTTGTACACCATCGTAATGGCTTCGCGCAAATACTGATATCCCTTAATATGCGCAGGAACGCCGATTTCATGTATGATGGACGTGATGCTGGCATCCAGATTTTTGTGTTTGCCCATTGGCACGACATTTGATTTCATGAACATGGATGATCCGCTGCTTGTGGACATCGCGGTCTGTGTTCCCACCAGTTGGCGTACACGATTCGCGAGCACTTCCATGTCAAACGGCTTAAGAATGTAGTAGGAAGCTCCGAGTTGCACGGCACGCTGTGTGATATTCTCTTGTCCGAATGCCGTAAGCATAATGACTTTAGGCTGTGGAGACAGGTTCAGGTTGCGCAAGCGCTCCAGCACACCCAGTCCATCCAGATGTGGCATGATGATATCCAGAATCAGTACATCCGGCACATCCCGGGTTTGCTCCAGCAATTGCAGTACTTCTTCTCCATTGTATGCAATACCGGTTACTTCCATATCTTCCTGTTCAGATATATATTCGGCAAGCAAATTCGTAAATTCACGATTATCATCGGCCAGCAATACCTCAATTTTTTGCAAAACGGTATCCTCCTTTAAATTAAACATCGTTTCGTACATTTCCTTACAGGTTAAATTTTCGACACAGCAGGTTAAATTCCTCCTGTCGAAAATTATTTTTCTTTATTTTTTTTTCTTGATCCTATATAATAAATAATTTATTTCATTATCCGATATATTATGTTTGCTTTCGACAAAAAAGAACCTCAGGGCTGTTTATCCAGCCTTGAGGTTCTTTGCGTTTTCCTTTTTCATCATAACGCCAGCATCCTGTAACATCCATTCAATGAAGCAACCATACCCTGATTTCGGATCGTTAACAAATACATGAGTCACTGCACCAATCAATTTACCATTTTGCACAATTGGGCTGCCACTCATACCTTGAACAATGCCTCCGGTCTTATCCAGCAGTTTTGGGTCTGTAATTCGAAGTACGAGACCTTTAGTCGCTGGCTCAGATTGATCTGCTACATGAACAATGTCAATGGAGAAGCGCTCAACTTGTTGACCGTCAACCACGGTAAGAATTTCGGCCGGGCCTTCCTTAACTTCATGAGAAAAAGCAACGGGAATGCCTTTGGAATACAGACTGTGCTCAGGATTTCCGGACATTTTACCAAAGATGCCAAAAGCCGTATTGCGTTCAATATTGCCCAAAATCTTACTTTCCTTGAGGAAATGAGCACGTTTTTCACCCGGATCACCGGTCTCGCTCTTCGAAATTGACGTAACGTTTGACTGAACGATCTGACCACTACCCACAACAATGGATGTCTGTGTATTCATATCTGTAATGACATGGCCCAGTGCGCCATATACGCCCTGATCGGGAGCATAGAAGGTAAGAGTACCTACACCAGCTGCAGAATCACGAATATACAAGCCAAGCCTCCACGCTTGATCCTCGGAGTCATACGCTGGAGTCAATCGTGTTTTGACCGTTTCCTTGCCACGTTTTAATACCACATCGATGCCTTTTTTACTTTTGCCTGCAAGTTCAACGGCTTCGGAGACACCTGCCACACCATCAAGACGTTTACCATCCATATGCGTGATCAGATCCCCAAGCTTAATGCCAGCGGTTTCTCCGGGCGATACGCGCTCATCTTGGCCAGAATGGACCAGATGATGTCCAACCACCAGAATACCTGCTGATTTAACTTTGACGCCAATCGTTTGACCCCCGGGTACAACACGCAAATCCGGTATCACATTTACCTGAACTGTTTTCACCGGAATTTTACCCCACAACTTCAACGTTAATTTAGCATGTCCCGTCTGTTGAGGGTGAAGATGCAAAGGTTGTTGCCTGGTAACATGCATCGCTGCCTGATCATCCAAACCAACGATATCAGGACGATCTACAACGGCGCTTGAAGCAGCAGGTACGGCGAGCCGGACATCCGCTTGCCTGCCAGCAAACACCTGTAATTCATCCGGCAGTGAAGCATAACTTTGCACAGGCTGAATGGCCTGGCTAATCACACAAAGAAAGAAGGCAAATAAAAGACCTAGCAATTTCTTCCTGAGGGGGGAATTCAATGGCTGTCACACTCCCTTTGCTTCTTTCGCTTGACGAAAGGTGGTCGCCAATTGCGTACCTTTAAGATAACCTCGCCCCCAGGCTTTTATTACTGTCAATCATTACGCCAGCCGTCCGTTTCACCCTTTTTTGGCTTCCGCCAAATTCAGCATTTCCTGTGCGTGATGCAGCGTTTTTTCTGTAATTTCCACGCCGCCCAGCATACGTGCCAATTCCTTCACTCTGCCTTCGTCTGACAGCGATTCCACCTGCGTCATCGTCCGTCCATCATAGACATGTTTCTCGATGAGATACTGATGATCTGCCATACAAGCCACTTGTGGTAAGTGAGTTATTGAGAATACCTGACAAGTCGAAGACAGCCGGAATAATTTTTCTGCAATGGATTGAGCTGCTCTCCCACTAACGCCGGTATCAACTTCATCAAAAATCAACACAGGTATCCGATCATGTCGTGCAAAGATACTCTTCATCGCGAGCATCATTCTCGACAGCTCTCCACCTGAAGCAATCTTGCCCAATGGTCGAAGTGGTTCACCGGGGTTCGGTGAGATCAGGAATTCGGCATTGTCCGCACCCTGACGATTCAGACGAATACGACGGCCATTCCATTCAATTCCCTTCGGATCTTCAAATGGAGTAATCTGAACACGCAGTGAAGTTCGCTCCATCTGCAGATCCTTAAGCTCACTTTCCACTTGCGCAGCGAGTTCCTCGGCACATTGTTTGCGAACCTTGCTGAGTTCCTCGGCAGACTCCATCACAAGATTAAGCATTTTATCACGTTCAGCTCGCAATTTCTCTAGACGTTCGTCCTTGTTCTCCAATTGGTCGGTTTCATGGCTAATCTGATCATAATAACTCAGAATAAGTTCCACGCTGTCCCCGTATTTCCGTCTGAGGCCAGAAATCAGATTCAACCTTTGCTCCACTTCTTCCAGCCTTGCCGGATTAAATTCAATCTTCTCCCGGTAATCCCTTAACTGGAATGTTGCATCTTCCAATTGATAAAATGCCGATTGCAGCTGCTCTACAATAGGTTGCAGACCTTTACTATCGTATCCGGATATATCTTCAATTCTTGAAAGAGCAATACTTACAGCTTCAAGTCCGCGTTGACCACTAAGCAAATCATATGCTCCGGCAACACTGTCCATCATTTTCTCACTATGGGATAGTTTGACCCGTTCTTCCCCGAGTAATTCATCCTCACCGCGTGTAAGGCTTGCGGCTGCGATCTCTTCAAGCTGAAAGCGATACATATCCAGAAGTTGATAAGCACGCTGACTGGACTCCTGAAGTGCACGCAATTCTTTTTCCGCTGTGATAAACTTGCTGTAGCGCTCCTGATATTTCGCTTTGATCGGTCCGATGACTTCAGAACCATAGGTGTCGAGAAGCCCCAGATGGCTCTCAGCGCGCAGCAAACTCTGATGTTCATGTTGACCATGGATATTGATCAGCTTCTCGCCTACTTCCCGCAGCATGGTGAGATTGACCAATTGCCCATTAATGCGGGACGTACTCTTCCCCTGGGTGTTCAGTTCACGTCGAATGACCAAATGCTCTTCCGGCTCACAATGGATACCCAGCTTCTCTAATGTCTGCCATACCGGATGACTCTGCTCCATCTCGAACAGGGCTTCCATCTCTGCCTTATCACAACCGTACCGGATCAAATCTGCTGAACTGCGTCCACCAGCAATTAAACCAAGTGCATCTATAATAATCGACTTCCCTGCACCCGTTTCCCCAGAAAGTACATGGAATCCCGGGTGGAATACAACATCCACTTCTTCCACCACAGCCAGATTACGAATCGATAACGTAACTAACATCTGCAAAAACACCTCCGGATGACTAACTCAGAAATTATGTTTTTGAACCATTTATTCAAGAAATGTAACCCATGATCCGCTCAATAACGGTCACACTGTTACCTTCAGTCCGGCAGATAATCAGGATGGTGTCATCTCCACAGATCGTGCCCATGACTTCATTCCACTCAATATTATCAAGTAAAGCAGCAATGGAATTCGCTGTTCCCGGCAAACATTTCATCACAACCAGGTTGTTCGTGTGATCAATATGCAGGAAGTTGTCAACGAGTGCACGCTTCAGCTTCTGAATCGGATTATATCGTTGATCTGTTGGCAAAGAATACTTGTACCGTCCGTCATCCATCGGAATCTTGATTAATAACAGTTCCTTGATATCCCGGGATACCGTCGCCTGAGTCACCTGAAAACCTGATTTGCGCAGTGCTTCAACCAGATCATCCTGAGTCTCAATTTCATTTTGACTAATAATTTCACGAATCTTGATGTGCCTTTGTCCTTTCATACATGCCTCCAGTTAAATGTATTGCAATAAAGCAGCAAGTGTAGTTCGCCGCAGATTTCGCCAAACCATGTTCATCCTACTATATTAGTCCAGATCATCCCCATCATACACATCTTCCTGATAGTCCATGAGCCTGATTAACTTAATATCGGAATCCTCCACGTCAACATACAGCAGTCCTTCACAACCAGGATATAATAACAGATAATTGAGGAAGCGATCCCGTAGCGCAGGACCAGTCAATTCAAGCGGCTGTCTGCGACGCGATGTTTTGACCAGGTATCTGAGATCCTCACGCTCTGCAACATAATCGATAAATAATCTGCTGTAAAATACGGATTCGTTGGCCTCAAAAGCCAGGGGGACTTTCATTTTACCCCCGATGACTTCGTACCCCTGCGCTTCAAGCAGATCTAATGCCGGGGAATCCTGAATCTTCACGTTTAGTTGCATTCCAGACAAGCTTACAGGCATCGGTCGGTTCACCCAATTACGCAGGCCGATGAACAGCCACAAGATCAGACAGACAGCAAGAACTCCTATAACGATTGTGTCATATTGACCATTCATTATCGCTCACCTCGAAGACATATTCGAGATTCAGTCATGATTTCCCTTTACATCAATCACCTTTCCAGCGAAAAGAAACCCATCTTTATGATGAGTTTCCCGTAAATGTATGCGCCGCTTCCTTCGCAACTTGCTCCGCAAGTGCATCAAGTGAAGCTGGATCGTTCTCTGGTTGTGTTGCCTCTGGTGCTTCCAGACGCCAATGAGCAAGAAATTCTATATTGCCTTCTCCACCGGTTATAGGGGAAAAAGTTAAACTCTGCAAATTCAAACCAAGTTGACTCGCAAAATGAAGCATGGTCTGTAATACATCCTTGTGTACCTTCGTATCACGCACTACACCGGACTTGCCTACTTTTTCACGCCCTGCCTCAAATTGAGGTTTAATCAATGCTACGATATCTGCAGGCTGTTTCAAAAGGGCCAGGAGTGGCGGCAATATGATGCGCAGTGAAATGAAAGACACATCAATACTCGCAAAATTTGGCACGGGTCCGGTCAGATCTTGGGGAGTCACATAGCGGAAATTGGTTCTTTCCATCACGGTAACCCGTTCATCATTACGCAAAGACCAGTCGAGCTGATTATAGCCCACATCAATGGCGTATACGTGGGACGCACCATGCTGTAGTGCACAATCCGTAAAGCCACCGGTGGATGAACCGATGTCGAGCATGACAAGTCCATTCATATCAAGGCCGAAATGACGGATCGCTTTTTCGAGCTTTAATCCGCCTCTGCCAACATAGGGATGTACCGAGCCTTTAACCTTCAGCTCGGCTTCCCGTGGAATTTTCATGCCCGCCTTTTCAATCGGCTCATTGTTGGCATACACCAGTCCAGCCATGATCGCTGCTTTCGCCTTCTCACGACTTTCATAATAGCCCTGCTCAACCAGCAGAACATCAATTCGTTCTTTCGGGAGTGACATGTCTTTCTCCTATCATGTAAATTTACGAAGGAAAACGAGTTTTGGGCATGCTGTAAGATGACTGAACAGCCATGTTGCGCAGTTCAGCACATACATTCTCAACGGTAAGACCCACTTCCTCACGTTGTTCCTTGATGCTGCCATGCTCGATAAAGCGATCCGGAATCCCCATCAGTTGCACATGTACATCATGCAATCCCTGTTCTGCGTAGAACTCCAGAACCGCACTGCCCATGCTTCCTGCTTGGGATGCTTCTTCAAGTACAATCAATTTGGTGCCTCGAACAGCCAAATCACGCAGCATTTGCTCATCCAGAGGTTTGAGGAAGCGAGCGTTGATTACACCTGCTGTAATGCCTTCCCGTTTTACCATCTCTGCTGCTTCTTCTGCAAGCTGAACCATCGATCCTGAAGCGATAACGGCATAGCCTTCCGATGGACGCAGTTGCTCCCATGTTCCAATCGGAATCGGAACAAGCTCATCATCCAGAGGTACACCCACCACATTGTTTCGTGGATAACGGTAAGCAATCGGACCTTCATTATAATCAAGCGCCGTTTTCATCATATGACGCAATTCATTTTCGTCTTTTGGCATCATCAGAACGATATTTGGAATATGGCGCATGAACGCCACATCGTACACCCCTTGATGTGTTTCGCCATCGGGACCTACAAAGCCTGCACGGTCAATGGCAAACATCACGTTGGCGTTATGACGACAAATATCATGTACAATCTGATCATAAGCACGTTGCATAAACGTTGAATACACGGCAAATACCGGCTTCAAGCCTTCCATGGCCAACGCAGCACACATCGTCGCCGCATGCTGTTCTGCGATACCTACGTCAATCATGCGATCCGGAAATTCCTTACTAAACGGAATGAGCCCTGACCCTGTAGGCATTGCTGGAGTTACAGCTACAATCCGCTTATCCTGCTTCGCAAGATCAATCAGCGTTTGACCGAACACTTCGGTGTACATCGGTTTTCCTACAGCTTTCAGCACTTGACCGGATTCAATTTTGTACGGAGAAATCCCGTGCCACTTGTGCGAATCGGCTTCAGCTGGCTGATAACCTTTTCCTTTGGTCGTGAGAACATGAACCATGACTGGACCATCCACATTGTCCGCCTGTTTGAACGTCTCGATCAATTTAGGAATGTCATGACCATCAATCGGTCCCAAGTACGTGAAGCCCAGTTCTTCAAAAAGAACCCCAGGTACCATCATATATTTGACACTGTCTTTGATCCAGCTTGCCGATTTGGCCAAACGGTCCCCAATAGCTGGGATTTTTTTGAGCATTCCCTCGACATCATCTTTCGCTTTCAGATAATGGCGATCCGAACGAATCTTGCTCAAATATTTATGCATAGCCCCAACGTTTGGAGCAATGGACATTTCATTATCATTCAAAATAACCATCAGTTTTCTCTGCTCATGACCAATATGATTGAGGGCCTCAAATGCCATACCACCTGTAAGCGCTCCATCACCAATCATTGCGATGACTTGATTATCTTCACCCTTCAGATCACGTGCAAGGGCCATCCCCATCGCAGCGGACAATGAAGTACTGCTGTGGCCAGCTTCCCATACATCATGTTCACTTTCGTTACGTTTGACAAATCCGCAGAGTCCGTTGTGTTGACGCAATGTATCAAAGCGATCCATACGCCCTGTAAGTATTTTGTGAACATAAGCCTGATGCCCTACATCGAAAATCATTTTGTCTGCTGGACTGTTATAGCAGTAATGCAGGGCTACCGTGAGCTCAACCACTCCTAAGTTGGGTGCAAGATGCCCACCTGTAACGGACAGTTTCTCAATTATAAACTGCCGGATCTCTGCCGACAAAAGCGCAAGATCATCCTGAGACATCGACTTTAGATCACTGGGTTGTTTAATTTGTGGAAGCAGCACGAGAATCTCCCCGCTTTCCTAGATTGTTTAATTATTTGTGTAAATCCCTATTTACATTATGAATCAAATGACATTAAATCATTATAACATAAAAGAACAAGAATCATAATTTACTGCACTTTACTCCCGATAACGAGCATTTTCGCCAGCAAGATAGATATGATCTGTCTCCGTATGTATTCCCGAATCTTTTCGGGACAGACTTTTTCCATCCACTCGGAAAAAGGACATTACATTCATTACACTGTTCTACAGGTTTTGAAACAGCGTGCTCTGTCAGAATCTAATGGTCTCGACTCATCAGATAATCTGCGATCTCCACCAATCTCGATGCATCAGGTAACTCGGCTCTTTCAAGTGCATCTTTTGCAGATTGTGTAAGGGACTTCACTTCATCCATAGAGGCATCCATCCCAATAAAATAAGGATATGTTACCTTTTGCTGATTCACATCGCTCTGTGTTTTCTTGCCCATCTTTTGCTCGTCGCCCGTCAGGTCGAGAATATCATCCTGAATCTGGAACGCCAGCCCCAGATCACGGCCGAACACACGCAGTGCTTCCAACTGTCCTTCTGTAGCTCCACCGATTCGTGCTCCAGCAATGAGGGAGAATACAATTAAGTCACCCGTTTTGTGCAAATGAATGTACTGGAGCTGCGCAAGATCAGTCATCCCTTGCTCGCCTTCCATATCCGCAACTTGACCACCGACCATGCCTCTTGCTCCAGCGAGTTCAGACATATCCTCTACGATGGACAGCAATGCTTCTGATGCCACCCCGCTGCGCCGACCCGCTTGAACAATACTATAAAAAGCATGCGTTAACAGTGCATCACCTGCCAAAATGGCTGTTGCTTCACCATATACCTTATGATTCGTTAATTTCCCCCTACGGTAATCATCATTATCCATAGCAGGCAGGTCGTCGTGGATCAGTGAATAGGTGTGAACCATCTCCACGGCGCAGGCTACCGGCATTGCAGCTTTACGCTGTGCACCGAAGGCTTCCGCCGCAGCAACGACCAGAAGAGGACGAAGGCGTTTGCCTCCGGCCATAAGTGAATATTGCATCGCATCCTTCAGCGATTGAGGTACATCCCAATGATCGGGAAGAGTGTGCTTCAACTCTTCAGTCACCTCAGCTGTGACTTCCTCAAGGTATGCTTGAAACGAAGGACGATTACTCATGGACTTCACCGCTCTCATCGTCAGCAGTTCCGAATGGCTTCTTGCGAAGCTCTCCATCTTCTTCTACGATCATCTCGATCTTGCGTTCCACTTGTTCCAGCTTCAGACCGCAAAGTTGCGAAAGTTTCATCCCGCGCTGAAACAGATCGATGGCTTGTTCCAACGGAACATCACCATGCTCAAGCTGACCTACGATGTCTTCCAATGCCGCCATTGCTTCTTCAAAATTCAATTCCGGTTCATTCGCCATGGGTATTGTCGTCCTCCTTCATTCCCCAAACCTGACAGTCCAGCTGCCCGTCTGTTAATTTAATCTTGATCGAATCTCCAGGTTGTACATCCTTCATCGACTTGATCAATCGTTGTTCCTGCTCGTCATAGACGAGGCTATATCCGCGTGACATGACTTTAAGCGGGCTAAGCGCATCCAGATGCCGCACAGATGACTTCCACTGTTGCTGTTTCGATCTGGTTATGGACCTGATCGCAAGTTCAAGTTGTCTGCGTGCTGCCGCGTTTTCACGGCGTGCTGCATTGACCTGATCACGAGGATTGAATCGTTGCAGTGCGGCCCGAAGACGTTCCTGCTTCTCTCCCGTCCATTTCATACGCGTATCCACAGTTCTCAAAAGCCGTTGGTGCATCATATCCAAACGTTCCGTGTGCTGCATTAAGGTACGTCTTGGATGAACAAGCACCGGCGAACGCTGTAATCTTGCGAGCCGTTCACGATTATGTACAGCACGCTGACGCAAGCTGTGCTGTAACTGGCGCTGACGTTGTCCGATCTGATCGAGCAACTCAGCCCGATTAGGTACAGCCAGTTCAGCAGCTGCTGTAGGTGTAGCCGCACGCAAATCAGCCGCAAAATCGGCAATGGTAAAGTCCGTTTCGTGTCCAACGGCAGAAATGACAGGAATATCCGAAGCGACAATTGCTCTTGCCACGATCTCCTCATTGAACACCCACAATTCCTCCAGTGAACCGCCTCCGCGTCCAACGATAAGTACATCGGCTTCTCCCATGCGGTTCAGGTTACCAATCGCTTTAACAATGGAAGGTGCTGCGCCTTTACCTTGGACCAGAACCGGATATAAAACGACTTTCGCAGAAGGATATCTGCGTTGGAGTGTAATCATAATGTCCCGCACCGCCGCTCCCGTCGGTGAAGTTACAACTCCGATCGTCTGTGGGTAACGAGGAATCTGTCTTTTTCTCGAAGGTGAAAATAAACCTTCATCCTCCAGCTTTTTCTTCAATTGTTCGTAAGCCAAGTACAGACTTCCAATTCCGTCCGGTTGCATATGGGTAGCATAGAATTGATACTGCCCGTCCCGTTCATATACCGAGACATTACCACGGGCAATAACCCTTGCACCCTCCTTCGGTACAAAGGGTAATCGCTGATTATGGGATGCAAACATAATCGACTTGATCCGGCTGTCCTTGTCCTTCAATGTAAAATACATGTGGCCACTGGAGTGATGTGTGAAATTCGAAATCTCCCCGCGCAGCCAGACGTCCGACAGGACCTGATCCGATTCCAGTTTCATTCGAATGTATCGGTTCAGATCTTTGATGGAGTAGATCTTTTGATCTGCCACAGACAGAACCCTAGGCCAATCCGTGAGCGCGTTTGGCAGCGATCAATGTATTTTGCATCAACATCGTAATTGTCATTGGACCAACACCACCAGGAACAGGTGTAATTGGACCAGATACTTCTTTCACGCTTTCGAAATCAACGTCTCCTGCCAGCTTGCCATTCTCCAAACGGTTCATGCCGACATCGATAACAACAGCACCCGGTTTCACAAAATCAGCATCCACAAAATTGGCACGGCCGATAGCTACAACCAAAATATCTGCCTGACGTGTGATTTCTTTCATGTTGGCGGTACGGGAGTGACACATCGTTACCGTCGCATTCTCACGTTGGAGCAACAGCGATACCGGTTTGCCGACAATGTTACTTCTTCCGATGACTACTGCATGTTTACCGGACATTTCGAGTCCAGTGCGCTTGATCAGTTCGATTACACCCGCTGGGGTACACGGAAGCAGACTATCGTCACCAATAACGAGATTACCTACATTCACCGGATGGAATCCGTCTACGTCTTTATCCACGGCAATCGCATCAATAACAGCTTTCTCTTCAATATGCTTCGGCAGCGGGAGCTGAACCAAAATTCCGTTAATGGATTTCTGATTGTTCAGCTTGTCCACCAGCGCAAGCAGATCTTCTTGGGACGTGTCTGCATCCAAGCGATGCACTTCTGAATAGAAGCCGAGGTCGTGACATGCTTTTTCTTTATTACGCACATATACTTGGGATGCCGGATCTTCCCCGACGAGCACAACAGCCAGACCAGGTACTACCCCCTGTTCGCTAAGCTGTTTTACTTCTGTTGTCATGCTTGCGCGGATCTCTTGGGATACTTCTTTACCGTTAATAATAGATGCTGTCATTGTACTCTCTCTCCCTTATGTGAATATAAATTTAGAGGTTGTTCAAATAGTTAATCATAACTTAAGATAATTTTGCTTTAATCGCGTCAACATCCTGAATCATACGTCCAAGTACACCATTGACGAACTTACCGGATTCTTCTGTACCAAAGTATTTGGACAGCTCGATTGCTTCATTGACCGATACCTTTGCCGGAATGTCATCACGGAATACCATTTCATACGTTGACAGTCGTAGAATCTGACGATCCACACGTGATAGACGGCTGATCTGCCAGCCTTTCAAATAATCCACAAGCAGCCCATCAATCGCTTCCTTATTGTTCCAGGCTCCCTGTACCATCTCAGTAACATAGGTACGCATTACATCTGCATCGCGGATAACCACTTCGGTTTCATTATCTTCAGCGGCTTCATTGATCAACATGTTCACAGCTTCCGCTGCACCTACCTCATTCATTTCCATCTGATACAGACTTTGTACTGCAATTTCCCTTGCCAAACGTCTTTTCATGTCCTGCCTCCTGCAGCGCTCCATCTGGAGCGTCATCATGCTTATTTTAAAATCATGCAGACATCGCATCATATCCTGTATCGGATAGATGGATGGCTTCCATGGTATTGTTATTGTTATCCCTTTTCACAAAAAAACCTGCAATACGTTTCCTCCAAAAAACGGGCAACCTAAACTACAGCTCTATTTTCGGAAGAAACATATTGCAGGGTTCAGGTAGGTCACTTAAACGGACGCCAGCGATCGCCAAGCCATTGTCCCCACTCCCTCCAGGGAATGGACGAACCCAGCTTTGAATCGCTTCGTCTGCCTAACGTATAACCGATGAACACCAAGAGTGCAAAGAACAACATATCCCAAAAACCGATCCATACATAAAGAAATCCAAAAAAGATGCCGCCGATAATCCCGGTAATTCGGCCTCTGTGACTATCCCAAATCTCTTTCCACAGCATCAGTGAAACTCACCTCATTCCACTCGACTCTTGTAGTTAGGCGACTGGGTTACATTAGCGATATACACCGTGACAAAAGATACCGGAATGCCCGTAATCTCTTGCACATGATCATGTATAGCCTTTTGCAGATCAGAAGTCAGCGCAGGAATAGGTGTCTCGCCATCCACTACTGCACGGATCATAATCTCCAGTCCTGACTCAACCACACGTATACGTGCCTTGACATCACGCACTCCCCGAAAACGGGAAGTCGCCTTCAAACAGAGATTCTCAATCGTCTCCATCGAAATCTGTACATCACCAAATTCTGTGCGTTGATCCACAGACGGCAACGAAGCACGCTCACGCCGAACCGAGATGTAGAAAAATCGCAAACTCAGGATAAACAAAATCGCTGCTGCAATAACCGAGGCAACAATAACGTTTTGTTCCTGCTGGTAATTCAATTCGTAAGGCAGCACACCGCTAATCAGAAGAATGACGGCTGCCGATATTGCTCCAACGCTTATGCTGTATATAAACAACAGAAGCCGATCCAGTATTTTAGCCACGAACTGCACAGCCTCCCTTGCTCACTAACATCACTTAACCTGTTCACTAGCAAAAATCAGATCCTCACCTAGCTTTCGCTATAATGAAGACCTGTCCAAGACGGGATAACCCCCGGCAGATGATGCCGGGGGAATCTGTCTTCTTTTATTTTACGCGCTGACTGTTCAGGTCAATTTCTTCCACTTTCTCAGTGCTCTTGAACTGAACGTCATGAATGTGAACATTCACTTCATTTACATTCAATCCTGTCATGTTCTCAATGGAACGTTTCACGTTCTGTTGAATCTCCGTAGCCACTTGTGGAAGACGGTATCCGTACTCGATAATGACGGAAACATCGACTGCAGCTTCACGTTGGCCTACTTCAACCTTAACGCCTTTGGAAAGGTTTTTGCGACCAAGCAATTCAGCAAATCCGCCTGCGAATCCGCCACTCATGCCTGCTACACCTTTCACTTCAAGAGTTGCCAATCCAGCAATCACTTCAATAACTTCAGGTGCGATCTGGATTTCACCGATATCCGTTCGTTCAAATTCAGTCGGTAGTGTACTCATAACTGTTCAACACACCTTTCGCGAGATAAGTTTGCGGCCATCCGTGAGGGCGCTGGACTCAGGTCAAACGACCTTCACAACCCTTCCGGTCCGGCTTTACCGGAACTCCTGCAAACATCCGCGAGGTGCGGGCTTATCCTTTGCAGGAGACATGCGCTCTTATTATTACATACTATATCATTTGGGCTACATTATGACAAACAAGCCCAATATACCTTTTAAATCTCGTTTTCCTCAAGAAATTTGATATCAAAGTCACCACGAATGAACGTTGGGTGCTCCAGCAATTTTTGATGGAAAGGGATTGTTGTGGATATGCCTTCAATCGCAAACTCCCCAAGTGCACGCTTCATCTTGGCAATCGCCTCTTCACGATTCGCTCCCCACACAATCAACTTCGCGATCATGGAGTCGTAGAAAGGTGAAATGGTATAACCGGGATAAGCAGCACTATCTACACGCACGCCCGGTCCTCCGGGTGCAAGGTAGAATCCGATTTTGCCTGGTGATGGCATGAAGTTACGATCCGGATCTTCTGCATTGATACGACATTCAATGGCCCAACCATTGATAACCACGTCTTCCTGACGGAACGAAAGTGGGTTGCCTTCAGCTACCGAGATCATCTCACGAATCAGATCCACGCCAGTAACCATCTCGGTTACCGGATGCTCTACCTGAATACGCGTATTCATCTCCATGAAATAGAACTCGCCATTCGGGCTAAGCAGGAACTCCAATGTGCCTGCTCCCGAGTAATCCACGGCCAGAGCTGCCCGTACTGCAGCTTCCCCCATCAGTGTACGCACATCTTCGGAGAGGATCGGACACGGAGCTTCTTCTACCAATTTCTGGCGACGACGCTGAACCGAGCAATCACGCTCTCCCAAATGCGCTGCATTTCCGTGTTTATCAGCAATGATCTGAATTTCCACGTGTTTCATGCCTGTCAGGAATTTCTCCAGATATACACCTGCATTGCCAAATGCCTTTTGAGCTTCCTGCTGAGCAGCTGTAATCTGCTTAATCAGCGTCTCTTCATCTTCGGCAATACGAATTCCCTTACCACCACCACCAGCAGTAGCTTTGATAATAATAGGATATCCGATATCTCTAGCAATCATGATTGCTTCATCCATATTTTCAACGAGGCCGTCTGATCCAGGAATAACAGGCACTCCTGCATCTTTCATCGTTTGTTTGGCAACAGCCTTGTCTCCCATTTTGGTAATGGCTTCCGGTGAAGGCCCGATAAATGTGATGTTGCAGGAACCACAGATTTCTGCAAAATCAGCATTCTCCGCCAAAAAACCGTAACCAGGGTGGATTGCATCACATTCTGTGAGTGTAGCTACACTCATCAGGTTCGTGAAGTTCAGATAACTGTCCTTGGACAGTGTCGGTCCAATGCAGTAAGCCTCATCTGCAAGACGAACATGCAGAGAATCCTTATCCGCTTCTGAATAGACGGCTACCGTTGAGATGCCGATTTCGCGGCAGGCACGAATAATACGTACCGCAATCTCTCCACGATTCGCAATCAGTATTTTTTGAAATTTCATTTCGTTTTGTCCTCCTTCGAAGCTCATGCGGTTAGCTGTTAACCAGCTATAACGGTTATTCCGGTTTCACCAGGAAAAGGGGCTGCCCGTACTCGACCAGCTGTCCGTTCTCAACCAGCACTTCAACGATTTCTCCCTTGATGTCCGCATCAAGCTCGTTCATCAGCTTCATCGCTTCGATGATACATACCGTTGTTTTCTCAACAACTTTATCACCTACGCTCACAAAAGGACCCACTTCCGGCGAGGAAGCTCTGTAAAAAGTACCTACCATCGGAGATACAATTTTATGTAAATGACTTGTAGTATCGACCTGCGGTGCAGCTTCACTTACTACTGCTGCCGGCTGTACTTGCGGAGCAGCAATCATTTGCGGTTGCACAGCAGCTGCCTGAACATACTCCGTTTTGCCCGGTTTACGGATCGATAACCGTGATCCTTCATTTTCAATTTCCAACTCTTGAACGGAACTTTCATCTACCAGTTTGATCAGTTCTTTGATCTCACTCAATTTAAACATTTCCATTATTCACTCCTTCGGCATCATGCCAGTCTCACTAGGACGGTCATATGGCTTTATGTATTATATCATAATCGTTAAAAATGGAAAGAGCCCGAGAGTACAACCAGCTCCCGGGACTGCATTTCCATGATTTGGATTACTGTTCTGTAACGTATTGCACGCTGATTTTGTTCTGTGAAACAGCCAATTCTTTCATGACCAGGTCCACAATGGATACCGCCTGTTTTACATCCAGTTTGTCACTGAGGACCACAACTTTATACTTGTCGGCATCTTCTTGAACAATCGCATTGGCGAACTGCTGGGAAAGTGTCTCCTCAATGCCTGTAATTTTGGCTTCTTTTTCTTCCAGTGTACGGAGTTGCTCCGTTGCTTTGGCATTCTCCTCTGGCGTTTTGCTCAGATCACCCGCCACGGTCATCAGTTCCTCATACTTGCGATTGTTGCTTTCCTCACGCTGCCACTGGTAGTTCTGGAACTGGCTGCTCGCAGATGCTGTCGTATTCTGCTCTTCCATTTCCTTGAGGACTTCCTCATCCGTCTTCGTTGCAGTGCCTTCTGTCTGACCGTCAGTCTCTGGTGTAGTTGCTGCCCCTTTATCCGCTTCTTTGTCGGCTTCTTTTCCTGCTTCACCCTTATTCTCGCCTGATTCGACAGCAGGTGTTTTCTCTGTATTTCCGGCCTCTTTACCTTCTGTAGCCGCCGGTTCTTCAACAGTACCAGTCGTACTTGGGTCACTCTCAACTTCTCCGCTATTCACCACTTCATTCACAACCAGACCTTGTGTAGGATCAAGAATGCCTGCTGTTTCCGTCGCTTCCCCTTGCTTGATTCCATCGACTTGCTGACTGTCAGCCACGGGTGCATTGACTGGACCAGAATCCTCAGTGAACAGATAATACGCGGACAAAATGACCATCAGACTCAGCATGGAAACGAGCCATACCGTTTGACGTTTGTTATTCATTAGAACTTCCTCCTCAAATTGGCTTCACTCTTATGAGAATTGAATCTTGCGATTCATCACACCAGATTAGTCTTGTTTGCGCGGTACAACCGAGATCCGGTAGGCAGCCACATTCAGTCCTTTTTCCACAGCATCGGTTATCAGTTCCTTCACAACCTTATTCTCTGCACCCCTGGCAACTACAAGTACACCACGGATCTGCGGTTTGAGCTTTTTGGTCACTATCGGTGTCTGATCCCCTGATATTTCGTACGTAATAATCTCGCCATCACGGGTATATTGCGTCATATGTCGCTTGCCCCCGTTAGCATCAGTTTCTTCGGTAAGTTGCTGAGAATCCTTCACGTTCCGCTGAACGACCAGTTCTTCTGTGGAATCCACGGTAACCATCACATCAACGGTCCCCACACCAACGATATTCTCCAGCACACCTTTGATCTTGTCCTCAAATGCAATTTCGATTGCCTGAAAAGGGTTCTGATCCATCGGATCACTCTGTATGGATGCCATGGATGTTGTCGGATCAGGTGGTTCCCGACCGATATTTTCGGAATCAATTTTTTTGACATTGACGAAGGAATTGAACAGCATGATTCCCACCCCGATCAAACCCAGGATAATCAACCAACGGAAAGTTTGGCTCCGCCTAGCCCCACCCTCACCGCCACCCATCCAGGTTTCCATCTTTTTGAACCATTGTTTCATCGGACACCCTCCTCCTCAGAGAACTTCAGCACTTCTCGGCTCTTTCACTTGGACGTTGTTCGCATCAACATCCCACTTTTCAGTCAACAATGTAATAATCTGCACCGCATGTTCAGACCGTGAAGATGTCTCACCTTGCTGCTTCGTCTCATCTACCTGATCACGTATAACAGGCTCGGAAGATGCTTCATTTCCATCATGTTGACTTTTATTCACATCAATCTGTACATCAGGCACTTCTATCTGACCAATCTGGATGGGCTGTTGTGTTTTCTGCGATTCATCCTTTTCTGACTCTGTATCTGTGCCGAATATGGGTTGTGTATTTGCAGCAACTTCTTGCTGCGTTGAATTCACTTCTCCTCCTGCATTCTCTCCTGCCATCTCAACCAACACACGCTGGATTACAGGCAGTTCGACTGACGAGGCTGCTTCCATTTCCGTTTCATATTTACTCATTGCCAGTTGCACCTCTACGGACTGAACCTTCGCTCCTGTTGTTTCTTCAATCTGGCCTTTCATGACATTAGCCAGTTCTTTGGCTGTCCATTGCAGGGATTGTTCCTGCTCATTCGCTTGCAGTCGCTTGCCCTGAGCCAGAATCTGTTCGAGCGTTGCATTCCCAGCCGATGGAGCATCCATGGCCGACATTGCCCGTTTCAGTTCACCAACCGGATCACTTCTGAGGAGCTTGGTTATGGGTGATAAAAGAGTCAGCAGGATGAGAAGGCTCAGCACAAGCTTCACATAACGTTCCATGGATCGATTGGGCAATAACATATCCACGAAAGTCGCCAGCAGAACGATCATGATCAATTCCTGGAGCCAGTTGCTCAGCCACCCCATCCTCTCCAACCCCTTTCTTGCAACCTGCACTCAGCGCATCATGACAGTCAGATTCCCTGCAGTCAGCAGGATGGTGATCGCCAGGAAAAACATCAACCCGACAGCTGCCAGCGCCGCAAATACGTATATCATGCTCTTGCCAATGGCCTGTAGACATCCTACGATCGGGGTGTCTCCGAGCGGTTGCATAATGGCACCGGTAACGTTGTATATCAAGGCAATAGCCAGGATCTTGAGTGCCGGAAAGGCACATAGAAACAGGATGATGATAACGCCAGTGAGTCCAATTGCATTTTTGACAAGTAGTGAAGCTGTAATTACCGTATCCGTCGCATCCGCAAATGTTCTGCCCACAACAGGGACAAAGTTGCCTGCGATGTATTTGGCGGCCTTCAGGCTGACTCCATCCGCTACGGAGCCCGATGCTCCCTGAACCGAGATTACGCCCAGAAACATCGTCAGCAGGATACCCAGCAGTGCCACACTAATATTGCGCAGGAGGTCTGCCAGCTGTGTCAGCTTGTACTTGTCAGACAATGAACTGACGAGATGCAGAACAGCTGAGAAGAAGAGTAGCGGGAATACGAGCATGTGAATTAATGTACTCACCAGATGGATCATGAAAATGATGAGTGGATGAGTCACAGAGACGGTGATGACGTTACCCATGGACGCGAGCAGTGTGAATAACAAGGGAACCATCGCCATCATGAAGTTGATCATGCCGGTTATGGCATCCTTGGCGTATCCAATCGCCACACTGAAGCTGTTAATGGCAATGATGATGATGACCATATAACAGATCGAATAGGCGATTTTGCTAATATTATTTTTCTCAAAGGCGGTTTGAAGGGTCTCCAGAATCATGCTCAGTACACTTAACATCACAATCGTGACCAGAAGCTTGCCATTATATAAAATTTCATGCAGCAAGAAGGTTCCTATGGCTACAAACACCGACTTCAGGCTGAACCCTTCATTGCCGGGGATTAACATATCCATGAAGGAAGGGGTTTTCCCATCCGGGAAGAAACCACCGTATTGTTGCATCAGTTGATCCCAGTATTTCTCCACCTGATCCTTGGGAAGCTGATCGGCCTGCTGCTCCATCCACTCGCCGGAAGGCGAGCTTGCAGTAACCTGTCCAAGAATACCGAACAGAAAACAGAGCATCAGCACAACCGTAAGGCGCCATTGCGGCTTATGATGAATCGATTTCATATGAAGTCCGCACGCCCCTTCTACACCGGCATCAGCTTCATGACGGTTTCGATAATAATGCTAATGATCGGTATAGCAAGAACGAGGATCAACACCTTGCCGGCCAGTTCAATCTTGGACGCAATGCTCTCCTGGCCTGCATCCCTGACGATCTGTGCACCAAATTCAGCAATGTACGCTATGCCAATGATTTTCAGCACCGTTTTTAGATAAATACTCTCCATGCCTGAATTCTCGGCAAGCCGCTTCAACACCTCGATGACTGCACCGATCTTGCCAATCAACAACATGAAGATCACAATGCCCGTCGCGGCAGCAATCAGAAAGGCAAACATCGGCTTCTGTTCCTTAATGACCAGAATGAGCACTGTTGCGATGAGCGCCAAACCTACAACTTGGATAATTTCCACAGGTCACCACCATCCGGCTTCATGACCGTTTTCATTGAAAAAGAAATATCGATTTGATCTCTTGTAGCAGGCTGTCCAGCATACGGACCACCATGAACAATACAACGACAAATCCGATTACGGTCACCCAGTGAGCCATATCTTCCTTTCCCATTTGTTTCAGTACCGTGTGAATCATGGCAATAATGATTCCGATACCCGCAATTTGAAAGATTGCGTTCACTTCTAGATTCATGACCTTGGCACCTCACTATCCCGGCTATTTCAGAAGATCAGAATGACGATTAACGCTCCGACAAGCATCCCGAGGCTTCGGCTCATTCGTTCATATTTCATTTGATCGGCCTGGGCACGGGATTCCTCATGCATTAGTTGTTGAATGGCTAACGATATATGTTTGGTCTGATCCTGACGGTCACTTGTGCCAAGGCTGAAGCTTAATTGCAGCATGACTTCCCGCTCGTCAGCCTTCATGGCCGATCTCCCCCAAGCCAGATCCACGCCGGACTGAAGACTCTCCCGGGCAGTGAGTCCATGAGGAGGTTCCATCTGTGTAGCTGCATGAAGGAACAGCGTCTTTACAGGTTCTTTGGTCTGGGCTCCCATCTTGCCCATGGCATCGGGAAGGGGAGTGAGCCCATAGTTAATCTCCGTCATTAGTCGCTGAAGGGCTGCAATGAGTTCTCGCAATTGTCTTGGTCTTAATGCATACTGTCTGGCCTTGTAAAATCCGGCGAGGGTGCTGGCTAACAGGATGATTACCGCACCAAGCATGTTAACCAAAGACTTCACCTCCTGCCCCGGTCTGCTGCAAACCACGCATTTTGCCATCAGCCAGCCGAAAGGTCATGCCCCGGCTCGTCCGTTGCAGCTGTACATACCGTTGGAACATCTGCTCTGCAATTAAGGTTCTGAGCGCGGGCCTGGCCGACAGCTCCGATAGGTCACGGCCATGAGCAGTCGCGATTACCGAGACTCCTGCATGCAGGGCTTCCATCACCGCCTCAGCGTCCTCCGGACGACCGATCTCGTCCACAATCAGGACATCGGGTGACATGGAGCGAAGCATCATCATCATGCCCTCAGCCTTCGGACAACCGTCCATCACATCTGTTCGTGGGCCCACGTCGAATCCAGGTACTCCTTTGTAGCTACCGGCGATTTCGGACCTCTCATCCACAATGCCCACTTTCAGGCGCGGACGGATCCCCTGTACCAGTTCACTGCCCACCGCAAGCTTCGTTCCGCTGCTAATTTGTCTCGCCAGATCTCGCAGCAACGTTGTTTTTCCTTGTTGAGGCGGTGAAAGAATCAACGTATGGAAGACCTGTCCGCTCTTCATATCGAGAAGATAAGGAAGGATACGGTCAGCCACTCCATGTACCTCACGTGCTACCCGGACGTTAAATCCGTTGATGTCGCGCAGGTATTCGACACGCCCACCACTTAGTACGGTTCGGCCAGCAAGTCCAATTCGATGTCCCCCGGGGATGGTGATGAACCCTTTGCGCAGTTCCTCTTCCAATGTATAAAGTGAATGGTTACTGATCAGATCGAGCAACCTGTGCGTCACTTCTTTCTGGGGAACATACGCTTCTTCAGGGTTCCCTGTCGGGCTGCCTTGAGGTGTCAGGAAGTGGTATGTGTTGCCTGCATTTATCTCCAGGGGTCTGCCTTCACGAATACGTACTTCCTCCACTTGTTCCAATAGAGCGGGTGGCATTCTTCCGAGAATGGTGCGGATCGGTTCCGGAAAAAGTTCCTTCCAGTTCACCTTCATGAGTAGGCTCCTCCAACCTTGAGATCATATGGTTCACGCTTCTGGCGCTTGTTCATATCTCAAGTTTATGCCTGTACTTTTAATTTATGACGCTGAAATCTATCATTTCTTCAGAATGCGGTTGAGAGTTGAAAACCATAGATCAACCTACTGCTCTAGGCACCCGTCTAGAAGCGCATGCATATGGTAATTGCAGATAGGTAAGTTCCATTCCAGTTCAAATAGAACTACCGATCCCCAGATACAGAAAGGAGTTGTGGGGAGTGCGAGTTGATGTGGTAGGCAATGTGAATGAGTTACGCACCATGGATGTTGCAGGGCGGAGTGCGGTTGTCATTGATGTATTGTGTACGACCAGTACGATTGTTACAGCCCTGACGTATGATGCTGCGGCTGTGATTGCCGTAGAGACGGTTCCACAAGCCAAACAAATGGAAATGAAAGATTGCATTCGGGGCGGGGAGCGTTTTGACAAAAAAATTACCGGATTCGAGGTGGGTAATTCCCCCTATGAATATATGACTGAAGGCGTTGCAGATAAAACCATCATATTAACTACAACCGATGGGACCCGGGCCTTGATCAAAGCTTCCAAGGCGAAACATGTACTCGCTGGATCATTTCTCAATGTGCAGGCTGTCGCAGCAGTTCTATGTGAACTGCAAAGAGATGTATTGTTGTTATGTGCGGGGACACAGGATGAATTTGCACTGGAGGATGGTTTGTGTGCTGGATGCATTATCGAAGAGTTACACCGACAATCCTATTCTCCCATTCAATTGAATGATCTCGGTATAGTACTTCATCAGGCGGTATCCCAATGTAGGGACAGCATCCCGGATATGATGAGAATATCGTCCGGTGGACGAAGGCTTGAAAAGTTAGGCAGGGTTCATGATATTTCGTATTGCTCTCAATTAAATCTGCTGGATTGTGTTCCCGAGATGGGAGAAGGGAACCGTATGGCGCCTTATCGGGGGATACGCGGGGAGAAGATATTCAAGTCACTCTGAGAATTGCTATGAGAAAAACAAAAAAAGGTGCACTGCTGCCCGTTGGCAACAGTACACCTTTGCTATGTTTACATGTGTAGAAACAACTTATCTGCGATCTTGTGGTCCGCCAATCACAGCTTGCTCAGCGGTATCGAGATCATATGCTGTATGCAACGCCTTAATAACGTCATGCAGCTTCTCTCCATCAATGACACAAGATACTTTGATCTCGGAAGTACTCACCATCTTGATGCTCACGCCTTCAGCAGAAATGACCTTGAACATCTTGGCAGCTACACCCGGGTGACTGACCATCCCAGCGCCAACAATGGAGATTTTAACGAGGTTCTCTTCCGATGTGACTTCACGGTAAGGCAAGCGGCTGTGAAGGCCTTCAATGACACGCAATGCGTTCTCACGATCAGATAGCGCAACAGAGAACGAGAAGTCCGCTTTGCCATCCATCACTCCGCTCTGAACGATAATGTCCACATCCAGCTGATTGGATGCAAGCGCACCAAATACTTCAGCCAGAACTCCTGGTACATCCGGCACACCCAGAATACTGATGCGAGCTACGTTTTTGTCATAGGCAATACCACTAACCACTACACCTTGTTCCATTGCTGCTTCCTCCTTCACAACCGTTCCTACATTATGGTTAAAGCTGGATCTTACAATCAAAGGCACACCGGAATGCTTCGCGTACTCAACTGCACGCGGATGCAGCACCGCTGCTCCCAAATTAGCGAGTTCCAGCATTTCGTCATACGATATTTCCTTCAGCTTGCGCGCAACCTTAACGATCCGCGGGTCTGTAGAATAGATTCCGTCCACATCCGTATAGATCTCGCACGCATCAGCCTTAATGGCTGCAGCCAGCGCTACAGCTGTTGTATCCGAACCACCACGACCCAGTGTTGTGATCTCGCCGTCTTCCGTCATGCCCTGGAAGCCTGCGACAATAACAATGTTGCCTTCGGCAAGTGCTGCATTCACACGGTCGGGATGAATATCATGAATACGTGCTTTTCCGTGAACCGGCTCTGTGCGGAATCCCGCTTGCCAGCCTGTAAACGATACTGCCTTGCGTCCAAGCGCTTGAATAGCCATCGATAACAAGGAGATCGAAATCTGTTCTCCTGTCGTTAAGAGCATATCCATCTCACGAGCAGGCAGATCACTATTCAGTTGTTTTGCCTGATCAATCAAATCATCCGTTGTATCCCCCATGGCCGAAACCACGACTACACACCGATGTCCTTCATCAGCTTTTTCTACAACACGTCCGGCTACACGCTTCATGCGCTCTGTATCTCCGACCGAGCTGCCCCCAAATTTCATGACGTACAATGACAACGCAAATCCACTCCCTACCTTGTGCAGTATGCATAATTGATGTCCATCGTCATTATTCTCTACGAGAAATGACTTTAACCCAGTATATTACGAAAGCGACTGATAGGCTAATCTTTTTTCGAAAAAACCCTCTGCCAAAGGAATGGCAAAGGGTTGTTAATAACCTTTCTTAGCTTACAGGCTGTGAAAGTTACGCACGGGAAGAGTATTTACCTTCACGTGTATCGATCAGGAGAACGTCACCTTCGTTAATGAACAAAGGAACCTGTACGTTCAAACCTGTTTCTACTTTTGCATTTTTGGTAGCACCTTGTGCAGTATTACCTTTAACGCTTGGCTCAGTCTCGATAACTTTCAACTCAACGCTTGTTGGCAAGTCGATTCCGAGGATTTCCCCTTGGTAGCTAACGATCTTAACGACCATGTTTTCTTTCAGGAAGTTCAATTCCCATTCCAGTTGATCACTAGTCAATGTGAACTGATCATATGTTTCGTTATCCATGAACGTGTGCTCTGTACCACTTGCATACAGGTAGGATACGCCACGGTTTTCGATGATGGCACGACCAATGGTTTCGCCTGCACGGAATGTTTTTTCAACGGTGTTACCATTACGCAGGTTTTTCAATTTGGAACGTACGAAGGCAGCGCCTTTACCTGGTTTAACATGTTGGAAATCAAGCACGGTATAGATATCGTTATCTACTTGCACGGTCAAGCCTGTTTTAAAATCGTTTACTGAAATCACAAAAAATCCCTCCTGATATGGTTGAAAAGTAGGTGATATAAGACGATGGGTTAATGTTATATGTAAAATGAATCCAAGAAAGGCCACCTTGTTCACTTCGATTGCAGTACCATCCTCTGATCGCTGTTATCCCCAGATTTTTTGATCCCATTATTAATGGGAAAATCCGGTGATAAAGGCGAACGCTTCTCTTCATCAGATTGCTTCTGCACTCTCCGTTATGGTTGAATTTCTTATTTTCAATTTATATAACACATTAAAAATCGTCTTATATCCCTGGTGGCTGTAATTTAGCCGATTACGGTGAACTTCTTGTCCGACTTCGTGAGAATATGAATACCCGTCTCGGTAATCACTACGTCATCCTCGATACGCACGCCGCCAAGTCCGTCAATATATATACCCGGTTCAACGGTAACAACCATACCCGGTTTCAATACATCGTCGCTAAGCTTGGACAAGCGAGGAGCTTCGTGAACTTCCATGCCCAGACCGTGGCCTGTGCTGTGTCCGAACTGATCTCCATATCCGTGACCTGCAATGATATCACGAGCCAGTGCATCTGCTTCCCGTCCGGTCATGCCCGGTTTCAGGTTCTCCAGCGTATGTAACTGAGCTTCCAGTACAATGTCATAAATTTTGCGCAGTTCAGGTACAGGTGTGCCTGTTGCAATGGTACGTGTCAGATCTGAACAGTATCCGTCCAAAAGTGCACCAAAGTCAAATGTAATTAACTCATTTTGACCGATGACCTTGCTGCTCGCTACACCGTGAGGCATAGCAGAACGTTCACCCGATGCTACAATCGTGTCGAACGAAGAGGACGTTGCTCCATGTTTACGCATGAAAAACTCCATCTCCAGATCCACTTCACGCTCCGTCATGCCTGGTTTTGCAAACTGCAACACGTGGCTGAACGTGGCATCCGCCAAATCTGCTGCTCTCTGCATAACCGCAATCTCGTCTTGATCCTTGAACATGCGAAGTTGTTCCACAATCCCGGATACAGCTTTCAGTTCGATAGATTGAAGTGCTTCAGCATAAGCGGAATGCGTGCCGAATGTGACACTATCCTGCTCGAAGCCGACTTCTTTGATATTCGCGGATGTCAGCAATTCGCGCACCGTATCCATCGGCTTAGCTCCATGCTCCACAACGGTAAATCCTTTGGCTTGCTGAGGCGCTTGTGACATATAACGGAAATCAGTCAGCAAATATGCATCCTGTTCCGTAATCAGCACATATCCCGCAGAGCCTGTAAAGCCCGTCATATAACGACGGTTAATCGGGTTTGTAATCAGCATTGCTGTGAGTTCACGCTCACGCATGGCTTCACGCAACTTATTTACTCGTTTGTTTTCCATCGGTAACCCTTCTTTCTCTCACATTCCCGGGTTCCCGGCTCAGGTTTGTTTGTCCAGATGACGCACAAGAGCCAGCAATCCCAGTTCATAGCTTACTTCGCCAAATCCGGCAATCTGCCCGATTGTTTCCGCTGCAATCACTGAATGATGTCTGAACGCTTCGCGTGCATGAATGTTGGATAGATGTACTTCCACTGTAGGGACTTTTACAGCATTGATTGCATCACGTATAGCATAGCTATAGTGGGTAAATGCTCCGGCATTCAATATCAGCCCGTCTGCTTCACCTAACGCTGCATGAATGCGGTCAATGATGCCCCCTTCATGGTTCGATTGATAAAAAGCGATGGAGACGCCAAGTTCATCAGCCTGTCTGCGAATTTTGTCCTCAATATCCTTCAGACTAAGCGTTCCATAGATGCCCGGCTCACGTACTCCAAGCATGTTCAGGTTCGGACCATTGATCACAATAATTCGTTTCATCGCTGCTCCACCCTCTCTGCAAATAACCATCTGCTATTTTAACACAGGCATTGCCGGATTGAGAAGCTTTTTTGCGCTATGCCCCCGCTTGCTCTGGCTCGCGTTTGCGTTCGTCCGTGTACTCCATGGCTACCGTGTAACCAATGAACAGCCCCCATAGCAAAAAGAAACAGAGTTCCGTGATGATCGAATCCCACGTTAAACCGTTCAGAGGCTTCATCATCCCGAGTTTCGGCCCTACCAGTACAAAGAGAATCAGCCACCAGACAATTCCATACACCATGCCGGGTAAAGGCCCTTTTAATTTTCTAATCGTGAACGTGTAGAGCAAAGAAGCCAAGATGGAAAAAACGATAAAAAACAACCAGCCTGTTAAATGCCCAGCTGCGGTATATATATATTCATGTTTGAAAAAAGGCTCGGCCAAAAATCCCACCGGCACAATCGTAAAATGCAGCAGATAGAATAGCCAGTGTAGCCCACCCCAGATAAACCCGGCAAAGAAGCCAAGCTCTAATGCAAAGGAAAATGGCTTGGTATAATAGTGCGCTTGACCTTGTCGCTGAGTAGGGCGCCTGCCCTTATCTTTTTGCTGACGCTCATTCGGTCGTTGACCTTCATCATGTGATGTATCATCATGCTTACGTTCTGTCATCGATATTCTCCTTCATTTCAGTTGATAACCCCGTATTATGACTCGATTTTTGTGCCTCATTCTACGAGGTAGTATGTTCAAAACAGGACAATCTTAACAACATCCTTCAAGGATTGACTCACAAACTAGAAATTGCTCTTAAAATTCGATACAATAGGGTTATTAAACTGCCTTTGATCGCGAAGGCCTAGAACAGAATAGGAAGGTGAATAATTTGCCTCAACAATCCAAGCCTGTCAGCTATGGGGGGCAAGCTGTCATTGAAGGCGTAATGTTCGGTGGGAAACATGTCAACGTTACAGCTGTTCGTAGAAAAGACGGCGAAATTACGTATCTGGAAGTTCCCAAGCAAGACAAGTCCTGGGTCACGAAATTGCGGCGGATTCCTTTATTACGCGGAATTGTCAGCATTATAGATTCAAGTGTCAAAGGTAGCAGACATCTCAATTACTCTGCTGACGCCTATGCTGATGATGAACTGGAACCGGAAGAGAAAGCCAAGCAAAAAGAGAAAGAAGGTTCAGGCTGGAGCCTTAGCATGATCATTGGTGTGACTGCGGTAGCTATCCTTTCATTCCTTTTCGGTAAAGTTGTGCTTACATTACTTCCTGTTGTCATCGAGAATTTTCTATTTAAAAATGCATTCGACAATCAATTTTTGCATAATTTACTGGAAGGCGGCATCAAGCTGATCCTGTTGCTCGCTTACTTGTGGTTAATCTCACAGACGCCGATGATCAAACGTCTCTTCCAGTATCATGGAGCGGAACACAAAGTAATCAGCGCACATGAAGCTGGTGAAGAATTGACACCGGAGAACGTGCAAAAATACAGCCGGCTGCACTACCGTTGTGGAAGCAGCTTTATTATGTTGACTGTCATTATTGGAGTGTTTCTGTACTCCCTCTTCACGTACGATAACCTATGGGAACGGATGGGTCAGCGTCTGCTGTTGTTGCCTGTCGTATTGGGTATATCTTTTGAGCTGTTAAAGCTTACGAATTCGGTACGTGATATTCCTGTACTGCGTTATCTCGGATACCCGGGATTATGGTTGCAATTGTTGACAACAAAAGAACCGACCAACGAACAGGTTGAAGTATCGATTGCTTCGTTTAACCGTATGCGTGAGTTGGATGCCAAGCTCGCCAATGTCTCCGCTAGATCAGAAGTACCTGTTGCAACACTCGATCCTGTGAAAGGGTGAATGATATGAACAAGCAGGCAATCTTATTTTGGACGTTCATCGCACTAGCTGCTGTTGGAGTATTGACTTGGTTGGGGAGCGCTAGTCCCTCCAGAATCATTATTCCTCTGGTCGTGTTCGGAGCTGTATTCCTGCTGTATAAGTATCCGCCTCGTCGCTGGGCACAAAAAGCCAAATCACCGAAAATTAAGCCATCGGCACGTACCATGGCGAAAGTAAATGCACAGTCCAGTGCCAGAAAGAGCAGCGGCTCTTCGAAGAAACGCAAGGATTATCCTTTCCAAGTGATTCAGGGACAAAAAGGTAAAAGCGATGAAGATATACCGAAATTTCACTAAAAGTTATTGAACATACAAAAAAGCAATTCTTCCAACAAGCGGAGAATTGCTTTTTTCGTGTTATACAGGAATCAGAGGCGGAGCTTCAGCTTGTTTCTTGCTGAGCTCTTTTCTTTGTTTGTCCAGCTGATTATCATACATTTTCGTGTTCCATCCATTGAAAAATTCGGTTCCCGCGTTCGCACCGGATCGATACAAAGCCGTACTGTCTTGTACCGATAGATGAAACTGTGTCGGTTTAATCCCCAGTGTTGGTATTTTCACTGTACGGAACCGGTTAATCTGTTCAATATAGCGCTCATCGTGGGCTGTGAGCATCGTCTCCACAAGAGCCTGAAGCATGCTTAGCGGTCCTTTAATCCGTGCAGGTTCCACCTCTGTCTTACCCACCATTTTGAATCCGACAACCGGAATCATGTCTCCCCCTCGTTCCGAACGATCACCATCGAAGAGCCACAGCGGAAAATTGCTAAGCAATCCACCATCCACAACATAAACGAACTGATCTTGAAAAGGCAGGCCTTTGGAGAATACCGGCGATTTGCGTATCACGACCGGATCGAAAAAATACGGAATACTGCAACTCATGCGTACCGCTTTCGCAACATCCAGCTTGGCAGGATCAATTCCGAAGCGCCGAATATCATCTGGCAGCACCAGAATGGTCCCATTGGATATATCTGATGCTGTAATGAGCAGCTTGCCTTGCGGCAAGTCGGCAAAAGTGCGAATCCCTTTCTGCTCCAGCATCTTGCGAATCCATGATTCCAGCGCTTCCCCCGAATACAAACCTTTCTTCAAGAACAGCCTCGCTGCGGGGCCGATCCATCGGGTATTAAATATGGGGGAACGACGCAGCAATGAAGCAAACGGCGTATTCTCAATAATGACTTTCATCTCTTCGGCCCTGTAACCAGCCGCTAGTAGAGCAGCTACAATAGAACCCGATGACGTCCCAGCCACCCGATTAAACTGAATGCCGCAGTCTTGAGCACCCTGCACAGCTCCCGCAAGCGAAATTCCCTTCACGCCTCCACCTTCAAACACTGCGTTAATTAACACAACAAAACCCCCGTTCTCCAGGCAGCCACGTTTCTACTGCCACTCTATGAGAACAAGGGTTTGTCTTATAACCGTATTGTTAAATTGTTTTAGAGACCATAATAAGCTTTTAATTTGGCAATTAGGCCGAGAGGGTTTTTCGTCAGGTACTGTGAACTAAAGAATATATCCCCTTTAACCGAAGAATACTTCTTGTTGTAGTTCAGCTGATCGATGATCTCCTGTGATGTCTGCCAGCCAATCTCTGGCGTACCTAACTTATAAGGTGAGTGGCCAATATACAATTTTACATTCGTGTTAGCCACTTCATTCGCCCACCAGTCCACGACTTTGTCGTATCGGGCTGCGTTCAATGTCATACTCCAATACACCTGAGGGGCAACATAGTCGATCCACTCCTGATTAATCCATGTCCGCACATCCGCATTCATGCTATCATAAGCGGTTACTCCTGCTTTGGTATCAGAACCTGTCAGATCAACGGATTTGTTACGCCATACTCCAAATGGGCTAATTCCATATTCAACGTTAGCTTTCACGCTGTGAATGCTCTGTCCAAGCTGCTTGACGAATTGATTAATATTGTCACGACGCCATTCAGCACGGTCCTTGGTATTCAATGTGTTGTAAGTTTTGAAGGCTGCATCATCATTAAAGGTCACATTGGAAGGGTAGAAGTAATCATCCAGATGTACACCATCAATATCATACTGATTGACCACTTCCATGATCGTATCAATAATATGCTGTCTGGCTTCCGGGATACCCGGGTTAATGTACATTTTGCCGGACGCATTCACAATCCAGTCCGGATGAAGCTTGGAAATGTGATTTGCAGCCAGATTGGATGTACTCGCCGAATTCGTTGCTCTAAACGGATTGAACCAGGCATGGAACTCCAGACCACGTTTGTGTGCTTCCTCCACCATGAATGCAAGGGGATCATAGCCGGGATCTTTACCTTGTGTTCCTGTCAATACGCTGTTCCACGGTACCAGACCTGAAGGATAGACGGCATCCCCATTAGCTCTCACTTGAACGAATACGGCATTAATGCCCATCCCTTGTAAAGTGTCGAGCTGTTTCGTGTACTCCTGCTTTTGCTTCTCTACATTTCCCTTGGCACCGGATGAAGGCCAGTCTCCATTCACAGTGGAGATCCAGGCTCCCCGCATCTCTTCCGAAGCTGGTACAGTCCCTGTGCCTCCAGGCTCTGCTGGGGTTGCCGGAGTTGGTTCAGGAGTCGGTACTGATTCGTCTCCTGTGTACAGATCAATGGTCTGAGCCGCCTGATTCCAGTTTACCCGAATACCAAGGTTCTCACTGACGAATCGGATGGGTACCATGACCCGACCTTGCTTCAATTCTACGGATGCATCCAGACCAACTACAGTGTTATCCACGGTAGCCTGCTGGCGTCCGCTCGTCATCGTGATGACAGAATCCGATTTCTGAATAGTCACGGTACGTGTAGCCTGAGACCATAGAACAGACGCTCCCAGTCCTTCACTAATAACTCGCAGAGGCACCATCGTTACATTAACCTTAGGCAGGATGTAAGGTGATACATCCGATTCCAAGCGGTTACCATCTAGAAAAATAGCGATATTCTTCTGTCCGGCTGCTTGTGCTGTCATACCTGCTGTCTGTAATCCAAGTACAAAAATGAGCAGCAGCATCAATCCTTTACGAAACTTCATCAGTGCAATCCTCCAAAATCATTATAAATTTGCGGTAAATTCTACTAGTTTAATAGACGCTCCTAACGGCTGTTTAGTTGCGAATATCACCAAATTATGGTGTGGATGCACAAAAAAATGCTTCCTGCCATTGAAACGGCAAGAAGCATCCTTTGATCACAGGATACGATTCATTGTATATCACCATGTTGAAATTAACTGTTGAAAATCAAGACTCCGTATTACTCATAACGTCCTGAAGATTTTTGAGGTCACGTAACCGACTCTCATCCTGACGGAAGTATTCGACCAAAGACTCAATGCAAGTAATAGAATCCCAGCTCAAGTGATGTTCAATACCCTCAACATCATTATAGATGTTCTCTTCCTGAACACCAATCGTCGTCAAAAACTGTTCAAGCAGATGATGGCGCTCCATCAACCGTTTGCCCATCTTTTTGCCTTTTGGCGTAAGTACCAATCCGCGGTACTTCTCATAGATCAGGTACTCGTCTTTGTCCAGCTTTTGGATCATCTTGGTCACCGATGAAGGATGTACTTCCAGTCCTTCAGCTATATCAGACACACGAGCATAGCCCTTTTCATCAATTAATTTGTATATACGCTCCAAATAATCTTCCATACTGGGCGTTGGCATCTGCTTCCCTCTCTTCTCTCTGACCGGCCCCTATTCGTGCCAGGTCCCTATCTTATAATGATACATGTTATCAATACGCATTGGCAAGTCCTGCACAATTCGGAGTGTACGGTTACGCAAGTAATTGGCAGGCTTGACTTTTCCTCGAACGAGGCAAACTAATTAAAGTTCCGCATCGAAAGGAGTGATTTCGTGAGTACAAGTGTAGCCCAACCGCCTGCTCGAAAAGCAAAAGGCACTAAACCCTTTATTCCCGATTTGGTGTATTTTGAACCCGGTGCGCTGGAATATGATAAAGGCAAACGAATTATGGAATGGGTGACATCCAAAAACATCCCTTATCAGATGACCACATCCCATAACCGGATCATGAACCTGCCGGGTGAAACCGAACAAGAAAAGTACCGGATGGCGAAGCGTACTCTGGTTGTCGGTGTACGCAAAACACTCAAGTTCGACCAGTCGAAACCTTCAGCGGAATATGCCATTCCCATCTCTACAGGCTGTATGGGGCACTGCCATTATTGTTATCTTCAAACTACACTTGGCGCCAAACCTTATGTCCGTGTCTACGTTAATACCGAGGAGATCATTCAGGCTGCAAAAGGATACATCGAAGAACGCGCGCCAGAAATCACACGATTTGAAGCTGCCTGTACATCCGATCCCGTAGGACTTGAGCATATCACGGAAAATTTAAGTGACTTGATCCGTTTTATGGCGGAAGAAGAATATGGACGCTTGCGATTCGTAACTAAATATCATCACGTTGATCCGTTATTAAACATTAAGCATAATGGCCACACCCGTATCCGGTTTAGCGTCAATTCGGATTATGTCATCAAAAACTTTGAACCGGCTACTTCTAGATTTGAAGAACGCATTGAAGCCGCAGGCAAAATTGCACACGCCGGTTATCCTCTGGGATTCATTATCGCTCCGATTATGTGGTATGAAGGCTGGGAAGAAGGATACTCGGATCTGTTGCAGAAGCTGGCAGATACACTTCCAGAGGAAGCAACCAAGGATCTTACGTTTGAGATGATTCAGCACCGATTTACCAAAACGGCCAAAGCAACCATTGAGAAGCGTTATCCCAAGACCAAGCTTGAGATGGATATTGAGAAACGCAAGATGAAATGGGGCCGCTGGGGTCAGTACAAGTATGTGTATAAAGATGACCAGCAGGATGCACTTCGCGAATTCATTACGGAGCGAATTTTTGAGCATTTCCCATTAGCCAATATTGATTACTTCACCTAAACGAAAACAGCCCAACATCATATGCTGATATTAGTATTCCTAACAAACGATTAAAAAGCAGGTTACATGACCAGAATAATTCTGGTTTTATGTAGCCTGCTTTGCCATACTTTTTTAAATTAAAATTTAGTTTATACGCTTAAATAATCATCCATTCTGGTGTAATCTGCTGCAACCAGATGGTAATCTTCGTCATCTGATCTGTAAAAAGTAATACGCCAAGGAACAACATTAATGCTCCTCCGACTTTCATCATGACATTGGAATACCGTAAGATCCAGCGTGTCGAGCCGATGAAGAATGCCAAAATAAAGAAAGGTATTGCAAACCCTGCGGTATATCCTGTAATAAGCGCAAGCCAGGTTGTAGGCTCACTTGCAGCCATAGCTATGATCGCTGTTAGAATGGGGCCAATACAGGGCGACCAACCTGCTGAGAAACCGATACCAAATATAAATGATCCCAGATAGCCTGCAGGTTTCCATTTCATATTCAGCTTGCGTTCCTTCATCAGAAACTGCGGCTTGAACACACCCAGCAAAAACAAACCCATAAGCATAATCAGAATCGCAGACAATTGTCGGATCAGCTCACGGTTATCATTGAAAAACTGGCCAAACAGTCCTGCACCAAGACCAAGCGAATAAAATACAGCCGAGAAGCCCAATATAAACGCCAGCGTATGCGTCATAGTCTTAAAGCGGACTTCTCGCTGATTGCGGTCATCCTTCAATTGCTGCACCGTCATACCTGTGATATAAGAAAGGTATGATGGATACAGCGGAAGACAACATGGTGATATAAATGAGACCAAGCCTGCTACAAAAGCCATCCATACATTAACATCAGGCATGAAGCGGATGTCTCCCTTCCCTGGGCTCACGTGCTTGCTCGTTCAGTCGTCAGGCTCGGAACCCTTTTTTTCCAATCATCGTCAGAATCAGCATCATGATCAGCAATAATACGATCGTTGCTCCAGGTGCGAGGTTCCAGATGCCTGCTACGACCAGTCCAAGGACTACGGCAATTTCACCGATAACCACGGACAAAATAATGGCGGACTTGAAACTTCGGGCCATCAACAGGCTGACCGCTACCGGAATGGTCAATAACGCCGATACTAGAAGCGCACCTACAATCTTGATCGCCGTACTAATGACGAGGGCTGTCATCACAGTAATTAACATGTTCAGAATTCTCACAGGTAATCCTGTGACAGCTGCCGCATCTTCCTCAAAGCTCAAAAGGAAAAATTCCTTATGTAACAACGCCACTACGATCACCACGATCAGCGTAACCACACCTACCAGCTTCAGATCCGTCGCATCCAATGTATATATGCTGCCGAACAAATAACTCATGACATCTGCATTATATCCTTTGCCCAGCGTGAAGAACAATGATGCCAGCGCCACGCCTCCGGACATGATAATGGCAATCGATAATTCGGCATAACTCTTGTACGCTTTGCGTAATTTCTCTATTGCAAATGAAGCAAGAACGGCAAATATCAAACCTACCGCAATGGGATACACTTCAATCAGGAATCCGAGTGCAACGCCGGCGATGGTCACATGAGACAAGGTATCTCCAATCATGGATAACCGCCGTAACACCAGGAACAGTCCGATCAGCGGAGCGGTGATACCAATTAACAGTCCACCCGCCAGCGCACGCTGAAAAAAATCACTCATTAATATTTCCAAAACAAACACGACTCCTTCGGCCTTGCTCTAATCTAATGGGCCATAAATACGGCTAGCGCACCTGTGCAGTAGTATGTTGCAGGTTGGTCTCGGCACAATCTTGCAACTCATGCGAATGACGGACATGGAAATTAATTTTGCCATTCGTTACCGCAGCTTCGGAACCCAGATAATTCTCCATCCGGTCCATATCATGAGACACCATTAGAAAAGTCATCCGGTGATGTTCATGCATATGCGTAATCAGTTCAAAGAAACTGGCCTGTGATTCAGCATCAATACCTACCGTTGGTTCATCCAAAATCAGTAGATCCGGGTGATTGATAAGCGCTCGTGCCAAAAATACACGTTGCTGCTGTCCACCGGACAACTGACCAATACGTTTGTTCGCCAGATCCTCGATCCGCATGACCTGCATGGCATCCGTACACTGTTGCTGACATTTGCGAGACATACGACGGAACATGTTTTTGTTATTGTACAAGCCGGACATGACCACTTCACGTACGGTCGCAGGGAACAACGGGTTAAACGCATTCTTTTGTGGCACATACCCAATTCGGTCCCAGTCTTTGAACCTGTGGATCGACTGTCCGAAAAGTTTGATATCTCCCTGCGCAGGAGGCAACAATCCTACCAGCATGCGCAGCAACGTCGTTTTACCCGCGCCATTGGAACCGATAATCCCGACAAAGTCTCGTTCCTGGGCCATAAAATCGAGATTCTCAATCACTCGCTGGTCCCCGTAGGAAAATGATAGTTTCTCGATCTCTATAATTGGATCATGACATAATGGCATGATTTGCTGCATGGCAAAGCCGCCCTTCATTATAAATAAGGATCTCATAGCGTCCTAAGAGCCTTCACCGCGAACGGTAAAGACTCTTAGGTCTGAATCCTTCATTCTATCTTATTTTAATGCGATCAGCAGATTTTGCAAATTTTTCTCCATCAGGGTGAAATAATCATCCCCGTTTGTTGCTTGCTCTTTGGTCAATCCCTCAACAGGATTAAGGACCATGGTTTCCACACCTGCTTCGCTTGCCAGTGTTTTCGCCAATTTGTCAGATACCAGCTCTTCGAAGAAAATGTATTTGATACCTTCATCTTTAACCAATTTCGCAAGCTTCACAATATCCTGTCCTGTCGGTTCAGCATCCGGGGAGAGTCCCATAATGGCATGCTGGGTTAATCCATAATCACGCGTAAGGTAGCCAAACGCTTGGTGCGAGACAACAATTTCCTTGTTCGGTACCGTAGCCAGTTCATCCGTAAAACGCTGATCTAGCGTCTCAAGCTTGGTACGAAGCGCTTCATACCGTTGTTCGTAACCTGCTTTGTGATCAGGATCTGATTCGACCAGACTATTTTTTATATTTTCAGCCATGATCATGGCTGATTTCGGACTAACCCACGTATGTGGATCAATATGATGATCAGCGACATCTTCACTGCTCGCCTCATCTGCGTGTTCATCTGCATGCTCGTCTTCGTGTTCTTCGCCATGACCATGCCCATCATCACCCTCAGCGGTTAACAGCTTAACGCCTTCGCTGACAGCAACAGACTTCACCTGTGTATCACTGTTCAGCGACTTCAGGAAATTCGGTACCCATCCTTCGAGTCCAGCTCCATTATAAAAGAAGAGCTGTGCCTTGGACGTATTGACAATATCCTGACTTTTCGGAGTCCAGTCATGTGGCTCTACTCCCGTTGGCAGGAGATTAATGACATTGGCATCTTCACCACCGATTGCAGCTGTAAAAGCATATACAGGATAAAATGTCGTCACGACGTTTACTTTACCTTCCACCATCTTGGCATTATCGGAACTATTCTGCCCACACGCAGATAATACCAGTAAGCTGAGAATAAGCAGACCCGCCCATAGCATCTTCATGTTGCCTCTTTTGTTCATCTTCCCTGTCCGGTTAACCTGAACTTGATGTTGCACTTTATAAAATGTCATTATGATTCACTCCGCATCTCTTAATCGTAAACATTACTGAAAGAATTATAGGTAACCTGAACCCAGTTGTCAAGCGATCTCGTCCTATTCATTCTCTCCCGAAGTACGAAGTTCATAACAGTATATGCTTGTTCTCTTCCCTTAAGATGCGATTTATATCAACAAAAAAAGGGGCCCGAATTACATCGGGCCACCTTGTGTCATTTTTATGACAGGATTTATATATTCTTATTTCACTTGTGCGCCATTAGGCATGTTGTCCGGTACTGTAGCCAGTGTTAGTTGGTCGCCGTGCGACGCTGCCAGAATCATGCCCTGGGACAGTTCACCACGGAGTTTCACTGGTTTGAGGTTGGTCACACAGATGACTTTACGTCCAATCATCTCTTCTGGCGAATAAAACTTCGCAATTCCCGATACAACCTGGCGCTGCTCATAACCCAGATCCAGCTGCAATTTCAGCAACTTATCTGCTTTTTTGACCGGTTCGCAGGCAATGACTTGTGCGACACGCAGTTCAACTTTGGCAAAATCCTCAATACCGATCTCTTCCGTACCCTCAGGTGCAGTCACCGGTTCAACAACTGCCGTAGCTCCAGCTTCTGCTTGATTTGCTTCAGGCTGTGCCGCTTTTTGGCCGCCAGTCATTGCTTCCGAGATATAAGCAATTTCCTGTTCGGAATCCAAACGCGGGAAGATTGGATCACCTTTTTGCAAGGCATTTCCAGCTGGAACCAGACCCCATTGCTTGGCTGAATCCCAAGCCGTGAGTTCACCTTCCTGAATGCCGAGCTGTGCCCAGATTTTATGAGGAGCACGTGTCAGGAACGGTTGCAACAGAATCGAAGCAATCCGCAAGCTTTCGATCAGGTGAGACATCACGGATGCCAATTCATCGCGTTTTGCTTCATCACGAGCCAGCGCCCATGGCTGCGTCTCATCAATATATTTGTTGGTGCGGCTGACAAACTGGCTGATCGCCGTCAGTGCAACGGAAAACTGCAGGTTTTCCATCGCCTGTTCCACTTTTTCCACCGTAGCATGGCCTGCATCTTCCAGCGAAGCATCAAATTCCGTTACATTCGAAGCAAACGCAGGGGCTTTGCCTTCAAAATATTTGTCTACCATGGCAACTGTACGATTCAACAGGTTACCCAGATCGTTCGCGAGGTCAGAGTTGACACGCTCGACGAAGCTCTCCGGTGTAAATGTACCATCAGAACCAAACGGCACTTCACGCAGCAGGTAATAACGCAATGCATCCAGACCGTAGCGGTCGATCAGGGTCACCGGATCAACGACATTGCCTTTTGATTTGGACATTTTGCCATCCTTCATCAACAACCAGCCATGTGCGAAGACTTTCTTCGGCAAAGGCAAATCCAGCGCCATCAACATGATCGGCCAGTAAATCGTATGGAAACGAACAATTTCTTTACCTACCAGATGTACATCTGCAGGCCAGAACTTGTTATACAGGGATGTATCAGACGAACCGTAGCCCAGAGCTGTAATATAGTTGGACAACGCATCAATCCACACATAGACCACGTGTTTTGGATCGCCTTTGACTTTGACACCCCATTCAAATGTGGTACGTGATACGGCCAAGTCCTCAAGACCTGGCTTGATGAAGTTGTTGATCATCTCGTTCTTGCGGGACTCCGGTTGAATAAAGCCCGGGTTCTCTTCATAATATTGGAGCAGACGATCTGCATATTTGCTCATGCGGAAGAAGTAAGATTCTTCTTTGACCAGTTCCACGGGATGCCCGCTATCCGGACTCTTGGCTGAAATAATCTCGCCTTTTTCATTCTTTTCCACATCAACCAATTGTGTCTCCGTGTAATAAGTCTCATCGGGAATACTGTACCAGCCTTCGTACTCGCCTTTGTAGATATCTCCCTGCTTCAGCAAACGGTCAAAGATATCCTGAACTACGGTTTTGTGGCGCTCTTCTGTTGTACGAATAAAGTCGTCATTGGAAATGTCCAACTTGTTCCACAGTTCCTTAATGCCCACGACGATATCGTCGATAAAAGCTTGCGGTGATTGTCCTTTCTCTTGTGCCTTGCGCTCAATCTTCTGGCCATGTTCATCGGTTCCTGTCAGATAGTGAGCATCATAACCGCGTAGACGCTTGTAACGAACCATCGCATCTCCCGCCACCGTTGTATACGCATGCCCAATATGCAATTTGTCACTCGGATAATAAATCGGGGTTGTCAGATAAAATGTTTTTTGGTCAGCCATGAATGACTTCTCCTCCTTCAAATGTCCCTGCTTCTTGTGCTCCCTCTCGTCTAAAAACACTAAAAGAGAACACAAAAAACTCCCGTCCCTATGGGACGAGAGTTGCTCTCACGTGTTACCACCCAAATTCCCCGTGTTTTTCACAAAACACAGGCTCTGTCGGTCCTTCGACCGCCCATTAACGCTGGATCACGCCTCAGCCTTACGACAGCAGCTCTTAAATCACTGTCTGCACGCTCGAAAGAGGTTCCTCCGGGACCATGTTCCATCCTCCTCCCAGACCGGTTCTCAGCTCATCCGGCTCTCTGCACTGGGGGTGTGTCTGTACTTATCCCTTCACTGGAAATCATATAGAAGTTGTTCAAAAAGTAAAACCAGACTTTTAGAACCCGCATATATAGGAAAATATACTGAAATGCGGCCACCTTTGTCAAGTGGACAGCTTACTCAACTTCAACCCTGGCCTGCTTCCAGACTACACTATTACTTCAGGCGATATTGTTTACTCCGATACCATCATAGACTTCTCCGCCTTCGGCGGCACCAGATCCACGCCACCTGGATGAAATGGGTGACATTTGGCTATGCGTTTCGCTGTTAGCAACGAGCCCTTGAGAGCACCGTGTACTTCAATCGCCTCCATGGCGTAAGCCGAACAACTCGGATAGAACCGACAAGTCGGCGGCGTTAATGGAGAGATATAGTTGCGGTACACCCGAATGGGTGCCTGAGCAATTCTGCGAGATAACTTCATGGTCAGTGCTTCCCGTGAGCGTGTTGATGTCCAGACGCCGCTTTGGCCGGAGCATGCTCAACACAGTCCTTGCAATATCCAAATACCTCGAACTTGTGATCTACAACCTGAAATTGCTCAGGCGCATCCGCAAGCTGCATCGGGCAAAAAACAATGGGATATGTCTTCTGACACTTCAGGCAGATCATATGATGGTGATGATGATCTTCACTACAATGTGCTCTGAATTTGACGCCATCTTCGAAGATGACCTGTTCCAGTACACCCAGTTCCTGCATCACACGCAAATTCCGATATACCGTGTCAAAACTCAGTCCGCTATAAGTCTTACCCATATATTCATAGACGTCCTTGGGTGTAAGATACCCGGGCGACTCGGCAAATAACCGGGCCAATGTTTTCCGCTGATCGGTAATGCGGAGCCCCTGTGAGGACATGGTCGAAATAATCTGTTCTGTCGACAGCATGATCTAAAGCACCTCCTGTCATACGAGCATTTTGCATTATTCATAGAGCGACAGTTATTCGGCAAAAGCGAAAACTTTTGCTTTCTTGTATACCTCTAATAATGCATCAAATTACGATTAGAGTCAACGAAGACACCGGGTCATATCATTCCAACAACACATAAAAAGGACTCCATTCACATGCATTGTCATTACGTTTAGCTTGGAGCTAATGACATTGCATTTTGATGGAGTCCCTTCCTGACGGTTCAGATGATCAATCGTTCGGGCGACTTTTGGGGTGAACGGGTATATATGATATAAGCTTTCACTCCAAACCGTCCGTGCATGTTCCTGATATTACTTTTCAGCCGGAAGCGGTGTGAACAGCAGGTTAACAGGCAGGTTACTACCTGGTGCCGCCGAGAAGAGAATGGTTACACTCTCGCCGTACGAACCTGTGCGATACATAACGCTTTGCTCATTTGGTGCAGTAACAGATTTACCCGTGGAAATCTGAACGACCTGTCCATTCACGAGTGCCACACCTGAGTATCTGCCCCCACGAGGGTTGAAAGAAATCAACGTGCGCGGAGCAACGTTATTCAATGTAATTTTGTACAGTACACCGAAGTTACCTGCGTTGGAAGCTTCTGTATACGCCATAGGATCCGTTCCTACAAGGTTTGGATCACTTGCATTATCTCCAAGTGGAAGACGTGCAGGCTTCGACCCTACTTCTTGATCGTACGTAATAATCCGTGTTGCATTTGGATACGTTCCACGGTTGTGAACCCCATCACGATCGAGAACCGGCAGGCTCGACAACACTTCCATCGGGTCCTTGTTCTCTTCGATCATGATAATGTTGTAATCCAATTCATAATCACTGAATACATCCGAATACAAGGAGATGACTTGTCCCTGTTTCATCGGAAGAACGCTCAGATCATTGAGAATCAGCTTGCTTTCTCCTGGCTGGATGTACACTTTCTTTTGTCCGGTACCATTCTGCATGGATTGGAACCAACGGTCAATCGACAACTTTCCAGCTACCGTTGCAAAAGGAGACGGTCCTGCAAAGCCCATGTTTTGCTGTTCAATGGACGCCGTGTAAGCATTGTTGTTTGTTGCTACAACGTACATTTTCACGTTTTTGCCTGTGTTGTTCACATGGTGAATCATGAAGCGTGTCTGTCCGAAAGAAGATTCCTTGTACACAATGCCTTCTGTATTCACGGTTTCCGGGCTGTTACTGCGGATCAGCAGACTTGGTTCATCATAATATGTGAAAGGAACTTTCTCCAATGCCGGCACACCGCCACCGTCGAAGGTAAACTTCTCACCTACGGGTGTGAACAATTGGTTGAAGTCGGTCAAACTGTATAGCGTTTCGCCCGTAATATTGATCATCTTGGTATAGCTGTCGCTAGCACCATGTTTATCGGTAACTGTAATCGTTACGGTCTTCGGTCCTGGAACAAAGAATGCCAGTGCATTGTTATCCCATTCTGTTTTTACAATCGCATTTTCATCATCTGTACTTTGATCAATATAGGTGATTTTCTCACCCATTTTGTATTCTTCCTTATCCGTCGTAAACATCGCAACTGGTGGCAGATTCGGTCTTTCAACCTTAATCGTAACCGAGTATGGATCACTCCATTGACCACTTGAATCCTGGACCGCATAGGTTACCGTATATGTACCTGGTTGGTCGAATGAATCCTGACGGCCAGTCCAACGCTCATCAACAATGCTGAGCCCTTTGGGTGAACTGGATCTGGTTGTATAGGTTACCTGGTCACCAGCAAATACTTCTTTTTGTACCGTGAAGCTGGCTACCGGTTTGGTACTCAGATTCAATACAACCGTTTTGGCCGGTTGATTGACTTTATATGTGATGTTCAGGGCCTGCGTAATCGACGTCAGTGGCACCATGAACGTATTCTTTTGTTGATAAGCAGGACCCTTCATCGATCTGGATACACCATTAACGGTATAGATTGTGCTGTTTGTTTTGAAACGCAGCTCATCTTCACCACTAATTATGATCGTTTCTTTGGTTGTGTTATCGTATTTAACATCATAGCCAACCCGATCTACCAGAGCACGGATGGCTACATAGGATACACCTTTTTTAACAGCCATCGGCTGTCCGGCAAGATATGTTTTGCCATCTTGCATCATTTTGTTGCTGTTCATATACAGCGTGAGGTCTCCACCCCCGCCTCCAGCAGTCGAATTCCCTGTAGACGGTTGCTCCACTTCTACCGGTGCAGGTGCTGGTGTTTCCTCAGCTGTACCTTCTTCGTCCGTAGGTTCCGTTACCGGCTCAACAGGAGTCGCGTCTGTTCCTGTAGGAACATCTGTCTCAGGATTCACTTCTTCAGTTGTTTCATTATTTGATGTTGGAGTGTCTGTTCCGGATTTCACTTCGGATTCCGCGATGGTTTGTTCTTTCTTCACAACCTCCACGGATTTAACTTTGGCTGTATTCACTGATGTAGTATCGCTCTGATCTGCTGATTGTGCATTGGCAGGAATCACTGCAAACGCTTGAAAAACAGCAAAAGCGGTAAGTATGGACAATTTCTTCTTCAAATTCATTCTTTGTCTTTGGCTCCTTCTGCTCCCATTTTATAAATATCCCCCTCAAAAAGTCATATTATTAGACGCTTGGGACCGGGAAAAGTTGCTAAAAAGTTAAGAGGAGAATTGTAAACTTTTAATAGAAGGAAAATACTATGAAAATAGTTATCTATCAATAATCTTTTTTAGCATCTACTCCCAAATTAACCCAATAGCAAATCCCAACAAAAAATCTCTCCAGGAAATGGTCGATGAGCACCATGTCTTAGAGAGATAAAAGGATTGAATATGTCTAACGTAAACGAACAGGTAAACTTCCTGTAGGCTCCAACTCACCGGTTAACACGAGAGAGAGTGCCCGGACGACTGTAGGCGAATTTTCATAGGTACACACATAACTTCCCGGCATCGAAAACTCCAGCAGATCATATGGATTACGCAGAGCAATCACAATTAGCGAATGGTTTTCACTAAGCTTTTCAACTAAATACCGCTGCCCTTTCGGAAGATGACCTGCAGATGTGTAAGTACATACGATGACCTGCTCAGCCTCCAACACATCCTTCAAAATCCGATCCGCTTCATCATACGATGGCTGAGTCGTTATTTTACGCTCACGAACTCTGCCTCGCAGCTGCAATAGCGCCACGCCAAGGGAATCTGTATGGGACCATGGTTCATCCACTTCTGTCCGTTGCACAACTTCGGGCCAGATGACATACACGTCCTGCTCTGGATTCAGCGGCAGCAACCCTTCATTATGAACCACGGTAATACTGCTCGAAGCGATCTTGAACAAGGTCGATTCAATGGATTCATTGGAAGGCAAGGGTTCATTATCTACTGCTTTGGCAGTCTCATTCGTTTTTGGTGAAATCAGACTAGTGTCCCGGTAACCGCAACGTGCTGCCTTCCATGTAATAATACGTTCCAGTGACTTGTTAATGACCTCTTCCGTTATCCGCCCCGTTCGGACTGCTCCAACCACCGCTTCCACAGCAGCGACCTGGTCTTGCAAAGTGTGACTCACCAGAATCAGATCCGCTCCTGCCTCCACAGCACGAATAGCAGCCTCAGCTACCCCATATGGCTTGGATATCGCATGCATTTCAAGACAGTCAGTAATAATAATGCCCTTAAAGCCCATTTCTTCGCGCAACAGCCCGGTTAACACTTTACGTGATAATGTTGCCGGAATAGGCTCGGGTTCAATCGCCGGAAAGATAACATGAGCTGTCATAATGGCATCGACCCCTGCCTCAATAGCTTGGCGGAACGGTAACAGCTCTATCTGTTCCAACCTGTTTCGATCATGGGGTACCGTAACCATACCGAGGTGAGAATCTACCATGGTATCTCCATGTCCGGGAAAATGTTTCGCTGTTGCAGCTATGCCCTGTGATTGATATCCGGTAATAGCTGCTGCTCCATGCTCGGCCACACTCTCGGCATTTTCACCATATGATCGTACGCCAATTACCGGGTTAAGAGCATTGTTATTCACGTCCACCACGGGCGCAAGGTTCATGTCAATACCGATGTTTTTCAACTCACGACCGAGAATTTGTGCACATTCAAGCGTATACTCCGGATTGCCTGTCGCACCTAGCGCCATGTTACCTGGCACTTGGGTCACTCCATCTTTGTCGATCCGTGCGACCATACCACCTTCCTGATCCACCGATATCATGAGTGGTATTTCCCTCACTTCAGCAGCAATCCCTTGCAGTTCAGTGGACAGTCGCGTCAATTGATCTAGACTTTCTACATTACGCCGGAAATAGATGACGCCCCCAACGTGGTATTCCCGGATCAAGCGAGTAATCTGTTCATCTGCGTGCTGACCGTGAAATCCACACATGAACAATTGGCCTACCTTTTGCTCCAACGTCAAATTATTCAATGGTTTCATACAACCCTATCCCTCCGTTTCCTTAGGAGACTACGAACCCAACCGTTTACTCTGCCTATACTCCGATGGTTTCATATGAAAGTGTTTATGAAACACTTTGGAGAAATAACGGCGCTCCTTGAATCCCGTTGCTTCTCCAATCGCTGTAATGCTCCATTCGGTGGTACTCAATAACAAGGCGGCATTTTCCATACGTCTCTGAGTCATATATTCAACAAACGTAATCCCCATATGGGTTTTGAATAGCTGGCAAAAGTAACCCGGGCTGATTCCAAGCCAATCCGAGACTTCATCTATACCCAAGTCCTGCTGCAGTCTGGCGTTCATGTAATCACATGCAGATCGAATTAATTCCGATATGGAAGGACGCGGCTGAGATTGTTTACCCTGACAGGAATGGGTGATGACCTCTGCGAGTTCGATCAGTTCTCTCACGGACACAGCCTGTTGCAGCGCATCCCAGAAATTCGCTTCATCCTGTTCGGCCACGACATTGACTTCGCGCAGTTCCCGAAGCATGTGTACAAGCATATAGCGAACATGGGTCTCATCGATGCTGCCTAATGATTGTTCAGCGATCCTCATTCGCTGTTTAAGCGTATCTATTACATCGAGTAATCCCTTCTTATTCCATTGCCGAATGAAGCGTGTGACAAGCTCCAGATCGTCTCTTGTTATCCATGTGCCCGCCTTTTTGGAAGTCTCAAGCCCATATGATAAAGAAGATGACGAGAATTCAGGTTTCAGCACCCTGTCTGCACTTTCCGGATGTGTCATTAGAATTCGTTGACAATGCTTATACCGCTCAAGGATTTGCTGTTCCAGTTTCACGGGTACATCATCCTGAACAACCCTTGCTCTTACGTTTGAATCCATGGTCAATATCGCATTCAATTCCAACAAAAGTTGATGTGCCAATTCTTCTGACTGAAATTTCCACTCACCCGATGCCTCGAGCAAGATGCACCACTCTCCTTTGCGGGTACGCAGAACCTGGCAGCCATTAGAGATTCTGTCCGTAACTTCCCTAAGCCTGGAACTCATCGCCTCATGCCATCTTTGGTGCTGGTTCTCGGACCAACCAATGGAATGCCGAAAATAACCGACTGCATCTACCAGCAGCAATGTATAGCCTACAGTAGGAAGCATGATTTGAGGCACAGAGACAGGATCAGAAATCTTCAACGGTGCTTCTCCTCGCAACAGGTCAATCAACTGTTTTTGTCTGATCCAACTTGCCATCTCCATACTTTGATATCGCTCCGACTCGTTCTCCTGACGTCTCTTCTGGATCTGCTCTGCAAGCTCACGCAGTTTATGTTCCAGATTCAGATAATCAATGGGCTTGCATATGTATTCATGTACGTTATATCGGATAGCGGTCCGAGCATACTCAAACTGCTGGTATCCCGTCAGTAAAATAATTTCACACGTTTCACCCTGCTCTCGCAGCAGTCGAATAAGTTCCAATCCATCCATGGACGGCATCCGAATATCGCATAAGATAATGTCTGGATGACTTTCAGTCACTTTATCCAGCGCTTCTGCGCCACTTCTTGCTGTAGCCGTTATTTCGATCCCCATCTCTTCCCAGGGTAGAATGTAACTTAGATTTTCCAGAATCGGCAGTTCATCATCAACCAGCATTGCAGTCAGATTCATTCGACTTCCTCCTGCTCATATAATGGAATGATACATTGAATGACTGTGCCATACCCCGGTGCTGAACATATAAATATGCCATACCCGGCCCCATACTGAATACGAATGCGATCTGCCACACTTCGTAATCCCAACCCTCGGCGTTCCGTAATGGCGGACAACGATTCCCTTTCTTCAGTTAACATATGTTCCGGTGTATCTGCTGCCATGTACTCAAATCGTGCAAGCATTTCCTGGGGAATACCGATACCATTATCCTCAACCTGTAGCACCAAATGATCACGTTCTTCATAGGCGCTTATCCGCAGCACACCTGGATATGTGATCCCTTCAAACCCATGTTGAATACTATTTTCCACCAGTGGCTGAAGTGTGAGCTTAAGCACGATTGAGGTATATAGATCAGGTGGAATATCAATTTCATACCTAAACAAATCACTGAACCTGTACTGTTGAATCTCCAGATAACTCTGCAAATGCCTTACCTCCTCACCCAGGGGAATCTCCTCCTGATCCTGAATGCTAATGCGAAGCATATTGCCAAGTCTGGTGACCATCTCGCTTACTTTGCGACCCTCACCACGTAGTGCCAAACCATTAATGGATTCCAGGGTATTGAACAGAAAATGGGGTTTGATCTGAGCTTGCAGTACACGTAGTTCCGCTTGAGCCTTCTGCTGTTGCTCGGCCTGAACACGACGGAATAATCCGCCAATACGGTCCAACAGTTCATTGAACCCCTGCGCAAGCAGCTGCATCTCGTCAAATCCTTTTCCTTCCACCCTCGCATTAAAATCTCCATCATCCACACGACGCATAAACCTTACAAGCACAGCAATGTTGCCCGTAATACGATTCATGAAAAAAAGATTGAAGATCATGGCGGCGAACAGGCATAACAGAATAATGATGACCGACCAACCTGCAAAGGCATTTGTTTCAGCAGATAAGGCTTCCCATGAAGTGACACTAACGAGACTCCAGTTATAATTCTTTAGGTGATATTGTGAAATGATACTCTCCGTACCGTCAAAGACCGTTCTGACACTGCTAAAACCTGGACCATAACCGCCGGATTTCGATCCCAGATTTTCCATGTTCTCACCATTGTAACGTCCGGAGGGATCGTAGACGATCAGTCCTTCCTCATTAATTAACAGGAATGACGTATCCTGTGCCGAATCGCTGATTTGCAGGTGACGGAAGATCCGGTCAATCTCTCCTTTTTTGATCTGAACAACAAGCACGCCGATATTTTGAAAATAACTGAGTTCCTTGACCAGCCTGATCTGGGTAAAGACAGGTTCTACACCCGTTAATTCGGAATATTCCAGAGGCGCGAGCCATTTGGGGACGCCATTAAGTTTCTGAATTTCATTGAATAAGGGATGTACTTTAAATTGCTGAAAAGGGAGGGCTTGAAAATTTTCTTTGGTGAAAATGGAGACAATCTGATTATTTTCGGACGAACGCAAATCATATAAAAAGGCATAACTGATGAACGGATAATTATATAGAAGGGAACGGAAATTGCGCTGGCTGGCATTCAGGGATAACTGATTTCCGGTTCCCAGATCCTGCTTGGTCGGATCTTTGGCGTTCAATGCCATTTGAAAAACCGATGTCGCTATCCCGTTGTCGGTCACATTGTTAATCTGCTGAAATACATTCTCGATATTGTAGCTAATGGCCTGAAGCGCATATTCGGCCTGTTGATTGTACTTTTTCTCAATCGTATGTGACGTGACCAGAAACATGCCAATGCCCAGCGCACACATCGGTACAATGATCAGCAGCAGAAATGCCAAGGCCAGCTTCATTCGCAAGTTCATATCCCGTTCTCCCTATTCACTGGTTCTTGGTATTAACCTTTGACACCACCTGCAGTTACTCCTTCAATAATTTTCTCCTGCAGTATGGCGTAGATCACAAGTACAGGTACAACGCTGTACACAATGCCTGCCGACATCTGGGCGTAGTTCATCTGATATTGATCCCGAAACTGGACCATGCCCACAGGCAGCGTACGCAATTTATCAGTGGATAAGAAATAGTTGGCGAGCAAAAATTCGTTCCAGTTGCCGAGGAAATTAACGATAAAAACCGTAACGATGGCTGGAACTGTAAGAGGTATCACTATTTTAGCAAAGATACCCGGGGCCCTCAAGCCATCCATGACAGCAGCTTCCTCAATTTCTCCAGGCAGAGAACGCATGAATGCGGCCAGTATAATTATTGTGAAAGGAATCGCATTCGCCACATAGGGCACGATCAACGCCAGATGCGTATCCAATATGCCCATTTTGCGAACAAGCAGATAGATCGGCAGCATAAGTGCATTGTTGGGTATAAGCATGCCGGCCAGAATCAGGCTGTACAGAAACAAACTCCATCTCCGATGTCTCATCCGGGTTACGGCAAAAGCAAACATGGCACCAAGCACAATCGTGCATGCCGACGACAGAACCGAAATGTACAGGCTGTTCCAAAAATACGTGCCAATCTTGGCATTCACCCAGGCCTCCACGTAATTATTAAACTCCCATGATGTAGGCAGACCGAACGGATTCAGGGCGATTTCATTGTTATCCTGCTTGAAGGAAGAGAAAATCACAAACAAAAAGGGAAACAAAATCGCGATTAAATAAAACATTAACAACACATGGGGTATACTGCTTTTTATGCTTTTCGCCATCAATATTCCACCCTCTCGCCCCGCCTCGCCACCAGCAGTTGATACACCGCAGTGAGCACAAGCGTCAGAGCAAAGATCAGCACTGCAATGGTATTGCCATAACCATATTTGAAGTTGGTTATCGCATATTTGATCATGTATGTCGCCAGAACCTCGGTGGACCCAGCGGGCCCACCTTTGGTCATGACAATCACGATATCGGCTGCTTTCATTGCACCTGCAATGGATAACATGATCACCACTGAAATGATCGGCCGGATCAGCGGCAACGTAATTCGCATGGCACGTTGAACCGCCGTTGCACCATCGATGGCAGCCGCTTCATCCAGATCACGGGGAATCGCCAGTATGGCCGCGAGCACCATGACAATGTAAAATCCCGTCCACTGCCAGGCGTTGGTCACCAAAATGGACAACATGGCGAATCGGTTATCTGATAACCAGTAGACTGGATCGATGCCCAGCACATGAAGCATTTTATTTAATAGTCCGATATTGGGTTCATAGATGAATCCCCATAAGATACCAATAACAGCTGTCGACATGATGGATGGTAGAAAAACAGCAGTTTTATACAGACCTTTTAGCCTTTTCACATTGGCAATAAGAAGTGAAAACAGGACGATCAGGGGTACTTGAATCAGCACCGAAAAACCGATAAAAAAGCCGTTATTCCGTGTGGAGATCCAAAACCGTTCATCGGTCAGTGCTTTCACATAGTTGGATAAGCCCACAAAACGCGGCTCAGCCGATACCCCATTCCAACTCGTCAGACTGTAATACAGGGAACTGCCAATAGGGTATAGAAAGAACATCACAAACAGAATTAGGGCCGGCATGACAAACAACGTATAAATTAACGGGCTGCGGAGTGAAGTATTCATGGTCAGCCTCCTTCGGTCACTTCAACGATCGCAGTTTCAACTTGAATTGGTCTATTCCACTGAGGCGTTTGCTTCCTCCTGCACCTTTTGCAGTTCTTCTGCCATTTTCTCTGGCGTAGTCTGGCCACCAATCAGCTTCTGAATCTGCAGATTGCTAATCTCTGTCGTCACATCGGCCTGAACGAGTGCATCAAATGCCGGGAACGACGTCTTGGACGCATTAAGCACGGCCACAATTTCTTTCATCAGATCATCCGTAATGCTATCGGTTAGCACTTTCTCATCCAGCTTCATAGCGGGCAACACACCGTCTTCCACAAGGCCACGGATCTGCATATCTTCATTGTAGAAATTTTGGATAAAAGCTTTCACTGCTTCCAGCTTCTGCGGATCGTCTGCCACGGATGCGGAGAAACCGTATCCATTGTTCACATCACGCATCAAAGACGTCTGATCACCTACTCCGTTCTCTACCGGAGGCATATTGAAGAATCCAACCTTGCCAATAAGCGATTCACCGCTCTGACCTTCCTTGAATACAGATGATTTCCACGTTCCGTCATACATCAACACCACTTCTCCGCTCGTAAATTGCGTGGTATATTCGGCATACTCGAAGCCCAGCTCACCTTTTTTGAAATAACCCTTATCCACCCATTCCTTATGTTTGGCAAAACCTTGCACAACACCCGGATCGGTCCACTTCGCTTCACCTGTTGCAAACTTTGCGGTAATCTCCGGCCCGGCATAACGGGACCACAGGTGGTTGGTTAACATAAGTGGTACCCAGCCCGCCTTGGATGCGGAAGCAAGTGGCACTTTGCCATCAGCCTTGATCTCGGCCAATATATTGTCCAGTTCAGCCATGGTGGTTGGGGCTTTCCATCCTTTTTGTTCAAAGTACTCTTTATTATAGAAAAAACCTTCGCCCGAACCGCCAATCGGCAGTCCATATACTTTGCCTTCATACGTAAACGGTTCAAGGGATGTGAACTGGTCTTGAATACCCAGCTCTTGCAGGATCGGAGTCAGATCAAGCAGCATACCTTCCTTGGCATAAACTTTGGAATCCGGGCTACCGAACAGTTCAAATATATCCGGCGGGTTACCTGCCGCCATCTCTCCGCGAAGCTTCTCCTTACGATTCACATCGGATTCGACACCATCCAGCGTAAAAGTCAGGTTGGGTATCTCACCCTCAACTTTGTCCACAACATCCTGCAGGATGGCCAGTCGTTTCTGTTTGTCAGCCCCTACTTGAGTGTGGCGGAGAAGCATCTCAATCGGTTCCTTACTTGTCTCCCCCGCAGGTGTATTGCCTGCGCCCTGCTGTGGCTCGGTACTTGAGCTTGCACATCCCGCCAAAGTCCATGAAGTGATAAGCAATAATGAAAGCAGCAACGTCATTCTTTTTTTCATCTGGTTGACCCTCCTCAAGATATTGAGCATTTGGCTTTACACTCTGATTATAAAAAGCCGGAGCTTACATCGTAAGGATGACAATTCATCAATGGAGGGATAAAATCCTTCACTGGACAAATAATCCATCTTGCCACATGTGGAGAAACAAAAAAAACAGCCCCTGCGAAGTATGTTCGCAGAGACTGCTTGGTTGATTGTTTTACCATATATAAAGGTTAGATCACTTACCTGAACAAGCCATGCCAGCCGTTTCCTGGCGACCTTGTTCGATCAGGCGATACGCCCGCTCCACTTCTTCTTCACTTGGCGAAGGAACACCATCCAGTGGATATACTTTGCCGAGCGCCTCCCATTTATAGATCCCCATCTGATGGTATGGGAGAATTTCGAACTTTTCGACGCCATTCAATGTTCCAATAAACCGTCCGAGGTTAAGCAGATCCTCTTCCTCGTTGTGAATACCAGGCACATACACGTGGCGTATCCACATTTTCCGTCCTTGCTCCGATAGCCATTTGGCCGTTTTCAACGTTCTCTCGTTGGATTTGCCTGTCAGCTTGATATGTTTCTCGTCATCCATATGCTTGAGGTCCAGCAGAACCAGGTCTGTGTTATCCAACAGATCGTGAATCCGCTCTGGTTCGTTAAACCCGTTGCTGTCCAGCGTCGTATGCAATCCCCAGCGCCGCTTTACTTCCTTGAAGACTTCGGCTACAAAGTGAGCCTGTAACGTTGGTTCTCCGCCAGATATCGTGAGCCCGCCTCCAGAGCTGCGGTAGTAGGATAGATACGGCTCAATTTCAGCCAATACCTCCTCTAGCGTCATTTCTTTTCCGCCATCCAGCGCCCATGTATCAGGGTTGTGGCAATATTGACACTTGAGTAGACATCCTTGCATAAAAAGCACGAAGCGGATGCCTGGGCCGTCAACCGTCCCGAAAGTTTCGAGTGAATGAATATGTCCTTTAACCATGCTGCCTCTTCCTTTCTGTATCCGCATCCGCTGTGCGTTTAATATGTTTGGAATGCCTTGCACTAGCGGTCCTCTACTTGCAAATTATTTACATCGAGCCATGGAACGTACGGTTGATTACATCCAACTGTTGTTCACGAGTCAGTTTAATGAAGTTAACCGCATATCCGGATACCCGGACAGTCAGTTGTGGATAGTTTTCCGGGTGATCCATCGCATCAATCAATTGTTGACGATCAAATACGTTTACGTTCAGGTGATGAGCGTTTTGACCGAAGTAACCGTCCATCATCGCAGTCAGGTTGGATTTACGTGTAGTCTCCTCTTTACCCAATGCTTTTGGCACGATGGAGAAGGTATTGGAAATACCGTCAAGACTGTGTTCATAAGGCAATTTGGCTACAGAGCCAAGGGACGCCAGTGCACCTTTTTTGTCACGACCATGCATTGGGTTCGCACCTGGAGCAAATGGTTCACCTGCTTTACGACCATCCGGTGTAGTCCCTGTTTTCTTACCATATACCACGTTGGAAGTGATCGTCAGCACGGATTGTGTTGGTACTGCGTTACGGTAAGCTTTGTGCTTGCGAATCATACCCATGAAGTTCTCGACCAGTTCAACAGCAATGCTGTCTACGCTGTCTTCATTGTTACCGTAACAAGGGAAGTCTCCTTCGATTTCGAAATCAACAGCGATGCCTTGTTCGTTACGAATTGGTTTAACTTTGGCATATTTGATCGCACTCAGTGAATCTGCTGTAACTGACAGACCCGCGATACCGCACGCCATCGTACGTACAATGTCACGGTCATGCAATGCCATCTCGATCCGCTCATAACTGTACTTGTCGTGCATGTAGTGAATGACGTTGAGAGTGTTCATATACAGCTTCGCCAGCCACTCCATCATTGGTTTGAAGCGCTTCATGACTTCATTGTAATCCAGCACTTCGCTTGTAATGGCAGGATACTCAGGTCCGACCTGTGCTCCGGATTTCTCATCACGACCACCGTTGATCGCATACAGGAGAGCTTTTGCCAGGTTGGCACGAGCGCCGAAGAATTGCATTTGTTTCCCGATCTTCATCGCTGATACACAGCAAGCAATACCGTAATCGTCGCCATAGATCGGACGCATCAGATCATCATTCTCATACTGAATTGAACTGGTTTCAATGGATACTTTGCTGCAATAATCTTTGAAAGCTTCCGGAAGTTTCGTGGACCAAAGTACAGTCAGGTTCGGCTCTGGTGCAGGACCCAAGTTGTGCAGCGTATGCAGGAAACGGAAGCTGTTTTTGGTTACGCGTGTTTCACCATTCACAGACATCCCACCGATGGACTCGGTTACCCATGTTGGATCTCCACTGAACAGTTCGTTATAATCCGGTGTACGCAAGAATTTGACAATCCGCAGTTTCATGACGAAATGATCAACCAATTCCTGAGCCTGTTCTTCAGACAGAATGCCTTCTTGCAGGTCACGTTCAATGTAGATATCCAGGAAGGAAGATACACGTCCCAGTGACATTGCAGCACCGTTCTGTTCTTTGATGGCAGCGAGATAACCGAAGTACAACCATTGGAACGCTTCTTTCGCTGTAGTCGCTGGCAAAGAAATATCGAATCCGTGCATATCGCCCAATTGCTTCAATTCTTGCAATGCACGAATCTGCTCAGACAATTCTTCCCGCAGACGAATGACATCTTCATCAATGACATCAACTTCGAGTGCATTCAATTCACCTTTTTTGTTACGAATCAGGAAGTCTACCCCGTACAAAGCTACACGACGATAGTCACCGATGATCCGGCCACGGCCGTAAGCATCTGGCAGGCCTGTAATAATCCCTGCTTTACGCGCTGCACGCATATCGGAAGTATAAGCATCGAATACACCTTGGTTATGTGTTTTGCGAATGTTCGTAAATATATCAATGACGCCTTGTGGCATCTCAAAGCCATATGCCTCACATGCGTCAATCATCATGCGGATTCCGCCTGTTGGTTGAATGGAACGTTTGAACGGAGCATCGGTCTGAACGCCGACAATCTGCTCTTTGGATTGATCCAGATAACCGGGTTGGTGAGAAATAATAGTACCTGGTGTGTTCACGTCAACATCAAGGACACCGCCGTTATCACGTTCTTTTTTGGTCAGATCAGATACGATCTCCCACAATTCTTTGGTATTCTGGGTTGCACCTGCGAGGAACGCTTCATCACCGTAATACGGAGACAAGTTGTGTGCCAGAAAATCATTCACATCTACGGATTTGGTCCATGTTCCTTTGGTAAAGTTTCTCCAGCCTGTTTGTTGTTTGACATCTTTTTCAATCACCGACATCGTAATCCCTCCACTAATTTGGATTTCTGGACACATAACATGTTGCTTCATTCGTATCATTGTGTGCCCAGAGCCGCGATTAATGTGAATTGTTTCACATAAACCGGATCATGTTCTCTCTACTTGGGAACCGGAACCGCGGGATGAATGTTTTTCTTACATTTTCAGTATACGACTTGGGGGTTTCATCATCTGTGATTTTTGTCACAAAGTCAGTGAACTAACTCACTCCACCTGCGCTGTGTCCCATTGAACCGAAACTTTACACAGGATCACTGCGTGGCAGAACAACCTTCCAATCGCTGTTATCCCCAGATTTTTTTGATTCCCTTTCGAAAAGGGAAAATCCGGGGATAAAGGCGAACGCTTCGCTTTTTCAGGTTATTTCTGCCCCTCCGTTGTCGTGTAAAGGGATTGTTCAAACAGCCACATCACGGATTCCGTGTAACCTCTATAGAACCGAACCATTGCTCCTCTATACTTGGAGCAAACCAAATCTTAGAATAACCCCCCTGAAAAACAGATGCTTTGCTCTTCTGTTTTTCTGCCCTCTCCGTTATTGTGTGAACATCTGGCTCAAACAGCCACATCACGAATTCCGTGTAACCTCTTTAGAACCGAACCATTGCTCCTCTATACTTGGAGCAAACCAAATCTTAGAATAACCCCTGAAAAACAGATGCTTTGCTCTTCTGTTTTTCTGCCCTCTTCGTTATTGGGTGTGTATCTGGCTCAAACAGCCACATCACGGATTCCGTGTAACCTCTCTAGAACCGAACCATTGCTCCTCTATACTTGGAGCAAACCACATCTTAAAATAACCACTTAAAAACAGATGCTTTGCTCTTCTGTTTTTCTGCCCTCTTCGTTATTGGGTGTGTATCTGGCTCAAACAGCCACATCACGGATTCCGTGTAATCTCTCTAGAACCGAACCATTGCTCCTCTATACTCGGAGCAAATCAAATCTTAGAATAAATCCTGAAAAACAGATGCTTCGCTCTTCTGTTTTTCTGCCCTCTCGTTATTGTGTGAAAGACGGCAATCGGGGCTCCCCTCTCGGGGAACCCTGATCTTCTTGCCATAAGGCACGCTTCGTTCTAAATTTATTATTCAAACTTTCCGTAGAAAGCGTTGCGGTATACATCAGCCAGTTCAGTTACCAGCGGCAACTTCGGATTGGCGGTTGTACATTGGTCTTCGAAGGCACGGTCTGCCAGATAATCCACATGTGCTTCAAAGTCTTTGGCATCAAATCCGATTTCCTGGAACGATTCTTCAATGCCCAATGTTCTGTTCAGTTTGCGAATGGCATTGATGAGACTGGTTACGCCTTCTTCTGTCGTACGGGCAGGCAATCCCAAGATGCGGGCAATTTCGGCATAACGCTCATCCGCTACAAAGTGCGAATATTTCGGGAACGATGCGAATTTGGTCGGTTTTTTCGCGTTGTAACGAATGACGTGCGGCATCAGGATTGCATTGGTGCGTCCGTGTGCGGTGTGGTACTGACCGCCCCATTTGTGCGCCAAGCTGTGGTTAATGCCCAGGAATGCGTTGGCAAACGCCATACCGGCAATCGTGGAAGCATTATGCATTTTCTCACGTGCCAGTTTATCTCCTTGCAGCGCAGATTGCTCCAGGTATTGGAACACCAGTTGAATGGCTTTGATCGCAAGTCCATCCGTGTAATCATTCGCCATGACAGACACATAAGCTTCAATCGCATGAGTCAGTACGTCCATACCTGTATCCGCTACAGCCGTTTTAGGCAGGGAGTATACGAATTCCGGGTCGACAATCGCTACGTCTGGAGTCAGCTCATAGTCGGCCAATGGATATTTGGTATTTCCTTGATTTTTATCTGTAATAACCGCGAACGATGTCACTTCAGAACCTGTACCGGATGTAGTTGGAATCGCTACAAATTTCGCTTTTACACCGAGACGTGGATATTTGTAGATCCGTTTGCGGATATCCATGAATTTCTGTTTCAGGTCGTTGAAGTCCGTATCTGGATATTCATAGAACAACCACATGGCTTTGGCAGCATCCATCGGTGATCCACCGCCGAGTGCAATAATACAGTCCGGTTGGAAGCGGCGCATCATTTCGGTTCCGCGATCTACCGTTGTTGTGGATGGATCTGGCTCTACATCGGAGAATACTTCGATCGCTACTGGCATTTGGCGTTGGCGCAGATAGTGTTCTACTTTTTCCACATATCCAAGTTTGACCATCATGGCATCGGTAATAATGGCAACACGTGTGATGTCAGGCATTTTGGCAAGATACTGCGTTGCCCCTTTTTCGAAGTAGACTTTGTTCGGCACTTTGAACCATTGCATATTCACGGTACGGCGAGCCACCCTTTTCACATTGATTAAGTTCACAGCGGTTACGTTGGAAGAAGTCGAGTTACGTCCGTATGATCCGCATCCCAGTGTCAATGACGGCATGTTCGTGTTGTAGATATCCCCGATGGCACCGTGTGTGGATGGTGAATTCACAATAATCCGTCCAGTTTGCAGACGATCTGCGAATTTGCCGATCACTTCTTCATTTGTGGAGTGGATAACCGAGGAGTGACCCATGCCGCCAAAAGCAACCACTTCTGCCGCACGTTCAATGCCCTCTGCTGCCGTTTTGACTTTGTAACAAGCGAGTACCGGACTTAATTTCTCAGCCGACAATGGGAATTTCGTACCTACCCCTTCAATCTCGGCCACGAGAATTTTGGTGCCTGCCGGAACTTCAATACCGCATAACTTCGCAATGCTCACCGCAGATTGACCAACAATCGCCGGGTTCACCGCACATTTCTCGGCATTAATCGCACCTGCTGTCAATTTCGCTGCTTCATCTTTGTTAACAAAGTAACAGCCATTTGCAATCATTTTTTTCTTCACTTGATCGAAGATCGGTTCTTCAATGATTACCGCTTGCTCGGAAGCACAGATCATGCCGTTATCGAAGGACTTCGACAGAATCAAATCCGTAACTGCCTGATTGATATCCGCGCTTTTCTCGATAAAGCAAGGTACGTTACCTGGTCCTACGCCCAGTGCAGGTTTACCACAGCTGTACGCTGCACGTACCATGCCTGATCCACCTGTTGCCAGAATGAGAGCCACATCATTGTGATTCATCAGTTCGTTCGTGCGATCCATGGAAGGATCATCAATCCACTGAATACAATCTGCTGGTGCACCATGTTTCACAGCCGCTTCCAGTAGGATTTTAGCAGCTTCCCGGCTACAATTCTGTGCAGATGGATGGAAACCGAAGATAATTGGGTTACGGGTCTTGATGGAGATCAGTGCTTTAAACATCGTCGTTGATGTTGGGTTCGTGACGGGTGTAATCCCCATAATAATACCGACCGGCTCCGCAATTTTCTGGAAGCTCTCATATTCGTTATCTTCGATCACACCTACGGTTTTGTCATACTTGATGCTGTGGTACACATATTCTGTTGCAAATATATTTTTGGTGATTTTATCCTCATACACTCCGCGGCCTGTTTCTTCTACGGCCATCTTGGCGAGCATCATGTGTTTATCCAGACCCGCAAGCGCCATGGCTTGCACAATCCGGTCAATCTGCTTCTGGTCCATCTTCATGAATGCGGCGTGTGCTTTATTCGCTTTGTCGATTAACGTTTGAATATACTGACCTGCTGTCGGTTCTTTTGCTGGGGCGACTTCGTTCTTTACAGCCATCTCCCTCATCCTCCTAAAGGTTCGTATTAGTTTGTCTCTCTCGTTTACATTCACATCGTAACATGACAATAAACTTAATTATGTGATTTTTTTCACAAAGTATAACAAATTTAATTTAAGTTTTGTAGTGTCCTTCATACGACCATTTTCACTTCTTATTTAAAATATAGGGCTGTAAAACTCATCCTCCCCATTAAAAGTGAATTTAATCACAATGTTTGAAATTTCGTCATTTTTGCCCCCTTTCCTTCCCCCTCAAACGGTAAGATTAGGTATATACTGAACTTAAAAATTGAACCACCGCAATTTGTACCGTCCTTCCTCCCGGCCGAGATGACCCTGATCAGGACGGCAACGGTTTGCGGCGAACCTCGGAGGCTACTGCTTACTACAGAAGGTCGTCCGATGGACATAAAGGGGAGATAGACTTATGAGAGAACTAACGACTGTACTGGAAAAGCGAGGTAATACCAACTGTTTCTCGGAAGCAAATTTCAACCATCTGCTGGTTACCATGAAAGATAGAACTTATCCGGAAGGTACACATCTGTACTGGGAAGGCGACATCTCTGACAAACTTTATTATATGAAACGGGGTCGTGCCCAGATCACCAAATCCACGGATGAAGGCAAGGAACTGATCATGTACATGTATCAGTCCGGTGATATGATCGGCCAGGCTGATCCCTTCTTTGGCTCCAAGCATAGCTTTTCAGCGGAAGTACTGGAAGACAGTGAGATTGGTGTACTGGAACACAAAGACCTGGAAATGCTGATCTGCCAGCATTGTGACTTCGCGATCGACTTTATGAAATGGATGGGCATCCACCACCGGTTGACACAGACCAAGTTCCGGGACCTCATGTTATATGGCAAACCTGGTGCGCTCTGCTCTACCCTCATTCGGTTGTCGAATTCGTATGGCGAGCCTCATGGAGAGCATGTCATTATTCACAAAAAAATTACCCACACGGATCTGTCCAATATGATTGGAGCCACTCGTGAAAGTGTTAACCGTATGTTAAGCGATCTGCGCAAGAAAGATGCGATTGAATATGACAATGGCATGATTGTCATCAAAGATCTGAAGATGCTGCAAGGGATCTGTCACTGTGAACTTTGCCCGAACGAGATCTGTCGTATTTAATCTTCGAGTATGCTATGCAGATGTTGGTTATAGAATAGATTTCAATAATAAAAGCCCATTTCTCTGCAGAGAGACTGGGCTTATTTGTATGCTTAGGATGCACTGGTCAATTCAAGCTTAACCGCATCACGTGGATTCAATTTCATGTCCAAACCATTTTCCATTAATTCCTTGTCGTTCACCATAATGACCCACCGCTGATTCATGCGGGGCGTAACATTCTCGACCGAAACTACAAATTTGTTGTTCTCCGACATTCTCACAATCCCACTGGACTTCAAGACATCGCGAACTGTGCATTCCTGAACATAGACGCCAGCATATTGACGATTGAGTGTTGGCATAATGTTTCCACCGCTCACCTTGAGTAACGTTGTCTGATATGCAACGCCATCCCCCCCACTGTCAGCGGCTTTCACGTAAATGATCACTTCATCTTTGGCATGAAGCTCCATGTCCCAATCTTCCTGTTCAATATCCTTGCCGTTCAATTTGACAGCCCAACTGAGCGAAGAATCCAGAGAAACTTCACCAACAGATTGAATCCGTTTGCCATCCGCTGTAAAATCAACCAGTCCGCTATTCAGTAATGCTTTTTTGAGCGTCAAACCCTCACTAAAATCTCGCTTAATGGACTTCGTTGCATCCGGCAAAAACGTACTGCCATCTACTGCCACTGTAATCGTATTTGCTGTTTCTGTCTCTTTGACAATTGGCTGCTCTGAAGGCTGAGTCTCACTACAACCAGCCAAGATCGCCAGTAGCAGCAAACATACACCTATGTAACCGGGGATTTTCTTCTTCATGTAGGTAACACCACCCTGCGTAAAATCACTCACCCTGTTGTCCATAACCTCTATTATGGCACATTATTCAACAAAAAAAAGTGTCAAAGCCGTTACTTTTATGAGCCATACAGTCACACAAGGCTTGTACAACAAAGAGAGCCTGCACACAGGCTCTCCGATCTAAATCATTTTTACGTTCTTATTGGATACGTTATCATTGGACACTAGCCTGCATGTATGTCCGTCCTCCATCGCCATCTTTCAGATATGGATTGAGTCCGAAAAACTGTTCCTCCGAAACATATACCCCTGTCAGCAATCGGCCTTCAAGCAATCCACCGTCCACCTGCACGCAGCATGAAGGTGCATCTACATACTCCTGATATAGCGGAATCTGACCATATTGTTGGTGTATCTTGAATACCTTGCCTTGTTCATGCAAAGGACGTTCCGAAAAATAAGTAGGCACAATATAGCGGGCAATGACATCCAGTTCCTGCACGCTATAAAAGGGTTCATCCCCAAGCCACGGGGCAAACATTCGAATCTTCTCATATTGAGACCAAACAACCGCCTGAATCAGCATTTCTGCCTGAACCAACCGACCTTCGCCTACATCCAGCATTAGCCGTTTTCCATGGGTGGCTTCCTCCATCTGGGACATTGTCGATTCAGGTTGCCTTAGTTCACAGCCGATACATTTCCAGCCCCTGGACGTTTGAATCCATTTCTGCAGCACCGCCGGAGCTGATTTCGGACCATCGCTGTTCATAGGATACATATTCACTTCGGCTAGATCATCCTTAACCGAACGGGAATATAGGGTACGCTTGAACAACTCTGCAGCTTTTTTGTAGATTAGATGGACCTGAATGGATGCGCTCTCAAGTTCTGCAATATCTTGCTTGCCGTAGCGTACTTCGCGGGATAAGCTTTCTTCTCTCATGACAAGTGGCCTCCTTCGCTCCGGCCGTCTGTGGCCATTTTCTATAGATTATACTACAACTCATGACAACATGTGCACAGCCCAAGAGAAAATCGCCAATCCACGTTATACTTAAGACAAAAACCCCTGATTTCTACAGAAATCAGGAGTTTATGTTCAGTCATGCACGGAAGTAGGTGATGCTGCTTATACGTTAGTCAACCCACTGCTCAGCCCAATCTTGAATTTGATTCATGACAGGCTGGAGCGCTCTACCCTTATCCGTCAGTTCATATTCAATACGAACCGGCGTCTCGGGATAGACGTGACGAACCAAGATACCTTCACTTTCAAGATCTTTCATCCGTTCAGATAACATCTTGTCACTCATAGACGGAATCAGATTGGAGATATCCTTGAATCGCTTTGAACCACTCATCAACGTTTGAATAATTAAACCATTCCAGCGCTTGCCCAAAAAGGAAAACGCCGTCTCAAAACGCGGACACATCCGCAAGTCTTGACCTTCCACATTAATCACCTCTTTAGAGATCACTCAACTTACATTTTGTTAGTATATTTCATAATAACATATTTAAGCTTCAAAGAAAACGTCTGCTACTAAAAAGTTTAAATTTTAGAAGCATATTACCCGGATCGGATGTTACATTCCAGTATACAGCACACCCTGTCCCATAACCATGGGAAATATCGTATAACTTCCCCATAGTACTATATTACCCAAAAAGAACCCAACTGCCACAGTCATCATTGACTTGGAGAAGGGTTCCTGGGTATATGCTTGCGTTTACGTTATCTATATCAGTTCAACTAAAGAATATTTACACTAGCACTCCGATGTCAGAACAACTTTCCGATCACTGTTATCCCCAGATTTTTTTGATTTCTTTCTAAAGGGAAAAAATCCGGGGATAAAGGCGCACGCTCCGCTTCTTCAAGTTATTTCTGCCCTCTCCGTTGATGTGTAAATGTTAGTTGAACTGATATATATCTTTCACGAAGCAAATTATGAATTAAACTAGCACGCCACCAAATGGTCTTACAGGTTCGCTCTTGCCGAATTCCGGCTTGAAACTGCGGGCAGGATATGCCCATTTCACAGCGTTACTGATCACTCTTAATATTTCCGGTTTGTAATAGGTCGGATACGTCTCATGACCTGGACGGAAATAAAAGATTTTACCTTCACCACGCCGGAACGTGCATCCGCTCCGGAATACTTCCCCACCCTGGAAGTTACTTACAAACACCAGTTCATCCGGTACTGGAATATCGAAGAACTCCCCGTACATTTCTTCTTTTTCCAATACAATCTTGCCTTCGATGCCTTCTGCAATCGGATGGGATGGATTCACACACCATACAATTTCCTGCTCGTCTGATACACGCCACTTCAGATCGCAACTTGTTCCCATCAGCGCTTTGAATGGTTTAGAGAAATGCCCTGAATGAAGCACAATCATCCCCATGCCGTTCAGTACCCGCTGCGCCACCTTCTGCGAGATCTCATCGCTTACGCGATCATGTGCCATATGTCCCCACCATATGAGCACATCCGTGGAATTCAGCACCTCATCACTTAATCCGTGTTCAGGCTGATCCAGTGTAGCCGTTCGAATAGCAAAGCCTTCGCCGCCAAGTCCGTCAGCCAGCGCTCGATGCAGACCATCCGGGTAGACTTCCCTTACTTCATCGTGAATTTTCTCATGGACAAATTCATTCCAAATGGTGACGTTGATCATATTCAATTTCCCCCTAGTGTAGCTCTAAACCCACCACATATCGCCCAGCGGCTCTTCGATCAATACTTGCTGGAGATTTTGCACGGCTTTAGAGAATCCTTCTTCAACCGACATCAGACCGTCTTCGTGCTCAATACTTACTACATAATCATATCCGACCAGACGCAAGGCACTCATAATATCTGCCCAAGTCTTGTTATCATGTCCATAACCGACCGAGCGGAACTGCCAAGCCCGATCCAGCATATTTGTATAATCTTGCATATCCGTTACACCGTGTTTGTTCACGTTTACCGGATCAATCGTTGTATCTTTCGCATGGAAGTGATGAATTGCTCCTTCACGTCCCAGGATGTGAATCGCCTGCACTGGATCAATGCCTTGCCACCACATGTGACTTGGGTCCAAGTTCGCTCCGATGACTTCACCCGCTGCTTCACGCAGTCTCAGCAAGGTTGCAGGTGTATGAACCGAGAATCCACCGTGCAGCTCCAGTCCAACTTTTACATTACGGTCTGCTGCAAATTTACCCCACTCCGTCCAATAAGGGATAACTTTGTTCTCCCACTGCCACTTCAGGATCTCCTGGAAGTCATTCGGCCATGGTGCAACAGGCCAGTTCGGATATTTCGCATCCTCATGGTCTCCTGGACAACCGGAGAATGTATTCACTACAGGCACTTCCAGCTTCTCAGCCAGTTCTACCGTTTTGACAAAATCATCATGGAATCCTTTAGCAATATCCTTTTGCGGATGCAACGGGTTACCGTGACAGCTGAGTGCGCTGATCGTCAAACCACGTGATTCCACTGCATTTTTGAAATTTTTCAGTGCTGTAGGATTGCTTAACAATTCATCCGGCTTACAGTGTGCATTGCCTGGATGTCCACCTGTTCCGATCTCTACTGCTTTTAATCCCTTGGATGCTACATAATCAAGAGCATCCTCCAATTTACGTCCTCCGAATAGTACCAAAAATACGCCGAGTTTCAAGTGCGATTCCTCCCTGGATTAGATATCGTATGATTGCTGAATTCATGAATATTGAACTGTATACAATTACCGTTCAGATCACATGCCTGTTTGATTAGTGTGGAAAATCGAGAGTGTTTCTATCCTGAAATTGAACGTAAGAATACTGGTTATTCTCTTCCACTCGAAAGAGCATCAAGCTTCGAACACCTGGTACTCCATTCTAGTGTGATTCCACGGTTTCAATCTCAGTTTGAACTGTGCGAGTTACTGCAAAAGAGTCATAGCTGCTCTCCAAATGGATGTGCTTGCCCTCAAGTGAAGAACGCTGGAATGAATGCATAGCTTCAAGTACGTGATAAGCAAGCTTGCCACTGGCTTTGTGTTCGCGTCCGGCACGAATGGATTCGACCATTTCGGTTACGCCGATGCCTCGTTCGTTTTGTCCGCTTTCGAAGACTGGTTTGATCGTTTCCCAAGTGTCTTGACCGTATCTGCGAACCTTCACTTCCCCGTTAAAATAATTGGGGTCCGGTACACTAAGCGTACCTTCTGTACCATAGATTTCAATACGTGGCAGATCCGAAGCTCCGCGAATATCGAAACTGGTAATCATTGTTGCAATGGCCCCTTCTGCAAAATCGATGGTTCCTGCCAAGTGGGTCGGCGTCTGTACTTGCAGCGATGTACCTTCCTTCGGTCCAGAGCCAATCTTGCGATCCGCAATCTGTATTCCAGCCGAGGCACTGATTCTGCGTATTGGTCCAAGCAGTGTTATCAGCGCGGTCAAGTAGTAAGGTCCCATATCAAACATCGGTCCACCACCTGCGACATAAAAGAATTCCGGATTAGGATGCCAAGCTTCTGGTCCTCCGCCCATGAAGAATGAAGTCGCTGCAATCGGCTTGCCAATCAGTCCATCCTCAATGGCTTTACGAGCGGTTTGAATTCCTGAGCCAAGGAAAGTATCTGGTGCAGAACCAACATACAATCCTTTTTCCTCAGCAAGCTCAACAACCTTGCGACCATCCTCAAGCGAAATCGCCAGCGGCTTCTCGGCATACACATGTTTGCCTGCTTCGAGTGCAGCCAGATCGGTCATGGCATGACTGCCTGGAACCGTAAGGTTCAGCACAAGTTCAATTTCGTTATTTTGCAGCAACTCATCTACATTGTAAACGTTTGCGATATTAAATTCATCTGCCCGTTCCTGAGCGCGTTCACGAATCAAATCCGCAACAGCCACGACTTCAATGACCGGGTTGTTTTTGAGATTTTCCAGGTAGATGGCACTGATGTTACCGCACCCGATGATGCCTGCTTTCATTTTCTCCACTGTGACGTTCATCTCCTTACGCATGGTGAAAATCCGCGTTTGAATGGTTGAGATACATATGTTTTGTTGGATGTTTCCTGTTCCTTAAATCTAATACTATGGTATTCCGTTTCCGCTTCAATTAAAATGAATAATATGATTGAAACATGAACTATCTGGTCATAATTTTCAAATTGCAAGGAGTATGCCCATGTCGACAGATCAATCCTGCCAAGTTCTTACAGCAGGCTTCTCATTTCATCGTAAACCTTACACTATGGTGCAGCCTGAAGGGGTGAAGAACTACCTTTTAAGACTGCAAACAGACGGACGTTGCCGTGCACGTATTGACGGGGACATGTCCCTGGTAGATGCGGGTGATTTGCTTCTTTTTGACCCTGACGAGCCCTATGAGCTTAGAATAGACAATGAAATTAATCCGATGGGAGAACGGCTGGTGGAGAGTGGAGACTATCACATCTTCTTTAATGGTTCCTGGGTAGATGAGTGGTGGAAACGTCATAAACGACCGACCCGAATCAAAGTCGAACTGACGGAAAGTCTGTTAGTCCTGTTTAGACAACTTGTGCTGGAACAGCGCCGCATCTCCAATCCTTACCCTGAAATTTCAAGTTATTATATGCGAATCTTATGTCTCGAAGTGGATCGTCTGCTCTCGGAGCATCCGACGGTAACCAACACCAATTATGTCGCTTATGAGATCAAGAACTACATTGAAGAAAACGCTTCCTCTTTGTTCAAGTTGGATGATGTGGCAACACATATTGGCATCAGTGTCTCAAGGGGTGTTCATCTCTTTAAAGAAGCGTTTGGCAAAAGCATCATGCAATACACGCTCGACGTACGACTGAACATGGCGAGGGAACGGATTATTTTCAGTCCAATGACCCTGGAGCAAGTGTCTGAGTCTTCCGGCTTTAACAACTACACCTATTTCCATCGGGTATTCCGTTCCCGGTTCGGCATGTCCCCGAAGGAATTCCGCGTTATTCACCGGGAACAGATGTAATCATATTTAGTATACGTAAGGTGAACTTATTTGCGCGCGGCTATAGCCTCGGATACAACCATCGCCAGATCTTCATTGCCAAACATGGACAACACACCAAGTACTGTATCATCCGGGATTTCACCGGCTTCCTCCTTGGATACAATCAGCTTCTGCACCTGCTGCAAACGCTCGTTGCTTTGCTGATTCGGGTAGGCTTGCCGGTACATCTCTTCCGGGTCCAATCCATGATTGACACACCACTGGGCAAAGACCAGGATCATCATCTCTTCTTCCTGTTTATAGGTTTCAATGACAGCTTCCTCGATCTGTTTATTACGATCTTTTTCATATTCATCCATAATGTGTATTCCTCCGTATGTGTGTATTCTGCAACTATTTGCGAATCAATTGTTCAGCCAGTTCATGGCTGTCCATGACATGACTTGCACTGATCAGGCAATCATCCGGTGTATCCAGACACGCCAGGAAATGATCGACGGCGCCGCTAAAACCTCTGCGTGCTAACACGGTATCCCAGCTCCCGAAGGTTTCTTTCGTTTCGAGACTCCCCTGTTCCAAGTAGCTGATTGTGTCCATGTTCACGACTTCGACAGATCGTCCACCACCATGCAGTTCCACTTTCTCCAGATCTGCCCCAGCTTCACGAACCATATCGAATCGACCGTAGGCTGTTCTGCCCAGCTTGGCCGTTCCGGTCGCATGCAGCAGTCTGTCCAGGTCATTCTTCCGAATCCATTGATGAAGCAGCTCCACATTGTGATCCGAGTACCACATCATTAGATCCAGTATATGAATGAGATCATCATAGATGGTTTCTGCCGCAGGACGATCTTGAATGCCTGTGCGATGTTTAGTCACTGTAAGGGACTCGAAGCCTTTTCCACCTTGCATCCATTCTTTCGCTTTTTGGTACATCGGTGCGAATCTGCGATTGAAGCCCACTGCCAGTAAAAGACCTTGTGCCTCGGCAAAAGCCGTCATCTCTTCCGATTCCCGAAGCGTATAGGATAACGGCTTATCTACATAAACGGCCAATCCCTGTTCCAAACATTGCATGACAATGTCAAAGTGCGCTTCCGTTGCTGTATGTACAAACACCGCATCCAGTTCCCAGGACAACAGTTCTTTCAAATCCGTTGTTCCCCGTTCTAATCTATACGCCTCCTGAACGGCTTTGACCGGCTCTGGAGAGCGGTTCATAATCCCCACTATTTCCACGTTCGGATGAGCAGTCAACAGCGGCAAATACACTTTGCGTGCAATACCTCCGAGGCCGATAATTGCAATTCGTTTACGTTGGGTTGTTTCCATGATGATCATTCCACCTTCAGTTCGGTTCTATATTTCCACGTCCTATAGTGTAACCCTTCGGACACCAACTTGCCAGTGATTGCAGCAGACTTCAACACGAATTGTTCAGACAATGAGCGAACGTGGTAAACTTAAGAGGAACAGCAGTACAGATCGGGACACGACTAGACCTGCCTGATCTGAAAGGAGCGTTTGGAATTTTGCGAAAATGGTTATGGCTCCTGTTGTATGTTTTACTTGCAGGAGTCACGTTTATTTACAGATATGAACTGCTGGCCTGGACCGATCTCCATCAGTCCATCCCGCTTTTACTCGCCATGGCAACATTGTTTGCTCTTGTGCCTGTAATTCCTTATAAGTTTGTTATTATTGCCTTTGGTTACAGTTACGGTACCACCACAGCAGCCTGGATATGCTGGCTTGGCACATCACTTGCTGCCATGCTCGTCTATGGCGGAGCAAGAACCATCTTCAGGCATCAGGCGAGATCGTACCTCGAACGAATTCGGGGTTTGAACCGTTTTACAACATGGATGGAAGCACATCCGTTCATGGGAGTCATGTCATTGCGGTTGCTTCCGGTCGTGCCTCAAATGGCCGTTAATATCTACGCAGGTATAACGTATACGCCATTCTGGGTCTTCATGGTCGCTACGGCCATTGGCAAAATGCCAGCGATTTTTGTTTTTGCCTATGCAGGTGCACAGGCTGAAAGCTCCATCTGGATGAGCCTGGGAATTCTTGCAGGATATCTGGTGCTTATGGCCATTGTATTGCTCTTATTTCGCTTTCGCTCACGCAACAAAGTCTGAATACGGATTTCAAAAGCTATTCAGATCCAGCTTGTTTTCAATGCGGCTTGGTTGGCTAGCCAATTCAGGATATAATAGAAGAGCAAGCCAATTGCTTGGGTTAGGCTTCAATAAAAACGGTAGATTGCTGGAGCTCGAACACGAGCACTAAATCTTCATCAGAAATGGAGTGACTATAGCATGGAACAACATTCAAGTGAGTTAGCAACTTTTGCAGGCGGATGCTTCTGGTGTATGGTATCCCCCTTTGAAGAACTGCCCGGTATTCATAAGATCGTATCGGGTTATACAGGAGGACATACCGAGAATCCAACATATGAAGAGGTCTGCTCGGAGACAACGGGACATGTAGAGGCTGTACAAATTACGTTCGACCCTGCCATCTTCCCTTATAAGAAACTGGTTGAACTGTTCTGGCAGCAGATTGATCCTACGGATACAGGCGGGCAATTCCATGACCGCGGATCTTCCTATCAGACGGCCATCTTCTATCATAGCGAAGAGCAGCGCCAGATTGCGGAAACTTCCAAAGCGGAGCTGGGACAAAGTGGACGTTTTGATAAACCGATCTTCACACCCATTTTGCCAGCAAAACCGTTCTATGAAGCGGAAGAACATCACCAAAATTATCACCGGAAGAACCCTGCCCATTACAAACGCTACAGCAAAGGTTCTGGACGCGTAGATTTCATCGAACGCAACTGGTCTGGCAATGTGGACAGAGACGGGCTGAAAGAGCGTCTGACGCCGCTGCAATATGAAGTTACGCAAAACAGCGCAACAGAGCCTGCATTCCATAACGAATTCTGGGATCACCACGGTGAAGGCATCTATGTGGACATCGTATCGGGCGAGCCATTGTTCAGTTCTACTGACAAATACGATTCCGGCTGCGGCTGGCCTAGCTTCACACGTCCATTACGTGACTACAACGTGAAGGAAAAAACCGATCTTAGCCACTTCATGATTCGTACCGAAGTGAGAAGTCGTGAGGGCGATTCCCATCTGGGCCACCTGTTCAACGATGGTCCTGCCGAAGCAGGTGGAATGCGTTATTGCATCAACTCTGCGGCACTTCGTTTTGTACCCAAAGAAGACATGCAAAAAGAAGGATACGGCGAGTACACCGTCCTTTTTCAATAAAATAAGATCTAACACCAGAGTAGCGGTTAATCCTGCTGCTCTTTTTATATCAGCATTTTGCATATTTCTAAATAAAAATGTAGAGTCCCCATAGTCAAAGACTCACGTTACAGGGACCCTACTTGAGCATGCTTTTTGTTATTTATAGAGATTGAATTAAGGTGCAAAATGATAATGCTTTAACTTGCTCAACCGATAAGCTTACGCTCTCGTCATGCATGATACTCGCTCAGTACACGGGCGATCTGCTCCGTGATTCGATTATACTGCTGATGAATGAAGAAGTGGTCACCCGGATAGACACTTAGCGTACAACTCCCTTTCGTTACTTGGTTCCATGCATGCATGTGTTCCATGGGAATCAGGTCATCAGCCCCCGCAAGAACAGTTATATCTGTATTTAATGGCGCTCTGGACGCGGCCCACTCGTAGCTCTCAACGATCTGCAGATCTGATCTGAGCAGGGGAACGAAGATCTCCGCTAATTCTTTATTCTCGAATACTTCTGGTGACATGCCGCCAAGTTGAAGCATTTCCTGTATAAACTTATCGTGAGGCAATGCATGTATCGCTTTTTTATGATTGGTTATATGTGGAGCCTTTCTCGCAGCCACAAAAAGATGCGCTGGATCTCTGCCCTGTTTATCCTTGATGTAATGAGCCAGTTCATAAGCAATAAGACTTCCCATGCTATATCCAAATAGAACAATCTTCTCCTCGAACAAGTGGGACGGAATAGATAAATAGGCATCCTCCACAGCCTGTTCCATGGATGTGTACAGAGGTTCGTTCATTCTTCGACCTCTTCCGGACAATTCAACCAGATGTAACTGAATATGAGAAGGGAGGTAATTACGCCAGCGATAATACACCATGGATGAACCCCCAGCATAAGGAAAGCAGATGAGATGTATGCAATTCATGAACTTCCTCCAATTTCCTAGTCTACAGCCTGATGAGCAACTTCCGGATTCAATGTGTTCACGGGAGCAGTCTGCTCATTGCGAAATTGAATTCTCATACCTGGAAGGATACTCAAGATCATCACGGTAACCGAGATGATATAGACGATAAATAAGGATGTGTTATTCATGAGTACACCTGCCATGGAAGATCCGATAAGCATCGCCCCCATGAATAATGGTGTAATGGTACCATTGACTCTCCCAATCAAGTGCTCATCAATCCGGGTAACTAAGTACGTGGAGATAATGACGTTGATAAAAGCCAGACTGATGGAGCTCAGGAAACTTATCACAAGAGTCAGCCAGAACCAACTGGATAATACTTCACCCATCGTGGTTACTGCCAGACACAGCACCCCTACCATTAGAGTCAACGTTTGATTCAACTTGCCACTCAAAGCAGCAGCGATTCCCCCACCGATCAACAGACCTAATCCAGATACACCAGACAGGAACTGTAATGACGTCTGCTCAAGTCCCAAACGTTCGGTGATCAGAAATATTTCAAGTGGGCTGATAAGACCTGAAGAGAGTCCTACACAGACGAATACCAAACTAAGCATTTTTAATGAACGGGATTGCCCGACATATTGCCACCCCTCCTTGATATCCGCCAGTAATGAGGTGTCCGTTTCTCGCTGGACGGAATCCTTCGGCAAAAAAGTAAGAAGAATAGCGGAGGTCATGAACAGAATAAGTAATGCATACATCGAAGTTTGAATCCCCATAACGGTATATATGAAAGTTCCGACGATAGGCCCGAGAATTAAGAAAAGAGATTGACCACTCTGTGTAATGGCAATTGCAGACTGCACATGCTCTTCCTCTACATTTCGCTTCACAATTTTCACGGATGATGGCTGTGAAAACTGACTAACGATAGAGGATACAAAAGTGGCGACATATAAAATCTGCCAATAACCAGAAGACAAGACGGCAATAATCATTACGATGGATAATGCACTGAGCATGTCGCCCAGTATCATGGTACGTTTGGGATTCCAGCGATCAGCAAGTGCACCGCCAATGATGGAGAAAACAAAAATCGGAGCGTACTCAAGGACCGTTATAAGCGAGACCGCTATGGGGTTGCCTTGGGTTTGATCCATCACATAATAGAGGATCGCCATATTCCGTATCCATATAGCCAGATTTTGCAGTAGATCAGACCCCGTGACGATAAGAAAAGCTTTGTTCCTGAACAATGTGCTCATTCTCCATCTCCCTTTAAACCGACTGTCCGGTTTATTAATTTTCAAAAGAAAAACTGATTATACATCAGCTTTTCATTGTTGAAGTTGTTGGATGCCCACTAGCATGCTGGCAATACCTTTTTTGTAGAGTCGTCTGATATCGGTCAGATCCTTCTCATAATAAAGTGTGCTTAATCCGTTAAAAAGACCGTTAATAATGTGCATTAAGTCTTGTGGATCTTCCGGTTTCAATTCGCCATCCTCAATCCCTTTCGAGATGATCCGCTCATAAGTCATATAAGGAATTCGGATCAGGGAAAGCATCTCATCCAGCATCTCTTGACTGACCACCTGACCTGAGACAAACTCGTTAATCGAATGATTGAGCGGATTCGCCAAATCGTCAACATAATGATCTGCAAGACCATACAATTTATCTACGGAAGTCTCGTACTGATGTTCCTTTTCCAGCCATGAATCCATCCACTCTTCGTTATTGAGTTTGATGAGATACATGAAGAGTTCTTCCTTACTTTTGAAATGATAATATATACTGCCTTTACTTCGATTGTTAATTGTACATATGTCCTCCATAGAGGTTGCACTATATCCCTTTTGGGCAAATAACTCTTTGGTATTACGAGCGATATCTTTCTTGATCTGAGCAACATCTTTTCTCCGTTTGACTTCGATTGAAGACCCCTCCATCAAAAGACTGACCATTCAGTCTAATAGTATCACACCCAAATTTTTCCGTCAATGTACTTTATGTATGTACCCTCTTACATATCTCATATTTTCCTGAGATTTGCAAGAGGGTACATTATGAAAACTTAGATTATTATCAATTTATTTATTTTTATCTTCATCTTCTTCTTTGAAAGCGTCGCTTAATTCCTGTCTAATCGTCTCAGGCAGTTTCTCTGTTTCTTCCACCAATTCATTGATCTCTTCGGGTACTTCCTCGTCCCTTACAACTCCGAATTTGAAAAATTTGCTCATGTTTTTCTCCTCCTATGAATGGTTTATATTAGTGTATCACAGAATCTTTCCAATGGTTCATCTGATTCAGATGATCAATAAGAATATGAGGCTCCTCCACAATATGTTCGAATAACCTCAGATACTGATTGGTAAACTGCTCCATATCCTCCCGGGTGAAACTTGCCACCCGATAGTCAAAGTGGATACTGAAATGTTCTCCAACTTTCTGAGCTGTAACATAGATCTCATACTCACTGAACTTCCATTCATACTTGAATGGAGTAATCTGAATTTCAGAAGTGTCTACAGAGCGCTGAGCAAAATTGTTGAGGTTAAACATGGTATCAAACAGCAAATCCCCATCGGGTGCAGAAGAGAAACCTGCATCTTCAATCATTTTTTCAAATGGATAATCCTGATGATCAAATGCATCTATTTGGTTAGCCTGGAGCTTAAGAAGATATTGGTGATACGTATCACCTGTTGTTATTATATTTCGCAAGGGAATTGAATTAATAAACAAACCAACCGTGTCCTGCAATTCAGGTCTTCTTCTGCCAAATGCATACGTTCCTACAATCAGGTCCGTTCTCTCCGTCTTCTGATGCAACGTAAGCAGATATACCGAAAATAAAATAGCGTAGTCCGTTAAGCTTGAATCATGGAGCTTTTCTCTAAGTTGTACGAGATGGCTTGCAGGTAGCTTCACAACTATCTGATCTCCCACATAAGAAGTGAGGTCCTTGTCCCTTACACGTTCGCTATTTACCGTAAAAGGTTGGTAGCCGCGAAGTACTTCCTTCCAGAAGATTTGGGATTCTGCATATCCTCCCCGATCAAGCCTGTCTTTTTGCCAAACAGCATAATCTTTATATTGTAACTGGACAAGCGGAAGCGTTATCCCCTGATAGAGCTGAATCAACTCGTGCATCAGAATGCCTACGGATGTACCATCCGATATGGCGTGATGCATATCCATCAGAAGCACATGATCCTCTTCTCCCATATGGAGAAGTTTCGCACGAAGAAGTGGTGGCCGTGCTGCATTGAACGGTTGAATAAAAGATTCCATGATACGTATTCTGTCAGACTCTGCCTCAACGTTCTCTTGAATCAGGTCAAAAGGAGTCCTTTGGTGAATACGCTGAACCACTTGTCCTCCCTCGTTGTGCAATGAGGTACGCAGAGCTTCATGGCGTTCAATTAGAGCCCTAAAACTATTCTCCAGCCGCTTCGCCTGAAGTCTTCCCTTGATATGGAATGCCATTGGCATATTCCAATGATTATTGTCCTCGCTTGCTTCGTAACCGTAAGCTTGATAAGGCGTTGCAGGATAGGTGCTCTGTTCAAGTGCAGGCTGAATAGGCTCATATTCATCATGATAAAGGGCTGCTCCTTGCTGCTGGATATAAGCGGCCAACAACTTTATCGTCGGATACTTAAATACATCCTGCAGATCTATCCGGATATGAAGCTGCTCTTGGATAAGTGTATTTAACATCATGGCTTTCAGTGAATGTCCACCGTGTTCAAAGAAATGATCCTCTGTACCTGCACGTTCGATGCCAAGTACCTCTGCCCAGATCAATGCCAAATCCTGTTCAAGCGCATTTTGGGGGGCACAATAGCCACTCGTCAGTTGATTGACTGGCTCTGGCAGGGCTCTTCGATCTATTTTTCCATTGGAGTTGCGCGGCAGATTATTCAGAAACTCAAATCTAGACGGGATCATATACTGTGGAAGCATTGAACTTAACTCTTGCCTGATATGAGCCAGTTGTTCCTGTGCAGCCTGTTCTTCCCATTGCAGTACAACATAGGCCACAAGATAGGAATGGCCTTGTTCATCCCGTTTGGGAACAACTACAGCCTCCCTCACTTCAGGTAGGGATATCAAGTGATCCTCGATTTCGGGAAGTTCAATGCGATTGCCACGAATTTTGACTTGCTGATCCAGGCGATCCAAATATTCCAGATTTCCATCAGGCAACCATCTGACCAAATCGCCAGTGCGATAAATGATCTCTCCAGGTGTAATAACACTTTCAATGAATCGTTCTGATGTCTGCGCAGGCTGATTGAGATATCCCAAGGCCAGGCCATCTCCACCAACATAGAGTTCCCCTGGAACACCAATCGGCTGTCTTTGTCCCCAACGGTTAAGCACGAAGACTTTGGTATTGTGAACCGGACGCCCAATAGGTACATTCCGTCTATCTCTCAGCGTTTCATCCACAGTATAGGTTGCAGCAAACACGGTCGTCTCTGTAGGTCCGTATCCGTTAGCCAATCGGTGTGGACCCAGATAATCCAGAGCCTTTAGAACATGACTTCGGGAGGCTGCTTCGCCGCCAAAAAACAGTTTGCGAACATGTGTCAGACTGGTCACATCATAATCCACAAGGGTATTGAACAGTGCAGCCGTCATAAAAGCAGAGGAAATCCGCTCTTCTTTCAGCGTTCTGGCAAGTTCAGCTGTGTGTACAACGTCCTCCCTGGGAATCAGCACCAGAACAGCCCCATTAAGCAATGCGCCAAATATTTCATAGGTTGATCCATCGAATGCATAGTTGGACAACTGCAAAACCCGATCTTCCGGCCCCATATCCATGAACCCATTATTCACACTTGTTCTCATGATATTCCGATGCGTAGTGACGACTCCTTTGGGTGCACCAGTCGATCCAGATGTGTACATGACATAGGCAGGTGAATCAGCCGTCCACGTTTGAACCCGGTCAGATACAACCTCTTCCTTGGCCACTTCACCCCATAAGCGTTCGTCTAGCAATATCGTTTGACCCTGAAAATCAGGTACGCCCAGATTAACTTCAGATATCAATAGTTGGGCTTGGCTATCTCTCAGCATGTAGGCTAACCTGTCTTCCGGGAAAGTCGGATCAAGCGGTACATATACAGCTCCCACCTTCAAAATACCCATAATGGATACGATCATGCCTATGGAGCGATTAGCCAGTAATCCTACCACTCCACCCGAGGCGATTCCCTTCAGTCGGAGTATCTCCGCAAGCTGATTGGCCCTCATCTCCAACTCTCCATAGGTTATCTCCTCCGTACCCATCACAACGGATGGACGATCCCCATATTGCAGCACTTGCTTTTCAAACCTCTGTGATATCGTTTCTTCCCTCGGGTAATCTACGATCTCTCCTTCGAGACTTGCCAGGTGCAGCCTTTCCTCCGGAGTACACATCTCAATCTTCATGATTTGCTCATAAGGGCGGATCACCATTTGCTGCAAAATATGTTCATAATGATGCATCATGCGCTCAATCGTTTCCGAAGAGAACAGATTTTCATTATATTCAACGGTTAGGCTCAGGCCTCCAGCGTGCTCAACACTTCCCCATGTCATATCGAACTTGGGCTCACTCGATCCAGAAGGCATCTGACGTATGGAGATCGAACTCGCTTCAGGTGATGAGTGCTCCATGTTCTGCAACACAAACATCGTATCAAATAGCGGATGGCGGTTCAGTTCTCTAGGCAATGCCAGCTGTTCAATTAACTCCTCAAGAGCATACATCCCATGTTCGTAGCCCTGCAGCAACTGGGTGTGAACCTGTTGAATGTATCTCTCTACTTCGATCTCTCCCTCGGGCCTCAATCTCAATGCCAAAGTATTCACGAACATGCCAACGACGGATGCAGTATCTGCATGTTCCCGCCCGGCTGTAGGTACACCGATGATGATATCCTCCTGTCCGGCATATTTGGACAACAGGATGGAATAGCCCGCCATCATTACCGTATACAACGTTGTTTTATTCTCTTCTGCCTGCATCTGCAGCTGTTCAGTCAGCTCTGCTCCAAGCTGCATCTCTACTCGTGCCCCAGTAGCTCTATCCGTTCTGCCATAGGAATTGTCATAAGGAAGATTCAGCACCGAGAGTTCACCTTGGAATTGATTCAGCCAGTATTCCCCACTGCTTCGATAGCTTTCCGCGTTCTTCTGTTCCTGTTCCCAGACAGCATATTCCTTGTACTGAACAGGAAGCGGCTCAAACTTTTGTTGTTCATACAACCGAAATAGTTCACTGAAGATAATACCGGTCGATGTACCATCAGAAACAATATGGTGAGTATCCACAACCAGAATATGCTTATTTGCTGAAGTACTTAACAAGCCTGCACGAATAAGCGACTTGTGATCTCTGAGATTGAAGGGGCGAATGAACGAATGAACGTACGTCTTTGTATCAGCTGTAGCTGTTTCCTTCCGTTCAGCTAATGCACGCTCCATCCTCCACTCCAAGTCTGCTGCAGGCCATATACGCTGTCTGAGATCCCCTTGAACAAGTTCAAAAGACGTACGCAAAGATTCATGTCTATGGATCAGGGAGATAAAAGCTTCCTCGAATCGCTCAGCAGAAAGTTCACCTTCAATTTCAAATATCATTGGCATATTGTAGCTGATACTCTGCTGATCCATATGCTGAAGGAAAAATAGCCTCTTCTGAGCCGACGAAGCAGGATAGGTATCCTGAACCGTCACAGGTTGCAGCGATGCATAACGATGGGTCCCTCTAGCTTTTTGAATAAACTTGGACTGATCCAGCACGGAAGTGTAGGTAAACACATCCTGTACCGTCAACTTTACATCAAAAGCTTTATGGATCTGGGCAATAAGAGACATAGCCTTGAGAGAATGTCCTCCCAGTTCAAAGAAATGGTCGTGAATGCCCACTCTTGATAACCCCAGAACATTGGTCCAAATTTCGGCCAGTTCAGCTTCGAGCGGATTGGTTGGTGCAACATAACTCTCGGTTAACAGGGGCTGTGGATTCGGAAGCATTCTCTTATCCACTTTGCCATTACTGGTGAGCGGAAAAGAGTCAAGCAAGGTGTATGTTGAAGGCACCATATAATCTGGAAGATCGTGAAGCAACTGTTCCCGAATAATACCCGCCAGCCTAGGCTCAGATGTCGAATGAGGAACGATATATGCTGAGAGAAAGGAGTGCCCTTGCTCATCTCGTCCAGATGTTACCATCGCCTCTTTAACCTCCGGCAATACAAGAAGCCTGCTTTCGACCTCTGTCAGCTCCACTCGATTGCCACGAATTTTGACCTGCTGATCCAAACGATCCAGGAATTCCAAGTTTCCATCAGGTAACCACTTCACCAAATCTCCTGTACGATAGAGTCTTGTTCCTGACTTCAGCGGATTCTTACCAAATCGCTCTTCCGTCAATGCTGGTTGATTCAAATAACCCAGTGCCAGTCCTTCTCCTCCGATATAGAGTTCTCCGGGTACCCCAATTGGCTGTCTCTTTCCCCACGGATTAAGCACATATACCTGTGTATTGTGAACTGGGCAGCCTATAGGCACATTGCTTCTGTCCCGCATACTCTCGTCCACAGAGAATGTTGTTGCAAAAACAGTCGTTTCCGTTGGGCCGTAACAATTAATAATGCGATGGGGACCAAGATAATCCAGTGCCTTCAGGACATGTTTTCTGGAACCGGGCTCCCCACCAAAAAACAGTCTTCGCACATGTTTCAGACAACTCAAGTCGAAATCTACCAGCGTATTAAACAGAGCCGTCGTCATGAAGACAGTAGTAATTCGCTGTTCATCCAATGTACGGGCCAGTTCTGTAATATGCAGCATGTCCTCTCTGGAAATCAAGATAAGCGCGGAACCATTCAGCAAAGCTCCGAAAATGTCATAAGTCGATCCGTCAAAAGCATAATTGGACAACTGCAGCACCCGATCCGTAGGCATCATGTCAATGAACCCATTCCGGATACTGGTTTTCATAATGTTACGATGTGTGGTTACGACTCCTTTTGGTTTCCCGGTTGAACCCGATGTATACATTACATAAGCTGCATGATCCGGTTGGAATTTTTGATCCGACTCGAACTCGTCATTAAAAGGTCCACTCCAGCACTGTTCATTTAACACCATCGTTTTCCCAGAAAAGCCGTGAACTGCTCGACCTTGTTCAGCAATGAGCAATTGTGCCTGGCTATCTTCAAGCATGAAGGCCATGCGCTCTTGTGGAAAACCCGGATCAAGTGGAACGTATGTGGCTCCGGATTTTAGAATGCCGAGAATGGACACGATCATTCCCATAGAACGATCCGTTAACAATCCGACTCTGTCTCCCGGACGAACCCCTTCCTGTTTTAACGTTTCAGCCATCCGTTTAACATTCATACCCAGCTCACTATAGGTCATGCTCAGGGAGCCCATGATCAACGCAGGACGATCTCCGTGCTGTCTCACTTGTTTTTCAAACCGCACTGGTATTGTTTCTTCTCTTGGATAATCAACAACTTGTCCTTCAATCTTCTCAAAGTACAGGCTTTCCTCCAATGTACACAATTCAATATCGTTGAGACTCAGATTGGGATCGTTGACCATCTGTTCAAGAATGTGCGCATAATGGGAAGACACTTGTTGGATCCTGGCATGGGAAAATAAGTCGGTATTATATTCAATCGTCATGGAGATGTCTTCTTTCAACTCATGTCCAGCCCAAGTCATCTCAAACTTGGATCGTCCTGTTGTTGTCTCCATCTGATCAATATTTAGCTGATCCGCCTTTAACTGAGCCATGTTCATGTTCTGTAGTACAAATAACGTTTCAAACAGGGGATGACGACTCGGCTCCCTGACCATTTGCAGATGATCCAGTAGTTCTTCAAGTGGGTACAGCGCATGATTAGAGCAATCCAGTACACGTTGCTTCAATGAAGCCATGTACCCTGCAACCGTAAGTTCCGGCTTGATTTCGCTGCGCAAAGGCAACGTTTTAACAAACATCCCCACCATGGAAGCCGTTTCGACATGATCTCTGCCTGCGATCGGTGTACCCACAATGATATCTTCCTGTCCGCTATATTTGGATAGCAGAATGTAATATGCGGCTAACAGCGGTACATACAAGGTTGTATCCTGGCTCGCCGCGAGATCGGTCAGGCGCTTGGCAAGAACGTCACCCAGCAGGAATGTATGCTGCGCTCCTTCATAGCGTTGTACTCGTGGACGCACATTCTCCAGAGGGAAGTCCAATATCGGCAGCTCTCCCTCATACAGTCGATGCCAATAATCACGAGCAGCACTGTAGGCTTCCGTTGATCGCTGTAGCTGCTCATAGGCAGCGTAATCTTTATACTGTTTTTGCAGAAGCGGCAGCTCTTCATCTTCATATATTCTGAATAACTCGTCATACATAATCGCTGTTGATATCCCATCCGAAACGATATGGTGAACATCCAGCAATAATAGATGCTGCGTATCCGATTGCTTGCGGACATAAGCTCTAAACAAGCTTGGAGCTGACAAATCAAAAGGAAAAATACATGATGTAACCCATGACGCCTCGTCATGATCTATAGACCCGTATTGTGATGTGCCATTATTTACTTCTGTTATAGCAAGTTTCCAGTCCAGTTCGTCCAGCGCGTGTACCTGTTGCCTAACCTCATCATCTTCCACCAAGAAAGAGGTTCGTAAGGACTCATGGCGCTCAATCAACTGAAGCAGAGCGTTTTCGAGTCGTTCAATATTCAGATGACCTTCGATTCGTAATACCATGGGCATATTATAACTGGTACCCATATTTTCATTTTGCTGAATGATATACAATCTTCTCTGAGCAGAAGTCACATTATAACTTGTATCCTGTTTCACAGTAGGAAGGGAGACATGCCTGTGAAGCTTGTCGTTCCCCTGGATAAGCATTGCCTGCTCCCGAATGGTAGGATGGCTGAAGATATCCTGAAGGCTTAGCTTTACATCAAACTTCTGGTGTATTTTGGCTACCATGGTCATCGCTTTAAGCGAGTGTCCTCCAAGATCAAGAAATGATTCCAACATGCCCGGAAAATCCTTCCCGAGAACTTCGGACCAGATATGCTGCAACTGCTCTTCATACGGGTTCTCAGGCTGTATGACCTCCGCCGTATTCCATTTAGCCGAAGGCTTGGGAAGAGCAGCATGATCCACCTTACCATTGGATGTCATCGGTATGGTGTCCACAATAAGAATAAATGCAGGAATCATATATTCCGGAAGTGACTGTCTCAATTCATCCTTCCACTTAGAAACCAGACCGGAGCTGTCCATTTGCTTCGTAGCAAGAACTTCGGGCACTACATATGCACAAAGAAGGGAACCCTCGCCACGCTCCTCTTTGCGCGCAATTAACACTGCTTCATTCACGGAGGGAATTTCTTTCAATCTGGTTTCAATCTCACCGAGTTCTATCCGGTTGCCCCGAATTTTGATCTGATTGTCCATTCTTGCCAAGTACTCCAGTTGACCATCCTCTCTCCAAACCACTAAATCTCCTGTCCGATATATCGTTTCTCCAGGGACAAATGGATCTGGAACAAAGCGCTCTTCCGTTAAACCGGGCTGGTTCAGATATCCTTTCGATACACCTTCCCCCCCGATGTACAGCTCACCAGGAACCCCTATAGGCTGGAGTTGGTTCCAGCGATTAAGCACATACAGTCGTGTATTGTGTATCGGCCTTCCGATGGGAACCCGAACATGTTGACGCAAACTGTTTTCAACCGAATATGTCGAAGCAAAAACAGTGGTTTCTGTAGGTCCGTACCCATTCACAACACGATGCTCACCCAAGTAATCCAGTGCTTTCAGTACATGTTTAAACGATGCGCTCTCTCCACCAAAGAATAGTTTTCTCACATGCTTGAAGCACGTAACGTCATAGTCGACCATCGTATTGAACAATGTCGTCGTCATAAAGGCCGACGTAATTCGTTGTTCATCCATCGTTCTGGCCAGTTCGGCAGCATCGAGTAACGTATGTTTGGCGATTAATAGGAGTGATGCACCATTTAATAGTGCCCCGAAAATCTCATAGGTTGAGCCATCGAATGCATAATTGGATACTTGAAGTACCCGATCGGCAGGGGATAGTTCACTGAAGCCATTGTGAAGGGCTGTCTTAATAATATTTCGATGACTGGTCATAACCCCTTTGGGCTTACCGGTCGAGCCCGAAGTGTACATCATATACGCTGATGCTTCCGGTGGGATTGCTGGCAACTTCCAATTTCTGATCTGTTGCTTCGTCCTTGCTGCCTCCTGAATTATTGCATCAAGTGACAGATGATGTGTTGTACATCCAGCCATAGTTAATTCATTGGCTGTGATCAGCCAATTGGCCTTGCTGTCTTCCATAATGAAACGCTTGCGTTCTTCGGGAAAGGAAGGATCAATAGGAATATACATAGCACCAGTCTTGAGAATCCCAAAAATAGCTATGATCATGCCCAGAGAACGATCTGTCAACAGACCTGCAACATCTCCTTGCTTCATTCCTTTTTCCATCAGTACGCGTGCAAATTGATCTGTCACTTCGTTGAATTCCCTGTATGTCAAGCTCTGATATTTATCCATGACCGCAATCTGATCAGGAGTTCGGGCAGCCTGCTCCTCAATTGCTGACGAAATACTGGATTGACGTGGATATTCTGCCTGAGTTTCATTGCAAGCAAGCATAGCGGATTGCTCATCGTTCGTTAACAAATGGATTTCCTTCAGCCTCATGAAGCGGGCATCACCCATTTGTACAAGTATGTTTTTGAAGTGATCAATCATCTTCAGAATGGTTGACTTTTTATAGATGGAGGAAGCATACTCCACTGTCCAGTTCAAGCCATGGCGATCCTCTTGGCATCCCCATGTCATATCAAATTTGGCATGATTCCAGTCCCACTCTGCTGCAGTAAATGTAGTCCCCGTCAGTTGGATTGGGTGAATATCCATATTTTGCAGTACAAAAAGGGTATCAAACAACGGATGCCGGCTAAGATCCCTTGACAGTTGAAGATGCCCAAGCAGGTCCTCCAGAGGGAACTCTCCATGCTCTTGCGCCTCAACAAAATTGGACTTCACCCGACCTATGAATTCATCCACTGTGAGTTCACCTGGCACCTGATTACGCAGGGCCAGCGTATTGACGAACATACCCACCATAGGCTGAACATCTTCGTGATATCTTCCGGCTGTGGGTGAACCGACCACAATATCCTCTTCTCCGGTATATTTGGATAACATGATATTATAGGCAGCCAGCAAGACAACATATAGTGTGGTTTTATGCTTAGCAGCAAGACTTTTTAGGCGATCCGTGAGCTCAGATTCAAGTTGAAATGAGATCGAATGCCCCTCATAAGATCGAACGGAAGGCCTGATATAATCAGGTACAATCTCTGTACTCGGGAGTTCACCTTCGAATTGAGCACACCAGTATTTCCGATTATCCTCATATCTCTGACTTGTTCGCTCATTCTGTTCGTATACGGAGTAGTCTTTATAGTGTAGGTTTACGGGTGACAACTCTTCGCCCTCGTATAATCGGGTCAGTTCTTTATAAATGATTCCGGTGGATACACCATCAGATACGATGTGATGAATATCAATGAACAAGAGACTTCGATCGGATGTTACTTCAGCAAGGGCTGCACGGATCAACGGACCGGTTGAAAGATCAAATGGCTGTACAAATGTCTCAAGATGTGAGGCAATCATCGTTTTCTTATCATCAACAGCATCCTTGCCGAGATACACCTCCACTTGTTGTTCTTGCATCTCATAGTTGATTAGACCCCAGCTTAGTTCCGCGGGTTCCAGAATATGTTGCCGCAAGTGTTCACCAGACCAGATGAAACGCGTCCTTAGAACCTCGTGCCGTTGTATAAGCTGTATGAAGGCCTTCTCAAGCTTATCGCGGTTAAGCTTACCTTCAATCTCCAGGACCATCGGCATATTGTAGCTGGTCTCCAATGGAGCCAGCTGTTGTGCAATGTAGACTCTTTTTTGCGATGCGGATACTGGGTACGATTCTTGTACTCCCGCGGCAGGAATAGCCTTATATACACTTTTGCGAGAATTTTCAATGCATACAGACATGTCCCGCAGTACTGCTGCACGGAACACTTCATGCAAGGAAAGTTTTACGTCCATCTCCTTATGTATTTTGGCTACCAGCATCATAGCTTTTAACGAGTGCCCCCCAAGTTCAAAAAAGTGATCCCCGGCACCTGGTTTAATGCCCAATACATCTTCCCAGATCTGAGCCAGCTTCTGTTCGGTATCTCCAGACAGTGGCTGATTTTTGGTTTGACCCATCACCTTTGGAATAGGAAGGTTTTTCCGATCGATTTTGCCATTCGAATTCAGCGGAAATGCACGAAGAATCTGGAATTCAGCAGGAATCATATATTCTGGTAAACGGGCTTTCAACGCCAACTTCCAATCCTGAATTTGCTGATTCTGCTCCACATCAGCATCTGCATATTGAACAGGGATGATATATGCACTTAAGTTGGAACTCCCCTGCGCATCTCGCCATGTTGTAACAAGAACATCTTCCACTCCGGAAAGAGCCCTCATCTTCTCCTGCACCTCTCCCAGCTCAATGCGGTGACCCCTGATTTTGACCTGATGATCCTTACGGTCTACAAACTCCAAATTTCCATCAGGCAGACGTTTAACCAAATCCCCAGTTTTATACATTTTCTCATTCGGAGCATATGGGTTATCCACAAAGCGTTCCAGCATCAATTCTGGAGCATTCAGGTAACTGGCCAACCCTTCACCGCCAATGTATAATTCTCCCGTCACACCAATAGGCATTGGATTACGTTTGGAGTTCATGACATAAGCAGTCGTGTTGTGGATTGGTTTGCCTATGGGTACGAGATCAGGCCGCGTAATCGGATAATATGTCGCATACACCGTCGTTTCTGTTGGCCCATACATGTGCAATAATCGTTCTGGTCCCAAGACAGCAAATGCTTTGTTCAGATGCCTGATTGAAGCTTTCTCACCGCCAAACAGAAGATGTCTTACCTTGCTGAAACAGCTCGGGTTCCAATCTACCATCGTGTTAAATAGCGCAGTTGTCATAAAAGCGACCGTAATCTTTTCCTTGGTGAACATATCGGCAAGCGAAGCTACACTCTGCATCTGTTCTTCAGTAGTCAGTACAAGCGTCGAGCCATTCAACAATGCCCCGTATATATCGAAGGTAGCCCCATCAAAAGCATAATTCGAAATTTGCAGAATCCGATCTTTGGAGTTCAGTTCCACATAACCATTATTTCGCACAGTCTTGATGATATTTTGATGAGTTGCAACCACACCCTTAGGTTTTCCAGTTGAACCTGAAGTATAGATAATGTACGCGGCATCCCGTGGACCCGAAAGGAATTCAATCTCTTGGTGATTGTTCGTGTTAAATGAACGTTCATGCATCATCAACATATCCAAGGTTAAGATATGTCCCTCATAGTTGGGCAATTCTAATTCAGTGAAACGAAGCAGGGATCGTGCACCACTATCGTGAAGCATATGGGTCAATCTTTCGGCCGGAAATGTGGGGTCAAGTGGAATATAGGCAGCGCCAGCCCGAATAATAGCCAACATGCCTGCGATCATCTCCATGGATTTCCGGGCAACCAGACCTACCTTGTCTCCTGGCTTTATGCCATGCCATTGTATAGCTTGGGCCCACTCTTCAATAAGAGCATGGAGTTCTGCATAAGTCCACGTCTGGTAAGCGAATTGAATCGCTGGATGATCAGGATATAACTCTACCTGTCGAATAAATAATTCTGAAATGGACTGGTCCCTCGGATAGTCTGCTGTAGTCTCGTTCCCTTTCGCCAACATATTGTTTTCTTCCGGGGTCAGGATTCGAATATCTGAAACACTTATCTCGGGTTCTTGCGCGATGATTAGACAGGCTTGCTTCAGGTGTACAAACAATCGCTCGATAAAAGAACCCGAATATACCTGCTGGTTATAATTGATCTTGACCCGAATCTCCTCACCTGGACCTATGGAAATGTTCAGATCATAATTGGTATGTTCATAGGCTTCAATGGAAGTAATATCAAATCCCAGTTCGAACTGTTTGGTATCAAACATGCTGGCACTGGACGGGTAGTTTTCATACACCATGATATGATTAAAAAGCTGACCATTCTGACCCGCTTCCGCCTGCACTTCAGCGAGAGACAGATAGCTATACTCCTCGGACAAAATGGCATTTTGGTGTGTCTCTTTCAGTAATTGGGCAAATGACTGTTTCTCATCCGACGTTATTCTTACAGGTACAGCGTTAATGAACAAACCTACAATTTTCTCCACATTCGGTATGGCAGCCGACCTTCCAGACACTACGGTTCCAAAAACCACATCGTCAGAATTGCTGTAGTATTGAAGCACTACTCCCCATAATGTCTGAAAAAGACTGCTCATCGTGACCTGATATTTACGGCTAACATCCATTAATTGATCTGTCAGCCCTTTGCCCAAATTAAACGTAATCTCCTGAATCGACGGTGGTTCCGCTGAATCCGAAGCTATTTCCGCAGGGAAGTCCGCTCCGATCTCATAACCAGCGAGATAATTCTTCCAATAGGTTCTGGCTTCCGTCTCCTGCTGTTCACCCAACCATTTAATATATCGTTTATAGGGAATAACACGATCAAGTTGTGCAGGTGTTCCGTGAATCTCCTGTTTGTAGAGGGAGAACCACTCCTGAAAAATGATACCCAGGCACCATCCATCAATTAGAATATGATGATTGCTCCAGATCAGCGTATATGCCGCCGGGCCGGTTTGGATCATTTGCAAGCGTAGCAGGATATCTTTGGACAAATCAAAAGACCGCTGGCGATCTTCTTCCACTATCTGCCGGATCATCTTCCGTTGCTCGATAGGATCAGGCTCAGTCAATTGAATATATTCCAATTTAACTTTTCTGTTTCGCAACACGATTTGTCTCGGCTTGTTGATTTTGTCGTGAATAAAGATCGTCCGCAGCGTATCATATCTCTCGATAACTTTGTTCATGGAGCGTTCCAATGCCTTAACATCGACGAACCCATCAATCGTAAAAGTCATTTGCTCGAAATATACGTCTCCCTGGTCGTAAAGCGAATGAAACAGCAGTGCTTCTTGCATTGGAGATAATGGATAAATATCAGCAATTTCCGGTTTGTTCATCATCCCTTATGTCCTCCCCTTAAATCTATAGATAGCCGAAGGAGCCCCGGAGATCCCCTGTTCATTCTCAGGAATCTCCGGAATGCTCACAGCTTGCCAATGATATCCGAGATATCATCAAGTTCATCCAACGTGAGATCTGCATCGCTAAAGTCGCTGGGTGTAAATTCCTCGGCTTCACGAGTCAGGCAGTGTGCAATCAATCTCTCCAGATTCGAGCCATAGCGGGTAACTTGCTCCATAGCCTCTCTCTCATCCATTCTTGAAGGATCATAGCGAAGGATCAATTGGAATTTCCCCTGATCGACAACACAGTTCCACTCTTCAAAATGGGACATTCGGTTAAGTGGACTGATCAATTCCCCCATAGGCATGGGTGACATGGCGAACGACTCGTCTTGTGTATCTCCTCCAAATTGCCCCAGATAATTAAAGACAATGTCGGGATCACACGCCCCCCCCTCAAAAGCGAACCCGGTGGTCAGATATTTCAGGATTGAATACCCGGTTCCCTTGCCAGGAATGCCACGAAGCATTTCTTTCGTATGACGCAGCGCTTCACCAAGTTCTTCATGAGTTGTACGGAGAAGCACAGGATAGATCGTGGTAAACCAGCCTACGGTCCTTGTGGTATCCACATGGTCCAGTATGCCTTCTCTCCCGTGTCCTTCAAGATCGATAACAATGTCTTTTGCATACGTCATGGAGAGGGCCGTCAACAGAATATCCATAACTTCGGTGTGATACGCACGATGAACTTCAGTCAATAGCTGTCGCGTTCTGTAAGGTTCCAGTTCCAAAGTCACTGTTTTGCTATGCTTGAGCAAACCAGGTTTATCGTGATGATCGTGAAGTTGTAGTGCTTTCTGATTTAGCTTGTCCCAGTATGCTTGTTGACGCTTCATCTCTTCCGCTGTGGCTACGTTCTGAAGTTCACGACTCCAGAAGGCATAAGAATCCGTCTTCTCGGGCAACTTCACCCTCTTGTCCCCCATGAGAATAGCCTGATACATGTAGTGGAAATCTTCCAGCAGAATTCGCCACGATACACCGTCAATAATAAGGTGATGCACAGCAATAAGCAGATGGTCACCTTCAGGTGTTCTGAACACACCAAGCTGAATTAAGTCATGTCCCAGGTTCACCCTGGATTGAATCGCTGTCGCAAGACGTTCAAGGTGGGCATGATCCCCGTCAGCTTCCACTTCATGTATTTCCACAGGGAAATCCTTATCCTTGTCTATTGGGGAAACACGCTGTACCACACCATCCGGCTGGATATCGAATCGGATACGTAGCGCATCGTGGTGCTCACAAAGTTTATGGAACACCTCATTTACCGTGGCCGTATCCCACCCTTCTCGGTTGTATAGCATCATGGATTGATTCCAATGATTCATGTTGCTGTACCCCTGTGCAAAGAACCATTGTTGAATTGGAGTGAGAGGGATGTCTCCTTCAATGATGTCTCGTTGCTCTTTCCTCGTTTCCATAGGTTCCAAAAACTCGGCACACTCCGCGATTGTCGGATACAACATCAAATGCTTGACCTGTAGTCTGAGCTGATGACGAGTGAGTCTTGAAGCAATCTGTATGGATTTAATGGAATCCCCACCGAGGACAAAGTAGTTGTCGTCGATTCCCACACGTTCCACACCCAGTACTTCTGACCAGACTTGGGCCAATATTTCTTCTTCTTGAGTTACAGGTGCACGATAATCCCCTTTTATGATGTTCAGTTCCGGTGCCGGGAGAGCTCCTCGATCCAGCTTGCCGTTACGCGTTACCGGGAGCTTGGCAATCGATACAAAATACGACGGCACCATGTATTCGGGCAAACTCTGCTGAACATACTGTCTGAGCTCTTGTTCTTGGAATCCTTCCGATGAAACGATATAAGCACACAGATAATGTCCTGTATTGTCCTGACGAGGAACAACGACCGCTTCCTGTACGTCAGAATGCTGTATCAGCCTAGACTCAATCTCTCCCGGTTCAATTCGGTGTCCGCGAATTTTGACCTGATGATCGATCCGTGTAAGAAATTCTATACAGCCATCAGAGATCCAGCGGACTCTGTCCCCTGTCCGGTACATTCGTTGACCAGGACAGAATGGATCTTCCAGAAACTTGTTCAGCGTCAGATCCGGATCCCCAACGTATTTCTCTGCTACACCCTCACCGGAAATGTACAGTTCACCGGCTACACCGACAGGTAAAAGATGGCCTTGCGCATTGAGTACATAGGCTTTCGTATTATGAATGGGTCTTCCAATAGGAACCGAACTTTGACCTGTCAAATTACGCCCAACATTATATGTCGTTGCAAAAACAGTTGTTTCGGTCGGACCATACCCATTCGCGATCCGGTCGTCTCCCAGATATTGATGAGCTTGCATGACATGAGATTTGGAAAGTGCCTCTCCTCCAACGAATAATCGATGCACATGTTGCAGACAGGTTACATCATGATCGACCAGCGCATTAAACAGTACACTAGTTACAAAGGCAGATGTGATCCGTTGCCCCTTCATAATTGAGGAAAGCTTGTTGATATCCAGCATGTCCTCTCTGCTGATCAGTACAAGCGTTGCCCCGTTCAATAATGAACCGAAGATCTCATAAGTTGATCCGTCAAAGGCATAGTTGGAGAGCTGTAACATCCGATCCTGTTCACGGATATCGATAAATCCATTATTCATCGCAGTCTTTATGACATTTCGGTGTGTAGTGACCACACCTTTCGGTAATCCGGTCGATCCCGAAGTATACATAATGTACGCTGGCATGGTCGCTTCATCCGATAATGTCGTTGGATTACCATCGTATTGAACAGATAATGTGTTTTTCTCTAATAGAGTTCGTCTGGACTCTTCCAGTGGAACCACGAACCCTTTGAACCCAGGGAGAGGTCTATCCGATGGAGCAACGAGAATTCTTGCATTACAGTGTTCCAGCATGTAGATCATTCTCTCTTGTGGATAGGATGGATCCAGCGGAACATATACGCCTCCTGCTCGCAAGATTCCCAAGATCGACACAATCATGTCAATCGAACGGTCTGCCAACAAGCCGACAGCATCTCCACGGCGTAAGCCGCTCTGCTCAAGATAGCTGGCAAGCTGACAAGCCTTCTTGTGAAGCTCCTGATAGGTTAGCGTCTCCCCATAAAAGTGCAACGCCGTATGATGGGGACGAAGCGACGCTTGGGTTTCAAACAGCTGGCTAATCGTACGATCACGCGGATACTCTGCGTAAGTGTCGTTGAACTGTCCCAGGATCTCCTGCTCTTCCGAAGGAGTGATCAGCCTGATCTCGTCCAGTAATATGTCCGGAGAGGTGGACATTTGTCTTAACACATGCTCATAATGAAGCGCCATATTTTCCATCTGAGAATGCTCGTAAAGGTCTGTCGCATATTCTATGGTCAGTTTAAGAGATTCCTGATTCTCGTGAACTACCCAAGTCATATCGAATTTAGAAGTGTTACTCGTCCAATCCAGAGGTTCAATATGCAACTCTTGCAGTTCTACCGTCCGGGGCTTGGCATCCTGTAGAACAAACATGGTGTCAAATAACGGATTGCGCTCTGGATCTCTTGCGATTTGCAGCTTCTCAATAAGTTCATTCAATGGGTACTCTCCATGTTCATAAGCCAGCAACGTGTCCCTGCGCACATGACCGATCCACTCGTGAATCCGGAGATCACCACACAATTCTTGTCTCAGCGCCAACGTGTTAACGAACATGCCTGCAACGGAAGATATATCCGTATGAGTCCTTCCCGCAAATGGAATGCCCACAACAATATCTTTTTCCCCCGTGTACTTGGACAGAAGAATGTTATACGCTGCCAACATCACCATGAAGAGTGTTGCATCTGTCTGTTGTGCTAACTGTTTCACTGCGCCACTCAGCTGAGGACTCAGTTCAAACGTATGGGAAGAACCTGTGAATTGTCGCCGGCTTGGGCGACGACCCTCTGTGAGGATGTCCAATACGGTGATGTCTTTCTCGTACCGCTTAAGCCAGTAATCTTCACTCGTCAGGTAGGCCGACTTGCTCTTCTGTTCACTCATCCACACTGTGTAATCCCTATATTGAACTGTCATCTCATCAAGAGGATGTCCCTGATAGAGTTGAATAAAATCCTGATACAGAATTCCGGTCGTCACTCCGTCCGAAACAATGTGATGCATGTCCAAGACCAACACATATTCTATGTCTGAAAGTACACATAACCCTGCTCTCATAAGCGGTGCACATCCCAGATCGAAGGGCCGGACAAATGTGCCAATATACCGAGCCAGCTGTTCATTCCTCTCAAGACCTGCAAGCGTTTCAGGTTCAGTTATAAGTTCCAGTTTCCAATGCATGTCCTTCAGGTCATGAATGTGCTGTCGCAGCTCACCATCAACCATTCTGAAGGAGGTTCTTAGTGATTCATGTCGATGAATAAGTCCTTTCAGCGCAAGCTCCAGACGGATCACATCGGGTTTCCCGTTCATCCTCAGTACCATGGGCATATTGTAACTTGTCCCGGTATCCTCGAACTGTTCCACCAGATATAATCTCTTCTGTGCCGACGACACCGGATAATCCTCTTGCTCTTTGACGCGCGGAATCCGAGTATGATTCTGCTTATCCCCTTGGTCAATCAAGGAGGCCATCTGTTGCAGCGTTGGAGCATTAAATAAATCAGGCATGCTTAATTTGATAGCCCATTTCTCCTGTACCTTCGCTATGAGAACCATTGCTTTCAGTGAATGCCCGCCCATTTCGAAGAAATGATCTTGCAAGCCCGCTTGTGCGAGGTCCAGAACTTCAGTCCATAATTGTGCCAGTTCCTTCTCCGTATGTGTTGAGGGAGCCACATAATTTGAAGACAGTCTAGCAAGGTCAGGTTTAGGCAGAGCTTTTCGGTCCAGCTTCCCGTTCTGTGTAAGCGGTAGGGATGAGAGCTCGATGAATACGGATGGAATCATATACTCAGGAAGTGTTTCTTTTAAGATTCTTCTCCAGTTCTCGGCTTGATGCTCGTTCTTCGTTTCATTCAAGGCAAGTACACTTGCAGGGTCAATTACAACATACGCCGCCAACATGGAATGTCCTTGGTCATCACGATGTGCGGTAACTACAGTTTCGTTGACCTCTTTTAGAGCAAGGATGCACTCCTCGATCTCTGCCAGCTCAATCCGATTTCCACGGATTTTCACTTGCTGATCCAGTCTACCCAAATATTCAATGGTGCCATCCTTTAACCATCTTACGAGGTCTCCTGTACGATAGACCCTATCTTCCCCTTCCATGTGCCAGGCCAGAAATCTCTCTTCCGTCAGCTCCGGTTGTCCCAAATATCCGGCAGCCAGCCCCTCGCCTCCGATGTACAATTCTCCAGGAACTCCCACAGGTTGGGGTTTGCCCCATGTATTCAATACATAGAGCCTTGTATTATGAATGGCTCGGCCAATGGGAACACGCCCGGTTTCCCTTACTCTCTCATCAATGGAATACGTTGCTGCAAAAACGGTCGTCTCGGTTGGGCCATAACCATTTACAATCCGATGTTCTCCCAGTACATCCAACGCTTTAATCACATGATTCACCGAGGCAGCTTCGCCGCCAATAAACAGTTTTCTCATACTACGCAGGCTGTGTACGTCATAATCAACTACCGTGTTGAACAGGGAAGTTGTCATGAAGAGGCTCGTGATCCTCTCTTGTCTCAATGTGCGTGTAAGATACGACACATCATGAACATGTTGATTAGGCATAAGCACGAGTGTTGCGCCATTAAGAAGTGCTCCAAAAATTTCATATGTGGCGCCATCAAATGCATAATTGGACAACTGTAACATTCGGTCCTCTCGCCCAATTTCAACGAATCCGTTATTGATACAGGTTTTCACTACATTGCGGTGACTGGTTATCACACCTTTGGGCATCCCTGTAGATCCTGAGGTATACATGACATAGACAGGCTGCTCTGCTGAATAGGAGATTGGTGTCTGTATTGAACTCCTCTCTGCATAAACTTGTGGTTCGAGCAGGGGGATGATTGTTCCCGTGTAGGAATCAAGGGTCTGATACTGCTCCATGATGAGCCACTGCGCTCCACTGTCCCGTAAAATGTATGTTAGTCGGTCTTCAGGGAATTTGGGATCGAGAGGGACATACGTTCCTCCTGCTTTTAATATCGCCAGGATGGCAATGATCATCTCCGGTGTACGATGTGTTAACAGTCCGACGTAGTCACCAGGCTTAATTCCACGTCGCTTGAGTAATGTCGTCATCCGGTTTACGCGTTCGTTCAGTTGTTCATAAGTCACACTCTCTGTACCGTACAGGAGTGCCTCGTGTTCTGGTTGTTCTGATACCATGGATTCAAATGCATCCGTAACAGTCCAGTCTCTTGGATATTCAGCATCGGTTTTATTAAGCTCTCTAAAATACTTTTGTTCTAGCGGGGTAAGCAGCTCCAGCTCCCGCAGTTTCGTATCCATGCTATTCAATAGTTGTTCCAGCAAATAAACATAATGACGAGTCATTTGTTCGATGGTAACCCGGTCCCATAAATCTGAACTGTATTCAACCTCAGCCACGAGTTCATCCCCATCTTCATGCCATACCCAGGACATATCGAATTTGGCCTGCTGTCCATGCCAGTCCAACTTGCGAACAGATATATCTTGAAGTGTTTTGACGGGAAGCGTCATATCCTGCAGTACAAACAGTGTGTCAAATAAGGGGTTTCGGTTCGGCTGAAAAGAAAAATGAAGTTTGTCTAATAGATCACTGAGAGAATACATACCACGTTCATGTACTGCCAGCATATATTTTTTGACATGCTGGATATATTCACCAACCGTCAGATCAGCAGCTGGATTAAGCTTCAAAGGCAGCGTGTTTACAAACATCCCCACAGTGGGCTCCACATCTACATGTTCTCGTCCGGCAATCGGTGCCCCTATGGTGATGTCCTCATCACCCGTATATTTAGACAACATCAGGCCATACACCGATAAAAGAAGGATGAATGGAGTAGCCCCGTAACCGGCAGCTGCTCTTTTCAATTCCTGTACCTTCTTACTTGGCAAACCAAATGTATAGGATGCCCCCCGGTACGATCTGATGGCAGGACGTGCACGATCCATTGGAAGTTCTGCGGAACTCTCAAATTCCGAGTACTGATCCAACCAGAACTGCTGTGCTTCCTCGTAGGTACGGCTCGTCTGCTGTTTCTGCTTCCACATCACATAATCCTTGTATTGAACACGTATCGGATCTAGTGCCCGTACCTGATAAAGATCAAACAGTTCATCATATATCAGATGAGTAGATACTCCGTCAGACACAATGTGATGTGTATCCAGCGCCAGTACATACCGTTCCCTATCGAATTCAATTACACTTGCCCTGATCAGCGGTGCTTCTGCCAAATCAAACGGCTTAACAAAAGTGGACATCACGCCAGACATTGGATCTGTTTCAGTTCCATCAGATTCCTGGATCGAGGATTCCAATGAATCCATAGTCCACCTTTCAAGCTTCCACTCCACTTCATCTATCGAATGAATGCGTTGAATTAATTCGCTATGTTCCATATTGAATGATGTCCGCAGGGCTTCATGACGTGCGATGACCCGTCTAAAACATGCTTCCAGACGAGCCGTGTCTAATGCTCCTGAGATTTCAAATAACATCGGCATGTTATAACTTGTTCCACTGTTTTCATATTGCTGGGCATAATAGATCTGTTTCTGAACTGATGTAACAGGATATGATTGCATCACCGGAGCCGGCTCAATGGCTCTATACTGATTCCGAGCGGCCTTCTGAATCCATCCAGCCATGTCCCGAAGAATTGGGGCCTGGAATACATCCAGCAGGGTAAGTCTGACATCAAGTTCCTGGTGAATCTTGCCTACTAGTAACATGGCCTTCAGAGAGTGCCCGCCCAATTCAAAGAAATGATCCTGTATTCCTATCTTCTTAATGCCTAGAACGCTTTCCCATATCTCAATCAAGCTCTGTTGGACCGGATTCTCTGCAGGAACATATTGCTGCCCTCGTACAATTGTCGGCTTCGGAAGCTTCTTCCGATCAATCTTTCCATTCGGAGTAAGCGGTACCTCATTCAAAATGGAAAAGACGGTTGGGACCATATATTCCGGCATTTGTTGTTTGAGTTCCTGCTTCCACATCGTTACCAGTTCTTGAAAAGACTGCTTGGCTTCTCCATCCTGAAGTAAAGTGTATGCACATAGATAGGAGTGACCCTGATCGTCACGATCCGCCATCACTATCGCTTCATGGATACCTGGCAGCATACGCAGGCGTCCCTCTACTTCCCCCAGTTCGATCCGATTGCCACGAATCTTCACTTGATGGTCTATTCGATCAATGAATTCCAGATTTCCATCCGGCAGCCATTTAACCAGATCTCCAGTCCGATATAGACGTTCTCCCGGAATAAATGGGCTAGCTATAAATTTGTCACGGGTGAGCTCCGGTTGTCCCAAATATCCTTGGGCAAGTCCTTGTCCACCTATATGCAACTCGCCGGGAATACCAACAGACAATTGCTTGCCTTCATGGTTCAGCACATACACTTTTGTGTTATTCGTTGGCTGACCAATTGGAATGTATTCACCAGAAACGATGGAGTAAAATGTGGCAAATACCGTCGTTTCTGTCGGGCCATATACATGTACAAGTCTATGCTTGCCAAGCAGATCAACGGCCTTTTTGACATGTGTCCCGGATACTTTCTCACCGCCAAATAGAATTTTCCTAGTCCCGTTCAGGCACGACGGATCCAGATCTACCAATGTGTTAAATAGTGCCGTTGTCATGAAAGCGATCGTGATATGTTGTTCGCGAATGGCCTTGGCGAGAGCACTCCCATCCAGCACCTCTTCCCGTTTCAACAGAACAAGTTCAGCACCGTGTAACAGGGCACCATAGATGTCGAAAGTCGATCCGTCAAAAGCATAATTAGATATCTGCAGCAGGCGGTCCTCAGGGGTGATATCCACGTAACCATTATGAATTACCGTCTTGATCACATTGCGGTGTGTCGTAATTACCCCTTTTGGGGTGCCGGTGGAACCAGAGGTGTACATGACATATAAGGGATCTTCCGGTCCAGGAGACTCGGCATATACGCTGTTATTCACATCATTTCGTGTGAAAACCGGATTCTGATTGGATTCGTGTGCCCAGACATTTTCATTAAAAATCAGAGCTTCACCCTCATAGTTGGGTATCTGATCAGGATGGTCTGCAATCAACCACCTTGCCCCGCTATCCATCAACATGAATGTCTTCCTGTCCGCCGGAAAGCTTGGATCAATAGGGACGTACGCCCCCCCGCTCTTGACAATGGCGAGCATTGCAACAATGACCTCAATGGAGCGGTCCATGATGATCCCGACACGTTGCCCAGGCTGAACGCCCTGTGAAATAAGGTATCGTGCAAGTCGATTCACGCGTTCATTTAACTCCTGATACGTAACAGGGTACCCGTCCATCACGACAGCCGGATTCGCGCTGCCGAGTTCAACCTGCTGCTCAAACAGCTCAGCCACGGAAACATTTTGAGGATAATCTGCATCGCTGTTATTCCATTCATCTATCTGTGCAATGTCAGATTCGGTTACAAGCTCCAGCTCACCTATTTTCAGTTCCGGGAAAGCCACGATCTGCTGCAGCAAATGTACATAATGTTGTAACATCCGTTTTACGGTATGTGACTCCCACAGATCCGTTCGATATTCAACAGATAACGTCATATCATCTTCGGAATATGTGCAGACCCATGTCATGTCAAATTTTGATGCATGATGATCCCACTCTGCATACTCGACCTCAAGTCCAGGTATATGCATCTGTGCTGTTGCCGAATCCTGTAACATAAACATCGTGTCGAACAATGGATGTCGACTTGAATCAAACGGGAGTGACAAGCGATCTATCAGGTCTTCCAGTGGATATCGACCGTATTGATAGGCTGCCAGCGTAATTTCTCTCATCTTCTCCAGATATACACTTACCGACAGTTCTGCCTTGGGTTCACTTCGAAGTGCCAGTGTGTTGGCGAACATGCCTACCATTTGTTCATGCTGGATGGTATCTCTGCATGTGAAAGGAGTGCCCACTATAACATCTTCTGCAGCTGAATATTTGGACAACAGAATCTGATAGGATGCCATCATAAGCATAAATAAGGTCTGTTGATTGGTCATTGCCGCATCTTTTAATTGACTCACGAGAGCAGGCTCTAACGTTAAGTTCACACGACTTCCCTCAAAACGGCGGATCGGCGAGCGTAGATGATCTGTTGGTATTTCAAGAACAGGGACTTCGATTTTGTACAAGGACAACCAGTACTCCTGACTTTTGTTATATGCCTCTTGTTGAAGATATCTCTCCTGTTCCCAGACAGCATAATCCTTGTACTGCACACTCAGGTCCGAAAGGTACTGCCCCTGATATAACCCAACCCAGTCGGATATCAGAATCTCTATCGATCGTCCATCCGAAATAATATGGTGCAGGTCAAGCAGTAGCACATGACACTCCTCGTTAATCCGAAGTAAACCTCTTCGGAACAAAGGAGCTTCTCCCAAATCAAATGGCTGGATAAATTGTTCAGCAAACGACTGGATAGCCGATTCCTCCGTATCTGCTAATGAAGCTTCTTCGAGGCGCAACGGTTCAAGAGATATCTGATCAGGTCCGTGAATACGCTGCCGCAGTTCACCATGGTGTAACTCGAATGAAGTTCTCAATGCCTCATGTCTCTGAATCAACATCTGCATTGATCTCTCCAAGGCATTCACATCCAGCTTGCCATTTAACCGAAGCAGAAAAGGCATATTGTAGCTTACACCTGCATTTTCCATTTGCTGAACAATGTACATCCGTTGTTGGATGGAAGACGCCGGGTACGTCTCCCTGTAGGGTACGGGTACAAGTTCTTCTCCAGGGTGGTCTGTCGAGCGTGCTGCCATGATCCACATGGCCATCTCCCGAATCGTAGGCATGATGAATACATCCTGTAGTGATACCTTTACGCCGGTTTCCTTCTGCACTCTGGCCACAAGCATCATAGCTTTAAGTGAATGCCCTCCAATTTCGAAGAAATGCTCCTCTACTCCGACGCTCTGTATATCCAGAATCTCTTCCCAGATACGTGCTAATTTCTCTTCAAACACATTAGCTGGAGCAACGAAATGGTTGGTCTGTCTTCTCGTGGGCTTGGGAAGCGCCTTCCGGTCGAGCTTACCGTTCAGTGTCATGGGGAAGGCTTCCAGTGTAACGAACGTATTGGGAACCATATATTCAGGCAGGGTCTGCCTCAGCTCTTTTTTCCAGTCCAACACAGGAGTTTTGTTATCACTCGGGACGATATACGCGCATAAATAGGTATGTCCCTGCTCATCCTTCTCTGTCATGACCACAGCATCCTGAATCGATTCAATCCTGGATAGCCTGCTCTCAATTTCGCCAAGTTCAATCCGGTTTCCACGAATTTTCACTTGCTGATCCAATCTTCCCATGTACTCGAGGTTTCCATCCGGGAGCCAGCGAACGAGGTCGCCTGTTCTGTACATTCTTTCTCCAGCAGAACCGATGACAAAACGTTCTTCGGTTAACTCAGCCTGATGCAGGTAACCTTGCGCAAGTCCATCTCCGGAAATATACAACTCGCCAGGTACTCCAACAGGTTGAAGTTGTCCTTTTCGATTCATTACATGAGCCTGGGTATTGTGAACAGGTCTTCCGATGGGAACTGTGCTATAATCCAGCAAACGTTGATTGACCAGATAAGTCGCTGCAAAAACGGTCGTTTCGGTCGGACCATATCCGTTAGCAATCCGATCATTCCCCAGAACCTGCAGAGCCTTCTCCACATGCTTTTTGGATCCAGCCTCTCCGCCAAAGAAAAGCCTTCTCACATGTTTCAAACATTGAACATCCCATTCAACAACAGCATTGAACAGTACAGCAGTCATAAAAGCCGAAGTGATTCGTTCACGCTCCAGCGTATCAGCAAGCTCCGACACGTTGAGGACGGTTTCCTTGGGAATCAGCACCAGCGTAGCTCCGTTGAGTAAAGCACCGAATATTTCATATGTTGAACCATCAAATGCATAGTTGGAGAGTTGCAACATCCGGTCCGTTTCATGAATATCCATAAAACCGTTATTGATTACGGTCTTCACAATGTTACGGTGTGTCGTTTGTACACCCTTCGGTTTACCTGTAGACCCCGATGTATACATGATATAGGCCACATCTTCAGCGGATCTGTGGCATTTCGTGAACATCTCCACAGCTTGCCGCTCGCAGTCACTCTGCAACTGTTCTTGCTTGAACAGATTGATCTGCTTGCCTTCATAGCCGCTGATGAACAGATCCTTCTCAGCAATAAGTACAGCCACATCACTATCTGCAAGTATGGTACGAATTCGCTCAGTTGGGAACTCCGGATCCAGCGGAATATAGGTACATCCTGCTTTCAAAATGGCGAAAATGGCCGTTATCATTTCTATGGACCGCCTTGAAATAAGTCCAATATTCTGTCCAGGTTCAACACCAGATTCGAGCAACTGAATTGCAAACTGATCAACTCGCACACCGAATTCTCGGTATGATAACTGCTCCTCCCCCATGACAATTGCGGTTTGCTCAGATTGCTGTATGACCTGCTGCTCGAGCAGTTCTACAACGGTTGCCTCATAAGGGTATTCGGCTGTTGTGTCATTGTAAGTTTCGAGTAACGCGTGTTCTTCCTCCGTGATAATATCGGCTGTATCGATCTTCTGTTCAGGTTTGGCAATCAAGCAACCAAGAACCTTCAGATATACGTCAAGCAGCCGATCTGTGAATGCTGTTGGATAAGATGACACCATCTTGACGGACAACTCACCGAGAGTTACTGAAATACTAAAATCAAGGAGAGTGTTTGTTTTCTCATAGCTGTAAGACTTAAATTCAAACATTCCTTTTTCCACAGACTCATACACATGAAAATCAATATAGTTAAAGGCGATATCAAATAGCGGATTTTCTCGGCTGCTTTGCTCCCCAATTGCATTTAGAATCTGAACAAGGGACAACCGGCCATACTTTTTGAGTGCGGCTTGTTTACGATATACATCTTGAGTAATGTCTCCCCAGTTCACCAGAGAGTCAAATTGTGTGCGCATAGGAACGGTATTTAGGAAACATCCCAATATGCGTGCTCCATCCTCATGGACAGGACGTCCATTCTCGACAAGCCCGATCAGGATATCATCCTCATAGGACAACACATATAATGAAGTGACGAATGCAGACAGACACAAGGATTTAACCGTAACACGCTGATTACGTGCCGCTTCTTTTAACTGGGTGTACAGTTCCGATGGAAGGAGAGTCACTGTTGAGTTGGCTACTGAATTGCCATGATGAATCTCGGACTGTTCCGGGAATGCATATTTTCGATAATCCACCAGTTCTTCACGCCAATACTCCATAATGGACGAATTTCTGGATTGGGCCATCTGATCTATAACATAATCTTTGTAGCTCGTTTTTAACGGATCAGGCACTGACTTCCCCTCCTTTGAGAGCACCGTACAAATTCAGTAATTCCGACATAAAGACGGCAACGCTCCATCCATCCAGAATGGCATGATGAAAGATCCACCCCACATATGACTCCTCCTGGGAGGTGAAAATCACCAGACGCCAGAGCGGAGCTCGCTGGATATCAAATGGCCGCTTCCGGTCAAGCTCCATATAATTCCGAATTTCCTGTTCTATCGATTCGCTATCCAGACTGTCCAGTAGAACCTCCTGAATATCAAAATGTATACGTTCACAACTATATTGGACAGGTACGGGAAAATCGGAAATATTGAAACCAGTACGCAGAATGGGATGCCTGATTATGAGTTCATTCATGACTGTTTGAAGATTCAGCGCCTGAATTCGATGCTCATGAATCTGATATATAAACTGATCGTGATATACACCCAGACCTTCATTTTTCATGTAATGGAACACCATTCCCTGCTGAATATCGCTCATGGGATACACGTCTTCCACATTGGAGGGTAACAAGGCTCGTAATGTCGGGTTCGCCAGCCACTCTGTACGCATCTGTAATAACTCCATCTCAATCTCGTTCCGGACGTTATCGGGTGCATGAAGGGAAGCACGATGTCTAGCCAGTTCTCGAATCGTTGGATAATCGTACATATCAGCAATTTGGATATGAAGTCCAAGCTCTCTGTTCATTCGACTGATCAGTTCAATTACACGAATAGAGTCTCCGCCAAGCTCAAAGTAATCACACTCTACCCCCATATTGCGGTTATCCAACATCTCCTGCCAAATGTTCAGCATCTGCCATTCCAGTTCATGGCTTGGCATAACCAAATCGGTAACATCCATTGGAGTCACACTGTCGCTAGGAGCGGGAAGTGCTCTGATATCGACTTTGTTGCTCAGTGTCATTGGCAAAGCCTTCATTTGAATATAATGAGCAGGCAGCATATACTGCGGCAGATGTTGAGACAGCCTTGTTCGCAAATCTTTGCTCTGCTGAAGTCGTTCAGAGACATAATATGCACAGAGAACGCTCTCTCCTGTGTCACCTTCTCTCACCGTAACAACTGCTTGCTGTATTCCATCTATCTCCAAAAGTCTGGTTTCGATCTCACCAAGCTCGATTCGGAAACCTCTGATCTTCACTTGGTGATCGATCCTTCCCAAATATTCAAGTTCACCGTTCATCTGCCAGCGGGCGAGATCTCCAGTTCGATATAACCGCTGCGAGGGTGCCAAGGGATGGGGAACAAACCGTTCGGCAGTCAGTTCTTCTCGGTTCAGGTATCCCCTAGCCAAGCCTTCACCGCCAACATAAATCTCCCCTTCCACACCGATCGGAACCAATTCCCGCTGTTCATCGAGAATATAAATTTGAAGCGTAGGAATGGGTTTCCCAATGTTGCTTGTTTTGCCTTGGATATCCTCCCATTTCATTTCCTTATATGTCACATGTACCGTTGTTTCCGTAATTCCATACATATTAATTAGTTGAGCTTGAGGATATTTCTTCTTCCATTCCAGTAGTTGTATAGGTTGAAGAGCTTCTCCACCGAAAATCACTTTTCGAACAGCCAACGGTGTGTCCAAGTCTGACTGTACTTCCAGTTTAGCGATTCGGTAAAAGGCAGTCGGCGTTTGGTTCAGAATGGTGACCTGTTCCTTCTGTAGTAATGATAAGAATTGTGCTGGCTCCCTTGTCACATCCAGAGGAACTATAATCAATCTGGCACCATACAATAACGCCCCATACATCTCCCATACCGAAAAATCAAAACAGAATGAATGGAACAGTGTCCACACATCTTCTTTGGTGAAGTCAAACAAGTTTCGGTCATTAAAAAGCAGCCTGACCACATTGGAATGTTCAATCATGACCCCTTTTGGTTTGCCCGTTGATCCTGATGTGTAGATGATGTATGCCAAATCTGATGGTCGATTCACTTGTTCCGGATTTGTTGCATAGTTGCCATCTATCCCATCGTCATCCAGCAGGTCTGGAACAATGGCCTTAATCGACATTTCTTCAGGCAGATACTCCTGCTCTTCCGTAATACAGAATTGCGCTTTGCTATCTTCAAGCATGTATTGAATACGTTCCTTCGGGTACTCGGGATCAATCGGCATATAAGCTCCACCAGCCTTAAGTACGGCAAGAATGCTGATAACCATTCCGGGTGAACGTGAAAACAAAATGCCTACAACCTGATTTGGTTTCACGCCTTGCTGTCGAAGATATAACGCCAAGCGGTTGGCCTTACTATTTAATGATGCATACGTCATCTCCGTATGTTCATAACGCAAGGCAACCCGATCACAGGATCGTTTCGCCTGTGCCTCAAACAAACTGATCAGTGTTGCTTCTCGCGGGTATGTGGTCTTCGTATCATTGAATTGCTCCAGAAGTATACGCCTCTCGGTATCAGGCAATCTATTCAGACTCGACAGCTTAATGCTCAACAACCCCTTCCAGCATGGTGATGTAGAATTGAAGAAGCCTTTCGATGGTTTCCATTCTGTACAAATCCGTGTTGTATTCCATACGCAGCCTAAGAATATCGGACTCTTCATATACATGTAGAATCAAGTCATACTTGGATGCACTTCCTGCTTCAATCATCAACTGCACTGATACGTCCTGAAGCTGATATTGGTGTGTAAATTCATTTTGCAGTGTAAACATGACTTGAAAACCCGGTGTTGATCCCGGTGCCGTATGATACGAAAGGTCAGGTAGCAGCATTTCTATAGGTACTTCCTGATGTTGATAGGCATCCAGAGACATTCCTTTAACTTGTTCCAGCAGATCATCAAACGTCATATCTTCACTAAACTCGACGGGTAAAATAACGGTATTCGCTACAAATCCAATGAGATTCTCCACCTCGGCACGGGTCCTGTTGGACATTACGGTACCAATGGGAATATAGGACTGTCTGCTAAAACGATGGATTAGGTAGCCATACACCGCGAATAAGAGCATAAAGAGCGTAGCCCCCGACCGGTTTGCCTTCACTAATGTCCTGGAGGTCAATTGGGAATCTACGATACGTTCGATCGTATTTCCTTTGTACGTTCTGGCCTCGGGATATGGAAAATCACATGGTACCTGTATGATGGGTAATGTTCGGTTTAGCTTATTGATCCAGTACTCTTTTAGTTCCCACAGAGGAGAATCACTGCCCTGCTCCATGGAGGATTGCCACAGCACATAATCCGAGTAGGAGACAGAAAGTGGGGACAACATTCGATGCGAATCTCCCAACTCCGAGTTATATAATTGCACCAATTCGTTGGTGAAAATCTCCACTGACCAGCCATCAGATATAATGTGATGCATGGACACAACCAGAATATGCTTGTCCGGGCTGCAATCAATCAGACACATACGAAGACATGCATCGTTCACAAGGTCAAACCGCAAGTTTGCTTCCCGATCAATCTCCATCCTGATTCCAACATGCCTTTCATTTTCCTGAAGCGGGGTAAGATCTATCCGTCTAATTTCTATTTCAGATCCTAGCTCCTTAACATATTGATAAGGTTCCCCATCTTGAATACCATAGCGAACACGCAAGGCCTCATGCCGCATAATCAGTGCTTGTACAGCATTCTGAAGTCTGTATATATGAAAAACACCGGTAAAGTGAATTGAAAAAGTATTGGTATAAAAGGCGCTCTCTGGAGCAATCATGTGCAGAACCCATTGGCTTTTTTGTTTCAATGTAAGCGGAAGTTTCTCTGTTCGTTGCTGCTGTACCGGGATAGGACTATGACTCTTCAACGGTTCCTCATTCTGCAACTCCTGAAGAATTCCATTGATGGTTGCTTGTCTGAAAAAACGCTGTACCGGAATACGCACCTTATACTCGGAAGCAATCATCGCGAGCAGACGAGTCATGCGAAGGGAGTCCCCGCCAAGAAGGAAAAAATCATCATGCTTGCTCACTTGGGTCAATCCCAAGACCGATAGAAATGCCTTTTCTAGAAATGCATAGTGCTCCGAAGAAGCCAATGCGCCTTCACCTATATGAGGTTGTCTGTACACTTCAATTCGGTCAAGAAGTACATTATGTTCCTGTACATATTCACGTACTTTGGTGTACACCAAAGCCTCATGGCAATGATCCTGCTCTGATGTGTAATGAATAATGCACAGCTTGCCCTGCTGGATCTTTGCTCCCGCGGAATCCTCTTCTTCCGCCTGTACCCAAGCAGCCTGTTCAACAGAGGTTGCTGCAACCTCTTCTTCCATCATCATCTGAGCCTGCTGACGTTCATGCAGCATACATTCTATTCGGTTGAGCGTTTCATCAAATTGGCCATCGAGTAGTAGATCTACAAGTTGTAGCCGCTGGATTTTACCTGTAGGTGTACGAGGGAATTCCCTTTTGCTTACTGGAACAATAAACCTCGGATTCACGCCAAATTGTCTCGATATGTTACCTCTCATCTCCTGAATGACAAACAGATTTAATCCTTCATCGTCATTCCAAGGTGTATAAAATAACAACAGCTGATCATTGCCAGACTCTCCACCAGATATTCCTGCCGCTGCCACATAGTCAGCATCAACACCGTATACTTGCTTCATCACGGCTTCAATCTCATAGTTGTATAGATTTTTGCCGTTCATGATCAGCACATCTTTTTCTCTGCCTGTTAATGTCAACATTCCACCTTTAACAAAACCGAGGTCCCCTGATTCGAACCATCCATCGTTCGTAATCACGTTGTTAGTTGCTTCCTCATTCTTGAAGTATTCCGTTATAATTGAATCTCCCTTGAGTTGAACTCTCCCCACATGAGCTTCGGGAAGCGGAACATTGCGATCATTTACTATACGCAGACTTATTCCGGGAATCACCTCTCCAATCTCGACAAAGGCTATTGTTTCGTCCGTATTGGGGGAGTCTGCAAAGATCAATTCGCTATCCAACGTCCCCTTAACAATATGCTGAATTCCACCTGTCTCGGAATGATCAAACGTTCTGCTGAAGCAGAGACTGCCCGAAAACTCAGTCATGCCATATGCAGGAACAACGCTATCAGCTCTAAGCCCAAACGGAACTAATTGATGAAGGAATTCTTTGCCTGTCCGAGCCGAGATCGGCTGACCTACATTCAATATGGTTCGAATAGATGACAAGTCCCATGGCCTGGCATGGACGGCTTTATGCCGATTTATCTGTGCATAGGCAAAATTAGGAGCCCAGGTGAATGTGACTTGATGTTCCTCTATATCTTCCAGCCACGAAGTGGGGGAATCCAAAAAACGCTCAACAGAACTTAGCACTTGCTCACTGCCCAACACAACTCCGAGGATATGATTGGTTAACAATCCACCAGCATGATAGAGCGGCATCCAATTCAAGGTAATCTCTTCAGAAGTCAGGCCCAGATGTTGTTTGATACCTATAATATTTGCAAGGATCTGGTGATTCTGATATCGGATACACTTCGGAGTACCTGTTGTCCCTGATGTAAAAAGGGTAAGGACAGGGGCATGGGGCTCACTACTGTGCCTTTCCTGGGAACAGTTATGCCGCAGCAGCTCATTTACCGAAATTACCGATTCTTCACGTTTGCCCTCCCCTTCGAAAGTACCCGCGGAATCTCCTACAATGAGTGGACAATTCAATAACTCCCACACCTGTTTCAGCTTATGATGATCCACGTGATCGGATGGCAAATGAAGAGCTGGCTTCAGTGGTGCTGGGTTCATACCGCCAAGTATACAAGCCCAGAGTGCAGCTACTAAGTGATCTATGCGTTCAATTTGCAAAATGACAGATTCCCCCGGCCGAACACCTTGTTGAATCAGTCCTTGAAGGATGCGTTCAGCATCCTGAGACAATTCCATATAATCTGATATTCGGACTTCCCCATTTTCTTTCTTATAATGCAATTTCTTCTTTGGATGATTCCTGACAGTCAGATCAAAAGCCTCAGCGAGTGTCTTAGGATGTCCTGAATAATCAAGTGGTTTGCCTATCAGAATTGCCGGCTCCCCAGCCGAAAGAGTTGGTTGTGAATCCCACAACCTCGGTCTCTGACCATATTGGAAATGTTCCTGCGTCTTCAATACGCTGGAAGCAGTCGGTTGTGTCCAATGTTCATCCCAAGCCCCGGAAGAGGTCTTTGCCCGCATGGATATTGAAAGCTGTTGGACCGGGAGCTCATGTCTTATATAACGTTGGAGGCTAGTATGAAATGACATTCGAACGCTTTCTCCTTTCACTGCCCTGAGGTAATGGTGAGTTCATGTAACGAATGGTCCAGACTTTCCTGTGAAACTTCAACAGGGATCCACCCACGGACACTATTGATGAGCCATATATTTGTTGCTTCGATTATGTCTCTGTATGTTAATACCTTTTCCTCAAGAGCTCCGTCATACAGGAGTTGATTTCGTAATGTGCCTGCTAATAATCCGCTATCTCTGGGTGGAGTATATTTTTTACCCTGTTGCTCAATGACAACATTTCCTGTTGTGAATTCAGTAAGTTCCTTATGCTCATTCCACAGCAGAACATCATAGCCATCTCCACACGCCATACGATGAACATCATACATGTTCCGATACGTGGTCTTGTGATACAAGAAGCGCTGACTGGAGAGAATTGGTGATTTCGCGAGAGCTACCGTTTGTGTTTCTTTTGTTTCAATAAGAGGCGTGCTCTCAACCGAAACTTGTCCTAATGGAGATAACAACACTCTGACCTTATGAAGGCCGGTTGAATGTTTGCTGGCATAAGCAGTCAGTTGGTTATGAATATCCTCTCTAATCACCTCAAAGTTAAAATAGGATGCAGAATCCATCATCCGGTCAAGGTGCCTATCCAAGAGGGAATACTGCCCGTTCTCCAATCGAAGCGATTCCAATAATTCAAAATATGGCTTTTGTTCCGTTAGCATTAACGCTTTTGTTTTGGCCTCTGCATATTCATCCGAAGCTGTCGAATCCCAGGTGATGCCTCCGCCCACACCGTATTCAGCCTGATTTCGCTGATGATCAATCCACACGGTACGAATCGCTACATTAAAAACGGATGAACCATCCGGACTCAACATGCCAATCGATCCGCAATAGATCTCCCTTGGTGTATCTTCCAATTCATAAATTAAGTCCATTGTGCTGATTTTCGGTGCCCCAGTGATGGAACCGCAGGGAAAGAGTGCTGAGAACATATCCTCCAACTGTATGTGAGACCTGACATTTGCTGTAACGGTAGAGGTCATTTGAAACAGAGTATAATATTTCTCAATATCAAAAAGTCTCGGGACATGCACACTTCCCGTCTCGGCTATAACACTAAGATCATTCCGGAGTAAATCCGTAATCATCACATTTTCAGCCCGATTTTTGGGGGATTGATACAGCCAGTCAGCCAATTCGTCGTCCTGTTCCTGATAGAATCCCCGTTTCACTGTTCCTTTCATCGGACGAGTCTCCAGCTGATTTCCATTCTTTTTGAAAAACAATTCAGGTGAAGCACTTAAAATACTAATATCACCGAGTTGCAGCATGGCTGAGTAATCGGCCTGTTGTGCATCACATAGCTTTGTATAAAAGGAGTAAGGGTCACCCTCATATTCCGACCGAAGACGCATCGTATAATTGACCTGATAGGTGTCTCCCCGCGCGATGGCCTCGTGAATTTTATGTATATTCTGATGATAGGTCTTCTCTGTAACCGTTGGTTCCCATCCTGAGATCCGATATTCATCAGATGAAGATGCATAACCTGTATCATACCCTTCAAAAATACCAAACCATATGAGCGGTAAAGCCGCATCTGAATGAACTCGAAAAGCGGGATCGAAAGCTGGCGCTGCCTCATAGGACACATAACCTACTGCATAATATCCCTTATCAACAGCGTCCTGAATCTGTCGCAACGCTGGTTTTACCTCTTCAATGGATGTCGCTTTAATGACTTCAACAGGATTCCTGAAGATTTTGCGCTGTTTACAACGATCCTCGCCTACAAAATCAAATAAGATATACGGATTGGCATCTGATTGATTCATTCAAGAATACCTCCTTGAGAAGTTAGTTTAGAGCGTAACGTAACTTGAGTCGGATTCCGTCTTTTGATAAGAACAGTTCTGCAGAAAGTTAGCCAGAATTTGTTTGCCGGATGGCGTAATAATGGATTCCGGATGGAACTGAACTCCTTCTATACTCCATTTCTTATGACGAAGTCCCATCACTTCCCCATCGCTGGACCATGCGGTGACTTCCAATTCTTCCGGGAGATCAGGATTGACAATAAGCGAGTGATATCTTGCCACGTTCAGAACGGCAGGCATACCTTGAAATAACGTTTTGCCATCATGCGAGATATCCGAGGTTTTGCCGTGCATAAGATGCCGGGCTGATTCCACTTTTCCTCCAAATGCCTGAGCAATAGCCTGATGGCCAAGACATACACCAAGAATTGGAATCTTTCCAGCAAAATATCGAATCACTTCAAGAGAAACTCCAGCGTTTGACGGATTAGATGGACCTGGAGAAATCACGATATAATTCGGCGATATCTCTTCCAATTCTTTTACCGTAATCGCATCATTACGATACACGTTTACGCTCTCACCCAGATCAGCGAAGTACTGCACAAGGTTATACGTGAAAGAATCAAAGTTATCAATCATGACGATCATAAGCAGGTATCCCTCCAATATTGAATTAAAATCCAGAAAAGGATGACTTACAAGCTAGGAGACTGACTATTCGGTCTAAAACGCCATGTAAATAGCCGTTCTGATCTTAGTTATGTTAAGGATACAGGTCCTGAAGACCCCAAAAAAACAGACTGTTCGGTTTAATGAAGTTCATTATTTTGTGTTATGCGCAAAATGATATTCACTACGATGTTAGTGAAATCTGATAAGAGGGTCGATTCTGGAAAAAGTGACTTGTAAAGGAGAAGCAAAGAGAACGACGTCTGGTTGCCTTTTTTTGTGGTAAAAACTGGAAGTTATCCGAATTGTTACATTGTGTATCATGTAATATTCTTATATGTTGGGAATTAAAGTGAAAACCAATGCCTATTTCATAATAACCCATATTAAACAAGTATACCACTGTTGTTTTAAATATTTTGCACTTTGATAACTTATTATGTAAATTTTCAATATAAAATGAGTTTTTTTGTCTTTTTTATGAATCACTTTGAGCCGAAATTCACAAAAAAACTGGCCCTCGGGATGTATGGATACATTCCTGATAAGGCCAGCCTTTATCACATCATACTTACAATCCAACCGATCCAATACGCAAATGGAATTAATAGCAACTGTGCTAGAACTGTACCGAACAGCCGGGATACGAGCATACAGCCGTAGATCTGATTCATGCGATCTAAACGGATCTCGCCACGTAATGACTTGTCACTGAGCAGGGAAATTCGTGGATCAATCAGGATGGTCAGCAAAATCGTTGCTATTCCGTTAATCAGCCCTGTTGATTGGGATGCAGCTACAGCCTGCGCTGGATAAAGGTAAGCTGCGTACAAGCTGGACAGGACACCCGTGGTGTAGATTGCGGTTACAGCTACATTCAGCAACATTAACCGTCTTGGCATCCCATGCCTTACCAATCGTTTGGCCATCTTCCAGGATGGCGGGGTGATGTAATACGTTGCATTTCTAATCTTGCTTCGCTTCAGCATACCGCGAACCATTGCAGGGATGGAACCGGCTGCTTCAAAATGCACAACCATTCTCGATGAGAGCTTCACCATGGTTGGGAAACACAATATGGCTAATGCCGTTCCTATCGTTGCCGCACCCATTAACCAATGCAGCTGTCCTGCAAAGTGTGGATTGGCCCCCCGTGTTGCGGTATCCACCAGATTACCTACCAACGGACCCTGGGCCATATTAGAGGTTCGAGAAACCAACAGCAAGATACCTGCCAGTGAAATGGCTAGAGCGATTCTGCGGGTGCGTAGTCCGCCAAGACGCAACGCATATGACAAGCTGTCTGCGGCATGAATCAGCATGGTGAACAGCATAGGGATTGCCAGGCTAAGACTAAACATATGTATGTACTCCTTTATCTTCCTTTTGTTGAACTTATTTCTTTCATGCACAGCATTATACTCCTCTGTCTTGTAAAAGTATAGGACCGAGATCCTTCTGGATCATCGTTTATCCCTTCCCTCACAGGGTAATATACAACTAATCCATTATTGTACAGGAGGGATTCATATGCCTTGGAACAAACAGGATTATCCGGTATCCATGAAGAACCTGGAACCACGTGTCAGACACAAAGCAATTGAAATTGCGAATGCTCTGCTCGATGACGGGTATGAGGAAGGACGCTCGATTGCCATCGCGACAGCTAAGGCGGAAGAATGGGATGAGAATCATCCCGTGCCGAAAAGTTCGAAATCGGAGTCCACATCTTCTTCCGAAAATTCCAACCATAAAAAGTCATCTTCTGGGGAGCATCGTCATTCCGAGCCGGTTTCTTCGTCCAAAAGTCATGACAACATCCATGTCGTGCCTACCGACTCCGGTTGGGCGATCAAGGAAGAAGGAAAGTCCAACTATCTATCCACATTTGATACTAAGGCAGAAGCTGTAGATCAGGCCAAAGAACTTAGCAGCAAACAAAATATTCGAGCGATTATCCATAATCAGGATGGTCAGATTGCTTCTTCGATCAAGCCCTGAATGAATCGGAAAACAATAAAATCCCCTTTTGCTGCTGAAGAGCAGACAAAGGGGATTTTATTTGAACTTTAACTATCAAGACCTGAATATGATGCATACAGGTTATGGTTGTTCTGAAACGTATGATCAATGGGATACCCCTCTAGCCACCGTAGTCCGTTGTGAAACAGCAGCAGCGTTAACTGCTTTGGCTGCAGCCGATGGCACCGGCAGTTTCACAGCCGAAGTCGTAACCACGGTTCCGCGAGCCGGAACACTAACGACGTACGTAATGACTTTGCTGGCGATCCATACGGCCAGAATCGTATATAAAGTTTCTTTTACCGGAAGAAAGAAAAGCGACAATCCCAATACAAAAGCATCACTGACAAAGAAAACTGTACCCAGCTTCCATCCCTTCCAGCGACTAACCAGCACGGCGAGAATATCGTCTCCGCCTGTCGCTCCACCGAATCGAAGCACGATCCCAGCACCTACCCCTGTCAATACACCGGATAGAACTGCCGGAATCCACAGATTTCCGTTAAACGACATCACGAGTGTGGAGTATCGTTCAAAGCCGTCATAGAATAGGGAAAATGCACCGACGCCAAGCAATGCCTGAATCATGAATTTCCAGCCTTTGATGAACCAAGCCAGGATCATGACCGGAATGTCCAGTAACAACATACCGATAGCAGGTGATAAGCCTGTTGCGTATTTTCCGAGCAGGGCCAGACCGACAAATCCGCCCTCCGATAAATGATTCTGAAAGTTAATGTGATAGTAGGCAAAAGCTAAAATAAATGTACCGAGCAGCATAATGGCGAACTTGATCGCCTCTGTTTTAACGTGTTGTAAGGTTAACGATGTTCTCTTCATTCAGGTTCCCTCGCAGTTTGTAGGTTGGTTTTTTAGACCGACCGTACCCTGCAAAAGGCAAGCCTGGAAGAAATCATCGTGTACGTCCTTCGAATATTCATTCCAATCCCCTCTTTCGCAGAGTCAGCCGTTTTTTTGAACCGGTTGGTGTACTCTACAAGGGGCGCTATGTGTATGAGAGATCGTAACGTTTCCAGATCGTCCTTGGGGAGATTGTCCTTCGGGAACTCATGGTATCCTGATCCTTTCTGTTCTGTTGTGGTTAGCTGTGCTTGGTTAAACGAATTTATTACACTATGCACAAAGTCGAACATCTGATATCACACTTAACCCACTTCGATTGCAGTACCCTCTTTCGATCGCTGTTATCACCGGATTTTTTGAATTCCATTTTCCCTTTTGGGAAAATCCTGTGTTAAAGGCGAGCGCTTCGCTTCTACAGATGGGTTCTGCACTCTTCGTTCCTGTGTGAATGTAAGTTCAACATGATTCATAACGTGTAATTGTTCATTCTGCTTAAACACCAAAGCTAACTTGCTTGTTCTTCTATTATATAACACCAACGTGACCGGGTCTAAACAGCAGACCCGTCAAAAACGCGCATAAAGCAGCCTTTGGACTGCTCCAGCAGTCATACGGCGACACCAGGATAAGCAATGCTTGCTAATGGTGCAACCTGCTCCTTTATTCTATGACCAAAGCTTCCAAAAATAACTGTCAGTCACCCAACTGTGACAAATTGGGGCCTTTTTTTTATTTTCTGGGGAGTTGTAAAGGAATCATTATCCTTTTGAACATACACTATAGCAAGCGTAATCGGCTTATTCTTGGTTCCGCTCAAACGTTTCCATACTTACTCTGCTGTTTATGGTATAATATAACAATTGAATCCCACTACCGTTTAAGCGAGGCGGATTGATGAAAACGTTAAAGCCAAGAGTCTTTATTGGCTGCTCGCTGGAAGCCAAGCCGATTGCAGCCGCAGTACACGAAAACTTACGTTTCTCAGCTGAAGTTACCCCTTGGTACTCCGGAGTTTTTAATCCAAGCAGCTATACCATGGACGACCTGGAAGCAGAAGTCCGTACAACAGACTTTGCCATTTTTATTTTTCATCCGGATGATATATCCAAAATTCGCGGGAAGTACTACGCGTCGGTCCGGGATAATACAATGCTTGAAATGGGTCTGTTTATGGGCCGTCTGGGACGAAAGCGTATTTTTTTCATTCTTCCTGAAGATATTACAGACATCAAGGACACAACCAAGGTCGAGGGATTGCGTATGCCTACAGATTTGCTGGGGTTAAATCCACTCGTATATGAAATTCGTTCTGACGGAAAGTGGGCGCCAGCTGTCTCGGTGGCATGTTCCAAAATCGCAGACAGTATTGAGGAACAAGGACGCTGGAGTGATCCAGAATTGGAGAATATCATTGAGAAGCATAAGCGTACTGAGGGAGAAGCAAGGTTACAACTGCTCAAGTTGCTGCGGTTCTTTAGGGAATTGCTGCGTACCCGCAAAGCAGATGCCAAAATGCTGGAGCGAATGAGCGATGCCCTGCGTACCGCCTTTGTCTCTCACCCTCCATTTGCTGTACGTGGCACTGCCATATACCGTACAGATGACAGTGGTTATATTGAGCAATTATGTGGTAATGTTGGAGAACCGGGGAGAAAGTATGACTTGTCCGCTAATGACGACAAACAACCGGATGATCCCAAGCGCATCCTGGTGATTGACTCTTACCGGGAAAACAAGATCAAGATCAATCTGTATGACGATTACCTTGAGAAAGAATATCTGCTATGCTATCCTGTAGCCAAGAGGTATGTAATCACCGTTCACATTATTGGACATATTGAAGCGGATGAGGCGGTATTTCAGCAGATTGACCTACAGAATCGTCAACTGTTCAACGCCATCAACGATTTGTTAGGAGGCGAACCGGAATGAAACCGGAAACGAAAAAAATAAGCAAGCGCTGGGGCAGCGAAAAAAAGGTACGCCTCAGTTCTGCGCCCGAATCATCACGACCGGTTCCGGAACCCAAGGAAGAAGATCGTTTCCACAAGCCGGCCGTACCGCTAACTACCATTGGGCCCTCCCTGAAGGGCAAGGAAAGACCCTATAAGGTCATCCTTGAAAAAGAGGCGTTCTACGAAAAGCCTCAATATCTTGCTTAAATTCTGCACACATCATCAAGCCTGCCGCTGAATCGGCAGTATTCCATAGGCCCCGCCGCCCAAGGCAGGGGCTTTTTTGTTGCTCATTTTCGTCAAAATACAACTGCTCTTTCTCGTTGACCTGGCATCATCGGGGTTGCGGCAAGTTATCCTGAAATTCTTATTGTAATTCATTGCTATAATTTATTTCTTGTAATCACTTCTGTAGCAGACTGCATTGCATAAAGTTCATTTGGTTTATGGCCTTAGGTTTCCTGTAAAATCCATAAATTATACCTAATTTTGGAGTAGGCTTGTCCTTAAAGCCATAGCCTCATTCACTATCTGTATCTACAGGAAAATGCGTTAGTGCTTGCTTCCAATATTTCTCGGTTGTATTGTGTATCTCCATTACATATATTGATTATAATATAAGAACACATGTTCTGTAAATGAAAAATTCCAATTAAAGGTTAAGGAAGTGAACATATGACATCCTCTACTTCCGCCCCATCCCCTGCGGATGAAGACCACCGCCTGATTAAAGGCCTGGTTGTGCGCACGCTATTGCTGGATGTACTTGAACGAGATATTCGAACTTTGGATACGCTGCTGCTGAAGATGCCTGAAGTCTACATTCTGTCGCTGACCCGCATTCAGAACAATGTGCTCAAGGAGATGCTGGGTCTTCGCAAACAAATGAGAACTCGTGGTGTCAAAGTTTTGGAGGAGAAACGTGAAGCAGATGGAATCGAAACCTTGTACATGTGCAGGGGGTATTGGCAACGTTTTTACATGTTATGGACGTTCGCACGAAACGAAGTCAAAAAAGAACTCAGTCGGCAACTGCAGATGGACCTGGCGCAGAGTTGATGCAACCCTGACAACATTGACACCGGGCATACGCCCCCCCCTTCTATTAACAAGATGGATATGATCAACCTGCTCACCATCCAAGGTTACGTTTGGTCTATTGCAAAACGTCACTACACTAATTGTTGATGTTCATTGCTGTTTTAAGTGTCAGCCTCAAAATATCCATCTCCAGCAAAACAAGTTGACCAAGGAAGGTTACGTTCATTAAGATGGAATAGAGATATCCAACCATTCCAATAAGGCATGAATTGATTTCAATCCGGATATGCTCTCAACGTCTTATCAATCAAGGAGCTGTACTTCATGGATATGAACCCAAATTCGATTAAGCTAACACCTGCACATACAGGCATTGCCGCAGATGTGACCGAACTGATCGGCCAGACACCTGCCGTTAAACTAAACCGACTCACAGGCAGCGACTCCGCTGATGTATACGTGAAACTGGAATACTTCAACCCAAGCGGTAGTGTCAAAGACCGAGCCGCCTATAACCTGATCGTTCAGGCTGAACGGGCAGGTCTGCTGACCCCCGGAGCAACCATTATCGAACCAACCAGCGGCAATACCGGCATCGGTCTGGCCATGAACGCCGCTGCCAAAGGATATAAAGCCATTTTGATCATGCCGGACAACATGTCCAAGGAACGCATCAATATCCTGAAAGCCTATGGCGCAGATGTGGTGCTCACCCCTGCTGCCGAGCGGATGCCAGGTGCGATTCGCAAAGCGAAAGAGCTTCAGGCAGATATTCCTGGCAGCTTCATTCCGCAGCAGTTCGAGAATCAGGCGAACCCAGATATTCACCGGATCACTACGGCTCCCGAAATTATGCAGCAGATGGATGGCTCGTTGGATGCTTTTATTGCCACCGCTGGAACCGGCGGCACCATCACCGGGACGGGGGAAGAACTGCGCAAGCAGCTACCCGATATCCGCATCTATGCGGTGGAGCCAAAAGGTTCCCCGGTGTTGTCCGGTGGCGAGCCCGGACCACACAAACTCGTCGGTACAAGTCCGGGGTTCATTCCGGATATCCTGAATACCGACGTATGGGATGCCATTATCCAGGTGTCCGATGAGGATGCACTGGATACAATGCGGCAGCTTGCTGCCCGGGAAGGGCTGCTGCTTGGCCCTTCCTCTGGCGCTTCGGTGTGGGCCTCCCTTCGCATCGCGAAGGAACTGGGGCCGGGACACCGTGTGCTCTGCATTGCGCCGGATACCGGGGAACGGTATCTGAGCATGGGTATTTTTTAACAAAGAGGCATTAGGAATTCAACAAAACGAAACATGTAAAAGAACAAAAAAGCCTGAAGAACGCAAAAAAGCCCTTGCTCCCCTACGAATGTTTAATCCGCAGAGAACAAGGACTTTATGAAGGCAAATATCACTTTTAACAAAATGTGAAGACATTAAAAAGTATATTTTCTGTACCATTTATCAGTAATTAGTGTGTCAAAGTTGTCCATTCTACACCTTCGGGAAGCAGAGCCGCAATGCGGTCTTTGGCTTCCTTTTTGGTATACAGCGATTCATCGAGAATGACTGCGGAACCTGAATCACTGCTCGTCCGAATCAGACGTCCAAGACCTTGCTTCACACGCAGAAGCATGTATGGAAGATCGATCTCTTCGTAAGGTGCTGCCGATGCACTTCGTTTCGCATTAAAGACAGGGTCCTGTGGTGGATAAGGAAGCGACCAGATCATGACATTGGATAATGACGGTCCTGGAACGTCCAGACCTTCCCACAGATTGACGGAGCACAGCACACTCTCCTCATCCTGCTGGAACGCTGCAATCAGGTCACTGATCTCCCGGTCACCCTCGTACATAAAGCGCAACCCTTCTGCTTCAGGGACATGAACAATGTCCTGCTTGAACGCACGCAATTCCTCCATCGTACGGAACAAGATCAGTGCACGGCCCCCACTCTCCTGAAGCAAAGACACTGCATCCCGCAACCGATTTTCGTTCTCCGGGTGACCTGGTATGGCTTCATCTGTAATTTTCATCTTCATTTTGTCCGCATAATCATATGGGGAAGCCACCGAGAATGATACAAAATCGTCAATGCCTAGGCTGTCCGCCACATAACGGAATGAGCTATCCACAGATAACGTGGCGGAGGAGAACACGATTGGAATACCTGTATTGAACACACGCTCGTTCAGCATTTCCTTCACGGTACGCGGCATGATCGATAATGTCGTCTCGTCTTCACTTTCTTCCGCCCAGCAGATATAGCCGTCTTCCTTACGGAACAATGCAAGTGCAGACTGAATCATGTCCAAATGTTCTTCAACGACACGCATCTGGTACCCATCCAGCGAGAACAATCCGCTCTCAAATACCAATTCTTCGCCGATCGCATCCAGCACACTGGTCAGACGTTCAATCTCACGTAGCAGTGGCGGTTCTACCCGAACTTCCTTCCGTTCCGATCCCGGAATCGCCACCGTATACGTATCCAGCAACGCAAACAGTCGCTCACTGCTCTCAATCGCTTCATCCACACGCTCCGCGAGGGATTCACGAATCTCTCCTTCAAGCAGACGAGTCACGAGTTCCTCGAAGATACGGTGTTTCAATTTGTAACTTAGTGCGTTCAGGGCTGCTTCTTCCAGCAAATGACCTTCATCAAATACAACTGAGCTGTGATCTGGCAGCAGTGGCAATTGTCCCTCGCGTTTGCGCGCATCGTAGGTCCACACATGCTCCATGTAGTAATCATGGGAACAGATGATGATGTCCTTGGAACGACGGTAATGGTCACGCGACAGCGTTAGGCCGCAGCGTTGACGTTTTGGGCAAACAAAGCAATCCTGGAACGGGTCCCAGTTAATTTTGTTCCACTGGCGATCATTCAGATGCGGATACTGTTTGCGGTCACCATACGGATGGAAAGCCTGAAGTGTACCCGGCGTATTTACAAAATCCGGAAGGCTCTCATGCACTTCTTCGATAACAGGGGCATCCTCATCCGCAAATCGCACCGCACTTAATTTGTTCAGACAGACGTATTGGTCCGGTGACTTACCCAGACGTGCATCCACTTCCAAGTCCAGATGTGCAGCCAGCTTCGCGATATCTCCGCCGGGCTTCACAAGTTGTTCAATCAAAGACTCATCGGCACAGGCGATCACTGCCGGTTTGCCCGTATAACGTGCATAACAGACCGCGTAGAGCAGATAGACTAACGTCTTGCCTGTTCCGACACCGGCCTCAGCCATAATGGTCTTTTTATCTCCATAGGCCCGTTCGAGCTGGTACGCCATAAAAATCTGTTCATCCCGTACCTCGAAGCCGAACTCTGGCAAAATATCGTAAAAAACATCAGCAACCCACTCTCCCAGACGGGATACAAAAGGTTCAGCCGGATCATATGCAAAAGGATAACGTTGTGTAGACAATCCTAGGTCAGCCTCCATTCTTAGACGCGGTCCTCTTTCATTTTTCCGTTCAAAAAAGGCCGCAGGGCAAAAGTTAATTATCTCACGTGATGAAGCGGGTGACAAGCTTTTTTTGCTAGGTTATTTGCTAGGTTTAATGTATAGAACTAATTTTCAGGGGAAATATATACAGGAATCCACTTTAAGGAAAGGCGGTGCTCCACTCCATGAATCATCAGTCTTCACAATCAGAGCATTCCTCAGACAAATCAGCTGACACATTAACAGATCGACAAGGTCATCCGATCACGGACAATCAGAATGTACGAACTGTTGGTAGCCGCGGACCGACTACGCTGGAGAACTATCATTTTCTCGAAAAGATTACTCACTTCGACCGCGAACGTATTCCAGAACGGGTGGTTCATGCCCGTGGCGCTGGTGCTCATGGCGTATTTGAAGCGTATGGAACGGCCGGGGATGAACCTGTATCGAAGTACACACGTGCACGTCTGTTTCAGGAGAAAGGCAAACAAACGCCCGTATTTGTGCGCTTCTCCACCGTTATTCACGGCGGGCACTCACCGGAGACCCTTCGGGACCCGCGCGGGTTTGCTGTAAAATTCTATACCGAAGACGGCAACTGGGATCTGGTGGGTAACAATCTGAAAATCTTTTTCATTCGCGACCCGCTCAAATTCCCGGATATGGTACACGCCTTTAAGCCCGACCCTCTGACCAATGCACAGGATATGGAACGGTTTTTCGATTTTGTCTCGCTAAGTCCTGAAGCTACCCATATGGTGACATTCCTCTTCTCTCCTTGGGGCATTCCAGCGAATTATCGGCAGATGCAGGGCTCGGGTGTTAATACATATAAATGGGTCAATCAGGAAGGCACGGGCGTGCTCATCAAATACCACTGGGAACCGCTCAATCAAGGGATACGCAACCTGCTGCAAAAAGACGCGAGCGAGATTCAGGGACAGAATTTCAATCATGCGACATTGGATCTGTATCACGCCATTGAACAAGGAGACTATCCCGAATGGGAGCTGTGCGTTCAAGTGATGGAGGACGGCGAGCATCCAGAGTTGGACTTCGACCCGCTGGACCCAACCAAGCTATGGCCGCAGGAGCAGTTCCCTTTTCTACCAGTGGGCAAAATGACGCTGAATCGTAATCCCGAAGATTATTTCAATGAAGTGGAGCAAGCTGCGTTCGGTACGGGCGTTCTGGTGGACGGGCTCGATTTCTCAGATGACAAACTGCTGCAAGGACGGACCTTCTCCTATTCGGATACCCAGCGTCACCGGGTGGGTGCCAATTATCTGCAACTGCCAGTGAATGCACCGAAGAACCGGGTAGCCACGAATCAGAGCGGCGGACAGATGCAGTATCAGGTGGATCGTGCACCGGGTCAGAATCCGCATGTGAACTACGAACCTTCGTCGCTCGGTGGCTTAAAGGAAGCAACCCCACGTGGTAAGGAACATGAACCACTGGTGGAAGGCCGACTTGTCCGCGAGAAGATTGAGCGTTCGAATGACTTTGGTCAGGCGGGAGATACGTACCGGGCGTTCGAGGATTGGGAACGGGATGAGCTGATCAGCAACATGGTTGGTGCGTTGGCTCAATGCAAACCGGATATCCGTGAGCGTATGATCTCTTATTTTACCCAAGCGGATGCGGATTACGGTCGGCGCGTCTCCGAAGGACTATCCTCTGTGCCAACCGATGATAGTGCGACGGTCCAACCGAAACATGAACCAAGTGTTGAGCAAGCAGAGAAACGCAGTCGTGAGACCGACGGATATTAAAGCAGCTGGACAGCGTTTAGACTGACAAGTCTGACACTGTTAGTACATTCGAGTATTTTGAGTAAGCAGATTACGTTCTGAATTAAACATAGCCCTGATCGTCAAGTTGCCAGTTGCAGCTGCTATCAGGGCTTTTTCATGACTAGCTTGAGTGTAATCTCCACTTCAGGATGCATGCTGCTATTTATTTTAAATTAAATGAAGTTCATATGAGTGGATCAAAGGTAAGACTTGTGCTCTGGGGATGGAAAAGCGTACTTCTCTATGTTCATTTCAGATGATCCTTCGTTAAATGAGAGCTATCACCCAATGGAAAGATTACATAAACCCCGTGAGATTACAGGCATTGGAAGCTTCCAGGCTTGACCTGCCTGCATGTACCTCCATCTGATCAGATGATTATTGATGATAACGCTTACAACATTTACCATAAAGCTGTGTCCTAGAGATTGCATCTAACCAGCCGGCATGACTTATTTCATTTTTGATAACAGTCTGGTACACGGCTACCACATGCTCTTCATTCTATTCCCAATTAACCAAGGAGGTTTGCGTAATGAAATTATTCCCATCTACATCCACTCATGCATCTGTACGATCCGAACGTTCTCTGAAATCGAAAATGGCCCAGATCTGTCTGAGTGCCGCGTTCCCTCTATTATTGATTGGTGGTGGATCGGCTGGTGCTGAAGAGCTGATCGAGAGCAGTTTGCAAAATCCCTCTGAATCGGTAGCTACTTCGAATATCGCGCTTGCTGCGGGTGATCTGTATGTGTCTCCTGGCGGCTCAGCCAACAATCCGGGAACACTGAACAGCCCTACGTCACTCGCTAACGCATTGACCCAGATCGCACCGGGTAAAACGATCTATCTACGCGGCGGAACTTACAGTTTCTCCGAAACCATTACCATTGAGCGTGGCAATAGCGGTACATCCGGACAACGTAAAAATCTGGTGGCATATGGATCGGAAAAACCGGTCTTTGATTTCTCCGCTCAAGCCTTCGCTTCTACCAATCGCGGGCTGCAAATGTTTGGAGACTACTGGCTCGTCAAAGGGCTTGAGGTTAAGGGTGCGGGCGACAACGGAATTTTCATCGGGGGTAGCTATAACCGTCTGGAGCAGATCGAAGCTCATCATAACCGGGATACGGGTATTCAAATGGGGCGTTATGCTTCCACCGCAGCGAAGAGTGAGTGGCCTGCCTATAACGAAGTCATTCGCTCGTACTCCCATGACAACTACGACCCGGATAATGGAGAAGATGCGGACGGTTTTGCCGCAAAACTGACTGTTGGCCCCGGCAACCTTTTCGACGGTTGTATCGCTGCCTTTAATGTTGATGATGGTTGGGATCTGTACAGTAAAACAGACACGGGTGCCATTGGTGCAGTAACCATTCGTAACAGCATTGCGTACAACAATGGGCAGACTTCGGACGGAACATCAACCTCGGATAGTGATGGTAACGGCTTCAAGCTCGGAGGCGAGAAAATCGCCGTGAATCATATTGTGGAGAACAGTATTGCCTTTAATAACAAAAAGCATGGCTTCACCTACAACAGCAATCCCGGTTCGATCCAGATGAAAAATAACACCTCCTGGAACAACGGGCAAAGCAACTTTGCCTTCGATATAGGCACCCATATCTTCACCAACAACCTGTCCTTCCAAGGTGGCGCCAGCGACAAAACGAGCGGAACCGACGTCAGCAGCACCAACGTCTGGTGGAAGAACAAGAAAAGCGTCAATGCCAAAGGATTGCTTGCCAGCGCAGCCGACTTTGTCTCCCTCGTACCTTCGGTAACGCGTAGTGCGGATGGAACGCCTGTCTTGGGTAATTTCCTGAAGCTTGCAAACGGCAGTGATCTGGTTGGATCGGGTACGCCTACGGGTACGAATATTGGTGGGCGGTAGGTTAGTGAGATGAAATTCGGAGTTAACATTTTTGAAAATAAACCTAGATGACGTGGCACACATAACTGTGTAACCGACAAAAAGTAATTAGAAATCCCCTTCCCATACCAGCTAATTTCTGGTAATGGAGAAGGGGATTTTTGAGTTGCTGTGCATACTCTGCTGACTTATGGATTGATAGATATTCACGGTTTGCATAAAACCTCAATGATGAGTTTACCGCCTGTACGAAAACCTTGCTCAAACGCTGCTTCAACATACATAGATGTGGATTGTCCGATCAGGTCTACCAGTTGTTCCAAAGCATCGTATTCGTTCTCGGTAAGCTGTGTTTTGTAGTCTTGCATCAAGTCCGATATCTGGCGATTAATCTCCTGATACTCGGCTTGCTCAGGATGAATCGACTCGTCCAACCGCAGGTTTCCGTGAAACAAATCTTCGATCAGGTTTGACATGTTATCCTTCATGATAAGGTCACCTCAGGAAGATTGTAATTTAAGTGATGAGGTGAGATGGGAATTTAGCGGAAAATCCGCTAAGTAAAGATTAAAAACAGAATTTCCTTGGCGAGGCACAACGATTGAGAGATGAATTAAAGTTTAGTTACAGAGAAGGTTGGATTCTTCCATTAAATGAAATATAAAATCTTTAAAAATCATATTATAGCTCTCCAATAAAACACACTTTCTGGTCACCAATATACTCTTCCTCTTCTGGCATATGATAGGATGAAAATTGTACCTCCAGTGGACCTGAACCATAACCATGTCTTTCATGATCTCCAAAGTATTTTAATGCTCTGGGAAAGTAAATAGTCCAGAAATAAGATTCGACTAATCTATCTATTTCAGTTTTTGTTGTCAGTATTTTGTACATCAATTATCTCTTCCTTAATATTAATCCGAAATGCAGAATCAACATTCTTTATTATTTTTATGATCATTCGAAAGTTAGTCTCGGGGATTCTTATAACACCAATCCGGGTCATACGGTAAAGATTTCAGTCTTTGTATGTCCTCCCAGCTGTATACCCAATCATTGTCTGCAATTCAGAAATAATCATCAGGATTCAGCTTGAGATATTCATATATAAAATGAAGTATTAACTCTCGATTACCATAGATATCCTCAATGTGCCCGAATTGGCATAGTGATACATTAGGATCTAAACCTAAATCTTCGTGATAATAAAATTCAGTACTTGGGCTACTAATGCTGTGAATATGGAAAATTAATGAGGATTTATTGTCCCCTGTAAATGACTTATGATTAATAATCAGCGTTGTATACAGGAACTCTCCTTCATTTGTATACGTCTTATTGTTATAAAAATAGAGAGCTGCGTCCGAATGGAAAGCTGCAACTATAGTATCAGCTAAAAGCTGCTCTGGAGAATATCTATCTTTTTTTGTTAAAATAACCGCTGAAGTTCCCATTTTCATTTCTCCCTATTCCGAAGTGCGGTTTATCTGGTGAGACCGCATTACAGCCAAGTTCGAGCATAGAATCTATTCCTTACTCAGACTTTTGTCCTGCAACCACTTTATAGCTTCTCCACCCACCAGAATATTTGGTTGTTCTGGCGTTCCGGTATTGATGCTTTTTATAAAGGCATCTTCTATTCCCCTAAGCCCTGTTAAGTTAGCTCCGTGCAACAAAGTTCCTTCAAACGATGCTGAACTGACATCTGCATAATTCATATTAGCATTGCGAAAATCCGTAAAGTACAGGGAACTGGAAATTAGCATGGCGTTTGTCAAGTTTGTATTTGTACAAACGGCTTCAGAGAGATCTGCTTTGGCAAACCTTGCACCTCGGGAATCTGCATTTGTAAAATTGACATAAGACAAATCTGCCTTATAGAAATCAGTGTTTACTACGTTGGTGTTAGTAAAGCTGGACGAACATAACAACGATGAAGACATGTCCATATGTTCCAAATTCATGCCATCAAATGCACATTCGGTCAAATAGGCTTGATCCAAGGGATATCCCGATAAATCGATATGACGAAAATCTATTTCATCTACACCTAATTTTTCACCTTTTTCTCCAATGGTTTCAATCCACATTCGATGTGAATTTAATTTCTCTATCAGTTCTTGTTGGTTAGTTGTTTTCATTGCTGCATCACATTTAGTCACCCTGACATTTTACTACTTTTCTGGAATCTTGAAAACAACACGACAGAAAGAATCTTGAAACTCAACATTAATCGTTTCTAATAAACAATCAGCATGGTCAACGATCTTTTGCAATTATTGGCTCTCAATCTCACAGACCTCAATATATTTTTTATTTATCCACTCTAATACTAATTCCGCTTCTTCTTTCAAGATAACGCCTCGCTGGCTTTTATACTGAAAGTTCTCTTTTGCCCATAACAATAGTAGCTTTACATATTCTAATGTCTCAATTTCACATGTACTGTCCTCTTCATCTTCTTCTGCAAAAATATCGTCAAACGTTGTAAAAGACTTGTCAGATTTTATTAAGTTCACATTTCCTCCTCCCTCGTATAACGTTATTTCCCCTTTCAGTAATTCGATTAAGTTTCCGATTTCTTCCTGGATCGTGGCGAAGTCTCCAAATAATCCGATCCCAAAGAATTACTAATCAGATAACCATTCTTTAACGATGTATCAATGCCTAAGTCCACGATAACTTCGTTGAAATCTTCTTTATATTCAATGGTATACCTATATTTAATCATGTTCGTATCTCCAATCTTCTTAATACAACGGATAAGCGGATGTGATTTTCTCATTTTTTATAACAAATTCAATAGTCACTCCTGTACTGGAAGTTCCCCTATATCTATTATTTTTGAAAAGAATTTTGTTCTCGAAAGCTATATTTATTTCATCAATTACTTGTTGTGGTGTCCAATCTTTCGAAAAAAACGTGGTCTTCGCTTTTTTAGTATTTCATCTATATTATTTTGATAAAAAGAAAAAAAAGAACAGGTCACTCATGGTGGTATCCGACCATAATCAACCTGCTGTTATTCGTTAATTGATGAACTCGTTCCGCACTGGATAGCCCCATTGAGTTTCTGTAAAGAGATCACACAACAATCTTTACATACCTTATACAATCGCGTTAAAAGGTGCATGACCTGTTTCAGCATTTCTTAATAAGGTTGGTTTTCTAAAACGTAAACTAGTTTCCAATCTGAATATAGCGGTATCTCCTTCGATTTCCACAAAAGATACGTTAATCCATATGGGGGCTTTTGGGAAAAGCCCTCCTAAAACTCCAACAACATCTTCTAACAATAGTTTTTTACCACCAATATTCTCTTTAGATAACACAAGACGTTTCATCATTTCATCACCACCATCTAACATTTTCCCACGTTCCTCAACAGGATCTATGACAAATTTAACTATATCGCTCGAAATGTTTCTAGCCTTTTTTATCTTATCAACTGCTTTAGATAAATTTGTCGAAAAAATTTCCTCATTCATTTGAGTAGTCAAAATATCTCCTCCCACTATTTCAATTTAGTTGACTGTACTTTCTTTAATTTCCCTAAATCAACATAACCGTTGCTCGTTACTTCTAATTGATATATCTCTAACCAAGCGTTTTCTGTCTTTATTCCAGCACTATTAAATATTTGTTCATATTTTTTGGCTTGCTCAGTTGTTGGAGTATAGTGTCCTGATTCATTTGTTATTCTTCTAATATTTCCATTTGCATCGACTTTTAGTTTTCCAGCAGCTTGGACATCAGCTCCATTAGCTAAATGAGAATGTCCTCGTCCAACCTTTAAGTTACCATTTACATCTATGACGAAGTCAACTTCTCTAATTCCATCTCGAATCTTAACTTGACCATTCCCCAAAACATATTCGAAACTCTTTCCTTGCTGAATCTCATTTGGATATCTGTTTTCAATTATTTGGGCAGGTCTAACATCTTCCGTCCCCTTAATACTCCTAGTTTTCCTCAATTCAGCCGCTTCCAAATTCTTTTTAATCTTCGCCACAGCTGGATGGGATGAAGGCAACCGAAAAGGCCCTTTGCCACCCGGCATACTCCCGCGAACCATCTGAAATGCCATAAATAGCTGGCTGAACTTCAGTGAAGTTAGCATCATCTGAGCATACTTATCAGATACAGGTTCACCTGTCATCGGATGAATGCCCATCTCAAACGCCTTGATCTGCATCGCATAGATATCTTCCCCAGGGGGTTCTACCTTCACTGCTTGCATGCGATTGATATCCAGATGCCCCTGATCCCTCTGATAAGCCTGAAGAGCAGCTTGATCCGCAACACCCTCCTCATTGACAGGCATCCACATTAACTTTCCAAACATATTGACTTGTGCCATTCGATAGCCCTTATCATTCAAACCTGTGTTACTTACCGAATTTCTCATCATCGCTGCCGCACCCACGGCCCCAATAGCACCGCCCAGACTCACCTGCTCAGCATCTGCATTCTCAAAACGCGTGGCGATATCCTTCAATTCCTTGGAAGTCTCCACCATACTCTCCAACGCTTTATCCAGTATAGGGCGTGACCGTTCAAACTCATAGAAAAATCGCTCCTGCGTTGCCCCCATCCACAATGTCTGAATAAACATGATCTGTCTTGTCAGATTCCCCCGTATACTCTCCATCTGTTGTCTTGCCTGGTCCACCTGATTCGACACGTGATGTAGTTGCTCTGGGGTAACTTTAATTGTACTCATCCATTTTCACCGCTCATCTGAAATATGATAAGACTATGTTAGCAGAAGTTAGATGGCAATTACATCCGGCTAACCTCCTGATTTCACTTTATGAACCCACTTACAATATGTTATTGTTTCATACTACGGTCCTAACTCACTTCTCAACTCTGTGAAGGATACTAAAACACAATATCTAATTAAAAACCAGCCCACAAGATGAGCTGGCTTGCTAACTAGCACATTTTTTTAATAGCAAAGTTGGAATTTTCGCTATTTCTCCTCTGAATATATAAATACATAATTACTCTCATCCGACTTCTCTTCTGAGAAAACAAAACCTAACCGATCAAAATTTCTGATATCCTTCACATCTGTAATCTTACGCTCTGCCATATATCGCACCATCTCACCTCTGGCCATCTTGGCCCGCGTGGCCTTTTCAACCAGCTTCCCATCGACCATTTGTCCAAATACACAAGTGATAAAACGGGTCTCCTCATTCAGAAAAGGGGTGATATTTTTGCTATACTCTTTGGAAGCCAAATTTAGAATACAATTGCTGTCCGCTTGAAGCTGATCTGCCAATTTGCTGCCCCAGAATTGATAGAGCGATTTGAAACCTGGACCTTGCAACTTGCCCTGCATCTCCAATCGATAAGGGGTAACCCCATCTAGAGGCCGTAACATGCCATAAAAACCGGATAATATGCGTAAATGCTTCTGAAGATACTCTAGTTCCTCATTTTGAAAAACACCTGGCGCCATATATTGATACTGAATGCCCTCATAGGCATAGATGGCTGGCGTAAGATCTGCTTTTATATTCATATTCCGAATCCGCTCCAAGTTCTGTTCGGCGATTGCATCGTTACACTTCCACATCGCTTTGAGTTCGTCATAGGATAACTCTTGAAGCAGACTCAATAGCTGTTCTGACTCGTTTATAAAATGCGGCATCTGCGCGATAGCCATAAGATCGGTATCGATCTTCATCTTTTTAGCTGGTGATATGATAATTCTCATCGTGCTGATCCATCCTTAATCTACCGTTGTTTTTGTCGTTATCCATTGTACAGGATTGGACAGGCGAATCCAATGCCAAGGCTTAACTAAATCCCTTATTGTACCTTTGAAAAGACTCAAAATGAACAAGTCGGCCCACAATTGGACCGGCTTGTTCATTAGAATCAATAAATTCAATTGGATGAGAAAGTATTAAGTGCATTTTCAAGCGCTAATTAGGGAGATACACTCCCCGCGCCGCTATTTTGCTCTGTTTTTGTAGTTGGCAATTGAATCATTGGCGTGTTTGATCCACTCACATATGGAAGGGCTCCATCCCATTTCTTGATTGTTTCATATTCAACGAGTTGACTTGTTAATGATTGCTGAAGCTCTTTATTTGCTTTAGCTTGACCTTCTGCTTCGATCAATAGTTTGTCTGCATTACCCTGTGCTTCCACACGCTTACGATCTGCTTCTTTCTTGGCGATCTCAAGTTCAGTCGTTTTACGTTCCAGTTCTTGAGAAGCTTCGACACGCTTATCAATTGCTTCCTGAGTCTTAGCATCAGGTTGAGGAACACCTACAGTAACGTTTGATACAATAAAGCCTAACTCTTTAACATCATCAGAAAAACGTTGTTCGACGTCTACGCCTGCTTCGGATGACTTTTCACCATAAACATCAATGACTGTAAACTTGGAAATACCTTTACGAGCTGCATCACGGAAACGTGTTTTGAGATATGTATCCTCAATTTCTTGAATGCTAATTGGCCCAAATGTATTAAAGATCGAAGATACTTTACTTGGTTCTACTTGGTAGTTGTAAGCAAAGTCGATTGTGATGTTTTTCCCGTCAGAAGTGGCAATCTGAATATCTCTGTATTCAACCGTTTGAATTCGGATAGGATATTTCGTCACTTTATCAAACGCTCCAACGAGTTTCCATCCTTGACTCAGTGTACTATCTTTCACGCCTCCATTTGGTGAATACACGACCCCAACATATCCATTAGGAATTCGTGTTACAAAGAAGGTCACCAGTAATACTCCCACAATAATAACTAATGCAACCGTAATTGCCCCTACTCTAAATGTCTTTGAATTTTTCATCACCATTCTCCTCTTGTTTGAATTTATTGTATTTCTTCAAAATTCTACTACCTATTTTATTGAATAGCGGGAACATTAATGACCATAGAATAAATGCTAGGATAAAAATTAAAATGATTCCCCCAATAAATGGCATATCCGTCCTCCCCTCTATGGATGTAACCGAGTACAAATTTATAAATGGTAACTAATTATATCCTCCTTTATATATACTTTGTAAATTTGTATTAGGTTTCAATGATATCCAGCACCGCTTCTTATAGCTCTAGAATTTCTACATCGAAAAGGGATATGCGATCCGGCTTGTTTTAAGGCTGTGAGACTCTTAAGATCGAACCACTATTGAGAGTTAAGTTCTTTTGGGAGATGCCCCTAGACTCATTAGGCTCTGGGTGGGACAATAGAAAGACCTTGAGGATTACCGCCCCAAGGTCAATGAACTTACATTTGATCATTTAAAATTCAATAATCGTTGATATTGATTTGTATTCTTCCAATTGATTGTACTTCCATAATTCTTCTACACCAAATCCTCCTATATTTATACCGAAAAATTGAGGATCTAAAAATAATTCCTGTTTGTTAGTGTTATTTGTTATTGATAATTTTAGAGCGTCGCAAATAATCTCATTGCTTTTTACTTCCATATTAAGTAACTCAATTTGGCTAACCTTGTTGTCTATCAAGCTATTATCCAAAATAATGTCGCTAATATTGGATTTAGCCGGAATAACATCCTCTACCTCAACCCTTACAATAAAAGTTGGAGTTAACGCAATTGAAATTTTTGAATACTGCTCAATCGCTTCAATTTTTACAAGTTGATCACCAAATTCAAAAAACAGATAACTTCTATAAGGTACGAACTCAGCAAGTTCATTTTCTCTTTCTGATGATAGAACAATACCTGTTACATAAACACTACTTAATAAGTTATTTTGAACTATGTTTTTAAGTTCTTCTAAATACATATGTGTCCCCCGTCTCTATATTATTTAAATATGAATTTCCCATCCATCCCTTTTCCGGACTCCAAAAGAGTATGCCATTCACCATTTTGTTTTGTAGTCATTGTCAAACCATTACCTCGATAAACCTTATATACGTCTCCACCTTTTTGTAAAGTAGCGTCCCCTACAAATTTGACTGTACCATTATCAATCAGACTTCCAAGATCACTTAAAAATCTTGCAGTTGTTTCGTCATCATACTTTTTATATTTAGTTCCAAGTGCGTTTTCGAGTAATTTTTTATGATCGAGATAATGCTTTTTGAAATTTTTACCTGCTGAAAGAATTGTACAGTTATGAACCCATATGCCAAGGTTAGATACAAAATAAGAATGATAATCAGCAACCATGAAATTGTAAACAGTGGTTTGTCGTGGCGCTATTTCAATCCTATCTATTGCTAGTTTAGTACCATCACTTGAAACAAGCAAATCTCCAACCTTTAGGTCTTGTACAAGAGTCCAACCTTTTCCATCCAACCAAAAAGGATGTAATCCAGTTGTCTCAATGACTTCATCACCTATACGGACGTAATAAATTTCATCAGCCTGTTTTTGGAATAGCTTTATAACCTCTTTGTATCCAACTTCTCCGGTTTCATCAGACTTGGCGAGCACCTTATCCCCTACCTCGATTTCCTCGATAGGTTTCTCCCCTTCTTCTGTTTGAACTTTAGTACCCCCTGTAAAACAATTACATGCTTTACTAATAGCATTGTCTACGAATTTTCCACCTTTTTTAGAAAGCTTTGCTGTAGCCTTTCCATAAGGATTCAGCTCCATAACCAAATAACCCGCTGTGAAAAATTGTTGCAATGACCAGGGGTTCTCCATGGACACCCGGTAATATTCATTTAATGAGCTGACGGTTCCCATCGTCCAGAAGTCGATTGCTCCGGACCAACTGGAGTGTGCTCCCTTGAACGCATTCCATTCTTTTTGCCAGAAACCGAAATCATTGCCTCCACTTCCTCCTGAACCTGACTCGTGTCTATGCCCGCTTGGGTCTACATACTTAAGGGGGTTGTTACTTACATACGAATACAAATTTAAAGTTAACGGATCGTTCAGTTCACCTTCATAAGTGTCTTCACCAATAAACCTTGCCATGCCTGGGTCGTACCAACGTGCTCGCAAATATTGAAGTCCGACTGTCTGATCCCAATACTCACCCGAATAGCGAAGTACATTCGGCACGGTTTCTTTCGTTGTGAGTGGTCCGCCCCAGATGTCATACGTATACTCGTTCAACACTTTACCAGCGTCGTCCACAAGTCCGACTACATCGCCATGACCATTAAACTGGTAATATTCCAATTTTCCAGTTTGTTTGGCTTGACGTGCCCACAGTTGACCATACATGTCATAGATATACACATAGGTCAGTTCTGCTTTTCCAGACGTAACTAGTGCTTCCGCCATGAGTTTGGCTTCTTCATCGTAGTAATAACGGAAAGTTTGTTCGCCTTCGGTCCGTTCATACAGCAGTCCATCCCCGTTGTAGTTATACGTAATGGTCTTGCCTTCCCCCGTCGCTTTGACCAATCGATTCTGACTGTCATACGTATACTCCGCATCTTTCAGTCCATATATCTTACCACTGCCGGTACTATACCGGTTGCCATTGGAATCGTACGTATATGTCTCCTGCTGCGTGCCTGATTCCGTTTGAATACGGCTGAGTTCATCATACGTAAACTGATCGGTTGACCCATTTTGAGTTCGAGACATGATGTTTTTATTTCCATCATACTCATAGTTAAACTGATGAACTGCAGTCGTTCCTTGGGAAACGGTGATTCCCGACAGATCATAACCGTCGAACTGATAACTTGTGCTGAGGCCTTTGCCAAACGATACGTTTTCTAGCAAACTATTCGACGCGTAGCTAAAAGTCATCCGGTCTACAGGCGTCTGAGCCGATACTGCGAGTGTCGAAGCACCTCCCACTCCTGAGATGATATCCATGGAAGTAACTCGGTTCATCGTATCCAGTTCACCATGTATCCGCAAAGATTGTCCTTGTGCATCGGTCAGTGTATATCCCAACCGCTGCTGGGTATTGTTTTCATATCCCAACTGGGTTCCATCCGGGAAGGTCAATCCATTGAGCATACCGTCCGTATCACGGTAAGAATAAGTCGTTTTGCCGTGATTATCTGTCATTGACGTTCTACGTCCCATTTCGTCGTATGTATACGATACGGACGTATCCGGACCTTTGAAGCCTGTAAGCATGTTGTCGCTGTTATATGTGTATTCCGTGATTTTTCCGAGCCGATCCTGCTTTCTGATCAGATTGCTCTTTTTATCATAATAAAAGGTTGTCGCAGATCCATCCAGCATCGGAGGTATCTGTTTAATAATGCGGCCCAATTCATCAAACTGCTTGGTAACTGTTTGTCCGTTGGCAGATACAATTCGGGTTACCTGGCCCTGATAACTATAGAAATAACGGCTGGTTTCTTGTTTTGGCGTTGTTGCAGTTGCGATTTGACCAAGCGCATCATACGTATACGTCGTCCGCCCCCCATTCCCATCAATGGATGCAGTCACGTTTCCGCTTAGGTCATACTCGCTTTGTTGCAATGGTACAAAGGCTCCCTCTCGGTATTCTTCTAGCGCCGTCGTACGTCCCAGCAAGTCCACTTTCACACGAGTTTTGTAATTGGAAGCATCCTGATACGTCACGGTTTTTCCGACAGGATCAACGGTTGTTTTATCTGTAGTTCCATCCGGATATTGAGACTCCGTGGCTTGCCCAAACGCATTGACCACATATCTCGTCACATTACCTTCGGCATCTTCCGAAGCCTTCACGTTTCCTTCGCCATCATAGGCATATTTATATGTCGCGTACGCAGTTTGTTCTTCCATGAGCAAACCTAACGGATTGTACCGCTGTGTAGTCACAATGCCGTCTGGCGATGTGCTTGTAATGATGTTTTTTTTGTCATCATATGCTGTCGTTGAATGTGTTCCATCTGCATGTTTGGTCTGAAGAAGACGCCCTGCAAGGTCATATCGATTCGCTTCTTGTTCTCCGGCAGCGTTTGTCGTTGTCTCCAGTTCACCTTCAGGCGTATAACTATAAGACTCCTCAAGAGATTCTGCTTTACCAGCAGCATCATGCACAACCATTGATGTCGTTTCCAATAAATGCCCTGCATTTGGTTGATAGCTGAATGTAACAATACGATCTTTGGCCAGCGTACCGCCTTTGTCGGTTGAGCTGATGATACGTCCTTTATCATCAAGTTTCACTTCCGAATCAGAGAGCAATTGTCCGCCATATCCATTTTTGGTGGAGGTCTGCAACATATCACCTTGATTGTTGTATGTTGTTTCAGCGTACCTTTCCAACGTGCTGTTAACTTTGGTTGTAGATCGAATAGGCTTGATCCAGTGATATGGAGTTTTGCCCGTTTCGTATGCGCCACTCTCGCTTACCCACTCCGTCATTTGAGTCGGAAGGTTTCGCTTCGTTTGACTGTCGTACTGGAACTCCGTGGAAAAAGTTACGTCATCTCCAGTTAACGTGTGCTTATCTGCGCGAACCAAATCTGGATGAGCTGCAGCGCTAAACGTTTTGGAGAACGTCCAAGTATCTGCAGTGTTCTCTGCTTTCACTTTCGTTGTCCATGAAGCGGATTGACCGTAAGAGTCCAGATCTTCTCCAGAGTACTCAAAGTTAACCTTGTCCAGAACGCCTTCGCCTTCTGTTGTGCTAAACTGGCTCTTGCGCTCCCTTACTTTGAATACGAAATGGGAGGAAGCTTCGCCAATCTGCTTCAGCGCCGGAATATATGCATAATCCGTTATAGCTGATGAAGGGCTTGTAATACGCGATAGTAACGCTGTATGCATCACACCTTGAGCATTTTGGTTGCTTTGCAACTCAGGTAAAAAGTTGAATTTGGATTCCAGATAATAATACGTATACGTCGTTGTCCGATCGAGAGCATCCGTGTATTCTCGCAAAATGTATACGTTTGTATTTATACAAATAACTTGTTCCTATTGCTATAGAATATACAAATCAAAATCAAACTCTGCGTTCAAGTCATAGGCTATACTGATTGCCTTTTGCTCAATAGATATCGCAAGCGTCTCGTTATTCATAATCCTGATCGAGAAGCTAAAAAGTAAATTCAAATCATGCTTCATTCTCAAGGTTTTCAACTTCTCATTATGTGGTTCCAAAAGATTGAGTATGTGGTTCAATTGCTGATTAATATCGAAAGATTCCTGATAGTCCGTCTCCAAGAACCAACAGGTTTCTTTTCGATACAAATCTCTATCATCAATCTTTTCTCCTTTTATATAGGTTCCTGATGGTTCGATTCCAATCTGTTCTGTGATTAACTTCGGTTCGAAATGACTTCCTGTAATGATAAATTCAGCCATGATATTCGTTTTTTCCATTAAGATCTCCCAACTTATTCATATTCAGAAATCACTCGAAAATTTTCAAGTAATAATAATGAGTGTCTACTAACACAATTATAGTTTATCTGGTGGTAATATCATTTCTCAATAAGAAAAACCTTAGATCGGTTGAGTACCGACCTAAGGTTTCCTAAGTCTGCTATTTAAGGTTATCTATTGGGAAGGGGGAAGTTCATAATATCGACTTTAGAAGAAAGCTTACTTTCCCCTTGACACCCTCCTCCCAAATAGACAAACTTATATCTTACTTTCTATTTTTCTGCCATGATTCCCAATAAAACTTTATTTCCCTCCTTAATGTTATCTATTAAATTCGAAAAACTAATTTCCATTTCTAAATGATCACCTAGCGCATGCGGAACTGAAATACTTACTCCAATGGCATCTTGAGTGATATAACTAAATGTACCTGAATCATTTACTTGGCCTACTTCATCTGAGTGTTTAAAATAACTTATTAAATCTATACTATTATATCCACTCAAGATTTCTGTTATGACTCCATTATCTAACAAATCCAAATCCTCATTATAACTTTTGTAATCTCCTTCTTTAAATTCTTCTACGAATGCTTCATTAACATCAATTAAATCAATTAATTTAACTCTCGATCCTTTATTTATATCAATATTCGATGTGTAAAAAACATTTAAAGGATAGGATGCTCCTTCAGTAAATGCTGACCCAAAGTATTGAATACTTATTAAATCGTTACTTTTAAGCATAATCTGATAATTTATATCAAGACTATCTTTCTCTAGTGAATAGAAATTAATTATTCTTGTCGCTTCCTCTTTAATCAGTGCATTTATTTTGTCACCATTTTTAATATTAACTATCTTTGGATATATAATGTTAATATTATTTTTAGAGTAATTACTACTTTCAACTTTGTAACTATTTTTTATACTCGTGTCATTACTACTTTTTGCTTGATCCGAGTGCACCTCAGCTTTCGCATTACAGGACATTAATAGTAAACCTGGTATTATAATCAATAGCCAATGTTTCATATCGTTTCATCTCCAGTTCAAGTAATAAGTCTCTCACTAGCGTAGAGTTTTCTTAACAAGTGCATAATATTTTTTTCTATTAACAAGATGATTTGTTCCACCGTTAACTCGCTTAGTCACTTGGGTAACTGAAGCGCCTGAATCTACTAGCTTATTCAGCTTGTTATCATCCCACCAAAATCCTGCTGCTCTCCATGCATAATTTTCAGCAACGTATTCAGCACCTATTTTCGTTATTTTTGGGTCCCCCATAGCGTCCGCAAAACGTTGGTAGTTATATCTACCTGTCATTTGTATATATCCTGCGCCTCTAAATTTATAACCATCGCCCTTTTTAGTATTACCAAGTTGTTTACCTAATTTGGTTCCAGGCTCATATTTAGAAAAATACTTTTTGCCACCCAGTTCAGTAGTCCATCTTCCCAATTCCGATTCTTGTATAACCTGTGATAGGAAATGACTAATTCTCTCTTTAGTTGTTATATCAAATGTCCCTAACGTAACATTTAAGTCTTTCACCATGTTATTTGTTATATTTTGAAATACGTATTTGTCATCAAGCTTTACTTCGGAATCGGAGGACATCTGGCTACTGTCCCACTAAATATATAAATACATAATTACTCTCATTCGACTTCTCTTCTGAGAAAACAAAACCTAACCGGTCAAAGCTACCGATGTCCTTCACATCTGTAATCTTATGCTCTGCCATATAACGTACCATTTCGCCTCCGGCCATCTTAACTGGGGTTGCCTTTTAAAGACCTTCCCTCTACCAATTGTCCGTATTCACGAGTAATAACCCGAGCTTCCTTGCTCAGAAAAGGAGTAATGTTTTTGCTATAAAACCGGATAATATCCGCACATGCCGTTGAAGAATTATGGATCAGGCCATAGTTGCACCCATTGCTCTTCTCTCTGGGTGTAGACATATTCCTGCGGATTGTCCTTAAATTTGACGACTACAGGATACTGTGGCATTTTACTGCGACGAGCCGTGATACTAATAATATCATGTTCATCCATACCTTTTTCAACGGTTAAATACGTTCTTAAACCATCTTCAAGTTCCTTCATATCCTTTTTATAGGAGCCATACCACGTGACAGAAGCTATGACCACTAGTGCAATTACAATCAATGATCCTTTTAGAAACTTCATTTTATTCACCTCCATTACCAGTTTCTATCAATATAGATTTAATAATTTTATCTGATATTTCTCTATGTACAATCTCTATTCATTGATATTTATCCTAATAAGGTTCTATTTATCCAATTATATCGGACCCTGGTCCTTGCGGAACAGACAATCTTACTTTGTCGTCTAGGTCGTTATATCTAAGTTACTTTATCCACTCGACAATCTTCTATTACCTGAAGTTAGGTCGTTATTCTCATTATCTCAATGCTCCATTTTGCTATGATTATTATTACTTTGGACTTAAGTTCATTCCACCAATACCATATCAGGTCATATTATTTTCAGATAACAACCAGGTGGGGTTGATGTTCTTATTTAATTATATTTTAGAGAGAAAGGGTGTCCCTCACATGTTTATTGTTCAATTACTACTCGCTATCGCACTTCTGGGCAGCTCAGGGAGCTCAAATTATGCGACTTCTACACAACTAGAAATCAACCAATCACAGCCTATGGATGCTTCTCCTGAACAAGTCATGGAAACTGGTTTAGAACCTTTCCGATCCGAACGCAATTATAATGGATGGGAGCCAGAACTCGATGAATTCGAGCAGGCCGCCAGCAATCTTCAAAACAAGCTATTTGATAGTACTGTATCACCGATCCTATCCAAACCTGGCGATACAGGAACTTTCGATTACGGCGGATATCTGAAATTGCTAAAGTCTGTACCTCTGGATGCACGTTTTGAACGTGGGCCACTAACCATTCATGTTGTTCATGCTCAATTATTAGAGGCCAGCGATATTCCTGAGGATTCACAGAAAAACATTTCCATTCTGAATCGAGAAGATATCGGTTCTAAGATCACTTATATCAATATCCTCTACACTGTGGAAAATACAACCGATCAGAATATCGGTTTTTACGGCTTAAACTCCGTTCATCCAAACACGGGCAAGCCGATCTCCGCCGATCGCAATTTTATGAGAAAATCATATGTCTATAATCAGTATGATGGCGTAGTCGTTGATAATACGAGTTATGGTTTGGTATATACCGATGACCCGAATGAGCTGGAATCCATTGAACTTGTGTTCAATAAAATCTATGACTACGACACTGGAAAAACCATTGTAGAACCCACTTCGTTGAACATTCCTTTTAACTTTTAAGAGTAGTGCCCCCGACGTCTCAGCCCTTTTTTAAATAAGTAATATTCAGCAGTTTCACTCATATAAACAAACCCCCGGCAACGCTTCTGCATTCAGCAGCGTACAGCCGGAGGTTCATGGTTATATTCACCTTTTTCTATGGTTTACATACTATCACGGTAAAACCATCATGTGGTGTGTAACTTCGGGTCAGATGACTATCACTTTATGGCCTGCCATCCACTGTATTTTAATGCATAATTTCTTTCTTGTTTACCTTCATGCCAGACAATGACTGATCAAACATGTCGAGAACAAATAAGAATCGTTCGGCTTCACGAAAAACGTGATCTGCTAATAAAGGGTGAATGATGCTTTTGATTCGACACTCCTCAATTAAGTCGCGCGCAGTCTTCTTAAAATCTCGTAACGATTGAACTGAAACGCGGTTTTCATCAACAAATTGACTTAGTAAGGGATGAGTTTGCGATTGTGGACGCATGGAACTTAGATCGATGGCTTGGAACATCAGCGTATCAAAATCTTGACTAAATTCCCTTGCTTGTTCCACTAATTTTCGCTCGGATGGATCAAGAAGATGACCTATAAATTTCGCATGATCTGCCATGATTTTGAGGAAAAATACATTTTCATCGATAATCGCATCAGGTAATGGCTCAAGTCTCCCGCTATTGAGTTCCTCTAACCGATTTCTAAAGTAATTGGCTTCTCGGCTAACATGATCCACAAGCAAAGGGAAATTGGTTCCCCCTGGAAGTTGACACCGTAGTATAAGCCCAAGCACTTTTCTTTTAAATGCCCATATGTGTGCAGCCGCATTGTGAACTTCTAAATTAAACTGTCTAATGGTTTGCGGATCCGTATCTGCTTGAAAAGAATGTGATCTTCTTTCGATATCCTCAAAGATTGCATGGAATTGATTGGCCTCATTAATTAACTGCGTATCTTCACACCTAAATCCTAGTCGAAGAAAAAAGGAATGTTCTTTCATAATGCGTGACCAAAAACGTATTTCGTCTAATGATTTGACAACAAAAGGATCCGACAAACCTTATCCCACCTTTCAGCACACTTAATAAGTAGACCATTTAAATATGCCATGATAGCAGAGTATATGGGGACGCCTTGTTTCAATATGCTACCGAAAAATAAAAATCATGATTAATAAGGTGTGAATTTAAATACTTTTTACAATTGCCTTCTGAGTGAGGAAAATATACGGGTATAGTTCACAAACCCACCTACAGGGATCGGATTTCACACTAAACACGAAAAAGGACGAGTCCCAATGGATCCGCCTTTTTGCGTGTTTAACAGATTTATAGCTAAAACTGCCTTCTATTTACTTTTTAGTCTTTTTGGTCTTATTCGGAAGTATTCCTACAGCCCGTGCAGCAGCCGCGCTCTTTTCTACAAACGCAACTGGATTATCAATTGACTCCCAGTGGATATATTTGAATTGAATATTTTGGAATATCCAGTGGTTATGAATTGCACTAACTTTGATCCCTCGCTTGCGTAATTCTGAGACAAAAGGATTGATTTCACTTTCTAGTATGACTGTTTCCCCAAAGTTTAGAGTACGCCCACGGGAGTCCCGAGATTCTACAGATAATGCAAATGGTAATGTTAAAGGGGATCTACTGCGCCGACCTAGAATCTTAACATTTAAATTCCGTAAAGTTTGAACAACGCAAGCTTGTTTATTTGTCGCTACCTGTCCGCCAATAATCTTAGCTAAACGTGCACAGCTGTCAAACTAACAAACCCCCGGCAACGCGTCTGCATTCTGCAGCGCATAGCCGGGGGTAATTTAATATTTACAATTATTTTTCTTAATTCCTCTACCTAATTTAACGTGTAAAATCATGCTGACCAATCGTCAACAGCGTCGGCCTGCTCTTGCTCCACACCGAAGTGGCAATCTTCGGATTGTAATAATACAGCGCTCCGTTCGTCGGATCAGCCCCATTCAAAGCCTTGCGAGCAGCCCTGTAAGAGGTCTGGGTTGGCTTGGTATTAAACTGGCCATCGTCTATAGCCGTGAATTGTCCTTTCTGGAAAATAACCTTCGAAATAGACGACGGGAATTCACTCGAATGTACCCGATTCAACACAACCGCTCCTACAGCGACTTGCCCTTCAAAAGATTCTCCGCGCGCTTCACCATGGATCAGCTTCGCCAACTGGCGTAACGTCTCGCCTTCGGCTTTGGCCTTTTTGTTCAGCCTATTCAGCGTCGCTGGACCTGCAACGCCGTCTGCACTCAGTCCCTGCGCCTGCTGGAACTTGCGGACAGCACCTTTGGTGATGGTACCGTAATATCCAGTCATTCCGGCGTCAAAGTACCCCAGATCGCTTAATTGCTCCTGCAATTGCAGTACATGCTCGCTGCGAACGCCCTGTTCCAGCTTCTGTGCTCCCGCTGAAGGAGCTGCCACGGTTAATCCCAGAGTCAATGCGCAGGCACCGAGAAGCATGCTGACCCTCCCTGCTCTTTTGCCAGCCGTGTTCCCCTTCCCATGAGTGACTTTCCGACTGACAGTGATAGGTTCCATGTTGTCAGCAAACGTTAATTGATCCAACCCCTCATTTGTGCTATCAACTGTAGTCCGTTCATTACTGTTCATATGGCTTCCCACCTTCATCTCTTTCATCTCACTCACGCTATCTAATTCACTTATCATATTCTTTTCATTGATTTCATTCGCTTGATCCATTTCAATGTTGTTCTTCATCATTCCATTAACCTCCACTTTTCTGAATCCAGATCCCACTTCTTTCCCCGAATCCTCACGGTTGGACATCCCGAGTGTCATTATAGGATATAGAAAAAATGAAGTCTATCGGACCGATGACGCAGTGAAAAAACGACGCTGAACATAACAAAAAGAGGCATGAGCCCATGGTCACACCATGGTCATACCCCTTCTTGTATCAACCAAATACCGCTTGTCCAACCCGTTATTTCCGTAGGCAGGCAGACCCGTACAAAAGTTGCGTTGTATTTATTGACAATTACTCGGCCAGTTCCTGACCCTTCGTTTCCCGGCCCCAGAACAGTACAGCCGCTGCGCCAATGAGGATTGTCACGAAGAAAATCGTGAAAATCAGGCTGATTGCCACTTCGCGCTGAACCAGCATACCGACCATTAATGGAGCAAGTACACCACCGATTCGGCCAACCGATGTGGCAAGTCCAACACCTGTCGAACGAACGGAAGTCGGATACAATTCGGGGCTGTAGGCGTACAGACCACCCCAGGCTCCCAGATTGAAGAAGGAAAGACAGATCCCCGCAGTCAGGATTGTCGCTTCCGTTGTTGCCAGTCCAAACGCAATCGCACTGAATGCAGTTAAGGTAAGATACACAACCAGTACGAACTTGCGACCGTAACGTTCAATGAAGTACGCCGCGGTGAAGTAACCTGGCAGCTGTGCGATCGTCATGATCAGCACGTATTGGAAGCTTTTAACCAACGTGAATCCTTTTGCCATCACAACCGAAGGTAACCACAGGAACATACCATAATAAGAGAAAATGACGGTAAACCACAAAATCCAGAGCATCAACGTTGTACGGCGATGTGGTGCTGACCAGACGGTAGCCACTTTTTCGCGGAACGTGATTTTATGAAGTTTGGTATGATTCTTGTACCGCGGCGGGTCCTGAATGGCACGACGCAGATACAGTGCATAGAACGCCGGAAGTGCACCAATGGCAAAAGCAATTCTCCATCCGTACTCCGGGATAACAAAGTTTGCAATCAGCGCGGATACAATCCAGCCCCCTGCCCAGAAACTTTCCAATAATACAACGGCACGTCCCCGTTCCGCTGTAGGCATCGACTCCGATACCAGTGTGGATGCAACGGGCAGCTCTCCGCCAAGTCCGATACCTGCAACCAGACGTAGTGCACACAATACAGCAAATCCGGTCGCAAGTGCAGATAGACCGCTTGCAATCGTAAAGATTAGCAAGGTCCACATCAGAATAGCTTTCCGTCCAAATCGGTCCGCAAGTGCACCTGCAAGCAAAGCACCTAGCGCCATACCGATGGAGTTAATACTCGTAAGCACGCCGACTTGTCCGGGACTGAGACTCCATTCCTTGGCGAGTGCAGCCACGATAAAGGAGATCATACCAACTTCCATCGCATCAAACAGCCAGCTCATGCCGGCACTGAACAGCAGCTTGCGCTGCTTGGGATTCCGCAATACTTCCAGTTTGCTCATCACTTATAGCTCCCTTGATCTCTATGTAGTCATTCTGACACTAAATCATTATTATGCAGAATGCTCCAGAAATCAATGCAAAATAAGCTTTTCCTTCCGATTTCTGCGATACCTCACCCCTTGAGTGAACCCGCTGTCAGACCTGCTACAAAGTAACGCTGGAGTATAAGGAACAGCGCAATCATCGGAATGGTCGTTACCAGTACACCCGTAAGCATCATCGGATAGTTCGTCACGTATTCTCCGCGGAACTGCATAAGCGCGAGTGGTAACGTTAGCTTGGACTTACTGCTGAGCATTAACATCGGAATAAGCAAGTCATTCCAGACCATGACGAGCAGGAACGTAGCCGTTGCCGCCAGTGAAGGTGCAGCGAGTGGCAGTGCAATCCGGGTATAGAGTCTCCATTCACTTGCTCCATCCATACTACCCGCTTCCAGAATCTCCGAATTGAGCATGCGCATGAAACCTGTCAGCATAAATACAGAGACAGGCATCAGCATCGCGGCAGATACCACAATCAATCCCGTGAGACTGTCCGACCACCCGAGTGTACGTGTGAGAGAATAGATCGGCAGCATACTCACTTGAGAAGGAACGATCAACCCTGCTACGAACAGAGCAAACACGATTTTTCCTACACTTCCACCCCAGCGGACAATGGCGTAAGCAATCATGCTACTCAGCAACAACTCAATGGCAACCGTACCAAGCGTCACGACCAGACTGTTCCCGAAATATTGCCACATCGGCTGATTGCGGAACATGCCAGTGATGTTATCCCACGTAAACGGGTCCGGCCAGCTGAATGGACTGGTGAAGAAGTTGCTGCTTGTTTTGAACGAGGATACAAATACAAAGTACAGCGGCACCAGAATCAGCAGCGCGTACACTAATAGGATCAGGCGATTGAACCATTTTAAAAACATGTGAACTCCCTTCTGCCTCGGTTGCAGGATGAATGCTCCAACATCAACCTCAATAACTTACCCGGTCGGCACGCAGTGCCTTGAACTGCAACAGCGTCAAGAGCGCGAGCAACACCAGGAAGATCATGGAACCGGCAGAAGCCAGACCAAATGAATAGCTGCCAAAGGCGGTATGATAGATATATGTTGTCAAAATTTCAGTTGCGTAGTTCGGGCCTCCGTCCGTCATTGTGAAAATGAGGTCAAATGCCTTGAACGACTGAATGGTCGTATAGGCCACAACAATCGTTGCCGAAGGTGCCAGCAGTGGCCAGGTCACGGTACGAAATACCTGCCATTTGCTGCCGCCGTCCATACGAGCCGCTTCATACAGTTCTGCCGGAATACCTTGCAGACCTGCGATGAATACAATCATCATCTGTCCGGCATGGGCCCATACCTGTACCGCAGCGATGGAATAGATGGCGATCTTGGGATCTCCAATCCAGTTACGAGCAATGCTGCTCATCCCAGCTTCATTCAGTCCATAGTTGATCAATCCAATGGATGGATCATACATAAATGCCCAGATCAGTCCAACCGATACGGAGGACAGAATCGCAGGCAGGAAATACAATGCCCGAAGCACAATGCGTGTCTTGGTATTACGTACCAAGAGCAGAGCCAGGACAAGTGAAATAAAGGTTTGTGCAATAACAACCGTTAACATGAACTCCACGTTGTTACCAAAGGCTTTGCGGAATACGATGCTGCTGAGACTGTCCTTGTAATTATCCAGCCCTACAAATGCATACGACGGGGATACCCCATCCCAGTCCGTAAAGGAATAGAACAGCCCCGTCAATGTAGGAAGTACGAACAATCCAACGTACAGCAGCAATCCGGGGATCAGAAACAGGGATAGCTGAAGACGGTTTTTCATCGTTTATTTCCCGATATGCTGATCAATGATCGCTTGTGCCTGCTGTGCTGCTTCTTCCGGAGAAGTGCCGCTTAGTACAGCCTGGATGGAGTTAGTTACTGCTTTTTGATTATCTCCGTTCAGGATGGTGAACCGTGGCTGGAACACGGTCTTTTTGGTTGCCCATTCTCCGGCTACCTGAAGCTCAGGCGTATCGTACTTCACACCATTCACCGTTACATTCTGTCCCGTTTGGTTGGCATAGTTACTCGCTACATCGGGATTGCTAAGGAATTCGAGGAACTTCTTCGCTTCTTCTGGATGTTTTGATTTGCTGTTCACGGCGAGCATGAATGTGGTCGTATGCACTCCTTCATACTTCGCTTGATCGGCACTTACGGTAATCGGTGCAAGTAGTTTTTGCTCCAGATTTGGATTCTGCTGCTTATTCTGAGCCAATTGATATGATCCACTTGCCAGCATCGCTGCTTTCTCTTGAATAAACAGTGCGCCCGCCGCAGGGTCTTTGGTACCCAGTGCATCCTGCTGGAAGTAACCTTTATCGTTCAGTTCCTTGATTTGAGTCAACGTTTTCACCCAGAACTCATCCGTCAGTTTGGCTTCGCCCGCTTCTACTTTGGTAAAAATGTCGTCACTCGGTGCATTGTTCATCACCATTGTATTCATGAATTGTCCTGGACCAATGTCCGCTCCGGCAAAGGCAATCGGAATGATGCCATTGTCTTTCAGCTTCTGGCAAAGTGCCAGGAAGCCTTCCCAATCGGTCGGCGGCGTCAAGCCATATTGTTCAAACAGTTTTACGTTAAAGATTGGATCGTTATATACGAGTTGATACGGGATCGCATATTGCTTGCCATCGTGCTGTCCTGATTCAATCAGCTTTGAATTGTAGGCAGTCAGAAACGATGATCCGGTCAGATCCGTGAACAAGCCGGCTTTGGTGAATGCTTCAAACTGTGCACCTGGGAAGGATGCAAATACATCCCCTACCGAACCGTCGCTGATTTTGGATTGAACGGTGGATTGGTATTGATCGGAGGGCAGCGTCTGCATCTCCACGTTGATGTTCGGATTTGCTGTCTCAAATGCGTCAATGCTCTTATTCAGTGCTTCCACATCTTCTCCACGCCAGTGCATGAAGCTGAGGGTCACTTTGCCTGAACCTGAGGAGCCGTTCTCTCCAGATGACGCGTTATCCCCACCGCCGCAAGCTGACAGTAGGATGGACATGACCAGCATACTGACGAGCGGCAGGATTAATTTTTTATTTTTTTTCATGAAAAGGTGACCTCCTGAGAATGATTAATGTAAGTTGCACGAAAGTTTTTACACGGGGCACTCCGAGTGCAGTACCATCTTCCGATCGCTGTTATCCCCGGATTTTTTGAATCATTTTTCTCAATGGTTAAAATCCGGGGATAAAGGCGAACGCTTCGCTTCTTCAGATCGGTTCTGCCCTCTCCGTTAAAGTGTAAAAAAAGGGGCACTTACTTAGTTGGTAGTAACGGAATGCTGCTTCTGTCTTGTTTTCCATTTCTCGCGAATGATCGGCATCACGGTCCGGCCGAAGATTTCGGCCTCTTCCAGATGCGGGTAACCGGACAGAATGAAAGTCGTAACGCCGAGATCTCCATATTCCATCAAACGCTCTGCGACCTGTTCGGCTGTACCTACAATGAGAATCGCACCGCCGGAACGTACAACGGACAAGCCCGTCCACAGGTTGGGACCTACGACAAACTGCTGCTTCTCGGACAGTTCCCGTAACTCATTCTGTCTGCGTTGGTTGGTTGCATCCGTCTCGGCAAAAGTGGCTTTGGCTTTTTCAATCGCTTCTGGTGGTACTTTGCTAATAATCTCCCAAGCTGCTGCCCATGCTTCTTCTTCGGTATCCCGAATGAGTACCTGAGCACGCATGCCGTAACGGAGCTGACGATCTTGTCCGGTTTCCTCTTTCACCTGCTGTCGGATGACCTCAATCTCTTCGATCTGCTCCTGAATCCAGTTATGAGGCTCGCCCCACATCAGGAACGTATCTGCATGTTCAACAGCGACCTTCTTCGCAATTGGTGAACTTCCTCCCAGATAGAATGGTGGATGCGGATTTTGCACCGTCTCCGGCATGCCTACCGGTCCTTTGAAATTGTAATACTGGCCGTTGAATTCAGGATCGGGATTGCTGGGTGCGTCTGCACCAGATTTTGAACCACTTCCGGCAAACTCCGTCAGATTCAATCCTTTCGATTGAGTCCATGAACGTTTCATGACTTCCATATATTCGCTCGCCCGCACATATCGTTCATCATGCGCATGTGCCAGTGGATCGCCGAGTTCCTCCAGATCTCGAACAGAACTGCCTGTCACCACATTGATCATGGCCCGACCACCAGAGAGCTGATCCAGTGCCGCTCCCATGCGTGCAGCGAGTACTGGAGTAACCAAACCCGGGCGAATGGCGACAAGTGGACGCAATGTCTTAGTGTGACTCATCACAGCCGAGCCAACCACCCATGCGTCCAGACAGGCTCCCCCAGTTGGAATCAGTACAAATTCGAATCCTGCCTTCTCCGCCGTCTGTGCCACATCGATCAGATAATCCAGACTCGGCTCCCGCTCCGGGGCAACCCCTACATACTTACCATCCCCTGCTGTAGGCAAAAACCATCCAAACTTCATTTCTTCCTGTTCGCTCACAAAAGTCAATCCCTTCTATGATAAATTGCTCTAAAAGTGTTTCACTCAAGCACTTCGGTTACAGAAAACCTTTCGAGCACTCTTGTCCCCAGATTTCTTCTCATTCCCCTTACATGGGGAAATCCGGTGACAAAGGCGCACGCTTCGCTTCTTCAGGTCCTTTCTGTCCCCTCCGTTGTCGTGTCATTCTATAAATTGATTTATTAGGCAAAACCAAACTCAAATGCCGATTAATTAACTTGGTTTAATAGGTATGGACATCATATCAATTGATTTGTCTGTGAGCAATGTCATTTCGCGGCAATTTTATTTTGTCATTTTGTGGTCTTTTCTCAGATTTAGGTCTTCCTGATCTTGAATATATATAAAACCCACCTGTATAATAGGTTTAAGTACATATTCAAAAAGTCTGGTTTTCAGTACCGAGAAGATGGAATGAAGATAGAAATGGAGTAGCGGAGCGTAGGAAAACTACGTGAGCAACGGACATTTCGGCTGAATTTCAGCTTCGATGTTGATGATGCCACTAGGCATGATTCGTAATCAAAAGTGGAGTTTTTGAACTACATCTATGAGCGAAACTTTTAGATTATATAAACGATACTTGATAATAAAGAGGTGTTCCTGATGACCGAGAGCATGAAGGAGGACCACCATGAGTTTTTGGAACTTATTTTCTTCACGCCATCTGAATTCGAGAAAGCTGGTGGCGCCTGGCCGATTCGCATCGGACGAAATATAGCCAAGACCAACTATCATATTGGCCCGCGTACTACGCCTTATCATTATTTGCTATTTGTGCTGGAGGGGGAAGGTACATTCATACAAAACGGACAGCGTCATGCGCTTCGAGCCAGGGATGCATTCTGTCTGTTTCCACATGTTCCCCATGAGTACTGGACTGATCCAGAGAACACGTTGCAGAAAATATTTATTGCATTTGACGGTGCACATGCAGCCGAACTGCTGTCTCGAATTGGACTTACACCCGACTCACCGTACCGTTCAGGTGTACTGACCCCCGAGACTGCAAGCGCCATGCGCTCATTCATGGAGGATGTTCGCAAACCTCAGGATGGAGCGAGCGATCTGGGACGACTAACCCGGTTTCTAAACCTCTTTGACCGGATAGCCCGTTCCCCCGCAACCAAAGGATTGCAACCGGATTCAACCACGCCTTGGCTTCAGAAAGGCAAGGATTACATGGACATTCATTTTGCAGGCGGCATCTCCGTGGAAGGTGTGTCCGCTCATGCTGGTGTGGATCGAACCCATTTTGCCAAACAGTTCCGCAAAGCGTATGGTCTGTCTCCCGTGCAATATATCCAGCAATTAAAAATGAATCAGGCCAAACGCCTGCTGGTGCAGACTCCGCTAAGCTTAACAGAGGTCGCTCATTCCGTAGGTTACCCGGACTTGTTTTCCTTCTCCAAAGCATTTAAAAAGCACGTTGGTCTGCCTCCCAATCGCTATCGCACAGCGGAGAGTACTAAAGAGTAAAGGAATGGCCTTTCGCTCCCCAGCCTATGATCCGTATCTCGTGCACGCTTGCCGCCTCTATAGAATTGCCGTGGACTCCTGAGTTTCATATCCTGCATATCATGACGATGCAAAATCTTAACCTAAATCCACCACCAAAAAAGGCAAGCCCCTTCAACCCGGGACTTGCCTTCTTTCTATACTATAGTCTTGACGCACGTACTCGAAACTAGGAACTTTTTTATGTTGACGTAACGCTATTCCTTCTCCTCATTCTTGCGCGCAAGCGGAATACCGTTCTCCTTCGCATACCATGCTTCATAATGATGCACAGCTACACCTGTAAATGAAGAATGAGAGGTACCCAGATCGAACACCTTCGCCATTTCTTCATTCATATTGCTAACCGGTTTACGGAAAAAGGTCAGGTGATCCCCCTCGTGTGTGTCCGCGAGCTCCGCTCCGATCCAGACTTTCTTACCGAGATCATCCGCTTCGTCCAGCTCTTCCTTGGACAGATCATACATCTGCTGCCCACTATCCCGGTAAGCCATAATGGCCACCGCATCGAAGTGGGAGATCACCCAGCGACTGAATGTACCATCACCTTCAGCCGACTGACGGGCATCAAGCCAGAACGGAATGGCAGCACTCATATACAGTCCGGCATCCTCTCCTGCTTTTGTCCAGGACTTCATGTTGTTCTGCCACTCTGCAATGACGCTGCTCTCCTCGTTCTCCCATCGCTTCAGCTGATAAGGCTCTACATCCAGTTGAATGCCTTGGAAGCGTTCATTCTTGGCGGAAGCTTCATTGTATGCTCGTACTCGCTCAATAAAAGCAAGCCCTTCATTCCGTTTCTCCTCATAGGCCCAGTCTGCATGACCGTTAAGTCCATGCACTTCAATCTCAGCCTCCCGAGCAGCCGCAATGAATTTGCGGTATGTTGCGTCAGACACCTCATCCTGGATTTGCAGGAAGATGGTATCCACACCCTGTTCTTTGGAGAAAGCAATAATCTCAGGTGTCTGTTCTGCAATAATGGACGCGTCCCACAGCCAGGTCGCTTTGTGTTCCTCTGCCGAGAACCATTTGAACATCCAGGACAGAAGCAGCAGGCACAACACCACAGCCAGAATGGCCCATTTCGCCATACCCACCAGCTTGCCCCGTTGCCTCATATATTTCCTCAGACGAGCAACGCTTCACTTGGCTCAAGCACAGGATGCTGTACCGAGTGACCAATCTTGTAGATATGCGGATGTGTGTATGAACGGAATGCATTACGTGTATCCAGAATGGGTACACCCATCTCGGCAATATCAAAGTAAGGCAAATCGCTGTGGTTGGTGATCAGCACGATGCAATCGTACTTCTTGAACTGCTCCAGATTGAACACTTCGCTGTGTACGGTCTCGCCATGCTTGTCCTGGAAGGAATCCGCATGTGGGTCGTAGTAGCTTACGTTAGCTCCACTTTCCTTGAACAGTTCATATACTTCCAGTCCTGGTGATTCACGCAGGTCGGCAATATTTGGTTTGTACGACATGCCGAGGAGCAGAATATTGGATTTACGTACGGATTTAGCGTATTCGTTCAGAATCGTTGACGTTTTGTTCAACACATAATATGGCATGTTGTCATTGGTGGATTGCGCCAGCTCAATGAATTTGCTATAGAAACGGAAGCCTTTGGCTTTCCATGACAGGTACATCGGATCCAGCGGGATGCAGTGTCCACCGATACCTGGGCCTGGATAGAATGGCATGAAACCAAATGGTTTCGTCGCCGCCGCGTCAATAACTTCCCAGATATCAATGCCCATGCGGTCGCACATCATCGCCATTTCATTCACAAAGGCAATGTTCACGCTGCGGAATGTGTTCTCCAGCAATTTGGACATCTCAGCCACTTTCGGCGAAGATACCGGCACTACGGTTTCAACATACTTGCTATACAGTGCTGTTCCGAGCTTCAAGCAAGCTTCGGTCGTGCCCCCGATTACTTTCGGAGTATTATATGTCGTGAAGCGTCCGTTCGACGGGTCCACACGTTCAGGCGAGAAGCAGAGGAAGTAGTCTTTACCCGCTTCATGTCCGATCTTGTCCAGCTTCTGCTGAATCAATTCTTCGGTTGTACCTGGATAAGTGGTGCTCTCCAAGGTAATCAGCATGCCTGGTTTCATATGCAGTTTGATCTGATCCACAACGGTCTCGATGTAAGACGTATCCGGGTCCTGATTCTCACTGAGCGGTGTAGGTACGCAGATACTGAGTGCGTCGATCACACGCAGCATGCTGTAATCCGTCGTTGGCTGGAAACGGCCGCTTTGCATTACTTTTTTCAATTCATCAGACGAAATATCGTGAATATAGGAATCTCCTTGATAGATACTCTCTACTTTGGACGCATCCAGATCAATTCCGATTACCGTGAAACCTTGATTGACCATTTCCACGGCAAGTGGAAGTCCTACGTAACCGAGCCCGACGACGCCGAGTACAGCTTCTTTATTTTCAATCGCATTCAGTAATGTGTGGAATTGTTGATTCTCCATGATATTCCCTCCGGACAATGTATTTGGTGGTGCTTAAAATCCATGTAAATAGATGGTTGTCTGTTCATTTAAGCTATCTTCTAATGAAGGCAGCGTCTAATTCGGGCATCCAGTTCTACAGGTGAGAACGGTTTGGTCATGTAATCATCGACTCCGCTGCGGAAGCACTGACTGATCGTCTCCTCGACACGCTGTTCGGTCAATACAACGATTTTGGGTGGCTGCTCCATCTCTAGATTCTGGATATGATGAATGAACGGCAGACCGTCGATGCCATACAGATTCAGTTCGGTGAGCACTAGATCAGGTGTGACTTTCTCAATCAACTCCAGTGCAGCCAGTCCATCAACAGCTTCATAGGTTTCATATCCCTGCATTTTCAGACGCAGCTGCAGGAATTCGCGTACCGTCGGATCGTTGTCCACAATCAAAATACGTTCCGGCTCGTCCGCCGTCGTGTCCAGCGTGTAGATATGAATCTCCGATGAATCTATAAGCTTCGAGGATTCAGCCATATGCTGAATGGTTGCCTTCGAAGGGCGCTCCCCCTCTGGGAAACTGGCCAGTGTAATCTGTGGATCGGCACCGGGGACGGTCTCTTGCAGCTCATGTTTGATCCGAAGCCCTTCATAGTGAACCTCATCCAGTGACAACCCTGGCAGCAGGACAGCAATCGCCTGGGTCGCCCCATCCGTCCACACCTGGAAAGCAGACTTGCTTGTCTGCTCCAGATGTGTCCTGACCTGCTGCTCAGGTTGAGAGTTTCCTGCACAATGGATGAACATTAAGCCGCATGTTTCGGCACCCGTTTCTTTCAATCCCTGTTCTACACTTCGGTACACATTAACGGCAGCCTCACGCTGCAATGTCGCCGTATTTGGCATGTTCTTTTCCACCCTTCTCCTCGATTATCTATACAAGTTGTTGCAATATTTCCATGATCTCTTTACTCAAGCGGCTTCGCTTGTTTTCTTCTCATCCTCGGACCAGCTCTGACGTGTCATAGTACCCCATGAATTGTTGTTTTGCATGAACTGCACATGTCCCTGCAATCTCCACAGTACGCCAAGCTGATGGTAACCGACGAACTTCAGCGCGGAGTAGACCAGCATTTTGACCAGATCGGAGAGCTTGTTGTAACGCTTGAATGCAATCTCCTCCAGGATAAGTGCGCCTACACTCAGCAGGTAACCACACACGAAGTTCAGTAATCCGAACAGAACCAGGATCGGCCACTGGGTCATATCCAGAAGTACATATCCGGCGAGTGCCAGAAGTCCGGTAATTCGGAAATACGGATTCAGCGCTTCAAAAATAACGTTATATGGCATGGTCACCATACCCATAACCTTATATTTCGGATTGAACAACATGCCACGATTCTCGATCATGTTCTTCAGGTTTCCGCGGCCCCAACGCTTGCGCTGACTGGACAAGATCCGGTAGGAATCCGGTGCCTGCGTCCAGCATACAGCCTCAGGACAGAAGGCGACGCGGTACTTCAATTTGTTTTCCAGCATATAACGGTGGAGCTTGATGATGATGTTCATGTCTTCCCCAGGATAACCATCCCGGTATCCACCCACGGCGATAACAGCGTCCTTACGGAACATACCGAAGGCACCGGAGACAATGATTAGACCGTTCATGTGACTCCAGCCAATCCGTCCGCCCAGGAAGGCTTTGAGATATTCGATCGACTGGAACATGGGCCAGATCTTACGCGGCAGCGATACGTCTTGCACTGCCCCGTTTTCAATTTTGCAACCATTGGCTATCCTTACATCTCCACCGATGGCCACCGTCTCTTCCGGATTCTCCATATACATGCGAGCCATGCGGATCAGGGCATCCTTCTCCAGCAACGAATCAGCATCGATGGAAGAGATTAACGGATAATGGGACAGGTTGATTCCTGCATTGAGAGAATCGGCCTTCCCGCCATTTTCCTTGTCAATGACATACAGATCCGGGAACTCCGGATTATGATAGATCCCGCGAATTTTCTGACAGGCGATCTTGCCCCGAATCTTCGTATTGGGTACCGGCTTCAGGCGATATTCTTCCAACAGGATCTTCAGCGTGGCATCGCTGGAGCCATCATTCACGACGATGACTTCATACGTTGGATAATTCAGCGTCATCAGGCAATTCACATTTTCAATAATCGTCAGTTCCTCGTTGTACGCTGGTACCAGCAGGGAAACCGAGGGCACCAGTTCCGAGCCTGACAATGTATTGTATTTGGAATAATGCGACCGCCGGAAGATCGTCCAGATGTTACGGAATGATAAAGCCAGAATGGAAAAGTAGAGCGTATTGACGAAAACAACATAGTAGATTGCGACCATGCCGTAGATTAATAGTAGATCCCTAAGCAGTGTAATCCCCTCCTACCGTAGCCACACCTGTACGTTTCTTGCTGGTTCTGTTCTCTCGTACAGGGCCAAAATAACGATCGTAGAGCAGTCTTTTTTTGTTATGTGCAATCATCTGCTCTACAGCTCTGTCCTCAGTTCTTGTGTGCTGCATGGTACTCTCGATCTGCTGCATCGCAATCTCGCGCTCAGCACCTGTACCTTGCACCGCAGCCTGACACAGCGCTTCGAATCCCGGTTCGCCCAGCTTGCTCAGACTCTCCGCACTGTTATAGCGAACTCTCCAGTCCTCATCCCGCAGCGCTTTGCGCAGCAATGGAATGCTGCCAGATGCATGTTTCGAACCGAGCGCTTGCACCACCTCGGCGCGAACTTCCGGATCGGGGTCCTGGATCAGCTTCAGAATCGTCTCATCCCGGAGTGCCGGACTTGCGCTAAGATACAGCTTCACCGCCTCGGCACGTACATCCTGATGTTCGGCGCCTACGAGTCTGTCGAGGGCAGGCATCACTTCAGGTACAGCCTGTCCCCACATCGCAACGAGTCCGACTTTGACAAAATCAGGATTCCGGTCTTCCAGCAATTCGATTAGAATTCTGCTCGTATCCAGACTCGTCTCAAGCAGAATATCTGCTGCCAGATGGTGAATCGACTTGCCTTTGGTTAACAGTAACGCCAGCATGTCTTTCAGTTCATCTTGTCGAGTCGTACATCTGGAGATGGAACGACCAATCATAATGGCCATCGGGCCTGGCTTCTCATCCTTCAGCAATTCCATCAAACCCGGAACGGCTTCGGGACAACGCATGCCACCCAAGCGATAAGCCGCTTCAATCTGGCGACCGTAACGCAGACGACCCAGTTCCTTCAAGTCGTGCTCTACGAATCCCGCTTCACGGCACAGTGCAATTAATTTGTCGCGGTACTCCCCTTTGAACTGGTCAATCCATTCAATAAGCCTGTCCTGGATGACCCGGCGTTCGAGCGGAGCCAGCTTGCCTGGTGGCAGTCTGAGCGGACTATTCTCGGTCAAGGCCGTTTGCAGATAAGTGAAGTAGTCACGCTGTTTCAATTCATAGAACGCAATCTTGCGTCGTTTGCCGTTGTGGGACATTTTCATGGCAAACAATACGATGACGCCTACAACAACAAGTGCGATACAGATGTACAAAAACAGATAGGCCAAAGCCAAACTTGAAAACATGTGAAAAGGTCCTCCTTTATACTCATTTATTCGATCTGAAAACTAGGAATTTTTGCGTAGCTCTTCTTCATTTTCTCGTAGCTTAGTTTCAACCGCTCGCTATACTGGACTTGTTCCCACGGCTGCCAGCTATACACCGGCAACGTCTTCAGGTCCAAGGTCGTCTGTTCGCCCCCAGGCCAGGACACCTTTTCCGTGGCACGGTCCATTAGCCATGGAATGAGGGTAACACCTTCCACAGCAACTGTGGAGAACTCCCGGCCATTCTTGAGCGGTTCATAGTCAATCGCTTGCAGCGAACTCGGATCACCGAACCCGAGCAGCATCCAGGGAATTCGCATCTCCACCTGATTGCCGTTATACTGCCATGTCGTTAACGAATCCGTATCGGACTGACCGGGTGCTGTTGTTCCCCGCTTCAATGTCCCGACCTTTGCATTCATGAACGGGTGGGCAGATCGAGTATCCGGCGGTGTCATTCTCAGACTGACTGCCAGATTCCATGGATGGAACGGATCTGTTGAAACAGACTGATTGTCTGGTAACATGTCATATCCATCCTTGCCGTACAGACGCTGATTAAAGTCATAGTCCTTGGCGATCTCCACCTGTGACTCCTTATCCTGCCCCAGTGTAATCACCGTCTCAAGACCATCACTGAGCGTACGGCCCGGGAGTAACTTATCAGGCTGACTGCCTCCGGCAAGTGTATCGGTCCCAATCCGCAGCACCGTCTGATCCGGGTCAAAAGGTTGATCCAGGGTCAGCCCAATATACAGATAGGCTTCATCATGGGTCATCTTCATCTCCTGAATGCCGTCCACTTGGCCCTGCCAGGTGGTGACTTCTTCATCCTTCAGATCATCCCAATCATCCAGTGACCCATCCATGGTCAACTGTTCCTGTTTACCCGGGTCCATGGCAAGCAGACCAAACATCTTCTCGTTCGTCAGTACGTTCAGCCAGTATGCCCGGCGATCAGCCGGGATTTCCAGTGGCATCGTGTTCCATGTTTTTTTGAACCACTCATCCTGCCACATGAACACAATTGCTCCCGAGTACCCTTCATCATAGATATCCTGCGTCAATGACGCGTCAATATCTCCCTGCTCCACCTCGTTATGTCCACCCTGGTTCCGGCCTCCCATACCCAGATGGGAAATACCCAAAGAAGAAGGTACACCATACTCTGTTATCATTACAGGCATATCGGAAAACTCGGCTTTAAGCTTACGCAGATAACTTTTGTACGTGTTGTACTCACCGTTCTCATCTTTGATCGTTTGGAGTGTTTTATCGACATGGAACAGATCCGGGTAATACGGGTACACATGGTAGGCTGCAAAATATCCACCATCCCACGCCTCCGGCTGAATATGACGGGCATCCACACTCACGAGATCCTCTTCATACAGCGGCTCCCCGGGATGATCCAGCACATCGGTGGTTACCCAGTTGGTGAAGGTCATCGGATGCTCCCATCCATATTTCTTCTCCAGGACAGCAGTATGATCCAGCAGTTCTGCGAGCCAGTTCTCGAACGGTGACGCTTCTGGACTCGCGGAGAAATGAACTCCCTTGTATTGCGGCACGTCCGCATGTTTCGCGTTCGTATTGTCTACCATCGCCGGGTCCCATTCCGTACCCACATGCCAGGCCATCAGATATTTTCCAGCATTTGTCTTGTATTTGCCGCTGGACTCTCCCTGCTTGGCAGGAATGTCCGCATCGCCATAGACAGCAGATACTGCCTTTTCAATCTCCTGCTTGAACGTCTGCTCAATATGGGCAGCATAGGCATCCTGCTTCTCAATCAACACTTCTTCAGGTGACCATATGCCCTGTATAAAATATAACGGTTGCTCCCGGCCACGATTGTATTCGACCAATGCAGAGTAAAAAATCGGTTCGTGAACCGTGTATACCCGGATCACATTGGCTCCCAGATCCTCGATCTGCTGGAACCACCGCAAGTAATCCTCTTTGGTCAGCGGGAATTCTCCCGGGTAATGCCCCGGTGAAGTTGCGCCCAGGTTGACACCTTTGACGAACATCTCCCTCCACGTTCCATCCGGCCCGTATTCCATGAACCGGTCTCCTTCGGTCTTGAATTTCATCTCCGTGCCGTTCTCCGCTGTGTACGTAACGAGCTTGGGTTGCATATAGTGCCATCCGGCAAATATCCCGCCAGTCACCACCACTGCTCCTGTCAACACCGTTAATAACCAGCGTCTTCGTCTTTGTCTGCTCATGTCTTTAGATTGCTCACCTCTCTATTATGCATCCTGCTTCAACACCGAATGGTCCAACATGAAGCATAGGAATCATTCCGCTTCGGATGTCCGCTTGGTAGAGATGTCAGCGGTGTAGTTCTCACTATAGCGCTAAGACTCTGCATTTGTAACTAGGCTGATGGAAGCAAACATGAAATGGAACATTCTGCCCATGATTCGTAAAAAAGTCCATCAACTACCACTCGGAAGCCTCTGGGATACCGCTGATTCCCGAACACTAATATTTGCTGGAATTGATGGATTAGATGCCCTGCTAATCTTGCAATTCTGAAACCTTTATTGTTATGTGCAACGCGGGTACAGGCATCGTTTTCCGTTTGAACACATACCCCATTAAACGCGAGTCATATGTTAAAGTTGCGGACCTTTTTACAGTATTAACCATAAAGATTACAAAATTGATACTATAGTCCGATAACGCATCAGCGATATTCCGCGTCACATCAAGGTTTTCTGAAAAATGCAGAAAACCAAAAAAGGACGTCAGTCCCCCCCTATAGGACTGTACCCATTTATAAACCTTTTACAAAAACCTAAATGAACGCCCGGTCATCACCCAGAGGTCACAGATCTCTCACATTAAATGTAAAAAAGCACAACTTATTTCCTAATTTATGTCTCTAATATAGCTAATCCATAATTGTGTCCAATTTGCAAAATAATTCCGGTTGCCGCATTTTGAATTGTCAGATATGCTTATAAAACAGGAACACTTGTTCCATACTGTAAATAAACTGTTAAATATCGATGTTCAAATGAAGATAATGGATGCTTAACAGAGCCCAGCATCACGGATAAGGAGAGAAGTCTTATGCCCCGCCAAGACAGACGTGTCATCATGCTGGCCGACTGCCAGTCATTCTATGCCAGTGTGGAGAAGTCTGCACACCCCGAATACAAGGATCGCCCCCTCGTTGTCGCGGGAGATCCGGCGCGCCGTTCGGGTATTATTCTTGCGGCCTGTCCACTCGCCAAGTCCTATGGAATCACAACAGCAGAACGACTGGGTGAAGCGCTCGCCAAATGTCCGGATGTTGTGGTCGTTCGCCCCCGGATGGCCGAGTACATTCGGGTGTCCCTTCATATTACGCGTATCCTTCAGTCTTACACGGACCTGGTAGAACCCTATAGTATTGATGAGCAGTTCCTCGATGTCACCGGAAGCCTGGATCTGTTTGGCAGTCCCGAGACGATTGCACGCAGCATTCAATCCAGAGTGATGGATGAGACGGGTGTATACATTCGGATCGGCATCAGTGATACCAAAGTCGTCAGCAAGATGGCTTGTGATCTGTATGCCAAAAAAGTCCCTGGAGGCATCTGCACGTTGCCTCGTAAAGATCTGCCGTCCACCATCTGGGAGAAGCCTGTGCGAGACATGTTCATGGTTGGTTCCCGCATGGCGCAGCATCTCTACAAGATGGGCATTCATACCATTGGTGATCTGGCCCAGACTCCGCTGTCTCGGCTGAGAGAACGTTGGGGTGTGAATGGCGAGGTACTGTGGCGTATTGCCCGCGGTATCGATGATTCTCCGGTCAAACCCGGGACATATGCTCATCAGCAGCAGGGTATTGGACATCAGATGACCCTCCCCCGGGACTATGACTCCTGGGAAGATATCAAAGTGGTACTGCTTGAGCTAGCGGAGCTCGTCAGTCGACGTTCCCGGGACAAATCGCTCATGGGCCATGTCGTCTCGGTTGGATGTCGCGGACAGGATTATGATCGACCTACCGGTTTCTCCCGCCAGATGAAGGTGAATGAACCGACTAACATTACGGATGAAGTATACGATGCGGCAGCAGCTCTGTTCCTGCGCCATTGGGACGGATTACCCATCCGCCGCATCAGCGTGTCACTGACCGGACTAGTGCCTGATTCCGAAGTGCAGCTGTCCTGGTTCGATGACCGCGAACGCAAAAGAGAACTGGAACGTGCCACGGATGATATCAAGCGCAGGTACGGAGATACCGCCATCATGCGGGCATCCTCCCTCTGCTCGTCCGCGCAGGCACAGGAACGTTCTCATAAAATTGGAGGTCATTATAAATGAGTAAAAAATTGCAGCAAAACGGTATCTTCGAGTCCTCACGCATGATGCTTCCTGAACATCGGGAAGCCTATATTCTTCATCAGGAACAACTCGCTCCTCGTACCCGCCCATCCCTGGATGCCCAGGCCGCAGAAGAAATGTCCCGTCTGCTCAGCAACTCGATGATGCTTGGAGATATCGTTACCATTACGTTGTTTCACGAACATGACGATATCCGTTACACCGGGCAGGTGCTTCGGCTGGACCGTCCTGCCCGTACCCTCCGATTGCTGATGGAAGGTGGGTCCCGGGATATTCAGATGAATCTCATTACGGATGTGGCGCTTGCCAATGAATGAAGGGGTATACCCCCACCCCGATGTTGTGGATATCCCATGATAGATGCAGCATTGCCGTTGCCATGCAGGACTGTCTTCCTACACTTCCTGGTGAATACCAAAAGTAGCCGACGAGACATATCCAGACCATTCACTTCGTTCTAAAGAAGCAAAATATCAGATACGTGATTCATCGGCTACATATAAGGGTATTCTTTTTCAGTAAATTTCTTAGAAAAAGCTCCAGTCGAATTCCTTGGACAGACGCTCCAGCAGATGCACGCCGGCAATACTGTTGCCTTTGCGATTCAGAGCCGGGCCGACAAGACCTATGCCGAATTGTCCCGGTACAAGGGTCAGAATCCCACCGGATACTCCACTTTTGGCGGGCAAGCCGACCTCGATAGCAAATTCGCCTGATGCATTATACATACCACAGGTGGTCATAAAGGTTTTGGCAATCTGAACATAGCGACGAGGGATGAGTTCTTCTCCCGTAATTGGATCTGTTCCATTGTAGGCCAGAACGAGTGACATTCGGGACAGATCTGCACACGTCACTTCAATGGAGCAATGACGGAAATACACGGCAAGCACGTCTTCAACGTCATCCTTAATGACTCCGTTATGCTTCAAAAAGTAGCCAAGTGAACGATTCATATGACCACTCTCCGATTCGGACTGAAACACCTCTTCGTTATAGCCCAGGCGATCATTGTGGGCCAGCTTGCGGAAAAACTCCAGAATGCGCCGTGATTTCTCTTCCTTACAGTCTCCTCCAACAAGCGAGGACACCGTAATTGCACCTGCATTAATCAATGGATTAAATGGAATACCGGGTTCGACTAGTTCAAGCTTAACCATTGAATCGTAATCGTCGCCTGTAGGTTCTTTTCCTACATTAAAGAAGACTGCTTCTTCTCCATGATCCATTAAGGCCAGAATTAGGGTAAATACTTTGGAGATACTTTGCATCGTAAATGGAACACCGCAATCCCCTGCCGACACATGGTTACCTTCGGCGTCCATGATATGTATACCGAGCTCATCCTGTGAGGCTTTGATAAGCTCTGGAATATAAGAAGCCACTTTACCTTGCCCGGTGTGCAAACGACTGGTCTCCAGCCACTCCGGCAGTAATGCATTCAGACGTTCCATGGTCGAATTGCTCATATGTCATCTCCTCCACATCTCTATATGTGCCTCTTCAAAAAGTCAGGTTTTCAGTACCGAGAAGATGGAATAAAGCTAGAAATGGAGTAGCGGAGCGTAGGGTACCTACGTGAGCAACGGACATTTCGGCTGAATTTCATCTTCGATGCTGATGATGCTGCAGGCATGATTCGTAATCAAAAGTGGACTTTTTGAACTACCTTTATATAAGCATCTGATTACCCTCAGACAGTTCCTTTTACCGCTTCCTTTGAAGATTTAACTCCAAGATCTCACCAGGAAGACCTTCGTAATCGCCAGTCCAGGTGGACACAAAGTTCTGTCTGGTTAAGATCTGACGGGAAGCGATGTTAGACGGATCAATAACTGCATAGAGTGATCCAATCCCTGCGGCTTGTGCTTGTATAATCAGCCGTGACGCTATGGATGTACCCTGTCCTTTGCCCCAATGTTCAGGCAGGATCATGTAGCCTATTTCAGCACGGGTCGGGTCCTCCTGATCCGGAATCAATTTGGCATACGCCACACCGGCACCATCTTCACTAAATACCCGGTAATGTCCACAAGTGGAACGCTCATTAAAATCCAGCATGGACTCAAATTGTGATCTCGCCTCTTGCTTCGGTAGTGCACGTTCTGTAATCTGTTTCATTACTTCCATATTGGAAACCAATGCATAATAGTCATCAAAATCAGGTTGTGTGTATTTAATGAAGTTCATGATATGCCTCCTCTGGGGTACATAACTTGGTCTTAATCTTCTTGGATTCACCTAGAGTATAACAGAAGCGAATGACGGAATGCACACAAGGCACCACGCTCGCAATCAGCCAGATAGTTCAACAGGCCAACAGGCTGGCAATCTGGCAACAGTAGATACCAAAAAGCGGCCTCATCTGGAGACCGCTCTGTTTATTTTACTTTTTACAATGAAGAAATATACTCATTCCGTACTCACAGCTCATGTTGCTTAGCTTGCCCGTGATGAAGGGTTAAGGTTCATCTGTTTTTCACGTTGACGTGCACGACGACCTTGACCTGGAGGGGTAATGATCAGTGCGAGCAACAGCGAGACAGCGCAGAGTACAGCAATCACGATAAAGGTTAGATGGAATCCGCCCAGCAGGGCACTGATGAATGATCCAGCCAAAGCACCAAATCCAAATCCCTGATAGATCACGCCATAGTTTTTACTCTGATTCTTCAGTCCGAAGTAATCGGCCACAATCGCCGGGAATACCGTAATGTTACCACCGAAGCAGAATGCAACGGCCGCCACACAGGCGAAGAAAATCCCAAAGGTTAGTGGAACCAGACTAAGTGTCATAACAGCTACGGCTGTAACCAGCAATGCACCAGCGATGACCTTCATTCGTCCTACTTTATCCGACAGCGCACCAAGAATAATACGTCCTGCCGTGTTGAAGATCGCAACCATAGCTACTGCATTCGCAGCTGTAGCTACATCAAGTCCAGCGAGCTGTACACCGATATCTTTGACAATACCGATCAGATACAGTCCGCTCATACACGCCGTGAAGAAAATAACGAACAGCATGTACGCTTCTTTCGTACGCAGCATCTCTTTTACCGTATAGTCATGACGTGCCACGACTTGTTTCGTTCCTTCCTTGCTTGCCGGAGCCTGTTCACGAACAACCGCTTCACGAATTAGGAATGATCCCGCAACGACCAGAACCAGAACGATAATACCCCAATACATAAATGCCTGAGCAGGACCAACGGCACCAATCAATGCCGAGTTCACATATTTGAACAATAGACTACCGGTACCGAAGGCTCCGACCGAGATCCCCGAGATCAGGCCTTTACGTTCCGGGAACCATTTGATCAGATTAGACAGCGACGTAATATACGCCGTACCATCTGCAAAACCAACGACAAATCCAGCCAAAATGTACAGCAGTGTTAGCGAAGTAACTTGGGAACTCAGAATCAGACCCAGTCCAAGCACAACCCCGGCTACACGGATCAGACGCTGAAGACCCCAACGTTCCTGCAACCGTCCTGCAAACAATGTGGCAAAAGCCAATGCAAAACTCGTAATTGAAAATGTTATCGCGACCGAGCTGACGTCCCATCCGAAACGATCAGACAGCGGTTGATTAAATAAACTCCAAGTATAGATGGTTCCAAGACCCATTTGGACAATGATAGTCCCCAAAACAATAAGCCAGCGGTTCATTTTTGTAGGTGCAAATGTTGATTCAGGTGTTGATGAAACTGATGAAATTGCTGCTTTCATCGTGATCTCCCCTTTGCCGATGTCATATACATGAATGCGTTCACAAGCTAATCATACATGAAAGGGGATTCATTACACCGGTTTGAGCATGAGTTGCATTAGATGCGGAATGAAATGCTTCTAGATGCGCATGAGTTGCCTGAATTCTTTGACCTTCCCACGACTCACGGGCACTTCAGCTTCCAAATCGCGCAGACGGAGCAGATACGTATTGTTGAACCAAGGCACTATTTCACGGATTTGCGACAGGTTTACGACGTACGAACGGTGGCAGCGAAAGAACGTGTCCTGTGGCAGACGGCTGTGAAAATCCGATATGCTCACTGGCATGGTGAACTCACCATTTTTGGTATATACCTTCGTCACCTTCTCTTGCGCTTCCGCATAGTAGATGTCTGCCGTATCCGTAACAATAATATTGTCATTCCGCAGCAGATTAATTCTTCTGTCCGTATGGGAATTCGTATCTCGTAACAATTCCCCATGCGCAGCAGGTCCGTCCGCCGTGGTAGGAGCTGGTCCATCCTCAACATGTTGCTCCACCGGCGCATGATCACGCTTGAAAGCCAACTCCAACTTATGGAGCATCGCAGCGATTCGCTTCTCGTCATAAGGCTTCAGAATATAATCGAACGCCTCCAACTCAAAGGCTTCTGCTGCATGTTCCTTATACGCCGTAGTAAATACAATATAAGGTTTAGTTGCAAACTTCCCGATATGATGGGCCAGCATCATGCCGTCCAGTGAGGGAATATTGATATCGAGGAAAATCACGTCAACTTCTTGTTCCTGCAAAAACTTCAGTACATCCAGCCCGTCTTCAAGGCGATCCACCACCTCAATCTGGCTATGTTCCTGGATTAAATAATTCAATTCTTCACTTGCCAGAATTTCGTCTTCCACAATAAGAGCTCTCATTGATCTATCATCACCTTGTTACGACATCTCCTTTGGGCACATCAAATAAAATATCGGTTCCTTGTTCCAGCCTTGTAATGGTTACACCTTGTCCGTAGATGAGCTTAACCCGGCGATGCACATTATATAGCCCGATCTGGTTACCCGGCATGCGGTCATGGTAGACCCGTTCAATAATATCTGCACTGATGCCTGCCCCTGTATCACTGACACTGATTCGCACAAACTCCGGATAATCCTGTACCCGAATTCGAACGGTCCCGGGTCCTTTTACCTTTAGAATGCCATGAATAATTGCATTTTCGACGAGCGGCTGGATGACAAGACTCGGAATATGCACCGCGACCTCATCAATCTCATAGATCACGTTAAGTCGACTGCCGAAGCGGGCTTTCTCAATCTCCACATAATTGCGGACCTGCTCCAGCTCCTTGTGAATATCGATTAATTCATCCGACAGCTCCAGATTGTAGCGCATGTACCCGGATAGATTCACAATCAGCTCCCGCGCACGATCCGGTTTGGTTCGGATGGACGAAGCAATCGCATTCAGCGCATTAAACAGAAAATGAGGATGAATGGTTGTCTGTAATGCACGCAGCTCTGCTTTGTTGGCAGCAGCCTTGATCTCCTCTACCCGCGATACCTCCATCTGGGTCGAGATGATCTGCGATAGACCTACAGCCATCGTTTGCAATGGATACGTAATTTTGTACGCTTTGCGATAATAGATTTTGAGCGCACCTGTGATGTCTCCTCGTTCTTTGAGCGGAATGATTAACAGCGAATGGATATCCGGTGTTTTTTCATCAATCACATCATTGCTGATCGTAATCTCCCCGCTGGATATCGTCTTCTTCGTCATCTCACTAATAATCTCATTACCAATATGATATCGTTCCTCACCAAATCCTACGTAAGCCAGTACATTCCGGGTATCCGTAATCGCAACCGCATCAGCCTGAATATCCTCCTGAATAATTCGGCAGATCTTGCGCAGAGAATCCTCATCAATCGAACGGAAATACGGCAAAGTCTTGTTCGCAATCTCCAATGCAAGCTTCGCCTGACGAGCCGCAATCATCTCCTTTTCCCCTTCGACACTCTGCACCAAGAGTACAATCAATCCAATGTTGACTTCACCCAGAATCATAGGCAAGGCAATCTGCGAAACAATATCAGCACCCAATGGATCAGGATAGGAAAATAGCAGGATCAGTAACATCGTCAGCGCTTCACAGATCATTCCGGCACCAATACCGATGATCCATCGCTTGGGCTTGGGCGTATACTTATGTATATATCCAGAGACCAGACCTGCAAGGATACTCGTGATCAGACACGGTATAGCTGTGACTCCATCCATATCAATCAGATACCGATGCACCCCGGAGACAATACCCGTAATAATACCCACAGGCGCTCCGAACAAAATACCACCCGATAACACGGCGATGATCCGCACGTTCACCAGTGAACCTTCAACATTAATGCCCGTATACGTGCCGAAGATGGCAAAAGCACAGAATAACAAGGTAACCGCAATATACTCTTGCCACCTTAATTTCCCTTTTTGCAGAATCTGCCTAAATCTCGGCACCCTCGACAGAAAGAATAAAAATATAATCAGCAGCGCCGCCCGTTCAAATAAACCCAGCAGCATCGTAAACATCTCCAATCGTACTTCCTCCACATCTGTTCAAAATAAAAACATGTCTCATTGTAACGCAATTTCCTTCATCTCGTATGCAACAGTTTACCGCTCCCCCCGGAGGAAAGCAAAGTCCATCCTGTGAAAATGCATCAACCATACTGCACCATTCACACCATATTTCATCCCTTAACTTCTATGAAAATCTGCGTTTCCAGAAAAACCTATGTTATAATGAGTTGTCATGTTATTCCAATTGGTCAATGAAATTAATACAGAAAGGTGTTCATGCATGCTTGCAATTCTAATCTTAGGTTCACTTCTGCTTTTTAGTCTTCTATGGTACACCCTATCCTTTCTCTCCAAACGAAGTCAGAATCCCGATCGCTCATCGGCGATTGTCCTGCGAATAATCTTAAGCATCTCAACTCTGGTACTCATCGTTCAAGTCTACATACTTAAAGGAAACCCATATAACTTTATTTTAATATTAGTATTTATCGCTTCATTAATAGCCACTCGTTCTTTAACGGTACGAACAAAAAGAAATAAATAAAAAATAATAGGCCTTGGCCCTATACTGTAATCCTGCAACTAATCCAAAAAGGCCAACCAGACGTTCCTGGTTGACCTCAAGTCCAAGATTCATGAAAAATTTCGCCTGATAAAATAACTTGGTGTGCAGCTCCAAGCATGACAATAACTGTTGACCACATTGCTGCCATAAGGAGAATACGTTTTGTCGTCCGGGTCGTAGAGCTCCCAGAAAGTGTCCGCTCCATCCTTTAACATACCGCCCCAATACCTTCGGATCTGGTCCAATGCCTTCTCCTCTTCCCCGCACATAAGCAATGCATCAACATAATGATGAACCATGTACGGCGTGGTCATGCCAATAGCTTCTCCGTTACTCGTTAACCGATCAAGTAATTGCCGGGCCGCTGGAGCATCCATGATCTCAGCCAGAACCATCCACACTTGCGAAGCCCAGGATACCTGTCTTTTTTCACCACTGACGAAAAAGCCCTGTTCACCATCCCACAGATATGTGAGAGCTGCTTGCTCAGCGTCTTTGATGTGTGCGTTAATCCATTCCTCATACTCCGGCAGCCCTAGTTCTTTGGCAATCAACCTTCCCCTTTTCATACTATAGATGAGAACTGCCTGAGCACCCGCCTGTTTATTTAATTCTTCATGCCAGTCCAGAAAACAATACCACGTATCGTCATCCCGTACGATGCCCCGCTGATCGAGCCGCTTAAGCCCAACTTCAACCTGTTCTCGAGCCACCGGCCAAAGTTCTTCCAGCGTTTCCCTGTCGTTGGTAGCTTCAAAATAGTCCCATAATGTTGCAATAAAGAACAACGCATAGTCGTATAGGTAAATATCATCCACGTACGGTTCCGATTGTTCGTACAAACAGGCTCCTACCTGGCCGCCTTCCAATCTCGTTCCGGCAAAGAGATACAGGCAACGCTTGACGAGATCATTACAGCCGAATGTTTCATAATTGACTAGGGCCTGAAGGCGAAGATCCCCGATCCATAAACGTCGATCGCGCTTCGGCCCATCTTCGAATACCGTCTGCATGCAATCCCGGAGCGTCTTCATTGCCACGCGATCCATTTCCACCAGCTCTTTGTCGATACCTTCAGGCAATCGAGGTACTGACTCCATGTCTGCTGAGGTCACCGTCATGCAATACACATCGTTCATTCGAATATCGTAACGGATCGACGTTTCTACCACCTCGATTGTCAGATACCGAAAGGCATACCGACGGTCCAGTGTTAGCGTGCCGGGTAACACGTCTACAGTCACTATCTCATCCTGAAGCCACGAACGGCTAAGCCAACCCGAATATCCTGCAAAATCCTCACCGACCTCACAGGGCATTTCTCCGAATGTAAGCTTCAACCTGAGAGGTGCATCTGCATTACTGCGCTCGTTAAGAAGCGACAAGGTTAGATAACCGACGAGATGCTCCCCGAAATCCAGCGTAACACGTTCTCCCTTGCACAGCACTTGATCGGACAAGTGCTCCGCTGGGCCAAGCGGCACGATACGCCATCCCTGAAAAGCCGCCGCATCCGGAACTACGCTCACGATATGTTCCGGATAGACCTTTTGCTGGCGAAGCTCCGGCATCAGACACTGCGCTTTTTCCAGCCAGACTGTGTTTATCACTTTTTCACTCATTGCAGTGTCCTCCTTATCCTTTGACCGCCCCAACGGTCATACCACCGATAAAATATTTTTGCAGGAACAGAAACGCCAGCAGCAACGGTAGCGCGCACAGAAAGCACGCTGCAAACAGGACATTCCACTGCGTGGGGTTTTGCTGATCGCCCAAAAATCCGAGCATGGCCAGTGGTAACGGTGAATCTCCTGCGCTGGAAATAAAGATCATATTGAAGAAATAATCGTTCCAGATCCAGACACCTTGCGTAATAATGACCGAAACCGTTACAGGAATAAGTAAGGGAAACACGACGGTCCAGAACCGTTGGAATACTCCCGCCCCATCGATGTGCGCCGCTTCTTCTACCTCCTCAGGCACACCGCTTCGAATGAAGCCCGTGTACAGGAAAGTTGAAAACGGCAGACTGCACGTAATGAACATGAAAATAGGCGTATATTGATTCGTTGGGATATACAGCGCATTAATCATTTGCACGATCGGTATCAATACCATTTGGGCAGGAACCACGAGTCCGGACAAAAAAAACAAATACATAAACTTACTTAACTTTGTCTTCAAACGAGCCATCGGGTAGGACGCCATCGCCGCAAGCAGGACAACGAACACGACCGATACGCCGGTTAACACCATGCTGTTCCACAGCGCTTCCGGAAAGTGCATGCGGTCGAAGGCAGCCTTGTAACTTGCAAAAGACATATCCCGGAACAGGACCAGCGGATTCGTGTTGTTGCTTGGATCTCGGAGTGATGTCGAGAAGGCAATAATTAACGGAATCAGGTTTAATGCCATCACTAACAACACGACGACCTGAACGGACCCTTTCCCCAAAACTTTACGAAGCGTCATGCCGACACCTCCCGTTTGTTCATTTTCAGTACAAAAACAGCGGTAATGACGATAATCACGGCAAAGGAGATGACGCCCAGAGCCGAAGCTTTACCAAAGAGCTGTTCGGTAAATGCCATCTTGTATATGGTATAAATCAGCGTGTTGGTAGCCGTACCGGGACCGCCATTCGTCATGATAAACGGGAAGTCGAACGCTTTGAGTCCATTGATCAAACTTAACGTCACGTTGATTGTAATCGCTGTTGCCAGTAATGGAATCTTCACATGTCGCAGCAATCTCCAGGAACCGCAGCCATCAATCCGTCCGGCTTCCAACAAGTCGCTCGGAACAGTCTGTAGTCCTGCAAGGAAGATAATCATTGTCGTTCCGATCGTCTTCCAGATTTCCACGAAGATAATAGAATACAGCGCGGTCGAGTAATCACCCAGGAAATTTAGTTCATTTGCGATACCCAGTTTATCGAGAAAGGAAGAAATCAGCCCGTAATCCGGCATATAGACGTAGCTCCACAAAAATCCGACGACGATCGCACTGAACAATGTGGGAATATACGCCAGGGAACGGTAAATCCCAGTTCCTCTTATTTTCATGTTTAACAGCAAAGCCATTGCTAAACCGATGATATTGCCAGCTATGACGGTGACGAACGTATAGATCAGTGTATTTTTCAATGAAATGCCAAGGATGTCGCTGCGGAACAATTCCTTGTAGTTGTCGAGACCGATATAGTTATAGGCTTGGGCGTACCCGTTATAGTCCGTTATGCTGTACTGGAACAACCGCAGGATCGGGAAGATCCAGAAGGTCAGGTAGAAGATCAATGCCGGCAAGGCAAACCAGTACATGGACTTTTTCATTACAGTAGAGCTCATACTGCTCCGTCCTTTCCAAGAGGGCCTGCGGCAAGGGAAGAAGGACAGGCACTCTCCCCTTTACAGCAGACAGCATCGTTTTGTTCTAATTTTTCCACAGTTCTCTGAACTTGGTTTCCATGGCGTTTGCCACATCTTCTGGCGTTGTTTTCTGTCCAGCGATAATCTCGGCAAACTTTGCCTGCATGACATCCGATACTCCGGCTGGCCACATCTGGTTGCTGAAGTAGACGGAATTTCCAGTTTGTTGATAGTTGTCATTCACTTCCTTAAATAATTCATTTTCAAGCTCTACGTCCTTATATACGCTGATGGAACTGTTGGCTTCCACAAATGCCTTGAACAGATCTGATTCACCATCGAACAGGTAGTTCAGTACTTCCTTGGCTGCATCCAGGTTTGCCGATTTGGCGTTCAAAGCGTATCCGGCAGATGTTGCAGCAGATACAAACACCGGGTGTTCCGGCTCGTTACCTGGCAATGAGGCGAATCCGCGAGTAAATTCGGCAGCGCCTTTGGACGTCATGGAGGCATAATCCCATGTTCCCGTAAAGGTCATTGCTGCTTTTCCGTCGATAAACAACTGCGCAGATTGGGCACTACCAATGCCAAGCGAGTTTTTGACCACGTAGTTCTTATCATAGAGCTCTTTGTATTTGGATATGGTTTGAACCCACTTGGGATCGGTCAGCGATTTTTCGCCGTTTTGCAGTTTGACATCAAAATCCAGTTCATTCGGATACACGACATTGGCTGCAATCGGATACATCCCGAATTGGATCATCCAAGGGTCCTTGTCACCCATCGCAATTGGTGTTACGCCTGCTGCCTGCAACTTTTGACACAACTCCAGAAATGAAGGCCAATCCTTCGGAAACTCGGAATATCCTGCCTGCTGTAACAACTCCTTATTGTAATACACGCCCAGGAAGTCCAGTCCCTCAGCAACCCCGTAAGGTTTACCCTCATAGGACATATCGTCCTTCGCTCCTTGGCTGATGCTGTCCCAGAACTTCAGATCTGAGAGATCTGCAGCAAAGCCAGCCTTTGCAAAATCAATAACACCCCCAGCCGCATTCTTCGGGAAAATCCAGAAAATGTCTGGTCCCTGTCCAGCCGCAAGCTTGGTTCGAACAGATGTATTGTATTGATCATCAGGCAACTTTTGTACTTCCAAGTTAATGTTCGGGAACTTCTCTTTGACTAGACGCGGCAAGGTCTCCAACTCGAAATCCTCTCCCTCGGACGCCTTGTTTCCCGAAAGCATCATCGTCAACGTAATTGGCTTTTCTGACTCATCTGTACTTCCGTTGTTGGTATCCGTACCGCTCCCCTCTTGGCTACTGGAGCTGCATGCGCTCAGAAACATCATGAGGAGTACCAAAGTTAGGGACCACAGTCGTTTTCTTTTTTTCATCTTGTCATTCCCCCAATTCATGTTTATTCTTGCTTTGTGCACATTCTCATCATACGGTGGGCAAAAGTGCATTTGCTTTGGCTCGTATGGTGCACTATTTTTAGAATTGACAAATGGCGGGAGGAGCACGTATGATTCTGTTCAATATCAAAACTAAACTTTTTCTGGTCCTCGTCCTCGTATCGATCGTGCCAATTATCGTCGTTTCTGTCAGTTCCTATCGCAGTTACACGAAGCTGGTGAATGAGCAGACCTCTCTCGTGACGTCGACAACTATAGGTAATTCGGTCAAGAGTATGGAGGAAATATTACAGAATATCGACCGGATCTCCGTCACACTCCTTCAGCAGTCTTCCAATGCAACCGCTTACAGTACTGTGAGTGATGAACTAATCAAGTTGAACGGTACCAACGACCAATATGAAATCTTCATGATCCGCAGCAAATTGAAATTGATTTTCGAAAATATTCTGCTTGGTTACAATTACATCAATGGTTTGTACCTTTTCACACCAGATGGCAAATGGATAAGCTACGGCAGTAGCGGGACAGACCTACGTCTCGATTATGTCGCCCTTCGCGATGAGTGGTATCTGGATACGATCCAGCGTAAAGGCGATTTGTACATTGGTGAAGTTGGCGTCAAACCTTACATCATTAACGCCAAGGAATCTATTGGCTTCTCCAGAGCCCTCTACGATCCCAACAACAACGAGTTCCTTGGCGTGTTTATGTTGGATTGCAGCATGAACATTTTTGACGGTCTAAAACGTAACCCGGCACCAAGCTTATCCAATCTATATCTGGCGAACGACGATGGCGAGATCCTGTACTCCACCGACGGAAGTAGAGTTGGCACGCCTCTCTCCGATTCTCTGGCTGCGGCAACGCATCAAGTCGACAACAGTTCACAGTACAAATCAATCCAAGATAACATGATGACGGTAATCCAGAAGGTTCCCGGCCGCAATTGGAACGTGATTGCCAATATCTCTATGGATCGGCTGTATGAGGAGTACAACATCTCGCAAAAGTTGCTGTTATACGTGGCCGTAAGCTGTGCCGTCATTTTCCTTTTACTTTCCTTTTTCTTGTCCAACCTGATCACCAAACCCATCATTGAATTGACCAAACTGATGCGCAAAACCAAATCTCATCGTTTTGTGACCATCAAGCCTCAAGTAACGAGGCAAGTCGACGAGATTGGAATCCTTTACCATGAGTTCAACAAAATGATGAAAGACATCGATACGCATATCCGAGAAAGTTACCAGAATAAAATCCTCATGCTGGACTCCCAGATGAAGGCATTGGAAGCACAGATCAACTCCCATTTCCTCTACAATACGCTGGAGTCGATTAATAGCATTGCCGAGATCGAAGAAGTCGAGAGTATTGTGGTGATGACCAAGTCACTTGGGGACATGTTCCGCTACAGCATCAAAACGGACAGTGAGCTGGTCGCGGTCAGCGAAGAACTCCAGCATGTAGAAAACTACATGGCCATCCAGCAGATTCGGTACGGTGACAAGTTCGCGTTCAACCTCAATGTGGACCCGGAGATTCGGAGTCGTCGCATGCTGAAACTTCTGTTGCAACCACTCGTGGAAAATGCCATCTATCACGGGTTGGAGAACAAACGTGGAAAGGGTTCCGTCACCATTACCGGTTTGTTTCAGGGGGACAGCATCGTGTTCGAAATCTGGGACGATGGCGTTGGCATGTCCTCAACACAAGCGGAGGAACTGCGACAATTGCTCCAGCAGCCACCTGAATTCGTCGCCGTTGGTCAAAGGCATAAACAAAGCATCGGGATCAAAAACGTGCATTCACGAATTGCTTTGTATTACGGGGAGGGTTACGGCCTTTCGTTTCATAGCGATTTGAATACAGGAACCCGAATTACACTCGAAATTCCGGCCAATTGGGAAAAGAGGTGACCAAAGAGATGTACACGTATATCGTTGTGGACGATGAACCCTTGATCCGCAAAGGTTTGTTGAAAAAAATTGGGTCTTTCGAGCACTCGCTTGAACTCTTAGGCGAAGCAGATAACGGCGCAGATGCCCTAGCTTTGATTGAATCGTTCAAGCCGGACATTATCTTTACGGACATGCGCATGCCTGAGGTCGACGGCAAGCTGCTGATCAGGACAGTATGCCAGCAGTATCCGCGCATCAAGTTAATTGTCATTAGCGGGCATACCGATTTTGATTATATGCAGGAGGCAATCGCTGCGAAAGTTGTAAATTACCTGCTGAAGCCTTTTAGCCGGGACGAGATCCACGGTACACTCCACCAAGCCATCCATGCCATCGAACAGGAGCGCTCTCTTCAGCGGGAAGTCGTTCTAAGAGAAGTAGAAACGGAGCAGATGAAAAGGGATGCCGACATGCAAGCCTTCCTGAATTATGTGCTGGCTCCCCATTCATCCATCAAAACACCTGTGTTCCGCTCTGCGGTATTTGCCGACATCATGGCATCTGACCAGTTCATTTTATTGACGATTTATGGTCCTCAACCGCTTAGAGCACAGCAACTACCTACCTTTTCGAATGGCCTGTACATTCCTCATCCACAAACGGATCAGCTACTGTTTTTCCTGATGCATGATCTGGGTTGCACAGGCCACCTGGATTTGCAGAAAATGGCGGTACAAACAGCGAGTATGATTTTGTCCAAATCCGAAACTACGGATTGTTGTGTGGGGATCAGCTTGCCGCATACAGGCATTGGTGGTGTCCGAGAAGCTCACCATCAAACGATCCTTGCGCTGGACGAACGAGCCATTACCGATTTCGGCAAATGTTACGTATTTTCACAGGAGCAAATTCCTTTACATCAACTGAAGTGGGCTCGAACGTATGAACTGTTATTTTTTATAGAGAGCGGGAATGTGCCGAAGGTGGAAGAGCTCCTCACCGATTTCTTTGCCTTCTACATACGCCAGCCTGACGCCTTGCTTGCCCACCTGAAAGAGCAGTGCAGAGACATCATTACGGAAACCAAACGGCTGCTGAGTAACTATATCCAGAACGGAGGTAACAGTAGCGCCTCCTCCAGCTTGGAGGCCGTCCTGAACGTCTCGTTCGATATGGAGTGCATTAGGCATTACATGGTAAAGGTGCTGACGGGAACAGCCCTTCTGCTTAAGGAAGATAACCCCTACGCATCAGATCAAGTAATCGACAACGTCAGGACATATATCGATAATCACTATACCAAGGATTTAACGTTGGAATGGGTATCGTCCCTGTTCTACCTTAACCCGAGTTACCTCAGTTATTTATTTAAAGAAAAGACATCCGAGAACTTCACTGATTACGTAAACCGACTACGGATTAAGCAAGCCAAGCAGCTCTTAACGAGCACAGACGATAAAATCTACCGGGTTGCCAAACAGTTGGGTTACGACAATCCAAAATATTTTTTTCGGGTGTTTAAAAAATTGACCGGTTGGACCCCAGAGGAATACCGAAAGCAACACAAATCCTTCACCGCAAACAACAAGGAACCAGGCCATGCATGATGGCCCAGTTCCTTGTTTTCGTTGTTGTGGTTCTTAGTGGTGCAGCTGTTCTACTATCCGGTCATGCACACGGACAATGACTGTTGCTAGTTGTGCCCGTGTCAGGGTGCTCTGTGGTTGTAGCAGTTTATCCGGCGTACCTTGGAATATACCAAGCTGAATAGCCGTTGCCATGGCTGCCCGGTTATTTGGTCTCAGCTGGGCCTGATCCTTAAAATCTTCCAGCCATGATTCAACCTCTGCTTCCGGCAGTTTCGTATCCACCCCAGATAAGTTCAGCGCACGAACGAGCACCATTGCCATGTCCTCACGTGACATAGGGGCATTCGGCAGGTACTGCCCTTCTTCCATTAGGCCATATTCCTTGGAGGCTCGCAAAATCGGATCAAACCATTTCTCGTTTGCTGCCGCTCCTCCCGGCTCCATTCCTAACGCATTCAAGGCAGTCATCAACGTTTGGGCTGATGTTGTCGTTCCCTGGGGTTGCATGCGGCGTTCCGATACGCCATTGATCAACAGCAAGCTGTTGGATTTGGCTATGTCTTTGGCATACCAGGCTGAAGGCTTAACGTCAACAAATTCGCGGTGCGAGTGAATCGCTACGTACGTGCCTCCTTGATTTAGCAGTACTTTCCATACCTTGTTTCCGTTGGTGTCTTTGGTCAACACGCCGGGCACCGGCGTAAGTTGGCCTCCTTCCCCAACGTACGCGATTGTTGTGGAGTTTGCAGCTACGACATCGTTAACAGGCAGCGTTGCAATGACATACGTGTTCTGCTTATCTTTGATGGATACGTTCCATGGATCACCAATGACCCGAATGCCAGATGAGCGGATACGTGCTGCCTTAGCTTGATCAGCAACATCTCCCGTTTGCACGGTCACGACAGCAGAAACATTGCCCTCCGAATCCGTATTCGCCTTCAGTCTCGGACCCGGATGCTGGTGGCTTAACAGGAATTCCAACACTACCTGATCCAGGCGTGCTTGGCGAATCAGGATTTGTTCCTGGATTTGTACCTGGACTTCCTGGATTCGTTCCCGGCTCTTTCAACGTAAATGACAAACTGTCAATCCGAAGATCCGGTTCATGAAACACCAGATACAGATCATGTACGCCGCTCACGGCAGCAGAAATATCTGCCTCTACGTCAACGTATCCTAATTCCTTGACCATCACGTTAGCATTGCTAATCTTGTAGGAGACAGGTTCTGTCACCGGTACGTTCCATACAGCAAGCGGTGTTGTATCGAGCGCATCCGCATGCAATGAGATCGTGCCACCCTGCACATTAGATGCGACAGTTGCCTTCACCTTCTGCACACCTGTCAAGTCAGCCTTAGGCAACGCGATCCACGATCCATTTTGTTTGGACCGAACTGCGTAATAGCCTCCAACAATCGCTTTGGCTTTTAATTGGGCTGCCGTGCGTTCCTTGGATACTTCGTGGTAAACGACTTCGTTCGAAGCAAACGCATGATCAAATACATTTAAGGACTGGGTAAGGGGTAAGGCCGCAATCGACTTCCCACCAATGCTTAATGCCCTCGATACTTGCACATCTGCATCACCAGCTGACGTTCCGATCATGAATTCATAATTGCCCTGTTCAACAATCCATTCGCTCCGATTCACATCCCATAATGCCAGGGTTTGCGGATCGACCTGCAACAGGACTTCTTTTGTTTCATCCGGAGTGAGATGGATCTTCTCAAATGACACCAGTTTCTTTTTGGGCGCATGTGCGCCGTATGCAGAGTTGCTGTTACGGGCGTACAGCTGCACAACCTCGGAAGTGGCTACGTCTCCTGTATTGGTTACGCGGACCGACATCGTGAATGGTTCATCTCCCGTAACAGAAGACGGTACAGTCAGGGAATCGTACGTAAAATCAGCATACGATAATCCGTAACCAAACGGATAGGTCACCGTGGCATCTGTATACATATAAGTCAACTCAGATTCAATAGGATCTGCATTCGTCATATCAACCGTAAATCGCGGGTCGATGTCCTCAAGGCCAGAAATGTTACCTTCTGGTATAACATATGGACTAATGGAAGGGAATGCATCCATCCCCGTATACCATGTGGACGTCAGGCGTCCTGTCGGCGCGTAATCTCCGTACAACACCTGGGCCAGAGCATACGAATCGTATTGACCGCCATATGGCTGGTAAACGATCGCTGAGATGTTAGGGTTGTTCTGAATGCGCTCCAGGTTTACAGGGAAGCTCGATTTAACCACGACAACGGTTTTCTTACCCTGGACTGCAAAGGCAGCAGATACTTTGTCGACCAATTCATAATCAGCCTCGCCCATATCGAGGGTAGACCGGTCGTTCCCTTCTCCTGCGCTATGACGTGGAATTGCTCCGACAAAGACGATGGCGTAATCGTCTTCCGTGGCTCTTGCTACTGCCTCTTCGCCCACGTTCTTCACAACGGCCTTCTCAAACTTCACCTCATCCGGACGATTCGCAGCATTATCCTTGCTTCCCAGTGGAGATGATGTTGTCACGAGCTTACCAGCATCATCTACCTTGATAAAGCGTCCGTTGGCATAATACCAGTTGGTAAAGTCACCAGAGAATCCTGTACGGTACCCATTGGTAACAATAGACATTGACCCATCCTCGTTCGTTTCCATTCGTAATGTTGGGGGTATGGCACTCGTATCACCCATCATCTCAGGAAGGTTCCAATCATTGTTCGTCAGATTGAGGCTGGTACGATCCGTATTGCCAACTGCTGCATGATTTGTCGCAGGGGAAGTCACCCAACGCTGATTATACAGCGACAATAAACTTGAACCCGCTTGACCCCAATCGTACACTCGGAACAAGTGGGAGAAACTGGCCTCATCTGGGGCATCCGAAGTTGTGATGAGCTGTGCTCCCTCCGTGCCTGCATTCGGGCTGTACACGTCTGCCGTGACCGTTTGTTGATTCGCTTTAGAGGTTAGTGCAATGACTTCATTTCCTGGGGCATAGTTTACGTTACTGCTGCCATTCATTTTAATGATGGAGAGCAGTGGAGATTCACCGGAGTTTTCCAGCGCAGGTGTCGTGCCCACTGAATACGTCGTCTTGAAGCGCGCGTCAGCATACACCCCAGAAACAGCAGCGTTATTTCCTTTTTCCAGCGGAAGTGTGCCGTCATTTTTCAACAAAACAACGCTCTCCTGTGCCGCTTGAAGTGCTATTTCCTGATGGTCCACTTGGTTATAATCGGAAGGCGGAGACGTCCTGACGTCCCTTGCTTCCTGGGCAAAAGGATAGTTTTTCGGTATGCCCTGCTCATCAGTTTCATTAAAAATCCCCAAACGCACCAGCTGGTTTACATGTGGTCTGGCTGCTTCTATAAGCTCTTCCTCGGTAATTCCATATTCCCCCTGCTCCACGAGCGCCACCAGATCGGTCACATCCGCAGGTGTCGTCCCTGACGGCCGACCCGCATTCGCCTGGGCAAGCGCCATGAGAACCGTTGCATGACCGCGGTCCACGGCATAGCGGTCGTCATATCCATTTCCGAGTTGGTTCGCGTTGGATACAATCGCATCTCCATTGAAATCGGGCGAGCTGTATACGCCATATTTCGCGTCCAAATTGGCCAATAATTGTAGCGGGGAAAGGATGTTTGGAATGCCGTTTGTCCGGCCATAAGATGTCATTGTGCCCGCCAGCGCACCTGATTCAAATCCAGGGAGCGCGGCTCTGGTTTGGTATTCAAACAATGAACGCGCGCTTGCGCTGTTACTCGCGGTCTGCCGGAACCACTGTGCGTTATATACGGAATAATGCTTTGTCCCCACCGCGGCCCTCATCCAGAATCCATCTTCGCTGGTGGACTGGTCAATTCCACTAAGACCCGAAGCCATCTTGTCGATCAAGACTCCGGCCATATTCGGATCTTCAGAGAATCCTTCATCGAAGCGACCGCTAAGCGGGTTGATACGCATATCACTGACAACACTGAACGCCACGCTTAGGGAAGGATCATTGCCCCCATGAATGTTGGATTCGCCCTGCTTGACCTTTAATTTGCTGATTTTCTCATTCCCCATCACTTCCCCGATATCGGACAAAAGCTCTTTGTTCCAACTCTGTCCCATGCCAATCAGAGCAGGAAAATCAGTCGAGACACCCTGAACATTATCTGCAGCGGATAACGCTCCGGGAATGACTTTGCCCGCATGTTTTCCCAGCTTCAATGTGTAATGGTTTCGCGAACCCGTCACATAAACGGCTGGACCTTCGAGGCCAGTGTATTCGAAATAGGTGTCTACGTATGCATCCAGATGCTCTGGCACGCCATCGAATAATGGCATCCCATCAAAGACACCTCCCTGCTGAGTTTGGAACTTTAACGTACTTGTCGTAGATGCTGATAGTGGCATGGCTCCCCAGGACCCCCATGTCAGACTGACCACGGTGATGACGGCGATCACGTTGCCGCCGATCTTCTGCTTGAAACCTCTAGTCAAAGTCAATGTTAACCCTCCTCTTTTTTTGTAATCGCTTACAATTTGGTGCTCACTCATTATAGTTGGAGGAATGGTACATTTTGTTTATGGGTTGAGGTACAGTATTTTTAGATATTATGGTGCTCGATTTAACCAACATAACTACTCAATGAAAACTATGTTTTTGCGGTAACACAAGCAAGGTCATAGGTCATTTCGATAACTACAACGAATATTCAACCGAGCAATGCCACAAGGCTTGTCCCTAGTTATAACAATCAAAAGGGCGGTTCATAAGTCATCTTCCTGACTTATGAACCGCCCTTACCTTAAATTACTTCATACACATTCATGTAATTTGGTCTTTCTAAAGTACTTTCGTTTACACAACAACGGAGAGGACAGAAATAACCTAAAGAAGCGAAGCGTGCGCCTTTATCCTCGGATTTTACCCTTTAGAAAAGGGAATCCAAAAAATCTGGGGATAACAGCGATCGAAAGATGGTACTGCACTCGTAGTGCCCCCGTGTAAACAACGCTCTTTATCCCACCCAACATTACATCGAATCCCTACCTAAACATCCCCCACAGCTTAATCAGATGAAACGTATTGTTCGGATCAATCTTTTGTGCAAGCACAAAAGCAACGAACTGCTCCTCCTGCGCCGTAGAGAAATTCTCATTCATAATGACTGCCGAAGACTTGACCAACCTTCTGACCTTGGCCTTATCTTGCAAATCAGACTTGGTCACGCCATCAATCAACTTTTTGATACGCTCTTTGACAGCAGGATTTTTCATCTTTAATTTGATCCGCTCCACCAGCTGCGGACTAATTCCATATTGTTGGTAACCCAAAACGTACAGCACCTCCCAAAGAATAAACTCACTTCTTATTCATATGTCAGGAGGGCTTGTACACTTGTCTGTTTTTACAAAGGTAATATGAAAAATTCAGTCGGTGTCAGCAAATCTTAGTCAATGAGATCGCCTTTGAACACTTGCTGTTGCTGCAGGAAATCACGCAAAGGTGCGTAGTCCATAGACGTCCAGAAGGTCGCATCCTCAATCAAGTGGGTTACGTCATCTCTGGCTTGTTCCAGCACAGCAAAATCGGCAACCATGTCGGCAAGACGGAATTCAGGCAATCCGCTTTGTTTTGTACCAAAGAAATCACCCGGGCCCCGGAGATCCAGATCCCGACGAGATACCTCGAATCCATCCTCGGTTTCCGTCATCACCTTCATGCGCTCCTGCCCAACCTCCGTCTTCGGATCAGCAATGAGTACACAATAGGATGCATGGGCCCCACGACCAACCCGACCACGCAGCTGATGCAGCTGGGACAGCCCGAAGCGGTCTGCATCCATGATAACCATCAACGTTGCATTTGGCACATCGACCCCAACCTCCACAACGGTAGTCGAGACGAGAAGCTGAATATCATTGCTGTAGAAGTCACGCATCATCTCTTCTTTCTCCGCTGCCGTCATCCGGCCATGCAGCAGACCCACGCGATATTTCGGAAAGTTCTGCTGCATCTGTACATGCAGATCAATGGCATTCTGGACATCCAGCTTCTCAGACTCTTCAATGAGTGGACAGATCAGATAGGCCTGACGTCCCTGATCCACTTCTCTGGAGATAAACCCGAGTACTCGCTCCATCATGTCATGTTTGACCCAATACGTAGAGATGGGAATCCGTCCCTTCGGACGTTCCGAGATCGTGGATACTTCAATATCACCAAAAGCTGTAATCGCCAATGTCCGCGGTATAGGCGTTGCCGTCATCGTTAACACGTCCGGATTATATCCTTTACGACGTAAAACGCTGCGCTGATTCACACCGAAGCGATGCTGCTCGTCCGTCACCACAAGACCTAGATCACGGAAGAAAACATCTTCCTGAATCAGGGCGTGTGTACCCACCACGATATCAATCATGCCCATTTGCAACGATGCGATCAGATCTTTACGCTTACGCCCATTTACACTGCCCGTTAACAGCCCTACAGTCACCCCAAACGGTTCAAACAGCTTTTGCAGTGACCGCATATGCTGCTCTGCCAAAATCTCTGTAGGCACCATCAGAGCCCCCTGAAAACCGGATCGAACCGTTGTATATAGGGCAATCGCGGCAATCACCGTTTTACCCGAACCTACATCACCCTGCAGTAATCGGTTCATTGCATACGGTGAGCGCATATCGTGCAGGATCTCAAGCTCCACCTTTTTCTGGGCATCTGTCAATTCAAAAGGCAGACTGCGCACAAACTCGCGAATCGTTGTATTGTCCGTAGTATGTACCACGCCATCCATGCGATTCCGGTTCAACGCACGATACGCCTGCATTTTCAACTGGAACAGAAACAGTTCTTCGTACACCATCCGCTGTCTGGCCTGTTGACCTTCCCGGTTATCTTGCGGACGATGGATTCCAGCAATCGCCTGCTTGCGTGGCATCAAACTATATTTCTTCATCAACGATTGGGGCAGAATCTCGGGAATCATATCTCCGAATTGGATTAATCCCTGATTGATCGTTTTGCGCATCCATTGTTGCGTGAGCTTGCCGGTTACCGAGTATACAGGTTGCAGTGTGCCTGAACGCCCATCCCCTTTATCGGGGAACTCCGAGTCAGTGACCGTCATCTGCATACGTTTTTGTTCCCATTTCCCTGTAATCACAATCTCCCGATTGGGCGTAAGCTGTTCTTTGAGGAAATGGCGATTGAACCACGTTGCTGTAATCATCCACTCTTCCGTCATGATCTTACAGGTCAGACGGGACTTTTTGCCGTATCGTTGTAATACAGGAATACCCATCACCTGTCCCTGGACCGTGATCTTGTCTCCATCCTTCACTTCACTAAGGGAACGCAGACGGTAATCCTCATAACGGAACGGATAATATTCTAGCAAGTCTTTAACAGTAGAGATGCCAAAGGCGTGAAGCTCTCCCTCTTTGAGAGCACTCACGCCGTTAATTTGCTTAACTGATATTTCTTCCAATTTCATGTCTAATCCCTCATTCCGGAACAGGCCACATAAAGATCGCAATGACACCAGGTCCAACATGACTGCCTATTACGGCACCAATATTGGTATAGATCACTTCATTCAGTGTAAAATGACCACGCAGCTGCTCTGCACAAGCGATCGCTGATCCCGGGTCAGCGGTATGACCTACCGCCAGGTTAACCCGTTTGCCTGCAAGATCCTTCTGAAACAGCTCAATTATACGTGCCATTGCTTTTTTATGACCTCTGACTTTCTCAACTGCGTAGATAACGCCTTCTTCATCAATAGACAGGATCGGCTTAATGTTAAGCAGCGTTCCCAAGATGGCTGAAGCTTTGCCAATCCGGCCACCCTTTTGCAGATACTCCAGAGTATCTACGAGAAAGAACAACTTGCGAGATTGTTGCATCCCTTCAATAGCCGCAGCAATTTCGACTGCTGGCTTGCCCAGTTCGGCAAGTTCAGCAGCCTGTACCACCATCAGACCGTATCCATAAGACGCTGACTTCGAATCCAGCACGGTGATGTCACCCTCACGCTCCAGCAAAGACTTGCCGAGCATGGCCGATTGATAGGTACCACTCATGCCGGATGACAGGTGGATGGATACTATCGGGCGTTCCGGATTCTCATCCAGCAGTGCTTGATACACATTCATGAAATCGGTTGGAGATGGCTGTGAAGTTGTAGGCAACACAGATACCTTCTTCAATTTTTCATAGAACTGTTCCGAAGTCAGATCAACGCCATCTGCATATGTTTCTTCCCCGAACACTACACGCAGCGGAACAATGTGAATCCCGTATTTGCGAATGAGTTCTTCGGGAATATCTGCCGTACTATCCGTGACAATCGCAACCTTGTGGCTCATGACTCTCCTCCTATTCACTAGAGCGCTATAAGTACATGTTCAAAAAGTCAACTAGAGACTTTTTGAACAACCTTTATTAGGACTCTACGGAGAACAAATAATAATACACAGGCTGTCCTCCAAGATGTACCTCTACCTCGGCATCAGGATACTGTTCTTCAAGCCATGCAGCGAGGGCAGCGGTAACCTCAGGGTCAGCTTCGTCCCCTTCAAGGATCGTCACCACTTCATCTCCACTCTCCATCATCTGTTTGAGCAGACCTTCACATGCTTGAAGCATGGTTTCATCCGTCGCTACAATTTTGGAGTTATGAATACCGATATAGTGCCCCGCCTTGATATCCAGTTCATCATATTGCGTATCACGAACCGCATGAGTCACTTGACCGGACTGCACCCGGCTGATTGCCTCCAGCATCTGGTCACGGTTCGTTTCAGCAGACTCGTCTTCCTGGAAAGCAAACGCAGCTGCCATTCCCTGTGGGATGGTCTTACTTGGAATAACCGTAATCCGGCGCTCATCTTCAAGCAGTTCACGCGCCTGCTCAGCAGCCAGAACAATATTCGAGTTATTCGGAAGTATAAATACCTGCTGCGCAGCAATTGAACGAACGGCTTTCACAAAATCCTCCGTACTTGGATTCATCGTCTGTCCACCGGACAGAACGACATCGACGCCAAGACTTTGGAAGATCTCTGCAATACCGTCACCGGAGGATACCGCAATAAAACCATACGGTGCCATCTCATCTGCAGGAAGCACAGCCTCTTCCAGGCTTCGCGCTGCCTCAGGTGGAATCTCTGCAAACAACTCAGGTGAAGGCGCAATGTCCATTCCTGCCGTCAGCAGATCCCGATGCTGTTCACGCATATTGAGAATATGAATCTGTGTGATTTCACCATATTGCAGTGCCAGATTTAAAACATCACCTGGTGTCTTGGAATGGACATGAACTTTGATTACTTCATCATCGGCAATGATGATGATCGAATCCCCATTAACTGACAACGCTTTCCGGAACGCTTCGTCATCGAATGCCACTCCTGCGTTCTCTCCAAGCTCACGATTAATGAAAAACTCCATATCATACAGGAACTCAATGTCTTCCGTTTCCAATCTCGCCTGAGCAGACAACGGCATCTCCGGTGAGATTACCTGCTGTGCAGGCTTCGTGACAACCAGTTCTGCCAGTGCAGCCGGTTTCAAAGCAGATGCTGCCACGCCTGGAGTCGCTTCTTTCTTCAAGGAAGTACGATTTCCTCCGTCACTTTGCAGCAACACTTCCATAAAGCCTTCGTAGATATATACAAGCCCCTGACCACCTGAATCCACAACACCAACCTGTTTCAGTACAGGCAGTAATTCCGGAGTCATTGCCAGTGCTTCTTTTGCTTTTAACAAAACTTCATTCATTAATTCAGTAATATCATTCGTCCGTCTTGCGTAGTAGTTGGCATGTTTGGCCGCTTCCTTGGCTACGGTAAGAATGGTCCCTTCAACGGGCTTTACGACAGCTTTGTAAGCTGCATCAACACCGTTCTGCAGGGCTGCTGCAAATTGGAGCGTATTCAGTTCCTCATAGGGAGCAGCTGAACGACTAAATCCACGGAACAATTGCGATAAAATAACTCCCGAATTCCCCCGTGCGCCCATAAGCAAGCCTTTCGATAGAATACCGGCAGCTTCGCCGATGGAGGCAGAACTTTTTCTTTTAATCTCTGCAACTCCTGCACTCATTGTCAAATTCATGTTCGTTCCCGTGTCACCATCCGGCACAGGGAAAACATTCAGGGAATTGACGTGCTCTGCATGCTGTCCAAGTTGTTCCGCTCCGGCAAGTACCATTGCGGTGAAATCTGTTCCATTTAAAGAACGTATACTCAAGTGAGAATTCCCCTTCCTAGCTTGATACACGAACACCTTGCACCAAGATGTGTCTGGTCTGTTCATGCGCTAACGCGGACTGCGTTATTCTTCGTCCATACCTTGTCCGGCACAGGCATACAATACATAATGTCAGCCGGATTAACGGTCTGGGCGGCCGGGCTACCAATATCCTGCACTCTCTGCACCCCTAACTTCGGGGCATACGGATATGCACCGGTATCAAGAGCCGGCATGAATGCCGCATGGAGACTGGTGCCAATTGATGGAATGCCGCAGCTCACAGCGTTGCCAAAAAGCAGACCACCGACCTCTAAGTACGGTTTATTCTCCGACTTCCTCGCGGCAACAGCCTGTTCACCACTGTATTATGGACTATTCAACATTGTACTATATTAGACAGGAGAAATAAATAAAGTTTTTGGATCAGTTGACGAAGCTTTTTTGATTATGATATTATATTCAAGTATTGTTTTATGCAGGTTAAGTAATGGAAATGATCCGGTCATGCCGGCTTAAACAACACCATTAGCTACTGAAACCTGATCTTGATGATCAGGAAGAACAATTTAGTCCTTATGGAATGATCTCTCGTTTCCGAAGGCAACTGGTTATTTTAGGATAGGAGGTGTAATCTATGTCTCGCAAATGTTATGTGACAGGTAAGAAACCGGGCACCGGTAACCACGTATCCCACGCTAACAACCGTAACCGTCGTACTTGGGGCGTAAACGTTCAGAAGGTCCGCATTCTCGTTGACGGCAAACCAAAACGTGTATACGTAAGCACCCGTGCACTGAAAGCCGGTAAAGTGACTCGCGTATAATCACGCAAAGCTACTATAAATCGGGTAAGCAAAAAGCACCTTGTTCCTTGCAGGTGCTTTTTTGGTATTCAGAAAAGCGATCTTGAATACGCTCATTAACATGTGGATGGCCGCCGCATGGCGCTTCGCAGGTACGAATTCCAGATAAGCCTGAGCCAAAGCGGCGGTATTCCCTGTTACCTTATCAATCTGATCAGTTCTTTTGAAACGTATTAAGAATCGCCTTTACAAACCCTCCCAAAAACTTCGGCAGTTTGAATGTGTAAAATTTCATAATTCACCCTCCCCATCATGCTCATGCGTCCGCCGTATCCTATGCTCCAGGCCTTCTTTACCTCAAACACGACAAAAAAGGCTACATGAGAAACCTGCTCATGTAACCATATTTATGCGGAACCTTCGATCCCTATTCCACAATGACAAGCCCGAAGATCAGGTCATTTACGTTTGGGAAGGAATATATTGATAGACAGCGATCATGAAAACACTCAGTAAATAATACAGTATGCTGAATATAACAAAAGTAACCCGATGTCCCGTACGATCAAATTTGCGGAAATACATAATAACAACGCCCACCCCGATCAATGACGTAATGGCATTATACGGGGATTGAATAACCGCAAACAAAGCAAGCACGAGTCCCGTCGCAAGACTCGCAGCCATCGTCCACAGCGTTTCCTTAAGGGTCATAGATTAGTCCTCGTAGCTACGGCGAATTTCAGTAATCGCAGCAGCACGATCCTCACGGCCAAATACAGCACTTCCGGCAACGAGTACATCTGCTCCAGCTTCCACTACGAGCGGGGCAGTGTCGGCAGCAATTCCGCCGTCTACTTCGATATGTACATCATGGCGTCCCTTTTCATTCAACCAGGTACGAATCTGCTTGATTTTGTTCATGGTACCCGAGATAAATGCCTGTCCGCCAAAACCAGGATTTACTGTCATGACAAGAACCATGTCAACATCATCAAGAACTTCCAGAATGGCACTAGCTGGCGTTCCCGGATTAAGGGCTACTCCTGCTTTTACTCCCTGCTCCTTGATCAGATGAATAACGCGGTGCAGATGTACACAAGCCTCAGCATGAACGGTAATTACCGCTGCGCCCGCTTTGGCAAATTCCTCAACATAACGCTCCGGATTCTCAATCATCAAATGCACATCGAGCGGCAAGCTTGTATGTGGAGCGATCGCCTTTACAATCGCAGGTCCAAGCGTAATATTAGGGACGAAATGACCGTCCATAACGTCAACATGAATCCAGTCTCCTCCTGCAGCTTGGGCTTCTGCTACTTCCGCACCAAGTCGGGCAAAATCAGCTGATAATATCGATGGGGCAATTTTAATCATGTTAATACCTCCGCTTCTTATCTTTCATTTCGGTAAGGAACAGCACATAGTGCTGATATCGGCTTTCGGAGATTAGACCTTCCTCCTTGGCCGCAAGCACACGACAGCCTGGTTCATGTGTATGGGTACAGCCTCGGAACTTGCACTGATCTGCAAACTGGGCAAATTCCCGGAAACAAGTAGAGAGTTCCTCCACACCGATCTCCAGGAAGTCCAGTTGGCTGAATCCCGGCGTATCTGCGACGAACCCGCCATTATCCAGGGGTATAAGTTCCACGTGTCTGGTGGTATGTTTCCCTCGTCCGAGACGCATGCTGATCGCATTTGTCTCCAGCGTCAGGCCCGGCATCAATGCATTTAACATCGAAGACTTGCCTACACCGGATTGTCCGGAGAATACGCTGATCTTACCAGCCAGACGGTCTCTAAGCAATTCACTGCCTTCACCGGTACGTGAACTTGTGGAGATCACTTCGTAACCCACCTGTTCATACAATGCCTTCACTTCAGCAATAGTATCTTTGGCTGGATCTGCCAAATCCAGTTTGGTCAACACAATGAGTGCATCCAGCCCCGCCTGCTCGATGTGAACAAGGAACTTGTCCAACAGATTCAGGTTCATATCCGGTTCCTTCACAGAGAACACGAGAACAGCCAAACTTACATTGGCTACAGGAGGACGGATAAGTTCCGTCTCACGCTTCCGAATTTCATCTACCGTTCCTTCTCCGTTCTCAGTCAACATGTAGCTGACGCGATCACCTACAAGCGGTGATGTTCCCCGCTTTCTGAAGATACCTCTGGCTCTGCATTGAACGGCGGAACCTTCAACCGAAGGAACCCCGTTGTCTTCCACTGGCATGACATAATAGTAACCGCTTAGCGCTTTAACGATGATACCTTCTGGCATAGCTCCGTCGCCCTCCTTTAGATGGTGGTACATTTACTCCAGACGCCAGCATAAGCCGCCCTTATGGACGGCTTGATGCGTTAACGACTTCCGTTTTCTTTTTCTTTTCCTTTGCCATGACCTTTATCGTTATTCAGGGCAGAGGTATCTTCCTCTTCATTGTCACCCTCACCATCTGCCGGTGTAGACTCAGGCTCACCCTCCTGGTTCGGGTCAACACTGCCTTCTTCACCACTACCTGCACCCGGATCAGGCTCATTCTCTGGCGGTGGCTGTGTGCTTTGTTCCGGGTCAATGGAAGGTACAATCACTGTTCCGTTTTTGGCTTCACTGTAGGAGACAAGATACGTGTCCAGGAACTGTCCATCTCGATACACGGACACAGCCCCATTTTCATTTGGAGCGAGCACAAGGGGAATAGTCAGCATCTGGGTTGAATTGACGGTGCGAGTTCCCCATTCCTGATTCTTGCCGCGTGCGTCTTCATATGTGATACGGATTTTACTGTTTTTGCCCTCTTCTTTGGGTGATACATTGATATCAAAAGGATATTGCAGCGCTTCAGGCGGATACCCTGTACTGATAAAGATCGTAATCTTATCGCCAGGACGTACGTCTGTGCCCGCTTCCACAGGCCATTGCTGCGTCACTTTGCCCTTTTCCACCGTATAACTTAGTTCTTCCTGCACCTGAGCAAGTTCCAGTCCAGCAGATTTAATTTTTTCTTCGGCTTCACTGCGGGTAAGGTTTTTCAGATCAGGCATTTTGATCGTTTCAGCGCCTTTACTTACGGTTAACTCAATCTGAACCACCTCTGGATCGAATTCCTCATTGACGCCAGGTGTCTGGGAAATAACAATACCTGAAGCCACATCATTGGAGAAATCATCTTTCCGCTGAATCTGATCTTCCTTAATACCAAGCTTAGTCAATTTCTTGACAGCTTCATCATAAGTCTCTTGTTTGACATCAATCATCTTCACAAGTTCTTTTTCTGCACCAACACTGATCTGGACCTCGGAACCTTCTTTGACGACATCGCCTTCTTTTCTGCTCTGGTCAAAGACAATACCGGGTTCGACACCTTCCTGATACAGACGAATGATCTCGTCACTGACGACGAGTCCTTTCTCCTCAAGTATTTCCCGAGCCTTTTCTTCCGTCTGGGTGATCACGTTAGGCACGGTAACTTCAGGTACAACCAGCATACCCTTGACATACCATACAACGCCCACCATGGCGATTAGAATAAGAACGGTTAATGAAATGAGTAATGCTGGCTTCTTCCAACTCTTAGCTTTCGCCTTACCCTTGCCAGTTTCTTCGTCAGACTCCATCACTGGCACTGCACCGGTCGATGTAACTCCGCGCGGTTCAGGCTTGATAGCTGGCATGACGCGAGTCTGGTCTATATCATCCTCATCCGGAAAATCAATCTTCGTTTCATTGCGTCTCTCCGGCATCAGGCAAGTTTCCAGATCGGTCTGCATTTCTTTGGCTGACTGATAACGTTCCTGCGGATTTTTGCGCATCGATTTCAGAATGACATTTTCCACACTTTGCGGAATCAAAGGATTGAATTTGCGTGGTTCATCGAACTCTTCCTGCAAATGCTTCAACGCTACACTGATTGGACTTTCCCCCAAAAACGGAAGTTGCCCAGTCAGCATTTGGTACAGTACGATCCCAAGAGAATATAAGTCCGATTTTTCGCCCGTAACGATGCCTTTGGCATGCTCCGGTGAGAAGTAATGCACAGAACCGACTACGGAACCTGTCTGCGTAATCGTTGTAGATGTAACAGCACGAGCGATCCCGAAATCCGTTACTTTCACACGGCCATTCCGGCCAATTAATATATTATGGGGTTTGATATCCCGATGAATGATTTGATTATGATGTGCATGATCAAGCGCATCTGCGATCTGGGAAGCAATTCTTACCGACTCGTCCACCTGCAGAGGCGCACGTTCTTTAATGATTTCATTCAGGTTTTTGCCTTCCACATACTCCATGACAATATAATGAACGTCATCTTCCTGTCCCACGTCGTAAATACTGACTACATTGGGATGAGAAAGTGAGGCTGCCGATTGTGCTTCCCTGCGGAAACGGCGAATAAACTCTTCGTCATGCACAAATTGCTGTCTAAGGACTTTGATCGCCACATTCCGGTTCAGCAGAAGATCCTGGGCTTTGTACACGAGAGCCATGCCGCCACCGCCGACACGCTCAATCACTTCATAACGTCCGCCTAGCTGGTGCCCAATCATGACTCACACCCCGTTTCCGTATCCACGGAACCTTCCTTCTGCAACTCGAACAATGCAACCGTGATGTTATCGTCTCCACCAGCAAGTAAAGCCAACTGAAGCAGTCGGTCTGCACGATCTTCCAATGCCAGTTCCAGATTGCCGGCAACCTGAATAATCTGCTCATTGCTGACCAGGTTACTGAGACCGTCACTGCACAGGAGAAGAACTTCGCCTTCCCCCAGCTTAACGGTATCCAGATCCACTTTCACTTCGGCATCTGTTCCAAGCGCACGAGTCAGCACGTTGCGACGTGGGTGATGTGACACATCCTCTTTACTGATCTGGCCGTTTTTGAACAATTCATTCACCAGTGTATGGTCCTCGGTCAGCTGGATCACAGCTTTGTTCGCAATTTTGTAAGCTCTGCTATCACCGATGTGTCCAATCACACCTTCCGTATCGTTCAATAACGCTGCAACCACCGTTGTTCCCATGTTGTGGTACTTGTCATCTGTAGATGCCGTGCGGAATATAACTTCGTTGGCATGCAAAATAGCATCGCTGAGAGCTGCAGACAGAGACGCATGCGACAGACCTGGTTCCAGCGTTCCCAGATCGTGCACCAACGTCTCCACTGCCAAGCGGCTTGCCGTATCCCCTGCGAGATGTCCACCCATGCCATCGGCAACAATACCCAGAATATATCCTGTATCGAGATTACGAATCCAGGCTGAATCTTCATTCACCGAACGCACCCGTCCGATATGGCTCACATGAACTGTTTTGATCAAAACGTTCTCACCTCAACTCCATATGCTTTGCACGAAGCTGACCGCAAGCGGCAGCAATATCATGTCCCTGTTCACGACGAATGGTTACATTAACACCCTGTTCCGAGAGAATCTTCTGAAAATTGAAAATGTCGCTTCTCGATGTTCTTACATACTTGCGTTCAGGAACATGGTTAACCGGAATCAGATTCACGTGGCACAACATGTTCTTAAGCACGCTTGCCAGTTCTGCTGCATGCTCTGGCTGGTCGTTTACCCCACCAATGAGTGCATACTCAAACGTAATTCTCCGACCTGTTTTGGCCAGATAATAACGAAGGGACTCCATCACGTCTTCGAAAGGAAAACGACGGTTAACCGGCATCAATTTCGAACGCAATGCATCATTCGGTGCATGGATCGAAATGGCGAGGTTGATCTGTGTATCTTCATCTGCAAACTTGTAGATGTTCGGAACGATCCCGCTCGTTGAAACTGTGATATGACGCTGACCGATATTCAATCCTTTTTCATGAATCATAATACGCAAGAAAGTCATCGTTGCTTCATAGTTTTCGAACGGTTCACCCGAACCCATGATTACAATGCTGCTGACACGCTCGCCGCGTTCATCCAAAATCTTCTGAGCCTGCACAACCTGGGCAACAATCTCCCCAGCTGTAAGGTTACGCTTGAGACCACCCAATGTGGATGCACAGAACGTACAACCAATACGACAACCAACCTGTGTGGTTACACAGATGCTGTTCCCGTAGTTATGCTTCATGATTACTGTCTCAATGGCATGATCATCATGAAGACCAAAGAGGAATTTAACCGTTCCATCCTTGGATTCAAACTTGGTAATTTCCTTAAGCGTTACGAATTCAAATTGCTCTGTCAGTTTTTCACGCAATGGCTTGGACAGATTCGTCATTTCACTGAAATCATTCACGCGTTTTACATAAATCCAGTCAAAGATTTGGCCACCGCGAAACGCCGGCTCTCCATTCTCCACAGCCCATTGCTGCAGTTGTTCCAGAGAATAATCATATATAAAAGGTTTCATTTTGTTGTCAACACCTATTCCTTCTTTTCTTTTCGTTGGCTTCCTTCTTTTCGTTCCATTCGTCCTATTCTATCACAAAGACCACTTTACATCCATGTATACCCTTGATGTCTGTACTTCATGCATTATAACACCTCAATGCCACCATCGCACCCTGTCATCCCTTTTGTCTGACCAAAATTTCGATGTCCTATCACAAAGAAATCCGCCGAAGTTCCCCTCGGCGGCCATCCTTCCGTGCTCTATTAAACTGTTATTCCACTGTTTTTGTCAACCGTGCGATGAAAAATCCGTCGCTGTGAGCGTATTGTGGCAAAATCTGAACGCCACCGTTGACGACCTTCAAGTTCTCTGTCTCCGCTTCGGACCAAACAGACGTTTCCACAGGACTATATTCCGGATGTCGCTTCAAAAAGTCTGCAACCATATCCTCATTCTCAGCAGGCTCAATCGTACAAGTGCTATAAACCAGAATACCGCCTGGTTTTAACAACGGGGCAACCCGATCAAGCAGTTCACGCTGCAGGCCTGCGATATCTTCGATATCTTCTACGGATTTGGTCCATTTCACATCTGGCTTGCGACGAATAACACCGAGACCGGAACATGGTGCATCCAGCAAAATACGGTCAAACGACGCTTCCGGGTACCGCTCATTCAGATCGAGAGCATCCCCTGATACAGCATCGATGCAACTTAGACCGAGACGCTCCGCCTGTTCCAGGATCAGCTGGCGCTTGTGGGCATGTACATCGTTAGCGATAATACGACCGCGATCGTGCATTTTTTCCGCCATGTGAGCTGTTTTACCCCCTGGCGCTGCGCAGCAATCCAATACGAGCTGGTCTTCTTCAGGCGAAACCGCTTCAGCGACGAGCATGGAACTTTCGTCCTGTACAGAGAACAATCCGTCCCGATACCAGGACGTTAGAGCCATGTTTCCACCACTACGTACAAGAATACCATCGGAACTCAGCCGAGAAGCTTCAACAACTGCACCTGTGCTGCTCATCTCATGCATCAGTTTCTCCCGTGTGGTCATCGTAGTGTTGACCCGAACACTCACCGCTGGCGGCTCGTTATTCGCACGACAGATCGCTTCCGCCGTCTCCTCGCCGTACTGGGCAATCCAGCGTTCAACCATCCATAACGGGTGGGAATGCTCAAGTGAAATACGTTCAGCAGGGGGCAGATGTTCTGGAATACGAAGTTCATCCCGATTGCGGATCATATTGCGGAGCACTCCATTCACCATGCCCGAGATTCCCTGATGGCCCAGTTTCTTGGCCAGATTGACCGCTTCGCTCACCACGGCATGTTCCGGAATACGATCCAGGTATATCATCTGATATACACTAATCCGCAGCAGGCTGCGAACCCAAGGTTGCAGTTTGGATACCCCTTTGGCAACGTAACGTTCCAAGAAGTAATCAAGTGTATTCAATCTAGCGATTGTTCCGTACACCAATTCGGTAGCTAGTCCGGCATCCGCGGGGCTTAAATCCGCCTCTTTCAGACGACGGTTCAACTCCAGATTACTGTATGCTCCATCTTGCTCAACTGCACTGAGCACCTTCACTGCCAAGGCACGAGCAGATGTTTTGGGTTTCTGGGAGCGAGATGCACCATTAGCGGAAGCATTTCCTGCGCCACCCAATTTACCCGAATTCGGACGACGGTTTCCTTCACGCCCCGATGTATTACCGCTCATCGCAGCACCATTCCAGGTTTCAGTGTACCACCGCGAGCAAAGTCAGCGGCTTGCATCACCTTTTTGCCTGCAGGCTGCACCTCAGTTAACCAAAGTGAGCCATTACCTGTACGAACTTCAATCCCTGCTTTGTTCAATTGCAACACTGTTCCCGGCTCTGCTTGTCCAGCATCCGAAGAAGTTGCCAGATCCACCTGATCGGGGTTAGCCGCAGCCCAGATCTTGAAGACCTGATCATCCCACATCGTAAATGCACCCGAAAATGGCACAAGGCCGCGGATCTGATTGAACAATTCACGTGAAGTACGACTCCAGTCCATTTTCTCGTCTTCCCGAGTCAGATTACGAGCATACGAAGCCTCGGCATCATCCTGAGGGACAGCCGTTGTCTCGCCCGCAATTAATCGTGGCATTTCTGCCTGAAGCAGTTTGGAACCAGCCTCACTTAATTTATCAAACATCGATCCTGATGTATCTTCATCCGTAATCGGCAGTTCCACACGCGAGATCATATCTCCGGTATCCAGGCCTTCAGCCATATACATCAATGTGACTCCTGTCACGGATTCTCCGTTAATAATGGAACGTTGGATCGGGGCTCCTCCACGATATTTCGGCAAAAGAGAGCCATGCACGTTCACACAACCGCGAACAGGCATATCCAGCACGGCTTTGGGCAGAATCTGTCCAAAGGCCGCGGTCACGATCAGATCCGGCTTCCATTCAGCCAAGCGGGCTACGGCTTCCGGATCACGCAATTTAACAGGTTGAAACACCTGCAGACCGTGGCGTTCTGCCGCGGCCTTAACCGGTGTTGGCGTAAGTACTTTTTTGCGCCCCTGTGGTTTATCTGGCTGAGTCACCACACCCACCACATTGTACCCCTCTGCAATCAACATATCGAGAGAAGGAACTGCAAATTCAGGTGTTCCCATAAAAACAATATTCAAATCGATCACTCCTTAATTACGACGCGGTCCCGTTTGATCTGCTGCAATTTCGTACACTTTCTCGGCGATATCCGTAAAGAGTACGCCATCCAGATGATCAATTTCATGCTGGAATGCGCGGGACAGCAGGCCACTACCCGTAATAATCAACTCTTTACCTTCACGATCCAGACCTTTGACTGTCACAGTCTCAAAACGGCGAACGTCACCATTAATTCCAGGGATACTCAGACAACCTTCCGGTCCGAATTGCTCTCCCTCACTTGCAATAATCTCCGGGTTAATCATCTTGATCAGCCCTTGCTCATCACCTGCGTCAATTACGATCAGACGTTTCAAAATGCCGACCTGTGGTGCCGCAAGACCCACACCTTCCGCATCGTACATGGTGTCAGCCATATCATCCAGCAATTTTTGTACGTTTGGTGTAATTTTGGTTACTTCTTTGGCTCTCTTGTGGAGCACCTCATCTGGTTCTTGCACGATAATGCGAATCGACATGTTGTAAGCACCTTCCTAATCCTCATCATAATTTCAGGACGATATCTGTATTTTTGGGGTATTCATTTAATCTATGTTTATACCGCTTGTTTACATCCGCATTGCTGCAGAATGCTTACATTAACATTTGCGGGTCTACATCCAGACTAATAAGCAATTTCTGCGCCTGAACATCATCGTCCATGCGCCGGGCCGTTGCCAGAGCAAGTCCTATGGCGTCTACATCCCCCCGCCATTTTATCATACATTGGAATCTGTATCTATTCTTGATCCGAGGAATCGGGGACGCTACCGGCCCTAGCACATCAAAGGCATCATTGCTGAAACGATCCAGACTGCCGAGCCATCCGGCCGCATTAGCCTTCTCTTTCAGTATCCGCGTATAGTTCTCGGCAAGACGAATCAATACCGGAAGTTGCTCATGCGAAAAGGTCACCAGAATCAGGCGACAGTAAGGCGGATATTGCAAATTGCGGCGGTGCAATAGTTCCTCACGGACAAACGATACATAGTCATGCTGACTCGCATGCCCAATGGAGTAATGCTCCGGCGTGTAGGACTGGACAAACACTTCACCAGGCAATTGGTGCCGACCAGCTCGGCCAGCTACCTGTGTTAGCAACTGAAACGTTTTTTCGGCAGCACGAAAATCAGGTAAATTCAGTGCTGAATCCGCTGTTATCACGCCAACCAGGGTTACATCCGGGAAATCAAGTCCCTTCGCAACCATCTGGGTGCCCAGTAATACATCTGCCTTTTTCTCACGAAACTGTTTCAACAGCTTCTCGTGCGCCCCTTTTTCTGTTGTCGTATCCACATCCATTCGAATGACCCGAATACCTGGAAAGAGCTTCGCGAGCTCTTCCTCGACTCGCTGCGTACCTGTACCAAAATATCGAATATGCTCACTTCCACAATCCGGGCACACTTCCGGAGCCGCTTCCGCATACCCGCAGTAATGACAACGGAGATTATTGGAGCGCTGATGGTACGTTAATGAAATATCACATTCGGGACAGCCCGCCACATATCCACAACTTCGGCACATGACAAAGGTCGAATATCCACGGCGATTCAGCAGAAGCACCGTCTGTTCACCACGTTCCAAACGCTCCTCCAGCCCTTTATGCAAAGCCCTGCTGAACATGGAGCGGTTGCCATCCTTCAACTCTTCACGCATGTCAACGATCCGCACTTCAGGCAGCTTGTTCCCCAGTGCCCGAGTTGGCATCTCCAACAAGAGTGGTGCAAAATCATCATTACTCTGCGACCGTGCAGCGTAATAACTTTCCAGCGAAGGTGTCGCTGAACCCAGAACGACCACGGCCTGATGCTGCTGTGCTCTTTTTACCGCAACATCACGGGCATGATATTTCGGAGTTTCCTCCTGTTTGTAGGAAGTCTCGTGTTCTTCATCCATAATGATCAGTCCAAGCCGACTGAACGGAGCAAATACCGCTGAACGTGCCCCAATCGCAACCTTCACCTGGCCCTCACGAATCTTGCGCCATTCATCATAACGTTCACCGCCAGACAGACGACTGTGCATGACAGCAACCTGGTCACCGAAGCGCCCTTTGAAACGCTCTACCATCTGTGGTGTCAATGCAATCTCGGGCACCAGTACGATGGCCTGTCGATCCTGCTCGATGCATTGTTGAATGGTTTGAAGATAGACTTCTGTCTTGCCGCTACCCGTGACACCATGCAGCAAAAATACCCCATGGCGCTGTTCCTGCAATCGGCCATTGATATTGTCGTAGACATGTTTTTGTTCATCGGTCAGTACCAGCGGTTCAGTCGCTTTGAACTTTCTGCCTTGATAAGGGTCACGAAAAACCTCGACGTCCTCGGTTACAATCAGTCCCTTTTCCTCCAGACCCTTGATCGTTGCTGCCGATACCTGCAATGTAGATAACACTTCTTTCATCGGCATGGGCAGAAGCTCTTTCATTTCCAGCAAAAAAGCCAGAATCTCCTTCTGCCGCTGTGCTTTCGCCGGGAATGAAGCAAGTGCTTCCTGAGCAGCAGCAATATCTACAGCCAGATCAACGGACTTCATCGTTTTTTTATTCAACTTGTCCTTGATGGCCTGACTTTCCAGCAGCACACCACCAAGCAATAATTTCTTGATTAGCGCAGCATGATTCGGATATTTCCGACTGAGCTGTTGCAGGGGTACCTGACCCCGACTTTTGACAAAACGGATGATATCCTGCTGCACCTTCTCGGTCGTAGACTCTTGTCCCCAAACAAATAACACCTCATCATCCGGTTGTGGACTGGCGATCTCTCCGTCCAGTGCATCTCCCAATGAGATGTATCGTTCTGCTTTCCCTTTCAATGCCGTCGGTACCATCACCTGCAACGACAAAATCCGATTACTGGCATAACGTCCACTCATCCATTCGGCCAGTTCAACCAAATCTTTTGACAATGGGGGAACAATGTCCAGCAACTCCTGAATTTGCTTCAGTTTGAATGATTCCTCCCCGGTACGTGGCACAAGATCAATCACGAATCCCTGCACCGTCCGATGGCCAAAAGGTACACCCACTCGGCTGCCAATCTCGATCCATTCCCTCATCGATTCAGGTACCAAGTAATCAAACGGCCGGTCTGTTTCCTTCACAGGAACATCGACAATGACCTTGGCAATCTCCATATCCTAATTCCTCCCGGCAATGCGCTCCGCCGCAATCCGGAGCAACCGATGAGCCACATCGTGCTTGGCCATCACTTGAAGCTCCTCCACCAAACCCTCCCGGTCATAGATATGTACCGCGTTGGTGTCTGTTCCAAATCCTGCACCCGTTCGGGTTACATCATTGGCTACGATCAGATCACAGTTTTTCCGTTCCAGTTTCTCACGTGCATACATCTCAACCGACTGAGTTTCCGCAGCAAAACCAATCAAAAACTGATGGGTCTTCTGTTTGCCCAGCGTTTCAAGAATATCTATATTTTTAACAAGTTCGAGCGACAGCGTGTCGCCTTTCTTCTTGATCTTCTCAGTGTAAACTTCCTTTAGACGATAATCGGCAACTGCCGCCGCCTTAACCACGATATCTGCATCATCCCACTCGTGTGTTACTGCTTCATACATATCCTGTGCAGACTGTACTGGGATCAACTCAACGCTCTCCGGTGGCTTCTCTTGGGTATTGCCCATAACCAATTTCACATCTGCCCCCAGTTCACGCGCAGCTGCGGCTATGGCAAATCCCATTTTACCAGACGAATCGTTCGTAATGTAGCGTACTGGGTCAATACGCTCAATCGTGCCCCCAGCCGTAACAACAACCTTCTTGCCTTGTAACAGTAAATCTTGTCCCTTCTGAACTCGAGCTGCAGATCCACGCTGTTCAAAGAAACGCTCTACCACATCAACAATGGTCTCCGGTTCTTCCAGACGTCCCTTGCCCACATAACCACATGCAAGCTGTCCTTCACCCGGCTCAATCATTAAGGTTCCCCGTTCAGCAAGCAGATTCATATTATGCTGTACAGCCGGATGATCATACATATGTACATTCATGGCTGGGGCAATCATGACAGGAGCAGTCGTGGCAAGAAGAGTTGTTGAGAGCATATCATCTGCCATGCCATGCGCCATCTTCGCAATCACATTCGCAGTAGCCGGGGCAACCAGAACAAGATCCGCCAGATCGGCCAGATGAATATGAGATACGACTGCTGGTTCACGTTCATCAAATGTATCGGTATATACGGTGTTTCGGGTCAACGTTTGCAGCGTTAATTCGGTAATAAACTGTGTAGCGGAAGCTGTCATAATCACATGAACATCCGCTCCCTTTTGCACCAGTCTGCTGCATAATGTTGCCGCTTTGTAAGCGGCTATGCCGCCAGTCACACCAAGCACGATTTTTTTACCGTTCAACATGTTTATTTCCCCCGATATTTATACGACGTCTAAAGAAGATTCCGTTAAAATATGCTTATTCGTAAAAAAATAACAACCTCGCGGTTGTCAATTAATCCGGCTTACGCCGTATGCAGTTGAAGAGTAGCCGCAAGCGGCTTACTCTTCTTCTTCGTCCTGTCCTTTGATGACAACGAGCAGGTCTCCATAGATTTCTTCCAGTGCAACGCCAACTTGTTTATGCGATCTCGCACCTCTTAAATCCGTTTTTTCACCTTCACGTAGCTGTCTAGCCCGGCGGGAAGCAGCAACAACAAGGGAATACTTGCTGTCGACTTTGTTCATCATTTCATCAATAGAAGGATACAGCATATTAACAAACACCTCTTCGCATTAGTATAATCGCAAGTTGCCGCCTGACAGAACTTGTGTGGCATGTCTTCATATTTGGACAGTCCAAGATGGACTGCTTCAATACATGATATGACAACTGCCCCACTTATATCGCATTCTGCAGCGGCAAAAGGGATTATTTATTGATCTTACAATGTTCGGCGATTATGATGCTTTCTATTCTCTTGCACGCCAAATCAATTTCATCATTAACAACAGCGTAATCATACTGCTCCAGCAGACTGATCTCATCGACCGCCACAGACATCCGGTGATCAATGGTCGCTTGGCTTTCGGTACCACGGCCCTGAATGCGATCTTTCAGCTCGTCCAATGAAGGAGGAAGCAGGAAAACAAAGATCCCTTCCGGGAATTTCTCTTTCACTTTTAACGCGCCTTGAACCTCAATCTCCAGAATGATGTCGCGGCCTTCGTTAATCGTTTTCTCTACAAAATCACGCGGTGTTCCGTAATAATTACCGACATACTCCGCATGTTCCAACAATTGATCTTCAGCAATCATGTTCTGGAACTCCTCATGACTTCTGAAGAAATAGTTCACACCATGTTCTTCACCCAGACGAGGCTGACGGGTTGTCGCCGATACGGAATAGATCAATTCCGGCACCCGTTTGCGCAATGCGCTGCATACAGTACCCTTCCCGACCCCTGATGGGCCGGACAACACTACCAGTAATCCCTTAGACATATTACACTCCATTTTATTCGTCGTTGTCATCATCTTTCGAAGAAAGACGATGGGCGACCGTCTCAGGCTGAACTGCAGACAAAATGACATGATCGCTATCCGTAATAATTACGGCACGAGTACGTCTTCCGTACGTTGCATCAATCAGCATGTGACGATCTCTAGCCTCTTGTATGATTCTCTTGATCGGCGCCGATTCCGGACTCACGATGGATATAATCCGGTTCGCCGATACGATGTTACCGAATCCAATGTTAATGAGTTTGATTGCCATAATCAGGTTCTTCCCCCTATACATGCGACTCTTATGCCGAAATATGGCTGTTCATTCGATATTCGCCGCTTGCTCACGAATCTTCTCCAGCTCCGCCTTCATCTCGACAACACGATTCACCAGAGCCAAATGGTTGGCTTTTGATCCAATCGTATTGACTTCCCGATTCATCTCTTGAATTAGAAAGTCCAACTTACGCCCTACCGGCTCATCACTCTTCAGCAGTTCCCTGCTCTGTCCAAAGTGACTGAGTAGACGTGTAAGCTCCTCTTCTATGTTAGAACGATCGGCAAACATTGCAATTTCCATACCCAATTTATGCTCATCAAAAGGGAAAGAGCCTTCTTCCTGCATTTCCGTAAGCCGTTGCCTTAACTTGTTACGGTAATCACTTACCACAGTCGGAGCAAGATCAAGCATCTCGGTATGCAGCGACTCCAGACGGGTAATCCGCCGTTCCAGATCACTGGCCAGATGAAGACCCTCGCGAGCGCGCATCTGCTCAAGGCTGGACAAAGCCTCTTTCAATCCTTCCTGCAGCACTCGCTCCCATTCGTCCTTCTGCTCTTCCGGAATGGAACTTGTCCCATCCGAATGAACCATGACGTCTGGCAGCCCAAGCATATCCACAATACTTGGTTTGCCCTGCATTCCATACTGAGTCTCCAGTTGCTCTGCAGCCTGCAGATAGGCCCTGACCGTCTGTTCATTCAGAACAGCGGGAAGAGCCTGGTCTTCCTCTTTTTCTTTCATTACATAAACATCAATCCGCCCACGTTTCAAACGGCCCTGTACGATCTTCCTCAAACCGTCTTCATAATACGTCCACTCTCTTGGCAGACGCATCATCACTTCGCAATAACGATGATTAACAGATTTGATCTCTAATTGTACCTTATAGCCGCCAAAATGAAAGGCGGATTGACCGTATCCGGTCATACTGAATGACATCGGCATCACATCCGTTTTACTATTGTAATTGATTATTAGGGTTGAAACAAGTAGGACATTGATGCTCCGACTTCTCCCATACATATTGAGTCAGTTCGGCCGTCATGCCATAGAACATAAACGGTGTCATGAGATAGATGCCTTTGAAATGGGCTGTTGCTACATCCAGCAGTTCTTTGGCAATTTTTACCCCCATAGCACGGCCTTCTTCCCCTTCCAGACCTGCCATCCGGGAACGCACTTCATCCGAGAGCTGAATCCCCGGAACCTCGTTGTGCAGATACTCTGCATTCCGTCCACTCGCCAGCGGCATTACACCTACAAAAATGGGCACATCCAGATGTTTGGTCGCTTCGTGCATTGCTACAATCAACTCAGGATCATAGATCGGTTGTGTCATGATGTAATCTGCACCAGAGGCAATTTTCTTCTCCAGACGTTGTACAGCTTTCTCCAAATATTTCACATTGGGATTAAATGCCGCTCCGATGACAAAACCAGCCTTCTGCTTCAGCGGTTTACCTGAGAAAGCCACTCCATCGTTCAACTGCTTGATCATGCGTATGATTTCAAAAGAAGTCAGATCGTATACCGAGCTTGAACCTGGCAGATCTCCAAACCTTGCAGGATCTCCTGTTACAGCCAGTACATGATTAATCCCCAAAGCATCAAAACCCATCATGTGTGACTGTGTTCCAATCAGATTCCGGTCACGGCAGGCAATATGCACAAGTGGACGAAGGCCCGTGCGATCCTGAACGAGGTGACCCAACGCCATGTTGCTCATCCGTGTAACCGCTAGTGAATTATCCGCCAGGGTCAGGGCGTCTGCTCCTGCTGCTTTCAGTGTCTCGGCGCCCTTCATGAACTTGGCAATGTCCAAGTCACGTGGCGGGTCAAGTTCAACAATGACCGTGTGACGCTGCTTGACCAGATCAACGATCGTAGGCTGTCCTCCACGTCCGGAACGCTCATCCACATTTTCATGCAACACAATACGCGGTTTGGATTCTGACGGATCAGGCTCCAAAATAGGAGAAGGTATATAGTCAGCAAGCGCCTCTTTCATTGCGGTAATATGATCAGGTGTAGTCCCGCAGCAACCGCCGATAATACGAGCGCCCAGTTCAGCAAACTGCACTGCCGTCTGACCAAAGTACTCCGGAGTCGCACCATAACGGAACTGACCATCTACATAATCCGCGGCACCCGCGTTCGGATAGACGGACATCGGAACGCCGATACGTCCAGAGACGGTTTCCATGGCACGCATAATCCCGTTTGGACCGGAGCGACAGTTAAAACCGATCACATCCGCGCCCTGCTCCCGCATAATCCGGAATGCTTCAGGCATCGTATATCCGTCCAGTGTATGCCCTACATCCTCTACAGCGAACTGTCCAATTACAGGCAGATCACTCAGCTTGCGCGCTTGCAAAAGGGCAATATCCATCTCTTCAATATCATAAAAGGTCTCAAGCAGAATGCCATCTACACCTTCATCGAGCAGAGCAGAGATCTGTTGTTGATAGAAGCGTTTTAGTTCACTTGTGGACACGTTCGTCCGCTTGCCGCCACGAATAGAGCCTACTGCACCAAGTACGTAACCGTCAGCTCCAGCCACCTCTTTGGCAATACGCACGCCGGCACGGTTCACATCTTCTACCTTGGACTCCAGACCGAACTTGGACAACTTGTCGTAATTGGCAGAATACGTATTCGTTTCAAATATTTCTGTACCTGCATCCCGATAACGGCGATGTACATCCGCCACCACTTCAGGTGAAATCAAGTTCAATTCTTCATATGAAATCCCTACCGGGAACCCCATTTGGTACAGAAATGTTCCCATGGCCCCATCTCCAACGAGAACCCGTTCCTGCATAACTTTGCGCAAATCCGCCTTCATCCCTTTTCCCCCCGCCTAGCTGTGATCATTTTCATACTAATGTAACACAAAAAACGCTAAAAAACGAAGAAAAACACAGGTTTTTGATGCAGATTAAAAAAAGAGGCCCGCAGGCCCCTTTGGTTAAACCTTCCAATTTTTATGAGGTGATTCCCTTAAAAACAACTTCAGCAGGTCCCGTCATGTACACATGATTGTCAGCTTCGTTCCACTCAATGTGAAGATCCCCACCCTTGAGGCTGATAATTGCCGTACGATCTGTATGACCATTCAGGACAGAGGATACCAGCGTTGCACATGCCCCGGTTCCACAAGCAAGTGTTGGACCAGCTCCACGTTCCCATACACGCATGTCCACATATCCACGGTCACGAACTGTTGCGAATTCCACATTGATTTTTTTGGGGAACATCGGATGCACTTCAAGAAGTGGTCCCCAAGTCGTGAGGTCAAAATTCACAGCGTCATCTACATAGATGACCGCATGCGGGTTACCCATGGATACGGCAGTGAATTTGAACGCATGTCCATTGGCTTCAATGTAATGATCGACCACGGGATTCGCATCCACCGTTGTAGGTACCTGTAGGCCATTCAGGATCGGCTCACCCATATCCACACGAACCGTTTCCACTTTACCATCACGAATGTTGAGACTTACCGGTTGTACGCCTGCACCAATCGTTTCAATGGTGATCTGCTCCTGGCTAACGTGACCATGATCGTATACATATTTGGACACACAGCGAATGGCATTACCGCACTGCTCTGCTTCGGAACCGTCCGAATTCATGATGCGCATCTGAAAGTCCGCCTTCTCCGAAGGCAGTATATAAACCAGGCCGTCCGCACCGATGCCGAAGAAACGGTTACACCATTTCACAGCCAATTCTGCAGCATCTGCCGGAAGCTCCTTTTCTCCAAATACAACGATAAAATCATTACCAAGTCCATGCATTTTCGTAAATTCCATAACCTTGCCCACTCCTTTTGACAGTCTGCTGCCAAAGCTATATTCTTGCTCTTCTACAGGATCACCATAGAAATTCATATTCAACAGTTACACCAAAAAAGCTATCCTGCAAAATGCCAAAGCTGCCGCTTCGAATCATTTTGAGGATAGCATAACGAAATGGGTAAGGAAAAGGTATTGATTTTATGCCGAAAACTTTGTACTTTTCGGTACGAAGCGGCCAGCCCCCCCCATGCGACGGCGGTTACGACGACCACCCCACACGCTGCCTGCGCCCATAAGGAACGTTGGAATGCCTGCAGCAACAATACAGATCGCCCACTCACGCAAGCCTAGAGGTACGGTTTTGAAGATCGGTTGCAGCGGCTCAACGTACATGACAATTAACATCAGTACAACCGATGAAATAACGGCAAGAACCAGATATTTGTTCTGTAGTGGATTCCGGTGGAAGATGGATCGTGAACTACGGCAATCAAAGACATGAATAAGCTGCGCCAAAACGAGTGTAGCGAAAGCCACAGACTGTGCTTTGATCAGTTGACCCGGGTTATCCGGTGCAGCCTGAAGAGTGAGCCAGAACGCGCCGAGAGTACATAATCCAATCAATACACCCCGACTGACGATTTTCCAACCCAGTCTCCGCGCAAAAATATTCTCCTTGGCTCCACGGGGTTTGTGTTCCATCAAATCTTTCTCAGGCTGATCTACCCCCAGCGCCATTGCAGGCAAGCCATCTGTCACCAAGTTAACCCACAGAATCTGAATAGGCACGAGGGGTAGCGGCAGGCCCATCATCATTGCAAAGAACATAGTCAAAATCTCGCCCACGTTCGATGCCAGCAAATAACGGATAAACTTGCGAATGTTCTCATAAATATTACGGCCTTCTTCAATGGCTGCCACAATGGTCGAGAAGTTATCATCACTCAAAATGAGCGCCGAAGCTTCCTTCGTCACATCTGTGCCTGTAATGCCCATCGCTATGCCGATATCTGCTGCCTTGATCGCCGGAGCATCATTTACCCCATCCCCCGTCATCGCGACGACATGCCCTTTGCGCTGCAACGATTTTACGATGCGAAGCTTATGTTCAGGAGACACTCTGGAGAACACATAGATGCCTTCTACCTGTTTATCCAGTTGATCGTCTGTCATGCCTGCCAGTTGCTGACCACTTAACGAAGCGCCTCCTCGTGGAAGAATACCCAGCTGATGAGCAATGGCTTCTGCCGTTGTTCCATGATCACCTGTGATCATGACGGTACGAATACCCGCTTTGCGGCATGTGGCAATCGCATCTCTCACTTCACGACGCGGTGGATCAATCATACCTGCAAGTCCTACGAAGACAAGTTGACTTTCGGCAGCGTGTTCGTCAGCCACTTTTTCTTCCGGCCGTACTTCACGATAGGCCATTCCGAGGACACGCAGTGCCGCTCCAGCCATGCTCTCGTTGGCTGCCATGACTTTCTGTCGCAGTGTTCCAGTGAAAGGCACGACCTTTCCTTCCCACAAAATATAACTGCAGTGTCCGATTAACACATCCGGTGCACCTTTGGTGTAGATCATTCGGCCTCCCTGGTGATGAACCAGGACCGACATGCGTTTTCGCTCCGAATCAAATGGAAATTCCTGCTGACGGGCATACAACTCTTTCAGTCCGGCAGGAGTAAGCCCCATTTTGGAGGCAAGTGTGACGAGTGCCCCTTCCGTCGGATCGCCTTTCAGCTCCCAGAATACATTGTCTCGTTGAACTGTTTCTTCTTTGAAATCATCTTTTTTCGTTTTTTTGCCGTCCTTTTTGTTATCCTTGCCCTTTTTCTTGCTCCCCACCTCGCTAGCAACGCTCTCGACAATACTGGCATTGTTGCAAAGCGCGCTAATCTGGAGCATTCTGCGTAGGGACTGGTCACTCTTCAGTTCCACCGTTCGACCGTTCTCCAGCATCTGTCCTTCAGGTGCATACCCATCCCCGGTAACCTTGATGTTACGTCCCTCCAGCCACACATCCGTTACCGTCATCTTGTTCTGGGTGAGTGTGCCTGTTTTATCCGAGCAGATTACGGACGCGCAGCCCAGAGTTTCGACAGAAGGCAGCTTACGTACAATAGCTTTACGCTTGATCATCCGCTGCACGCCAAGGGCAAGTGCAATGGTTACAATGGCCGGCAGACCCTCAGGTATGGCAGCCACCGCGAGACTAACCCCTGCCAGAAACATGCCGACAGCTGGTTGTCCGTGCAATATACCTGCAACGACGACCATGACGGTTAATCCCAACGCGACAAAAATCAGAATTTTGCCCAGTTGTTCCAGCCTGTGCTGTAGCGGTGTTTCTTGCTCCTCCGTATTCTGGATCAGATCGGCAATCTTGCCCATCTCAGTCTCCATTCCCGTACGGATAACCACACCTTTGGCTGTGCCACGAGTAACCATGGTCCCCATAAAACCAATATTCTTCTGATCGCCAAGTGGAACATCCTCGTCGGCAATCGGAAGGCAATGTTTGCTTACGGGGACAGATTCCCCGGTAAGTGCCGACTCCTCGACATCCAGACTGTTCGTTTCCAGCCAGCGTACATCAGCAGGAATTCGGTCACCACTCTCCACCATGACAATATCCCCGGGTACGAGTTGTTTGGCGGCAAGATGTACTTCCTGGCCCGATCGAAGCACTTTGGCGAGAGGTGCGGACAACTGTTTTAATGCACGAAGAGATCGTTCTGCCCGGAATTCCTGCACAAACCCCAGAATGGCATTCAGCACAATAATGGCCACGATCGTTACTGCATCCAGATACTCACCCAGCAATCCGGATACCAACGTTGCTCCCATCAATACCAGCACCATAAAATCTTTGAACTGATTCAAGAGCAACGTAATTGGAGAAATACGTTTCCCCTCGCTCAGCTCATTCGAACCGATAGCTTTCCTCTTCTCTGCTGCAGCTTCATCCGTCAATCCTTCCTGCGGGCTGACGCCAAGAGTGTTGCGAAGCTCTTCATCACTTAGTTGATGCCACTTGGTATGTTCCATGCTTCAAGGTTCCCTCCCAGTCTGTATTTCATCTGCAAAATAAGCTCACATGACTCACCGGCGCGCTGGTCGACAGGCTGTACACTATGCCGGACAAACTACCTGCTCTATATGTATTCGGACAGGTCTGTGATTAGCACCCGCAAGGTGAATCCTTTCCCTGATGGACATAATAGGCTAAAATAAAAGTCTGTGATGTTCTGCGCAGTACTGATTCCAGCGTTTAACAGGCAAGCAACGAAAAATCTGCAGCCAGTCCTCTTTTTTTTACATACTTGGTTGCTCGTTTCAGTTATATAGATGAAGCATTTGGCATGATGATAAAATGCAGATGCTCGATAGAGAGAGGAAGTGGAAAAATGGCATTGGACGGCATTGTAACACGGGCCATTGTTCATGAATTGCAAGGCTGCATTGGTGGACGTATCAGCAAAATCCATCAGCCGAATGGCCATGATGTAGTTCTCACCCTGCGTGCTCAGCGCGGTAATAGTAAATTGCTTGTTTCGGCAAGCCCGACATATCCACGTGTGCATTTTACGGAAAAGACATTCCTTAATCCGACTGAAGCACCCATGTTCTGCATGCTGCTCCGCAAGCACTGTGAAGGTGCAATCATTGAGGAGATCCGTCAGATTGGCATGGAACGTATTATCCACATCAATGTGCGTCAGCGCGACGAACTGGGGGATGTTTCGGTTAAACGCATCATCATTGAATTAATGGGTCGTCACAGTAACATTATTTTGCTTGATCCTGTAACTGGAACGATTCTGGATGGCATTCATCATGTGACTCCGTCCATCAGCAGCTACCGGGTAATCATGCCTGGATTCTCGTATACCGCTCCACCCGAACAACATAAAAGTAATCCGCTCGAAGTGAGTCGCGCAGCATTCGAGGAGAGCTATCATGCCGCTGAAGAAGAGGCATCACGCTGGCTTGTGAACTCCTTTAGCGGTCTTAGTCCGCTGATTGCAGGAGAAATTGCTACCCGTGGCATTGCTGCTGAAGGCACAGTGAACACTCAGGCTGTTGTTGAGGGTGAGAGTCGAATGGAGTCTGGAGCACTCTGGAACGCTTTTGAAGCCGTGATGGGACCTGTCAGAGATCATCTCTACACGCCTGTAACCGGAATGAACGCCAAAGGCAAAATGATTTTCTCGGCCGTTCATCTTCAGAGCATTCAAGATTTGGAGAAAACCTATGACACGATGAGCAAGTGCATGGAAGATTATTACGGAGACAAGGCTGAACGGGACACGGTTAAACAGAGAGTAAGTGATCTGCTCCGTTTTCTACAGAATGAGCGAAGCAAGAACATCAAAAAGCTGGATAACCTGAACAAGGATTTGCTCGAAGCCGACGATGCGGACAAGTTCAGACTATGGGGCGAGTTGCTATTCGCCTCCCTGCATCAGGTCCACAAAGGGGACAAGAGCGTGGAGCTTGTGAACTTCTATGATGAAGACCAAGCCAACATTACCATTCAGCTTGATCCGCTGCTTACACCGTCTGACAACGCACAACGCTATTTCAAGCGATATAACAAATACAAGAACAGTCTGGCTGTCATTCATGAGCAACTCGGCAAAACCAAAGACGAGATTGACTATCTCGATAACCTGTTGCAACAGCTGTCCATTGCATCCATGAACGATATTGAGGAAATACGGGATGAGCTTGTGCAACAGGGATACCTTCGTGACCGTAACAAGAAGGGTAAAAAGAAGAAGAAAAGCGACCGTCCGACCGTACACCAATTCACCTCCTCCGAGGGGATTGATATTCTTGTGGGCAAAAACAACCTGCAAAATGAGTATGTGACCAACCGTCTCGCTTCTTCCAACGACACTTGGCTGCATACCAAAGACATTCCAGGTTCACATGTGGTCATTCGCAGTACTGACTTTGGTGAAGCTACATTGGAAGAAGCGGCACAGCTTGCTGCGTATTTCAGCCAAGCCAAGGAATCAAGCAGTGTGCCTGTGGATTACACGTTTATCCGTCATGTACGCAAACCAAGTGGTGCGAAGCCGGGTTTTGTCATCTATGATCACCAGAAGACCTTGTTTGTCACGCCAAATGATGAATTGATCAAGAGTCTGCCATCCACCATTAAAAATGGATAGTATATATAAGTTGAACTAAAGATTATTTACACTGACACTACGATGACAGAACAACCTTCCAATCGCTGTTATCCCCAGATTTTTTTGATCTCCTTTTTCAAGGGAAAATCCGGGGATAAAGGCACAGCGTATGCTTCCGAAGCAGCTTTCTTGCAGAAAGCTTTTAGCTCCGCTTTTTCAGGTTTTTTCTGTCCTCTCCGTTATCGTGTAAATGATTAGTTCAACTTATATAGTTGTAAAAGTAACAAAGACAGAATCCCCTGACCATTAAATGGTTCAGGGGATTTTTGTATTTGCATTACTTGTTTGAATGATATGTGAAGCTCAGCTTATTTATCATTCGTATTGAATATTAATTCATTCATACGTATAATAATTCAATTGCAATAAATAAAAACTAATGTTAAGGATGTGTACCATGACTATACATATTAGAGAGACGCAACCTCATGATCTGAAACCACTGACTGCCTTGATGCATGACTATGTGGTGGGATTCTACAACAACCCATGGCCTGGAGATCAATCCATCCACCTTTTGATTAACAACCTGCTTAATCAGCAGATCGGTGCTCAATTCGTGGCAGTAGAGGACGGAAATCTTATCGGATTCTCCACCTTGTTCTTTACTTACAGTACGATGAAAGCAGAGCGTGTAGCCATTATGAATGACCTTTTTGTTACGGAAGCATTCAGAGAAGGTGAAGCGGAAGCCCAACTATTTGCACACTGCCAGCAATATACGCGTGAACATGGATGTGCTTATATGTCCTGGATCACTGCCGTGACCAATGAGCGTGCACAGCAATTATTTGAACGTCTGGGGGCTACACGTGGCGATTGGGTAAACTATTCGATCACATAGACTCTTTTTAACAAAAAAAGGACATGAATACATGTAGGTTTAGCCTACTATGTTTCCATGTCCTATGCTCTTCCGACCTTAGGATGTATCTCTATAAACAACAAAAAAACTCATAACCCGATAAAGTGTTAACCTGTCTAGATTAGACTACCTCTTGCTATGTGCAGCCGTCTGCAGTCTTTTCAACACATCAACCGCTACTGTCTTGCTACCGAGATCCCCGTGGAAAACAACACCTTGTCGTTCCCCATGGTAATCCGATCCACCTGTTTCAATAAGATCATATTCCCTAGCCATCTCCGCATACCTGTGTTCCTCTTCCGGGCCATGGTCCGAATGAAATACTTCGATACCGTCCGGACGGGAGTCTGCGATAATTCGACGCACCAATTCATCATCATTATAGAGACCCGGATGGGCAATAACAGCAGCTCCCCCTGCGGCTCTGATCCACTCGCACGCATCCTTCGGCGCAACTCGGGGGACAGATACGAAGCCAGGCTTGCCTTCAGCAAGATATCGATCGAATGCATCCCGCATGTCGACAGCATATCCCTTCTTCACCAACACATCAGCCATATGTGGTCTGCCGATACTCTCATCGGGCTCTAGCGGGCGTCCCAGTTCATCCAGTACCTCCTGCCAGCTTATATCAAGTCCAAGTTCCTGGAGCTTGCCAATAATCAGATGATTGCGCTCATCTCGCGCTTCTCTTAATCCACGCAACCGTTGCAGGAACTGCTCATCCTCCGTATTCACGTAATAACCCAGCACATGAATATCTTTGCCGCCAGCCCGAGTGCTGATCTCAACACCTGCTACGACATCAATATCATACTCTTTCCCCGCTCGCTGCGCTTCTGCTATACCGGCTACTGTATCATGGTCCGTTAGGGCAACCGCAGATAGTCCTTTTTGCTTGGCAAGCTTCACATTATCAGCCGGTGGCTGCATTCCATCGGAGGCCTGACTATGGGTATGAAGATCACACCGTCCTAGGTATTGATTCATGCTCAACAACTCCTTTCTTTCAATAGTGGATTGTGATTAAATCTTATCTATTATTGATAGTGCCTGCTATTATGCCTTACCTGTTTGGTGTTTGGGCTTATGTTGCTCCTGTTGACGCAGATAGTTCAGGAAGGCGACAGCTGACAGGGGCAACAAGGACGATTTTAGATGGATGGCATAGAACTGCCGTTTGAATTCAAGTCCACGGATATCCACAATATGTACAAGTCCCAGGGCCAGCTCATGCTGCACGGAAGAGGGGGATAACATCGTAATGCCTACTCCTGCCTCAACAGCCGATTTTACCGCTCCTGTACTGCCAAGTTCCATCACAACATTCATATCCTGTGGATCAATCTTTTTCTTTTGCAATTGATCTTCCATCACCTGACGTGTACCCGAACCCTTCTCACGCAGCACAAAGGGATAATTCATTACATCTTCAAGATTCACTTTGCTACGCTTAGCCAGATCATGCCCGGCAGGTACAATCAGTTTCAGCTCGTCCTGCATGACAGGCTCTACAATCATGTCCGGGTGGTGCACTGGCGCTTCAATCAGACCAAAATTAAGCTGGTGCTTCAATATATCATCCATAATTTGCGTTGTATTCATCACTTTCATGACAATGGAAATATCGGGATATTGAAGCGCAAACGGTCCAAGCATGCGCGGGAGTACATATTCTCCGATCGTTAAACTGGCTCCAAGCTGGAGTCGGCCTTGTAACATCTGGGTAAACGCAGACATCGCCTCATCCGTCTGTCTGACCAGCTCCACACTCCGTTTCGCATGAGGCAATAACGTCCGGCCAGCCTCGGATAACTCTATTTTTTTGGTGGAACGATGTAATAGCTTGGTTCCAAAATAATCCTCCAGTGATTGAATCTGCATTGTTACTGCAGGTTGAGTCATATGTAATGCTTGTGCAGCAGCCGAGAAACTGCCTTTCTCTGCTACCGTATAAAAAATATGCAATTGGTGAAAATTCATATCTTCGCCCCTCTTCGATTACACTCTCTACATTGTAGCCGATTTCCCGCTTGGCAACAAAAAAAGCATGCAGCTTGTCTGCATGCGATGATACTTGAATGTCTATGATTTCAACATATTAAATCTACTCAACTTACTTATGCTTGCGACTATTTTTGACCAGCGTCATTCTTCTTGAATGTCTTAACCATGAGTAATAAGATTTCAGGTCCCTCAACTCAATGGTCTCCGACATACGTCCCAGAAACGTAACTACAATCATCTTGTGCAGCGGGTTGCCCGCAATATCATATTCTCCTTCAAGTTCGGAAAATTCGGCGACCACGACCAGATCCTCATCAATCAGGTAGACGTCCTGTTCATTACGGTAGTATGGTGTTATACGGTCCTGCTTCAGACACTCCCATAACCACGCTGCAATATGGTCATCATCACTACGTGCAGGCTCAATACGGTCTGCATACCGCATCTTGGCATGATGGGTAATGACGATGTCGGCCACTTTCTTGTCTCCAAGAGCCACGAAAAACGGCTCGTAGGTGCTCCAACGTTGCATCACCTTATCACGCATGGGAATCACTCTCCACCAGATAGGACTTTCTATCTATTTATTACCAAATATATTACAACATAAGTCCCGTAACCTCAAGGCGTAAGTTTAACTTTTTTTCATAAAAGTCCATTTGTGCATAATTCAAGAAAAGAGCGACCCCACAGGGTCCCTCCAGTATCTCGACTATATTCCGTAAAAGCTCGTTTTATCCATGGTTTTGCTGGCATACTCGGTTTTGATCTCGTTTCGATACGAACGTTCAATCTTGCGCACATAGGAAAGTCGCTTCACATTTTTCATCGTATCTTCTGCCCGTTCTGCATTAACATACATGACCACATAATGCATACGGCGGGAGATATAATGCACGGTGCCATATTTTTCGAGATTACGGGCAGCCTTCAAATCACTGACCCAAATAATGAATCCTGTCCTTTCCGCAAACATCATCGTTCCCCGCCCTTCTATAATGGAGACCGGCGCCTAGGATGATCGGTCACATGAACCGAGCAGGCATTCATCCCCGGATGATTGTTGATCGGTCACTTGAACCGAACAAGCATTCATCCCTAAAGGTCCGGTCTGTCATGAGTCTGAATTAATTACTATATCCTGATTGCTTAACTGCAACCACACTTGCCGCCACTACCGCAGCCGCCCTTCGGATTCGGATCATTACTTGGTACCTTGATGGTCGTTGACACTGCGAATGCAATAGTCTCTGACATCTGGAATAACATATCATCCAGGGACTTCTCTGCCTGTTTGAAGCGGGCTACCGCCTCGAAATTTTCTAACTCCTGTTCCAGCGCCTTCACCTGGTCTTTCGCTGCATGGTAATCCGGGTGAAAATGACCAAATCGCTGTGTTTCTTCAAACAATTCCTTCTTGGCATTCAGCTTCCGAATCCCCATCTGAATCTCAGGGGTAGTCTCGACTTGCTGCTTCCAATATAAATAATCCGATACTTCGGCAGATTGGTTAATCATGTCGCCCAGTTCATATGCGCCCGTTAACACTTGGGCCATATCGACCGTGTTCATTTCCGCTACGCTCATGAATATTCATCCTATCTATATATAAAGTTCTACTTAACGTAGACTACCTCATCATAGCATATCCATGAATAGTTAAGAAGAGTTTTTCCTGCAATTAGAAATAAGGGAAACTTGGAAATTCGTCTTTTAACCTGATACTCACTTCAAATAATCAGGTTATGACATCATCTGGCAGGATAAGACGCATTGTATCCCAATCCGACGGGGAGAATGTACGCCATTCTGTCTCTGATGAGCATTCACTTGAATCCAGAATACACCATCCGCTTAATGTCCATTTTTCATGCCCCTCTACCTGATGTGGAATGAGGTATTGCGTACAATGATTCTGTTGGATCCCCAACTTGGTCTGCCACTCAATGGCTTTGGCAGCAATCTGTCTTGCTGTTGAACTGTGATATCGTCGCCACTCCCTGTACCAGGTCTCAGGTATCTCCTCAACCCCTAACAGAGAGAATGCCTTCTCGACTACAGTATGATCACGCTCCATCCCATGCAAAAATGCAGGGACAATAACCATACCTTGATTATCGGGTGTGCGGAAAGAAAATACACCGGTCAAGACATCTTTCTCTAATGTCTCTTGATCCTCTGTGGAGCCTATACTGGCCTCTCTTACCTCCATGTAATGGTCCACAGTCAATGGTGTAATATCCGTCTCCTTCCCCCAATCCGCTAACGCAGAACTTACATTCTCCGGCACGCCTGTCAGAGCATATTGATTCAGAAACCCCATTAATTCGTGTAATGCATGCCCTTTGGCAATGGCCGAAATGACTCGCTCTTTCGTCATTCGATAAATGGTCATCCGATCACGCGTAACCCGTTCGGCACATTGCTCCAGCAACCAGATCACACCAGGCCCTGCTTCCGGTGGTACCAACATTTCGAAATCAGGCTGCACGTAAAATCCACACGGCTCCATCTCATATACCGTCTCATGCCCTCGATATAGCAAGCTCTGCGGGTCGATCAGCCAGCGGAATGCCAGCTCTCCTGACGGATCTTCTCCAACTTCACCATAACCCCAGCCAGCCAATGCGTATAGCCAGTCCCTAATCTTTGGTTCCAACTTCGAATTTACTATACGGCACCATACGTTCTTCTCCGGAGCAAGCACTGCCAATTGATAACGAAAGTGTTGCAATGTAGGTTCAGCAGCCCCGTATCTTTCTACACAAGCTTGATATATTTCCCGATACATCTGTTGCCACGAGAGCTTCAACCACTCTTGTAATTGACGATCTATAATCCGAATCCGACCCTCTGCCTTCTGAACCAGATTCAGACTGAGCAATAGGTCGAGAAGGATTGCAACGTGAACCGGGTATAGATCTGAATGTTCATATCGAATGCCCAAACTTTCAAAGTCTGCAGCGGATAGTACTGTTATTGCACTTAATTTTTGAACCGTTTTCCTATGTATCGTCCCTTTACCTGTCAAGGGAAGCCCTTCTCTTCCGATCCAGGTGATCAGATGAATCAGCTCTGCAGCGATATCCGGCTTTCCCTCCTGTACTACATGAGCACGCATCGTCATTTTTTCAACGGCTAGGCCCACTCTTTGCACACAAGCAATCGTCAATGTCTCCATTCGGGAAGCAGGAATATAGAATAAACGTTCTCCCCAACTCTTATGAACAGATTCAATCCATCCTTGCTGCCTGAGGCTGGCAAATGAAGTCTTGGCCTCTGCACCACTTAATCCTTCGATGGCCCACTGTTCTCTCGGGGGGAGAGAGGTAAAAGGCTGCCCAGCATGTTTGTGAAAAATTGCACCCAGTACTTTTTGCTCCATTGAAGTGAGCTTTGACCAAGAATCAAAATCCACTACCTCAGGTTCATCTAATGGTTCAAATGAAGACATTTCCTCTTCCCTCCTCTTTTCCCGAGTATAAATGACCTAGTCCGTTTCATGAACGATGTCATACTCATATCCCTGCTCTACCAAGAACATCTGACGGTTTAATGCAAAATCCTGTTCCTTACTATCTTCTGAAACTAGCGCATAGAAGTAAGCTTTGTTTTCTCCTGTTTTCGGTCTCAGGATTCGTCCCAACCGCTGTGCTTCTTCCTGCCTTGAACCGAAGCTACCCGATATTTCAAGCGCAACAGCAGCATCTGGCAGATCCACGGCAAAATTGGCCACCTTGGACACAACAATCGTTTTAATCTCTCCACGCCGAAATGCTTCAAACCATTTGATTCGCTCTTGCTGTGACATTGTCCCAGAGATCAGAGGTGCTTCAATTTCCCGGGCAATCAACTCTAGTTGGTCCAGATATTGTCCAATCACTAGCGCAGGCAAATCCCGATGACGTTCCAGCAAACGCTTGACTACACGTACCTTTGCCGGATTCTCGGCAGCCAATCGAAATTGGTGCTTCACCTCGGCTTGAAGATAATTCGATCTTAGTTCCGAGGAGAACGGGATGCGTATCTCCTGACATTGTACATTGGCAATCCACCCTTGCTGCTCCAGTTGTTTCCATGGCATATCATAGAGCTTCGGACCAATCAGCGAAAATACATCCTCTTCACAGCCATCCTCTCGAACCAACGTTGCCGTTAATCCCAGCCTTCGAGTAGCTTGAATATCTGCAGTTGCACGAAACACCGGCGCTGGCAGCAAATGCACTTCATCATAAATGATCAGCCCCCATTGTCTCTCGCTGAGCAATTTGATGTGGGTAAAATCAGCATCCTTTGATTTCCGGTGTGTAAGAATCTGATATGTAGCTACAGTCACAGGTTTCACCTGTTTCTTCTGACCTGAATACTCACCAATCTGTTCACTGGTAATCGTTGTTTTGTCTTGAATCTCCTGAATCCACTGTCGCACAGACGTCGTATTGGACGTCAAAATAAGGCATTCACATTGAAGCCGTTCCAGAACGGCCATGCCAATGACCGTTTTGCCTGCCCCGCAAGGTAGCACAAGCAAGCCACTTCCTCCCATGCCTTCACTGCCTTCAAATGCATCCACGGCCTCTTTTTGATAGGAACGCAACGCGAAGTGCTCTGAGTTGTCCTCTGAATCATTGGTTCGCCATCCAAATGTAAGTTTGGTGCCCTCCCGATATCCCACGTAATCAAGCACCGGGTAACCCAGTCTGGTTAATTCCCTTTTTAATAATCCTCGCTGCTCCCCAGATAGCATAAGCTCATGTGCGTCCGTGCGTTCCATGCGAAAGGCAGCTATCGTTTTCAATCCACTTAACTCATCCAGCAGCCGTTCATCCTCACTGTAAAGGCGCATTCTGGCGTGGTCTGCTTGGGAATGCAGCTTTAATTTGCCGTACTGATCCATAATCCTGCAGACATCCTGTATGAGTGCAGCAGGCACGTTCCAGCGGGATACCAACTCCAGACTTGCGATGACCTGATCTGCACTCCATCCCAGTGCTGCCGCATTCCAGAGCGATAACGGAGTGATTCGATAGGTATGAAACATCGCCGGTGTCTTGACCAGTTCTGAATACTTTCCAAGTTGCTCTCTCGCTCTGTCGAATCCGGGGTGGCCGACTTCCAGCAAAACCGTAAAATCCCGTTGAACGATACACGCATCCGTTCTTTCCGTATGTTCTGTTCCTCCCATTCGAGCCTTCCTCCTATCAAAAAAAGTCCAGTTCCGGCAGCGACCGAAAATGAACCGCTTTAAGTGCACGTTCAAAAAGTCTGGTTTTCAGTACCGAGAAGATGGAATGAAGCTAGAAATGGAGTAGCGGAACGTAGGAAACCTACGTGAGCAACTATAATGTTTCCGAAGGAAACATACTTCGAAAGCGTCTACTTATTTCGGCTGAATTTCAACTTCGATGCTGATGATGCTGCTAGGCATGATTCGTAATCAAAAGCGGACTTTTTGAACCCCCTCTATAAAAATCCACAAAAAGCATCCTGCCCATACCTCGGTATGAACAGGATGCCCAACTGGCTATAAAGTCATTCGGCTGTGTAACCCTTGGCCATGGCGATAAACAATCTCACGGCTGTCTGCATCGCGTCTTCATCAAAATCAAACATCGGATGATGATGCGGATAGATCGCATTTTTATCCGGGTTGCCTGCACCAACAAACATAAAGCACCCTGGAACCTTCTGCAGATAATACGCGAAATCTTCCGCCGGCATCAGCATCGGGGACGCTTGTACACGTTCTGCTCCAAATACTTCGGTTGCTTCCCTGAAGAAACGCGCTGTTTCCTCTTCATCATTCACCACAGGCGGGTATCCCATAATATATTTCACTTGAGTCTTCGCACCATACGCTGCCCCTGTCTGGGCTACCATGGTAAGTACTCGCTCTTTCATTGCATTTCGTGTCTCTTCATCGAACGTTCGCACTGTGCCGCTCATTTTGCACTGCTCTGCAATCACGTTTTGAGCGGAGCCAGCCTGCATTGTACCAATAGTCAGCACTGCTGGTTGCAATGGATCAACCGAACGGCTGACAACCGTCTGAAGCTGCATCACGAGCGCAGAACCCGCAATAAGACTGTCGATGGTGGATTGCGGCATCCCGCCATGTCCGCCTTTGCCTTTGATCTCAATGTAAAAGTCGTCTGCAGCCGCCATCATCGGCCCTGCTTTACTGGCAACAACACCTACAGGCAGCGGGGTCCACAGATGAATGCCGTATATGACATCCACACCTTCAAGCGCCCCATCCGCAATGACCTGGACTGCACCGCCCGGAAGCAGTTCTTCTGCCGGCTGGAACAAAAACCGAATTTCGCCTCGGATCTCCTGCTTGTGACGGCTGAAATACAATGCCGTACCCAGCAAGATCGAAATATGACCATCGTGGCCGCATGCATGCATCGCTCCTGCTTGTTGTGACGCATATTCTATATCCTTTTCATCCTGAATCGGCAGTGCATCCATATCGGCCCGCAGCATGACGACAGGCCCCGGCTTGTCCCCACGAATTGTACCGATGACCCCGTGACCGCCAACATGACGCCTCACTTCAACGCCAAAGCTCTCCAACATATCCGCTACAAAAGAGGATGTCTTCTCCTCATGAAAGGAAATCTCAGGATTGCGATGAAGGTGACGCCGCCATTCCACCATGTGGATCTGCAGATCTTCCCACCATATATTATTAGTCATATCTCTCCACCCTTTCAATCTTGAACGGGACTTGAATCAAGCCCGAACCTTCCTCTTCAAACCTATTGCTGTATATTGTAGCAGAATTGGAAGAAAACCGATACGAAACACCCCTGGAAAGCTTGCACGGGAAGGGGAAACATACTATCATGAACTAGAGAAATGCACGAGAAATTACACTCGGAAGCTTATGAGGAGGATCAAACGCTTATGATTTTTGAGAATACAGGCTTGGATGGCTTGAAGAGCGACTTGGCATACCTGGATGAGAGCGCCGAGAAAGTCGGATTTGTCCGGTGGCAATGGGAATATTACCGTGCTACATATGACTACAAAATTGAAGATGAACAAACCAAATCAGAATACTTTGTACGCATTAATACCCGCGCAGTGGAAGGCAAATTGGAAAAACCGGATACCGTTCTTGCTGTTGAAGCCGTTTATCTTGGCAAAGCCACCTTCCCTCACGGTCTGGATTATGACTCTTCCGTTCCGCAGCCAGTCGTGAAGCTGGCAGCCGAAAAATTACAGCAGCTTAAAGAACTGCTGGAAGCATAGGCTGGGCCAAACGATGAAACAACAAACGGCCCAAACGAAAACGAAGAGAGGCACGCCGGATTTTCAACTGCTAATCCTCACTTTATTGTTGGTGGGCTTCGGACTGGTGATGGTATTCAGCTCCAGTTCCAGCATTGCAATAGCAAGCGAAAGATTTAACAATGATGCCCTTTACTTCACGAAAAAACAACTTATGTGGGCGATTATCGGTCTATTTGGCATGTTTTTCGCCATGAATATCCGTTTCAACAAGTATAAAAAGCTCTATGCACCATTTTTTCTGTTCACTACGGTTATGCTGGTGATTGTTTTGATCTCAGGTGCGGTATTAAACGGTGCACGAAGCTGGATTCACATTTTTGGTTTCAGTCTTCAGCCTGCGGAGTTCGCCAAAATTGCGATCATTCTCTATCTCTCTGCTCTTATTACCAAAAAAGGCGAGAAATTCAGAGTTTTCAAGACAGGGTATTTTCCCGTCTTGTTCATCGTTGGATTCATCGCCGGACTGATCATGTTGCAACCAGACTTCGGTACTACCTTCATCCTGGTGTCCACCTGTGGTCTCTTGATCTATGCCGGTGGCGCCAGTATGAAACATATCCTGGGTTCGATTCTCCTGGTTGTACTCGGCGGAGCACTGGCTTTCGGAGCAAACTCCCTGTTTTCTTCCATGTCTCCTTCAGACACGACGACTGCTGCAACAGCAGTCACTGCGGAGCAGAACTACAAGATCGGACGTATTCAGGCTTTCCTGAATCCATTATCCGACATTAATGGCGGAAGTCTTAACCTCTACCGTTCCCTTGTTGCCATTGGAGATGGCGGCATGACGGGTTCCGGGATTGGACAAGGTACGATGAAGCTGCACTATTTGCCAAATGCGTACAATGACTTTATCTTCTCTGTGATCGGGGAAGAACTCGGATTCATCGGTAGTACCTTATTCCTTCTGGTTTATCTGTACTTTATCTGGCGAGGAATTATTGTTTCTCTTCGTTGTCCAGATCCATTCGGAACATTGGTCGGCATCGGAATTATGGGACTCATCGCAATACAGGCATTCATTAATATCGGCGGCGTAACTCAAACCATCCCGGTAACGGGGGTCACACTTCCGTTTATCAGTTATGGAGGTACCTCACTCTTTGTGATGATGGTTGCCATGGGCATTCTGCTCAGTATCTCGCGTACCAATAATCTGGACGTGATCAAGGAAGAGAAAACCAAGTCCGTGACTGTACAGACACAGACTCGCACCTCTCCTGCTCTTCGTTCACGGGAGTCCATCCGTCGGATTCGGTAACGGGACTGTTCCTACAGAAACGGAGCTTGAGCCATTCAATTGAAAAGCAAAACAAAAAAAGGCTGTGCACCCGAATTGGATGCACAGCCTTTTTGCGTGTACTGGGTATACTCTGTCTATCAAGATGAAGAACAAAGCCAATCTGCCTCTGTACTCCATTGCGGATTGCGAAATTTTACAGATCGTCGCCTTTGAAAGATACGCCTTCTACCTTAACATTGACTTCAACCACGCGTAATCCGGTCATGGTCTCTACCGCTTCTCTTACATTCTGCTGAAGCATACGGGAAACTTCATGAATCGGGGTTTCGTACAGGACGATGATGCGCAGGTCAATGGCTGCTTCCAGCTGGCCGACCTCAACGCTCACGCCTTTCTGTACGTTTTTACCGCTGAGTCGCTTCGCCCAGCCCTCTGACAATCCTCCAGACATTGCGGCAATTCCGGGCGTTTCCATTGCAGCCATTCCGGCAATTTTCGCAACCACGTCATCGGCAATCCGGATGTTTCCGCTCTCCAGTTGAAGTTGTTCTGCCATGCCACATCCTCCTTCACTTCGTTACTCGTATTTTAAATCCTTTCCACCCCAAAAAGCAAATTAAACTCAAAAAGATGCGTTTACAACCTACCACCATTTGGTTATATTGAAATATGAAAATAATCTCATAAGGTTTTAGATTGCAATTCAAAACAAAATATTTTATAACCGAGGTGTTTAGTTGTGAGAAACCGGATTTCATCCATTTTGCTGATTGCTTTCTTTGCACTCAGTGCCATCGCCCACTACATGAAATGGGATTCGATTCTACAGTTCGTGATATCAGCCATTTCGGTTATTTTTGTGGCCGGTTTTTTAGGTAAAGCGACCGAAAATGTGGCCCACTATGCCGGACAGCGGCTAGGTGGATTCCTGAATGCAACTTTCGGCAATGCAGCCGAATTGATCATCGCCATTTTCCTCGTCAAAGAGGGACTGTTCGACATGGTCAAAGCAAGTCTGACAGGCTCCATCATCGGAAACCTGCTGTTAGTGCTTGGGTTAAGTATTTTTGCCGGAGGACTTAAGTTCAAAATCCAGAATTATAATGTCTCACTTGCAGGTCTGAATGGTTCCCTGATGATTGTCGCCATCATTGCCCTGTTTATTCCGGCAGTCTTTCTCAATACACATTCCATTACACAGAAAGACACCAATACACTTAGTCTCATCGTGGCCGGGTTGCTCATTCTTGCGTATATCGCCTGGTTACTATTCTCCATGGTGACGCACAAGAACTACCTTGCAGACGTTACTGAGGATCGTGATGAAGAGCTACCACATGAGCATGCTCCGGCATGGTCCAAGAAAAAATCAATTCTCTACCTGGTGCTCGCAACGGTCATGGTTGCCTTCGTCAGTGAATGGCTGGTCGGGACACTCGAAGTATTCACTTCGGAATTTGGACTTAGTGAGCTGTTTGTCGGTGCATTCCTTGTCGCCATCATCGGTAATGCAGCGGAACACAGTGCAGCCATCATGCTTGCCATGAAAAATAAAATCGGAGCAGCCGTCGAGATTGCTGTCGGCAGCAGCTTGCAGATTGCGCTCTTTGTTGCCCCTGTGCTGATTTTTGTCAGCTACTTCACAGGTAGAACCATGGATATCGTATTTACAACGATTGAGCTGGTCGCCATCGGCGTATCTGTATTTATTGCAAAGTCCATCACCCAAGATGGTTCAACGAATTGGTATGAAGGGCTACTCCTGCTCGTGGTATATATCATACTCGGTGTATCCTTCTTCCTGGTGTAACCCGTTCAAGTCATCACCAAGCCATCTTTTTAAAAATAAACAAGCTACAAGAGGCAGCTCGAATATCCATGTCGAGCTGTCTCTTTGCTTATATACGTCTTCTGGGTGACTTACTTCTCAGTCCCGTTCGGACGTACAAAAAAAGCATGCATAAACGCCTGCATGCCTTCTATTCTGACCCGCGCGATTGCAGGCTATTGCTCATTCTTTTTGTTCAAGGCTTCATATAAAATTGCCAAATTCCGCTCAAGCGCGCTAACCAGCTGCTTACCTGCACCTTCTGGAAGGAGCCCTGCACGAACAGCAAAGTCAACTTCCTTGGAGAACCCATACATCTGTGTATCCAATACTTCCTCATAGAGAGGGCAGTAGCGGGTAGCCAGATTCTCCATCTGTACTTCAATAAGCTTCTGTATTTTATCTGCATCTTCTTGAAGAAGACTGATCGCTTTCAAATTCAGCTGGTCCTGCAGATCAGATGAAGTCATGCATTTTTCCCCCCTATGTCCCAAAAATCGCGTAAAGACGTTCTACCTCTAATATTAGACGAAATGAAGAGCTAATACAAGAACCTGACCAAAATAAGCCCACAAAGTGAAGCCTTCTATTTCAGCTTATTCCCGCTGTTCCAGGGATGTCCAGAACAGTATTCAAGTCATGCAATGCCAAAAAACACCCCTGCCAAAAACGCAGAGGTGCTTCTTGAGAGCTATTACTCAGATGCCATGCTTACATTCAGTCCATGCTTAGCAAACACTTCTGACATGGCTGCTTTCGCTTCAACTGCATCTGGACCATGAACATGCAGTTCATAGCTGTGCGTGCTGATCAGCGTTGTAAACAATCCGAGAATGCTTTTCACATCGATATACTTGTTCTCCGAATGAAGCACGATTGAAGAAGTAAACTTGCCTGCTGTTTGAGCAATTTCTACTACAGCCGCGTTATTACTCGACATAGGAATCCCTCCGTCTTTTTACTTTGGTATCATCTATTAATTACCACTACATGATACCGTGAATCCGCTTTCCTAGCAACAGCAAAATCCTGCTCTTACTTCAAACGTTCCGGATTGAGGCATTCCAGCTCAGGAATAACAAAGATACCGTCTTTACGAATCAACACATCATCAAAATAAATCTCTCCGCCACCATAATCCGGACGTTGGATCAACACCAGATCCCAGTGGATGGACGAGCGATTGCCATTGTCCGTTTCTTCATAAGCCTGACCCGGCGTAAAGTGCAAGCTGCCTGCGATTTTCTCATCAAACAGAATGTCCTTCATTGGGTGCAGGATATGCGGGTTGAATCCAATCGCGAATTCACCGATATGACGGGCACCCTCATCCGAATTCAGGATTTCATTCAAGCGCTCTGTATCGTTGCTTGTCGCTTCGACGATTTTGCCATCCTTGAAGGTGAACTTGATATTTTCAAAAGTAACTCCATTGTACAGGGTTGGCGAGTTATAACTAATCGTTCCGTTCACGGAGTTACGTACAGGGGCACTGTACACTTCGCCATCCGGAATATTTTTTTGGCCAGAGCATTTCTCTGCACCGATATCTTTAATGGAGAAACTCAGTTCTGTTCCTGGTCCCGTGATGCGAACTTTGTCCGTCCGTTTCATCAGGTTAGCCAGTGAGTCCTGTGCTTTGTCCATTTTGGCATAATCCAGGTTACATACGTCGAAGTAGAAATCTTCAAACGCTTCTGTACTTGTATTTGCGAGTTGCGCCATACTTGCGTTAGGGTAACGAAGTACAACCCATTTCGTATGTTTGACACGCTGTTCACTATGTACCGGGTGGGAGTACAAGGAATTGTACATTTTCATTTTTTCTTCCGGCACATCGGACAGATCATTCACATTTTCTCCCGCACGAATGCCAATATAACAATCCATCTGTTTCATACGGTTCAGATCAATCTCTGCCCACGTTTTCATCATTTCTTCTGTCGCATTTTTCAGCATAGCGCGCTGTACGGTCTTATCCGTCAACTGTACAAAGACGTTACCGCCTTTTTTGCCTACTTCTTCAATAATCGCGTTAATCAGATCACGTTCCGATCCAATCATCTCAACCAACACATTTTCACCAGGCTGTACATCTACAGAATAGCCCACCAGGTTTGCTGCAAGCTTTTGAATTCTAGGGTCTTTCATCTTGGTAAAATCCTCCTGTCATCTGCCATACTTGAATTGAACAACGGTAAATTACGATACTATTGTAGCACGCGAACAGTCATCCCGTCAGCAGGCAGTCCTTCACTTCATTATTGATATGACTTGAAGTTTATATCCGTGACAAGGGCTTCTTTATTGTTTTTATGCTTATTGTCCGTGTAACTTACCTGGCTTTCAGAGGATAAGCGAAGAGGCAGACTGCTCTTCCGATCAACTGTGAGGTGATATACCGTCTGCACGCTGGCTTGTTTCATCATCTGTTGCATCGTTGTTTCACCCTGTTCCCATACTTTCTCCAGATCCTTCTCAAGCTTCTCCTTACGCGCTCCTTTCACCGTAGCTGCCTTATGCATATATTCTGACCGGATGGCGTTCATCTCGTCGTTTAGCTGGGCTACAGCCCATGCTTTGGCGTCTTCCGGTGCAAGTTCAATCCGTAATGTTCTGGTTCGACGACCGGACCCATACTCGGATTGAATCGTTTTGTGCATCCCATCAATCTTCTCCAATTGAGCAATTGGATTAAAGCGGGACAGAGAACCACGCAGCGGCTCATGCTGCGCTGACAACGCCATCCATTGCCCTTGTTTCCGTTCAAAAGAGGCACTAAAACCACGAGGCTGTCCGTTATTGTTTACAGCAGTCGTATGAATGCCCGTGCCCACAGCGGTTACCTCTCCAGGCAATCGGGTCTGCAGGGTAAGACGATCATGATTCTCCAGCTTCCCTTCAAATTTGAACTGATTCTCGAACAGTCCACTGTTCTCCCGTCGCAGTCCAGCTTCTCCTTCAAAACTTAACTTTTCTTTACCCGCTATTCCGGATAAAGCCAGAGAAAAAACTTCTTCAGGCGTTTGATCACGCTGGATTAATCCACAAGCCGGAACGCCAGTAATCACGATAATCACGAGTAACCATAAAGTACGTACCGACCGGTGGTTAAGCATGTTCATATCCATCTTCACCTTTCCGTCAACTTTCTCCATAGATTGCCCTGCCCGTATTTGCTTATACCCCCCTCTATAAACGACTTGATCTCCAATACATAAAAAAAGAGAGAACGACTCCGCAATCGGAATGGTTCTCTCTTAACGTGTTACTTCCTGTTCTTCTACAACGATTCTGTTCCGACCGCCATTCTTGGCGCTGTACAAAGCCATGTCAGCCCGATAAAACAAGGACTCCACACTAACCTTCTCATCCATCCAATTCCACTCGGCGATGCCACTGGATACCGTGACTAGAGGTCTGGTTTCCTCCGCGACTCTCCTTCGAATCACTTCCGCGTATTCTAACGCCTGATGGACACTTACCTGCGGCATATAGATGGCCAATTCTTCTCCACCCCATCTGGCGCAGACATCTACAGGGCGAACAGAACTGGTAACTATTTCACTTACTTGCTTCAGCACTTGATCGCCCGTCTGGTGTCCGAATGTATCATTCACCTGCTTGAACTGATCAATATCCACCACAATGAGCGAGCCACAGAATTCGTGAGCCTGACGCTCGTGAATTACACTATCCAAGTAATGCCTGACGTACAACCCTGTCAGCATATCCAGATTAGCCAAACGCCGAACCTCGGCATGTAGCGTGGCATTCGACAGGGCAAGTCCGATATGAATGGACAGCATCTGCAAGAGCCGATAATTATCATATGAAAAATATTGCTCTCTACTGTGTCCCAACAAAATGGCACCCTTCACTTCACCATTGACTCTGATCGGTGATGCAATCAATGACATGGAGCCGGTATCTTCCATGAAAAAGGACGACACTTTATCATATTGCGCATAATTGGATATAATAAGTGGTTCCTCTGTTCGATACAGCAAGCCTGCGATACCGTAGTCTACAGAAAAAGATTGGTGAAAAACATCTTTCACATTAGACGACATGACTTCAAAGTCATTCGTACTATCATTGAGTTGAAGAATGCAGCACGTTTCAGCCTGAAATATTTCCTTTAACTCTTGCTCGCATAATTGATAGATCTCCGAAAGATGCAGGCTTTTGTTCAAGCGCTGGGTAAGATCATTAATCAAACGAAGCTCCTGAATCAACATATTGGATTGTTCGTGCAACTTGGCGTTTTCAAAAGCCGTGCCTGCGGTGTCTACCATCATCGTAATCAATTGCAGATCTGATTCTTCCATGATCTCCTCATTCATTTCGATATGGAACACACCGTATATGCCTTGTTTTCCTTTCAGAGGAAGACCCACTTCTATGATGCGATTCTCTCCAACATCTGAGCGAGAAATGATCCGTTTGCCTTCCATAAATGAGCGCACACATATATCTTCCCCTCGTTCGTGTACCAGCAACGGTTTAATCCGGGGATTAAAGTTGCTCTGATCCTGAGACATATAGAGTTTGATATACGTAGCTGGGTACAGATAGTCCATACTGTCAAATACTTCATCCAATATGGCGTCGACATCCATTTTGTCATGCATTCGCTGAACAATCTGAAAGAGGATAGACCTCCGGTGTTCTTCACGCGCTGTTTGTTCATGAGCATGTAACAGGTCCGTCATAAATATGTATTCAAATCTTCGGTAAAAGCAGGTGCGGTAATGCAATGCCTCAGATCGAACCACAGCTTCAGACGTTTCATATCGATTGGATTCATAGATTACAGCAGTGAATACGGCAAACATATCCTTGTTCGTTCTAGAGAACAAAGGATGTGTTATTAGAAGATATTCTCCGCGTTCGCTTGTTCCTCTGAAGGACAGGATCTGTCTTTTATCGATACATTCCAATACAAGACTTCGTATATCCACACCCGAATCAACTTCGTGATTGCTGTCGTACCCTATGCAATTACCATCCGTGTTCCATACGCTGTACAATGTTGATGTTCTGGTCAGCCCTGAATCTACTTTGGAGTTCCAGTCACGGTAAGCCTGCTCGAGCAAGCTGCCCAAATATGAAAAATCAAAAGGTGTGATATCCATTTTTTGCATCCACAACACATGCTCTTCATGAGGATCAGGAGCGGCAAAAGATGCGGAATAGCCCGAACTTCGTGAATTCAAGCTGGCAGGTAAACTTCTTAGATGTTCTAACATGTCAGGCGCTCCTTTGCACCGTTTTTGCATCCATCAGGATGCATTAATCTGCACACGTTATCGCAAACCTGCAAATTCGTTGCGATAACCTTGTTACATAAAGATGATTTAAAGTTAAGATACAATCTATTTTACTCTGTTTAAAGCTTTTTTGCATCCATATTTCAGAAAATTGTCCCATTATTTTAGGCCCAATGACCTATCGACAAATTTAGACGTTTTTTTGCTTTTATTCTACGCTTGACTTTGGTTCTCTTAAACTGTAATATAAATTGTTGATGAAGACTACTAATGGGTCTTTAAATTTGGGCATTACCGGTTGTGTCACCCTCATTCTTTTTGTTGCTTTCAGGACAGCGGCTGAACTTTCCTGATCGTTCTATGCGAGGCCAAGCCCGCATCAACAAATTGGAGCGCAAACAGAGCCCTAATATGAACTTTAACTAAAAAGGAGCTACTTTAAACATGGCACGTTACACTGGTCCTAAATTTAAATTGAGCCGTCGCCTCGGCATTTCCCTGAGCGGAACAGGCAAAGAATTGAAACGTCCTTTCCCTCCAGGTCAGCACGGAGCTAACCAACGCAGAAAAATGAGCAACTACGGTATGCAATTGCAAGAAAAACAAAAATTGCGCCACATGTACGGTTTGGGCGAGAAGCAATTCCGCACACTGTTCTCTAGAGCTCAAAAAATGCAAGGTATCGCCGGCGAAAACTTCATGTTCTTGCTTGAGTGCCGCCTTGACAACCTCGTTTACCGCCTTGGGTTTGCTAACTCCCGCGCTGGAGCGCGTCAGTTGGTAGCACACGGTCACGTAACTGTAAACGGCAAAAAAGTCGATATCGCTTCTTACCAAGTAAGCACTGGCGATGTAATCGGCTTGCGTGAGAAGAGCCGCGCTCTTTCTTCCGTTAAGGAAGCTTTGGAAGGCCGTTCGCATCTTCCAGCATACGTTGAATACAACGAAGCAGCTGTAGAAGGTAAATTCATCCGCTTGCCTGAGCGTGCTGAATTGTCCCAAGACATCGATGAAAAACAAATCGTCGAGTTCTACAACCGTTAATCGTTGCAATCACATTAAAGTTTCAATCCAAACAGCTGTCGAGATTTTCTCGGCAGCTGTTTTTCTATGCATTTTTCTATTTATCTTCATTATAAGACCTTAAATAACGATATAAAGTATAGACTCCCTTTTGGAGAAGCACACATCATTATAATCATCACAAGAGTGACATCGAGGGGGATTAAACATGCATTTTTTTCGCAATCGCAAGCTTGCTGTTAAGCTTGGACTTTTACTCGGAATCGTGCTACTTTGCTGTATTGGAGCCCTGATTGCATTTAATACAAAATCCATTTACGACAAAAGCCTGCAGTATGGTGAAACCGTTGCTGGACAAGCAGCAAACCGGGCTACGAATGAATTCATGACTGACATTAATCAAGTCAAAAACACATTGGACACCATGAGTACCACTTTATTGGATGCCGCTCAGAACGGGTCTCTCAACCGCGAAGAAATCGTTAGACTCCTTGAACAATATCTGAAAAAGGATCAGAAAGTTTTTGGCTTTTATACGGGCTGGGAACCGAATGCCTTTGATGGAAACGATGCGGATCATGTGAATAAAAATGAATATGATGATGCTACGGGCCGATTCGTTCCATACGTTATACGGGATGGCAACTCCCTGCATTTTGAGCCGATGCCTACTTATGAGGGAAACGATGAAACCAGTACATATTATCAGCAGCCGAAGAAAACCAAATCCATCTATTGGTCCGAGCCAGTTACCTATACGGTTGGCGGAAAAGAAACACTGCTCGTGTCGATTGTCCTCCCTCTATTAGATGAAAACAAGACTTTCTTGGGCATTGTCGGAGCCGACTTTACCATTGATCGTTTTCAGCAAAATATAGCTTCGCTAAATCCGGATCAGGGTTATGCCATGCTGATTACTAGCGAAGGGCAGATTGCTGCACATGGCTCCAAACCGGAACTAGCCAATGAAGGTGCCGTAATTCCATCTGAGATGAAGACGGTCATTCAACGTATCCAGTCTGGCGAATCCCAGTTTTACGCTACGGACCCTGAAGTAGGTGAAGAACTATTTATTGCCGAGCCCGCCAGATTACAAGGAACGGATTCGAACTGGTATCTTGTCTCCGCTCTGCCAAAAAGCCATATCCTTCAACCCTTCTATGACAGCCTGAACTGGTCCATACTGATAGCAGCGCTGGCTGTGCTTCTGCTTGCAGGCGTAGTCACCTACACCATCATCTCCATTGTGAGACAGTTGAATCAAGTCAATATCGTCGCTGGACAGCTGGCTGGCGGAGATTTGACACAAAAGTTACCCGTACGATCCAAAGATGAATTCGGTGTCATGGCCGGTCATATGAATCAGATGATGGATACATTGCGTCATACGATATCCGTTATATCCGAACATGCCTTATCCGTGGGCTCTACCTCTCAACAATTAACCGCCGGAGCCGAAGAAACAGGTAAAGCCGCAGAACTGATAGCATTAACAGGAGTCGAAGTTGCAGAAAAAGCAGGTAGACAGGTGCAGGAACTCCAAGAGTCCTCCCGTTCCATGAATGAAATATCTGTAGGGATCGGAAGAATTGCAAAGGCTGCCTCCGATGTATCCGATTCATCACGAGCTGTGGCTGAACGAACAACCGTTGGAACCGATAAGATTCAATCGGCCATGCGTATGGTCGATAGCGCCACTTCTTCTGTGCAGACGTCCATGACCGCACTGGAGAATTTCCGGCAACGTTCTGTAGAGATTGGTCATATCACAGGCATGATTACAGAAGTTAGCCGTCAAACCAATCTGCTCGCACTTAATGCTTCCATTGAAGCATCACGAGCCGGTGAGCACGGACGCGGGTTTGGTGTTGTTGCAACCGAGATTCGTAATCTGGCTGAACAATCCAGAATATCAGCAGCGCAGATTGCAGAGTTAATTCATAGCGTTCAGCAAGAGGTTCTTTCTCTCGTTGAAAATATGGAACATGGGAATTCCGAAGTTAGTCATATTGCGGAAGTGATTAATGAGAGTGGTGAACTCTTCCTCTCCATCTCATCACAAATTTCAGAGGTTAATGAGCAGATTGAGCATGTCTCAGCCATTGCGCAGCAGATGTCAGCAGGATCACAGCAGGTTGATGCCACCTTGGTGCAACTCAAAACCATTGGTCATGAGACAGCAGATCACGCAACTCGTGTTGCATCTGCCTCTGAGGAACAACTCGCATCTATGGAAGAGATTACAGCAGCATCTGCATCGCTGGCTAATCTAACCCAAGAACTTTTAGAACTGATTCAACGCTTCAGAACCTGATGTAGAAGAACTCTAATATAACACATCATTCAGGCCACCCTATGCACCTCAGCATGGAGGTGGCCTGCTTATTTTTGGCTTACAACTCATGAAATGTGCTTCAATATCGCATGATATATAGCATAATCCATGGCAGAATGGCAAATTTCGACCATTACTTGTATTTCTCAGGCATGCAAACCCGCCTTTTTATGCTATAATAAGTGCTGTTAAAAGGAGGAAGACACTGAATGGTTGATGTTAATAAGAAAAAGCCCGATGAACAGCCTGTACGCAAGCGCAGCTTTGCCCGCAGACTGGGAAGTTTCGTCAAATGGATGGTTGTCCTTGGATTTATGGGGGCACTATTTGCAGGCGGTGCTTTGATGGGATACGTCAGTTCCATTGTGAAAGACGAGCCTGTACGTTCAAGGGCCCTGATTGAACAAAAAGTCAGCGAAAACTCCATCACAGGCTTTGCTTACTTTGCCGACGGCAGTCCGATCGGTCAATTACGTACGGAAGAAGACAGGCGTCCGGTCACTACGGACCAGATCCCACAAAAGGTTATTGATGCTGTCATTTCGATTGAAGACAATCATTTTTACGAACATAAAGGTGTAGACATGAGCGGAACGCTCCGTGCCGTGAAACAAAAAGTGCTGAAAGAATCAGTACAAACCGGCGGTAGTACACTGACTCAGCAATTAGCGCGTCGTGTATTTCTAAATCTGGATCGTACGGAAGATCGGAAAGTGAAAGAAATTTTGCTTTCACTCCGACTTGAACGTTTCCTGACCAAAGACGAGATCATGACAGCCTATTTGAACAAGGTTCCTTTTGGTAATGGTTCCAGCGGATACAACGTTTACGGAATTAAGGCGGCTGCCAAAGGACTGTTCAACATTAATGATCTTGAAAAAGTCAATATTGCTCAGGCTGCCTATCTTGCTGGATTGCCACAACTACCCTCCTCATACTCTGCCTTTAACGGTAAAGGCGATTTTGTAGAGGAAAATTTTGACCGCGCAATCAATCGTCAACATCTGGTATTACGCCGTATGCTTGAGTTAGGCAAAATCAATCAATCCCAGTACGATGAAGCACTTGCATTTGATATCAAAAGTTCACTCGCTCCGAAGACCATCAAGGCTTACAATACTTATCCATATCTTATGATGGAAACGGAACGACAAGCTGCACAGATTTTGATGAAACAATTGAATTCAGACACAGCTGAATCCGGCAGTGAAGCTACAGATGAAGAAACACCTCAAAAGGAAAGCAGTGAACTATTGGAAGAAGCCCAGACGCAATTGCGTACAGGCGGATATCGCATCTACACAACCATCAACAAAAGCATATACAAAACGATGCGTACCATTGCCGAAGATGACAGCAATTTCTCAGCAGATGATCCTGTCAAAGGAAAAGAACAAACTGCTGCCATGCTGATTAATCACAAAACCGGTGCTATTCTAGGTATGATTGAGGGTCGGGATTTCCAGGACGAACAGATGAATTATGCAACACAGATGGTGCGTCAGCCAGGTTCAACGATGAAACCTATTGCAGCCTATCTGCCAGCTCTGGATGCAGGTCTTGTCCAACCCGCTTCTATTATTGATGACTCACCGATCATCCTCAAAAATGGTCCGAGCGGCTACCACATTGCCAAGAATGCCAACAACCGCTATCAGGGACTGGTCACTGCCCGCAGAGCACTGAATTATTCTCTGAATATACCGGCTCTGAAGTTGTTTAATGAAGAAGTAGGGATCGAGAAGGCTTGGACCTTCGCCAAGAAACTGGGGATTACCACCATTCAGAAGCAAGACTATCAGGCTCAGACAGGTGTTCTCGGAGGTCTCCAATACGGTGTAACCGTTGAAGAACTGACCAGTGCCTATGGTGCCATCGCCAATAATGGTGTGTATAACGACTCTTACATGATTAGCAAAATTGTAGATTCCAAAGGAAACATCGTCTATAAACACGATACTGAACCTGTGCAAGCCTTCTCGGAGCAGACAGCATACCTGATGACCGATATGCTGCGGACCGTTATTACGGAAGGTACGGCAGATAAAGTACGGGAGAATTACAAATATTCCAAGAGTGTACCGATCGTAGGTAAAACGGGTTCCACTCAAAACTATGCGGATGTTTGGTTTGAAGGCTACACACCAGATGTCACCCTTGGCGTGTGGGTTGGATACAAACAGCCAGTGAATACACTGGAAAGCAAATCACAGAGAAAACGTGCGCAGCAACTGTGGTCGAAAATCCTGAATGAAGTGATCGATACGCAAAAAGATCTGTTCGTCACGGATTCGTTCAAAAAGCCATCTGGTATTGAAACGCGGACGGTATCGGCCTACAGCGGCAAGTTGCCAACATCCATGACTGACAAATTTGTTACGGATATTTTCAACAGCAAGTTTGTTCCGAAGGATAGTGATGACGGTGTCGCCAGAGCCAAATACATCACTTACAATGGTGTAAACTATATTCCGCGTGACGGAACACCTTCGGACATGTTGAAGGAAAAAACGGTAATTAAGCGTAAAAAACCAATCTCAGATCTCATTAAAGAATTGCAAAATGCATTCTCACGTATGAGTCGACATGAGTCACTTGCTTATTACCTCCCTGAAGATGCGGATGCAGACATGCCAACACAGATTGATCCAAGAACAGATAACGGCAAAGCTCCTGATGCACCAGGTAACGTAAGAATCTCGACCTCGGGTGACCGAGCTGTAATTACATTCAATGCCACACCTGAAAATGATGTCGTGGGGTATCGTCTGTACCGGTCTGTAAACGGTGGAGGATTCCAGAACCAGGGTCAGGTTGTCCTGACGGGTGAATCCAGATCATTCTCGGCATATGCCGCGCAAGGTGGCAGCTTCGCCTTCTATGTGACCGCAGTGGATGTTGCAGGCAGAGAGTCTGCTCCAAGCGCTACAGTCAATAGCACGGGAAGTGTAGTCCCTCCTGTGGAAGAAGAGATCAATGAGCCGATTGAAGTTCCGGGTACAGTCATCACTCCGGGAGAAACGCAGAACGATAATACCACAACGACAGCCCCAGGCACACCTGGTCAAGTCAGCGTATCTGCTCTCACTCAAGGCCTGCGCATTCAATGGGCGTCCAATCCGAACACGGATAGTTACTCTGTATATTACAGTGAAACAGGCTCAGCTCCTTATACCAAAATTGGAACAACGTCGGGAACTACCATGGATTATGGAGTGCCTGCGTCTACCAGTGGATGGTTCAAGGTATCTGCCAGCAACAGCGCGGGTGAATCCGAGCCTTCTGCAGCCGTACATTTTCAACCCTGATTCAACTTAGCGATCCACAAAAAGCCGCATCCTCAGACCTTATCTGAGGGTGCGGCTTTTTCATATGCTTGTGCAGCAAAAAGCCCACTTCATGCCGTGGGCATAAAGCAGGCTTCTACAACCGATTTTAATATAGAGTGTCGCCGGTTGGGATTCGTTTAGTAATGACTTCTTCCCTGGATCATAAGAGTCCAAATCGACATCGCCTTCGACACTTATGATCCGATTCTGGCACTGGTTCGTTAGTCTTCAATGGTAGATAGATCTCCTGCTGGCAGATCAAGCTCCCAGGCCTTCAGTACACGGCGCATGATCTTCCCGGAACGAGTCTTAGGAAGTTTATCCTTGAACTCAATCTCACGCGGAGCAGCGTGGGCAGACAGGCCCTCTTTGACAAAACGATAAATCTCTTCTTTTAGCTCCGGGGTCGGCTCATATCCTTCACGAAGCGCTACAAAGGCCTTGATAATCTCCCCACGTGTCACATCCGGCTTGCCGATTACACCCGCCTCCGCTACCGCAGGATGCTCCACGAGCTTGCTCTCCACCTCAAAGGGCCCGATACGTTCTCCTGACGAATTAATCACATCATCAATCCGTCCCTGGAACCAGAAATACCCTTCTTCATCCATATAAGCAGAGTCACCGGATACATACCATCCCGTAAGTCTGAAATACTCCTCGTATTTCGCAGGATTATTCCAGATCTTCGCCATCATCGATGGCCAAGGTGTACGTATGGCCAGATTGCCCATACTGTACGGCGGCAATTCCTGCCCGCGATCATCAACAATAGCTGCCTCAATTCCAGGCAATGGACGTCCCATGGAGCCAGGCTTGATCGGCATTCCGGGATAGTTACAGATCAGCTGAGCGCCTGTTTCGGTCATCCACCATGTATCATGAATTCGCTGACCATACGCCTTCCATCCCCAACGAACAACCTCCGGATTGAGCGGTTCACCGACAGACATCACGTGACGCAAGCTGCTCAGATCATGCTGCGCAATGGTCTCTTCCCCCGCTCCCATCAGCATACGGAAGGCCGTTGGTGCACTGTACCAGATGGTGACTTTGTTCTTCTGGATGGTATTGTACCAATCTTGAGGACTGAAACGACCGCCACGTATCACATTGGTCACTCCATTGAGCCACGGAGCAAAGATCCCATAAGAGGTTCCAGTCACCCAACCAGGGTCAGCTGTGCACCAGTACACGTCATCCTCACGTAAATCCAGAACAACCTTACCTGTATAATAGTGTTGAATCATGGCATTCTGAACATGGTACACCCCTTTGGGTTTACCCGTAGAGCCTGAGGTATAGTGAATAAGTAAACCATCCTCACGGTTCAGCCACTCCACTTCCATCTCATCCGAAGCGGCAGACATCTCTGCATCAAAATCAATGAGTCCTTCTTCCGTCTGTGCGCCGCCACCCACAATAAATATATGTTTGAGTTCGGGTAATTCGGAACGTTTGATTCGCCCCAATAATTCCGGGGTCGTGACGAGTGCTACAGCTCCGCTATCCTCCAACCGATCCTTCACTGCCGTTTCCATAAACGCTTCGAACAAGGGTCCCGCGATGGCTCCAGCCTTCAATATACCCAGAAGACTAAAATACAGCTCCGGACTGCGCGGCATAAAAATAAACACACGCTCCCCTTTGGCTATGCCATATTTGCGGAGAACATTCCCGAACCGACTCGACTGTTCACTTAGATCAGCAAAAGTATAGGCCTCTTCGCGCGAAGCATCACTATACAATAAAGCGGTTCTTCCGCCCCTTCCTTCCAGGACATGACGGTCAATCGCTTCATGCGCCATATTCACTTTTCCGCTGGCGTGCCACGTAAAGTGCCTTTCCACCGATTCCCAATCGAACCGGCTTCTCGCCTCCGTGTAATCGCCCAGGTTAGATTCGGACACAACCGTTTGCAGCATCTCACCATGTGCTTGACTCATGCTTGCCAGCCTCCTTCAACTCGACATTTCGATTCCCGTTGTGGGTTAATTCTCATTGCCTTTGTGTTGACTGAACTTCCAGTTAGCGCTTACATTAGTAGAGAGAACATCTCATCATGTACTTGCTCGGCCAAACAGATGTTATCCATACTGCGTTGAATTGTGAACATTTTTTGTCTAAGCAATTATAGCAAATCTTTTCAATCGTCGTCTATGGCTTTTCAATTTTTTGGATTTTTGCTATAGCGTTCTTTTTGAACAACCTCTATACGTAGGAGAGAGAGGAGCATGAACCATGGAACATATCAAGGAACATCACATGCGTTCCATCTTCAAGTCCGGCCATCGCATTACGATTGAAGGCCCCGTGCAGGCCAAGGAGATCACCAATCTTGCCTTTCATTCCGATCTGGATGCCTTTCGGCGCCCAGCTGAACAGCAGGAAGCATTGGCCGAGATTGCAGCATTGCCAGAAGGACGAATCATCATCGCACACGAAAATGAAACGATTATCGGCTATGTAACTTTTCACTATGCGGATGAATGCGAACGCTGGTCCGAGGGCAACATGACTGATCTGATTGAGCTTGGGGCAATCGAGGTTGCGGACGACTACCGCTCGCTTGGCGTTGGCCGTGAAATGTTGCTCACAGCTTTGGATGATAAATACATGGAGAACTATATTATTTTCACCACCGAATATTATTGGCATTGGGATCTGAAGGGTAGCGGACTAAACGTATGGGATTATCGCAAAATGATGGAGAGACTGATGCAGACGATCGATATGACCTGGTATGCAACGGATGATCCCGAAATCTGTTCACATCCAGCGAACTGTTTGATGGTGCGAATCGGAAGTCAGGTGTCCATAACATCGGAAGAACAGTTTGATCGTGTACGCTTCCGCCATCGGTTCATGTACTAATTGATGATCTGTTCGAAAAACGATATACATAACAAAAACCGCCCCTCGCAGCGTTGCTCCATACTTCATGGAACAGCTAATCGAAAGACGGTTTTTCAAGTTACTGCCATTACATATTTTCTAACATGTGCTCCACAATACGGTGTGAACGCTGCGAAGATTCCACGGTAAATTCAGCAAAGTTAACATGCGCCGAACCATCCGCTTTATCTGACATCCCACGCAGGACAACAAATGGTACTCGATTCATGTAACAGACCTGAGCAACTGCTGCCCCTTCCATCTCGGCACATGCACCGTCCATTTCGGTATATAACATGTTAACCGTATCTTTATTCGCAATAAATTGGTCTCCAGATAACACTTTACCGATCAGGTAATTGGCTCCCTGAGCTTTACATGCTTCTTCAGCCAGTGTAATAAGTGAAGCGTCGGCAGGGAATGCAGATGTCTCCTGGTAAGGAATAACCCCGCGTGCGAACCCCAGCGGCGTTACATCCATGTCGTGCTGAACACATACAGACGATATAACCATATCTCCGATGTTCAGCTCAGGATTAACTGCACCCGCAACACCTGTGAAGATAATCCGATTAACCTGAAAACGATCAATCAAGATCTGCGTCGTAACCGCTGCATTTACTTTACCTACACCGGATTTGCACACGACAATTTGCTTGCCCAGCCACTCGCCTGCAACGTATGTTATGCCGGTTTGTTTGACCGTCTCAAGCTGCTTCATACCTGCCAGCAAAAGTTCTACTTCCTCGTCCATTGCTCCGATAATACCGATCGTTTCACGCATCTTCGGATTCCCCCTGTTTCATTTTAATCTCATTCAGCACAAAAGCTCCGTCTCCGGAGCTTTCGCATATCCATTATGTAGAGAGAATAGCTTCTCCCTTTCTAAATAACATTCCGCTTAAACTACATCTGCGTGACTTACTGACAGACGAAGAATCGTTTCATGCGGCAAAATAACCCGTGGGTTCTCTACATTTTCCTTCTTCATCAGCTTTGTCAGCAAACGCATCGCTACTGCGCCAAGATCGTACATCGGCTGAGCCACTGTCGTCAACTGAGGACGCACCATGGAAGCCATACGAATGTTATCCACACTAATAATGGAGAAATCATCCGGTACTTTCAGGCCTTCATCCTGAATACTGTGAATGGCACCAATCGCCATTTCATCTGTTGCAGCAAAGATTGCCGAAGGCTTTTTCTTCAATCCGAGGAAATATTTCATTGCTTCCACACCGGATTCATAACGATAGTTACCAATACGAACCAGGTCCTCCTGGTATTCCATGCCTGCTGCTTCCAACGCTTTCTTGTAACCTTGGAAACGCGCATAACCATTCGCAGGATCTTGCAGTGTACCACTGATCATCGCGATTTCCTTGTGTCCATGACGAATCAAGGTGTTTACTGCGTCAAACGCAGCTGCCTCATGGTCAATATCCACAGAAGGGAATGTTCCCTTCTCATCACTCGTTGCACAAAGTACGATCGGCACAGCCGCAGACTGGAACGCCTGAATGTGTTCGTCCGTTACTGTTCCGCCCATAAAGAGCAGTCCATCTACTTGTTTTTCGAGCAAGGTGTTAATAACACGAATTTCTTTTTCTTTCTTCTTATCCGCATTACACAAAATAATATTGTAGTGATACATATTCGCAATATCTTCAATTCCGCGGGCAATCTCCGCGAAGGTTGAGTTCGAAATATCCGGAATAACGACCCCGACCGTGGTTGTCTTCTTGCTTGCCAGACCTCTGGCTACCGCATTCGGACGATATCCCAACCGTTCGATGGCTTCATATACTTTTTTCCGCGTTTGCGGTTTGACATTAGGGTTATTATTAACTACCCGTGATACCGTTGCCATAGACACTCCAGCTTCACGTGCCACATCATAAATGGTTACCGTCACAGTACTTCTCTCCATTACCAGTAAATTTTCATACCATTTTCATTAAGATTTATATTACGACAAATTTTTGCATTAATCAATTAAAATAGGCTTTAGGACTCACTCAAAACATTCGTAAGAGTAGTGCTAGTAATATCTGAATGGGAAGTATGCCATACAGGAATTCCCTTTTTGATCAGGATCGCCTGTGGAGATTCGTGCTTAACACCCAGCTTTTCTGCTGCTTCATTGGATACCGGGCGATCTTCCACGACATAAATGATGCCATATTTCACTTGTTCATTGGGATTGTTATGCAAATAATCGTTCATCTCCTGATAAGCATTCGAGCTGATCGGACAGCGTGTGCTGTGCTTAAACAGAAGCAAGGGTTGATCCTTGGTAGCCTCCACCGCGGAGTTTAGCTGTTCAATACTTGTCATTTTAGTCATGTCAGCCATTAGATATACATCCCCCTTTACCAGGAATACCGCTATGTTGAGCGTTTTCACTCTTCGATATCTTAACAAAAAGTGCGAGAAAAAGCCAATTTTCATGAAAACAAGCATTTTACACGTCAAAATTAGACAGCATTCGAGAAGTACTCCTGCCACACAAATCCGGATAATTGACTTAATCTGCGCTCCGTGGTCTCAATCCACGCTGCATCTCCAGACTTCGTTGCGTAACCCATAATGTCCAACAGCAGATTAACACGCTCCTCCACCGCTTGCTGCATGCGATATTCCATCTCCCGATCGGTCGCATCAGGCCATGCCAACAGTTGCTCATGAAACAAGTCTGCCAGTTCATTGCGTTCACCAAAAGATACGTCCTGCTTCACGGGTTTTTCGCCCAGTGTGCTTATGCATTCTGTCAAATCCGGCTTGACCGGCTGAAGCACTTCGTATGATACACAGTCTGTACACGCAAATACAGGTACGTTTCGAATCTCCACCTTTTTGGCGTATACTACTGTTCTTAATTCCAATTCCATAACATGTCCACATCTGCACGACTTGCGCACAACCATCACCTCATTCGTTCTATACTCTTATATAAGTACCATTCGACCTATTTCGGCTCAAATCCTGCTGTAATTGAGAGGTTGCACAAATTACCACTCACACCAGATCAAGGTTGTCGAATGCAGGCAGTCATTGACTTGTAATCGCTTCCTCAAAAGTGAATATGCACTTCCATGAAGTCCTGCGGAGAATCTGTTACAATTAAAGACGCGACATCCCTAATTACCGCAAAAGGAGAGAAGAATATGAGATTAACCGGTAAGAAAGTCATTGCTCTGGTCGATGAAGAATTCGAGGATCTGGAATTGTGGTATCCTGTGCATCGTGTACGTGAAGAAGGTGCAGAGGTACATCTGGCTGGAGAGAAAAAAGGGAAAACCTATATTGGCAAATATGGCGTCCCGGCTGAAGCTGAATACAGTTTTGATGAACTCGACAGTTCACACTATGATGGAATTCTCGTACCAGGCGGCTGGGCACCGGACAAGCTACGTCGTTATCCCAAAGTACTCGAACTTGTAAAGGAAATGAATGCAGACCGGAAACCGATCGGACAGATCTGTCATGCAGGTTGGGTCCTGATCTCCGCCAAAATTCTGGACGGGGTTACGGTAACCTCTACACCAGGTATTCGGGATGACATGGAAAATGCAGGTGCCATCTGGAAAGATGAAGCGGTTGTTGTCGATGGGCATATCATCTCAGCACGTCGTCCACCCGACCTTCCGCCTTACGGTAAGGCATTTTGCGATGCACTCGCTGACAAATAAAAATAACCCCACTGTGCTAATCTCATGCACAGTGGGGTTATTTTGCTAACACAAGTTTACCGATAAATAATTATCACAAATGTAAATATATTAACTTAAAGGTATTTATATCCAATTATCCATTTCACGATGCATTTGATCCACTCTGTTCGTCCGAATTCCCCGTAGAGTCATTAAAAACTTGCAGACGCTCCTCAATATCCCCGCTGGTCCGTAGGGCGAAGCACTTACGAGCTTCTTCCTTGGCTGCTGATGCCGTTGTGTTCAACACTCTGTGCTTCACACGCAACAGGGATTGTGGAGACATACTTAAATGACGAATGCCAAGCTCCAGCCAAAGCGGAATGGCACGTTCGTCCCCCGCCATCTCCCCGCATACACTCACATCAATGCCGGCTGTGTGAGCCGCATCTGCTGTGGCACGAAGCATCCGCAGAACAGCCGGATGATAAGGATGATACATATGAGCAATCTGTTCGTTCATTCGATCTACTGCCAGTACATACTGAACCAGATCATTCGTACCGATGCTGAAGAAGTCCGCTTCCTCAGCCAGCAGATCTGCAATCATCACTGCTGCTGGAACTTCAATCATGATCCCCACCTGAATGTGAGGATCGTATGATAATCCCCGCTCGTCCAGATCGGCCATCGCCTCACGAAGAATCTCATTGGCCTGCTGAAGCTCTTCCACCGAAGAGATCATCGGATACATGATTTTGACATTACCGGCAGCACTGGCACGCAGAATGGCTGTCAGCTGTGTTTTGAACAGATCCTTGCGGTCCAAACTAATCCGAATGGCACGGTATCCCAGAAACGGATTGTCTTCCTCTGGAAGCTCAAAATAATCAAGCTGCTTGTCACCCCCGATATCCAGTGTACGAATGACAACGGATTGGCCTGCTGTTTTCTCTGCCACAAGGCGGTATACCTCATATTGTTCTTGCTCTCCCGGGAATGTAGCCCGGTCCATATACAGGAACTCTGTTCGGAACAAGCCTACACCCTTGGCTCCATGTTTCAAAGCCATGTCCAGTTCCTTCACGGAACTGATATTGGAAGCAAGATGTAATACAGCCCCGTCTTTGGTTACAGCATCCACCGTTGCAAGCACCTGTAGCTGTTCCTTTTTCTTCAACTGTTTGCTGCGAAGCATCGTATAGCGTTCTATCGTCTTGCGGTCCGGATCGGTAAATACCAAGCCATTGTCACCATCTACCACAAGCATATCACCTGTCTCTACCGGCATGCCAAGACTCGCTTCCAGACCGGAAACGAGAGGAATACCAAGTGCACGAGCCATAATCGCGGAATGTGATGTTTTCCCGCCAATCAAGGTTACTATGCCTAGCACATGGGTGGGATTCAGATGTGCCAGTTGCGAGGGCGACAGCTCTTTCGCAACAAGTACATAAGGCTGGGTATCCGAAGGAAGTGTAATCTCCGGTGCGCCGAGCAGATGCTTGAGCAGACGGTTACCCACATCCTTGATGTCAATCGCCCGCTCCTTCATATATTCGTCCTCCAGCAGGTCAAACATCGTAACAAAGTGGTCAATGGCTTCTTTCACCGCCACTTCTGCCGCCTTGTACTGACGCTCGATAATGCCGCGGATTTCGTTCATGAATACCGGATCTTCGAGGATGGCCAGATGTGCATCAAAAATACTGGACTCCTCGGGACCAACGACTTCCTTGAACTCATTCTTGATATATTCGATCTCATCCTTTGATGTCCGTATGCCCTCATACAGCCGTTCGAACTCCTGGGCGAGATCTACCGAATCCATCTTTTGATCCGGCAGATCCCATTCCCAACTGGGCAGGACAAATGCTTTGCCGATGGCTATGCCTGCAGCTCCGTTGATGCCTTGTATCTTCATTCTACCCCTCCAACGTTCCTGTCATAGAGCACCACGGACATAACGGATGCCTGACCTTTCTTAACTTGCTTAAATGGAGCAAAACTCCATGATTTTACACGATCCGGATTCGTAATTACCATGGGTGTTGTTAGTGATGCCGCTTGCTCGCGGAGTACTGCCAGATCAAACTTGATCAACAACTGCCCTGGCTCCACCGTATCGCCCTCCTGAACAAAAGCTTCAAAATGGCCTTTCAACTGAGAGGTATCGATGCCGATATGCAGTAATACCTCAAGCCCCTCACGGGTAGAAATACCCAAGGCATGCATGGTCGGGTACAAGTGCATAATCGTTCCGTACACGGGTGAGACCAGCTCTCCCTTTTCCGGAACAAAGGCTACACCATCACCGACAAGCTTGGCTGCAAAAATCTGATCCGGTACCTCTTCAATCGGGAGCATTTTGCCCTGAACGGGGGCACAGAACAGAACCTGTTGCAGATCTCTTTCCAGCAGCTTCGCGATTTCTTCCCGAATCAATTCCGAGTAGGTCCCGAATACCACCTGTACGTTACCGCCACCCAGCTTGATCAGTCCTGCGGACCCCATACTCTTCATGGCACCCGTGTCGATCAGCCGGTCATCATGCACAGTGAGGCGAAGACGTGTAATACATGCTTCAACCTGTACAATGTTACTCTTCCCACCCAATGCTTCGAGGATTAAAGGTGCCTGATAAGGAATGTTACCTACCCAATCTTCCAGCATGGAGCCCTCTTCACGTCCTGGTGTTGGAATCTTGAACGTACGAATCGCCCATCGGAACAGGAAGTAGTAAAGCAGCCCATATAGTATGCCAATCGGAATGAGCTTCCACGCATTCTCCGATAGATGGAAATTGAGTATGTAGTCAATAATACCTGCGGAGTAAGAGAATCCATGCCGGATATCCAGCCAGTAACTAATCCACATGGCAACGCCGGACATCACTGCATGCACGATGAACAGATAAGGAGCCGCGAACAAAAAAGCAAACTCAATCTGTTCCGATACCCCGGTTAGAAAACAAACGAGTGCCGATGTCAGAAAAGTTTTCTTGATTTTCGGTTTCAGATCTTCCCTGGCTTCCTGAATAATAGCAAAGGCTATCGCCGGAATGGCAAACATCATGATGGGAAACAAACCTGCCATAAAGAATCCTGCTGTTGGATCACCTGCAAAAAATCGGGGCAAATCCCCTTGCACAATGTTACCATCAGGCGTTTCAAACGTCCCTAACTGGAACCAAAACACATTGTTAAGCAGGTGATGAAGCCCAAAAGCGACCAGCACCCTGTATAACACCCCGTAAATGAACAGTCCAAAACCCCCGAGACTGTATTCCCAAGTAGCAATGCCGTTCAATCCATGCTGTAGGATCGGAGCGAGCCATAACATAAAACAGGAGAACAATGCCGAACAGAGTCCAACGATGAGCAAAACAAACCTTGAACCTCCAAAAAACTGTAAAATTTCAGGCAGTTTAATGCTTTTAAACCGATTATGCATCCCACCGGCAAGCGCGCCGAGTATGATTCCGATTAAGGAAGCGGGCTGAACGGTGCCATCCCCGAAGTTCCGAGTCACCTGATCATATATCACGATACCAGCCAGAGCAGCAAGTCCCGCTTGTCCGGCCTGGTTGGAGAGTCCCAGTGCTACACCGACAGCGAACAAATACGGTAAGAAATAAAAAATACCGTGTCCGGCCACGGTAGACACTTCACCGACAATATCCAATCCCCAGGCGTCCCAAGGCAGACTGCCAACACTGAGCAAAATTGCGGCGGCGGGCAGGACCATTGTAGGCAGCATTACCGCTCGTCCGAGCTGCTGCAAGGATCCGAGCCAATTCATGGCGACCTCTCCTTTCTATCCTAGATGGTAAGCTTTACGCAACGTTTTGTCAAAGCAAAACAGTAACCAATTGGTAATTAATAACGGCGAAAATAGAACAGAAAAAATCCCGTCAACTTCAAGTTAACGGGATTCATCCTATGTTCATTCAATTGGGACAGATCAGGAGATCATTCGATCACAAGTGAACGAGCCTCTCAGCCGCGTCCAGCGCCGCGCAGAACGATGGAATCCTCTACCTTGATACAACGATTCGTTACCGCTGTCATGCCGTTCTCTGCAGCAATCTGGACCGCTTCATCACTATGGATGCCAAGCTGCAGCCACAGTACATTGGCTTTGATGGCAGCGGCGTCACGAGCGACATCCGCGCAAAACTCTTCGCGACGAAACACATTGACAATGTCTACCGGCTCTGGAATATCCGCGAGTGTGGCATATACCGTCTCGCCCAAGATTTCACCTTGCGCCTGTGGATTAACCGGGATAATGCGATAACCTCTGCTCTGCATGGCTTCTGCCACCATATAGGAAGTACGATCTGATTTGTCTGATAAGCCGACGACTGCGATGTTGCCTGCCTTGCGCAAAAGTTGTCCAATTTCTTCACGAGTAGGGTTGTTAAATTCCATGTTCAAGCACCATCCTTTTCTGATTAAAGTGCGTGTTCAAAAGACAGGTTTCAGTTATTTTACTCTTTTACCCATTGAACCGAGGCGCCAAGCGCCTGCAAATGATCGAAATATTGCGGATAAGACTTCGCTACATGGTGTGCATCCCGAATACGAAGCGGCTCCTTGGAACGCAGACCCACAACAGTGAGCGCCATAATTACGCGATGATCGTAGTGAGCGTTAATCTCAACGCCGCCTTCAACGCCTTCCGGACGTCCGTGTACGATAATCTCAGCTTGACGCTCTTCAACATTCGCTCCTGCCTTCCGCAGTTCGTTCAAGTAATCGGTGATTCTGTCACATTCCTTGTAACGCAGGTTCTCTACATTATAGAACCGTGACGTTCCTTCCGCAAACACAGCTGCGGCTACCATAGCCAAAACGGCGTCCGTCGCGGCATCCCCGTCGAATTCGATCGCTTTCAGTCTGCCATTACCTTGAACGTGTACAACATCGTTCTCATGTGTCAATGGCACTTCCATCATGCGCAGAACGTCAACAATGGCACGTTCTCCCTGTTTGCTCTGCTCCATCAGGCGCAGAATTTTCACATCAGACTGTGTAACCGCTGCTGCGGCAAGAACGGCTGCCGAGCCCGGGTAGTCCCCTTGAACCGTGTAGGTCGTTGGCTGGTAAGCCTGTCCACCTGGTACACGGAAGGACATGTAATCATCGCTTGCATGGATAACGATGCCTGCCTGCTCCAGCACTTCCAGTGTCTGTCCGATAACGACCTTGGACTTCAGGTCATTCAGCACTTCAATGGTGCTGTCTTCTGCAAGCAACGGCGTAACAAACAACAATGCGCTCAGATATTGGGAGCTGACGGAGCCGGATACACGAATGTGTCCACCCTTGGCATTGCCACCCTTGATTGTAATCGGTAAGCGTCCTTGTTCATGCTGAACATCTACACCCAATTGGCCCAGCGCATCGATCAGGTCATCATGGGGGCGTTTGCCCAGTGAATCCGGGTACGTATTCACAAATGTAACTTCAGGGCAGAGCGCTGTAACGCCCATCAGGAAACGAAGTACAGCACCCGCATTCCCAACATTCAATTCACGCACATCACGGGGATGACTGCCAAAGCCCTGGATCACAATCTTGCTGTCGTCTTCTTCAAGCACTGCCCCCAGATCGCGAATACATCTGCGCATGGCGTCACTGTCTTCACTGTGTGCCGGGAAATGAATGGTACTTGTGCCTTCTGCCAGTGCAGCAGCCAGCAAATAGCGGGTAGTGTAGTTTTTGGAGGACAGAGCCCCGATTTCCCCGTTCAGAGTGGGGGTTGGTTTAACAATAACGTCCATGGATGAAATTCTCCTTCGTTGATTATATTGTGGCCAAATTGACATTCCGTGCATCGCTTGGGTATCATTATAGCGTTAAGTCCATACAGAAAAGAGGACCTGAATATGACACAAATAGCTGAAATTGAAACGTCTGAGCTGCGCCGCCGTTTACAGGCGGGAGAGAAGCTGCAGATGATAGACGTCCGCGAGGACGATGAAGTCGCGCAAGGCATGATCGAAGGAGCCAAGCATATTCCGCTTGGACAGATTCCGGACCGACTGTCTGAGATTGAGAAATCAGGCGAGATCGTGATTATCTGTCGTAGCGGTTACCGCAGTGAGCGTGCCTGTGAATATCTGCAACAACTGGGATATGAAGGCTGTACAAACATGGTCGGCGGTATGCTTCAGTGGCAACAGGAAGACTAGAGAAACCCGGAGAGAAGCGAAGTCATTTGTAACCTTGTGAATTCGCTCCACTCCTAGAAACGGGCCTATATGGCCCGTTTTGTTATATCTGCCACCACCTATCAAACTTCGATGATAACAAGCTTAGACGCGGTAATGCGCTAAAATTAAACGAGTCACTTCGGCAGCGGATAACTCGGTTGTATCCACCGTATAATGTGCGAACCGATATGCGTCTTTCCGTTCTTCCATAATTGCCTGAATGCGTTCCTCTGCATTGCCTGCGAGAAGTGGACGGTTGTCACAGCCACTAACACGCTCTACAATCACTGCCGGATCAGCAGTCAAGGCAACAACCCAACCATTTTTCAACATCACGTCACAATTATCCGAACGCAGCACCACACCGCCACCGGTCGCTATGACCTGTGACTTCTTCTCCAGCATCGAGCACAACATGCGGCTCTCGGCATCACGGAAATACGTCTCTCCCTTGCCAGTGAACAGTTCTGGAATCGTACAGCCTTCCTCTTTTTCCACCGCGGCGTCTACATCAATCAATCGATAACCAAGCTCGCGTGCAAGCATGTCAGCGACGGTTGATTTGCCGGTTCCCATCATACCAATGAGAATAATATTGTTAGACTTGCTCAAGGTGTACACTCCTTTTAATTCAAGCAATTCGTGAGCACTTTTGTCCTATCATAACACAGCCCTGCGGACTGGGAAAGACCATCTCCTGACCGACTTCTTTTCGACCTTCCGCAACCTTCCAAGACAGATCAAGTAACTTCCGGCATCTAAGCCTACGTCAGATCACCCTCAAGCAGTTTTGAGCCCCCAAACGTCTCAATCAGTGACCAACTATTAACCTAACGAACTCCAATGAGCTTATTTACGGTAAATAGGCGCAGTTAAACTTCTAAAGAATCTGAGTAAACTTATTTCAAAAAATCACCGTCAAAACCTCGACATCTCGCTGCGAATTATCGAAATAGTACCTTCTGAGTTCGTTAAAAAATAGAACCGGCTCATTTTGCCAAAATAGAGTGTCTCCTGTTCATTAGGTCTAGAATCAGCTACATATCTTCTCCATCAACATTATTACTGTATAACACAGTAAAAAAAGAGGCCCAGCGTTGACCGGCAATCACCGGAACGCCAAACCTCTTTTGAGCCCCTTAGCAGGCCAAACCTGCCACTTAAAGGGGCACTAGCCAAATCTAATAGACCTTGTATATGTGGTACTACTCCATCCAGTTGTGGTGGAAGCTGCCTTCTTTGTCCACACGTTTGAACGTGTGAGCACCGAAGTAGTCACGTTGTGCTTGCAGCAAGTTGGCTGGCAGACGCTCTGTACGGTAGCTGTCGTAGTAAGAAAGAGCGCTGGAGAAGCCAGGTACCGGAACACCTTGTTTTACAGCAGCCGCTACAACTTCACGCCATGCGTCTTGATAAGACTCAACGATGTTTTGGAAGTACGGATCCAAGAGCAGGTTTTTCAGTGCTGCGTCTTTATCATAAGCTTCCTTGATGTTTTGCAGGAACTGTGAACGGATGATGCAGCCGCCACGGAAGATCATGGCAATGTTACCGTATTTCAGATCCCAGCCATACTCATCGGAAGCTGCACGCATTTGTGCAAATCCTTGTGCGTAGGATACGATTTTACTTGCGAAGAGGGCATTACGCACGCTCTCGATGAATGCCTTTTTGTCGCCCGAGAAGGCTTCCGTCGCTGGTCCACTCAGGATTTTGCTAGCTGCTACACGCTCGTCCTTCATCGCAGACAAGAACCGGGAGAATACAGATTCTGTGATCATGGACAATGGTACGCCGAGATCCAGCGCGCTTTGGCTTGTCCATTTACCTGTTCCTTTTTGTCCAGCAGCGTCCAGAATAACGTCAACCATTGGTTTGCCAGTTTCAGGATCGTATTTGGAGAAGATATCTGCCGTGATTTCGATCAGGTAGCTATCCAGCTCCCCTTGGTTCCATTCCGTAAAGATTGCATGAAGCTCTTCAACGGAAACGTTCAATACGGATTTGAGCAAGTGGTACGCTTCACCAATCAACTGCATGTCCCCGTACTCGATACCGTTATGTACCATTTTCACATAGTGTCCGGCACCATCAGGTCCAATATATGTACAACATGGATCGTCACCGACTTTGGCCGAGATCGCCGTCAGAATCGGTTCAACCAGTTTATAAGCACTTTCCTGTCCACCCGGCATAATGGAAGGGCCTTTCAATGCGCCTTCTTCACCACCGGATACACCTGTACCGATAAAGCGAATGCCTTTGTCTTCCAACTCTTTGCTGCGACGTTGCGTGTCAGGGAAGTATGCGTTCCCTCCATCAATGATGATGTCGCCCTCATCCAGGTGAGGAAGCAGTTGTTCAATGGTTGCGTCGGTCGCTTTGCCGGCTTGTACCATGATCAAAATTTTGCGCGGGGATTCCAGGGATGCTACGAACTCTTCAATGGAGAATGAGCCTGTCAGGTTTTTACCTTCAGCTTCTTTCAGAAGATCATTGGTTTTCTCCGGGGAACGGTTATATACCGATACCGAGAAACCTCTGCTTTCAATGTTAAGGGCCAAATTTTTGCCCATGACAGCCAGGCCAATTACGCCAATTTGTTGTTTTGTCATCTGGTCCTCCATCCTTTGCTCCAATTAATTTTATTGAAATAAATTCTCAACAATACTCCCATTTTAACGGTTTTATGTATAGAAGTGAACCCCGTGGCACAGTTACACAACGAGAAAACACCCCAATCTGCTGAGGTGTTCATCGTATTTTCATAAATACGGCTTTCTCTTGATCAGCCTTCCAGCATTAGCAGATGTCTAGACAGCTGTTTTAAGACTTCACGACAAGCATTTGCTTTTTCGATATTATCCATCTGCATGGCCGTGTACAGGCGCTCCAGCTCATCGTCCACTTCCATGCGCAACAACATCAGTCGCTCCTCGCCTTCGCGCGAGAGGAACATTTCTTCCATCTCTTCTGCCGTTGGCGCAGGTTCCTTTTGAAAAATGACACGCTGTTTGAACCCGGACACTTCAACGAGACGAATGACTTCACCGAACAAAATGTTCTCCACAGTCATCTGCTGATCCTTGAACCTCTTCACAACCGCATGCCCGCGTGTATCTCCAATCAGCTTCTCCAGCCACTCTGCCAGCTTCGCGTCCTTGATAATATAATCGCCTGTCATCTTATAGTTCCCACTGCGTGTCTGTTGAAAACGGAGCTTTACCAGCTTGCGGCCGGTACGGACAGACAGGATAAAAAAGGATTCGTCCTCGCTCCAATATAGTGAATACCCCTCACGAATAAGGTCTTTGATCAAATTTTGGATATGCCGACGGTTGAACCGCAGCTCCAGATTGCAATATTCAACTTCATAACTCTTATTCACGGCACTCCCTCCATCTGTACCGGATTTGCTCCGGCCCTCGTCTTCAATCGCTTCTACTCAATCGGCTTACCCTATTTTATACTTCATTTTATGTAAGGGTACTTGGTTATTTGACTATTTTTCACCGAAAGGACCTCTGGATTGCAGCTTTCCGCAGGAGCACAGGGGCAAGCCCCCGATTTTCATGATATAATGGACGCGAAAAAGGGAGTTCCAGTAACCACGACGGTTAACGGAACTCCCTTTTCTTTTGCTTATTTGGCTGGAGCGGTGCGAAACGGATTGCGGGATAACACAAAGTGCACTACGGCAAGTCCTGCCATGACGATGGCACTGCCAATGAATGGAGCCGGATGGCTAACGTGGTCCCACAGCAGTCCGGAAACAATAGGGCCGACAACCATGCCTGATCCCTGCAATGTAAGGAAGAATCCCCAGATCGCTCCCCGCTCTCCTTTGGGAATCAGCGTAGCTACAAAAGCATTCCAAGCGGGCAAAATCATGGCATAACTGATGCCCACCAGCATGACAATACCAAACACCACCGGAATGGATGTTATGGAGGAGAATGCGAACAGACTCGCTGCCGCCATCAAAAAACCAACGTTCAGGAACGGTTTCGTGCCGAACCTGTCTACCATTTTACCTACAGGCAGTAAGGCAATAACCGTTATTCCACCACCCGCAATCAGCAACAAACTGTAAAGGTTCGGTGAAATGTGCAGGTCTGTGCGTGTATATAGCGTAATTACCGGACTGAGCAGCCCGATGACAAACGACTGCATGAACAAGGCAGGATACACGAGCGGATTAACATTAAGCGTGCTGCGTACCCGTTGCAGTGTGCCCTTTACACTCTTTTGCAGCCGTATGAACGGCGTGAGCAGATTCGGTTTGGCTGGATATTTCACATCACTATTCTTCGCTGCTTGCACGGCATGCTCTCCTTCAACAATGACACGTCCAGGAAGAATCATGGCCACCAGAATAACGAGAATGGCACAACCCATCAGCACGAGGAATATAGTTCGATAATCATGATGCGTGCGCTCCAGCAGCCAGTTCATGCCTATAGGTCCAAGCCCCGTTCCGCCGAGAGCAGCCATCTCCAGCGCCCCCATTGCTGTACCATTCTTGTTCTGCGGGCCTGACATCGCAGTCACCCCTGTCATGGCGCAAGGCCAGAGTGGTGACGTACCAATGCCAAGAATGAGACAGGCCATGGCCAGGCCAAAGGCACTTTTGAGAAAAAGGATCATAATAACAGCGATTAAGGTACAGATTAATGCTGTAACCATCGTTGCGCGGAACCCGATCCGTTCTGCTGCCCAGCCGGAAGGCGCCCGGAACAGATTATCACCCAGATATTGAAGAGCAAATGCCACACCAATGACGCCTGCAGACAGACCCAGTATATTGTCCATATACACGGGCAGAACAGCTACCAACAGGGCCCCTTTGATAATTTCAACTAGAAAAAGTGTCAGCCACATTGCGATAAAAAATGGTGATCGCAAAATTTTGGCTGGTTTCGTGTCGGTTTGCATTCTTTTTCCCCTTTCGGTGTTCATTTGCCTATTCCCTATCCTTAGTGTAACCGTGGGGAATGTGCCCAAATCTCGGCAATTTAAAAAATTGTCGATTATACTGTTGCATTCGGTTCTTAATTTGCTATACTCATCTTTGTTTACCAATTTTATTAGGAAGGGTTGTGACAGCACTGATGAATCACCACCGTACGCCGCTGTTTACCGCTTTAAAAAATCATGCGGCACTCAATCCGGTACAGTTTCATATTCCGGGCCATAAAAAAGGATTGGGAGCGGATACCGAATTCCGTGAATTTATTGGCGATAATGCCTTCTCCATAGATTTGATTAACATCGCACCGTTGGATGACCTGCATCAGCCAACCGGTGTCATTCAGGAAGCACAGATTTTGGCAGCAGATGCCTTCGGAGCCGATTATACCTATTTTAGTGTACAAGGCACAAGCAGTGCCATTATGACCATGATTCTGTCTGTATGTTCACCTGGTGACAAAATTATTGTGCCCCGTAATGTGCATAAATCGGTTCTGTCCGCCATTATTTTCTCAGGCGCCAAACCCGTATTTGTTTCTCCTTCACAAGATGCCAATCTGGGCATTGACCACGGAGTGACTACACAGTCTATCCGTCGCGCACTTGAGCGTCATCCAGATGCCAAGGCATTGCTGGTGATTAACCCGACCTATTACGGCGTGGTTACCGATCTAAAAGAGATTGTTGAGCTTGCACACAGCTATCAAGTCCCTGTCCTCGTTGATGAAGCACACGGTGTACTCATTCATTTCCATGAGGATCTGCCGTTGTCTGCGATGGCAGCAGGTGCCGATATGGCTGCAACCAGTGTTCACAAGCTTGGTGGCTCCATGACACAGAGTTCCGTACTCAACCTGAACACGAAGAATGGGTTCGTGAATCCACAGCGTGTACAGACGATCCTGAGTCTGCTCACCTCAACATCAACTTCATACATTTTGCTTGCTTCACTCGATACATCCAGACGTAACCTGGCACTCCACGGTCGTGAGATTGCACAGAAGGCGATTGAACTAGCTGAGTTTGCCAGACGTTCGATTAACGATATGGATGGCCTGTACTGCTTCGGTAGAGAGCTGCTGGGTACAGAAGCGACCTTCAACTATGATCCAACCAAAGTAACGATCCATGTCCGCCATCTGGGCATCACAGGATATGAGACAGAGAACTGGCTGCGCGAACATTACAACATTGAGGTCGAACTTAGTGATATGTACAATATTCTGTGTCTCATCACGCCAGGAGATACGGATGACAGCGTGGATATCTTGCTGAACGCTTTGCAGGATCTCTCCCGTACCTATTATCAAGTCAACCCGGCCCATGAACTGGTAGTAAAAGTTCCGGATATTCCACAGTTGATGCTGACTCCCCGTGATGCATTCTATGGTGATACTGAAGTGATTCCATTCAAGGAATCTGCAGGACGTATTATTTCGGAATTCATCTATGTCTATCCGCCAGGAATTCCAATCCTGTTACCGGGTGAGGTTATTACCCAAGAGAACATCGATTATATCATCGATCATGTCGAAGTTGGATTACCTGTCAAAGGGCCGGAAGATCGTAGCGTAACCAACGTTAAAGTGATCGTGGAAGCCGATGCGATTTTCTAAAACAACTCCATCACCCTGTGAATGGAATGAACTTGAAGGACCAAGCCTTAAGCTTGGTCCTATTTTTATTTTTATGAGACAAGCAAGTTTGCATTTTTCCGTCTATTTTTCTTACAATACAGTCTTGATAATGCTCGCATACCTCTTGAAAACAAACAAAAGGCCCCTTGAAATCAAGGAGCCTTCATGTTATGTTCCAAAAGATTGACTACTCTTGTGATGCAACGAGTTCGTTGTAAGCCGCTTCAACGCGGTTCCACTCTTCTTCGTCTTCAATATTGTAGAGCACCATTTCCTCGTCTTCTTCTTCCATACGCAGGATGATGCCGTCAGCTTCAGGATTGTTACGTTCCAGCAGGAGCGCATAAACATGCTTCTCCACGTCAAACGTCTCCACCAAAACCATTTCCACGTCTTGGCCGTTCTCGTCTGTTAATGTGAGAAGGACTTCTTCATGCTCGTGGTCGTGGTCGTGGTCTTGCCCGCATCCGCAGCCATCGCCGTGTTCATGTGTGTGATCGCTCATTGAAATACCTCGCTTTATAAATAGAAATTGTGTAACCTTGCATATCGTAACATGTTCATTGAGCTAGGTCAATTTAAAAGGGCAACGTTACATTCGCTTCAATCGTTCAGCGCTGTAATGATTTTCTCCGCTACCAGGACGTAGTTGCTGTTTGCATTTTCTTTAATATGAAAACCGACTTGGTACTTGCCAGCACGACTGAAATCGTACGTAAAATCATACGTGCGGAACCAGAAGTTATCCTTCTGTGTTGTAAGCTCCTGTGACTGGATATCCTTCACCTGACCGCTTGGATTGGTGATTGTTACTTTCACGGCAGCTACATCTGCTGTTAAACTGTCCACTTGTGAAAATACATTGAATTTCAGTTTGCCCACGTTAACGTTACCAAATACAGTGTCTCCCTTGAAGAGAAAAATATGTACATTCGGTTTGATCACCGTTACTCTCTTGTTACTGCTATCCCATTTGACGACGCCTCCGGCTTCCCTTACAGGTACATAGGTCGTTCCATCAATGAGATAACCTCCGTCAGCTGCTTCCTTGCCGTTAATGAGAACTCGAATCTTCTCGTTCACTGAATCCGCAAACAATAAAGACCCGCCGAGCAAGGAGAATACCATGACACAAAGCAATATTCGTTTCCATTTCATCCCGTCAATATTCCCTCCCCTGCTGCTAGCTGTTGTACATTTATACTGCAGATTCATCCACAAAGTTGCGCTGTTTTTCATCATTTTTCATTTTTTATCCAACATTTTTTCCACCCCTTGGAATACGCAAAAAGAGGCAATCCTCATTAAAGGATGCCCCTATCCTATTATTGTTATATATACGGAATTACATGAAGAGTTACGAAGAAGTATGGCGGGTCAGTATACAGGGGACACCTTTGCCTACAGCCCCTTCAATTCTCATCCGTGCAGCGTACTCCATTCCTCGTGAACAGGGTGTTTTACATCTCTCGCATACATCCGAAGTGACCAACTTCATGGACACACGAATTTTGTCACTCTTCAACGCGGGAGCTTTCTTTCCTTTTGCCTTTGCCATCCCGGATTCCCCATTTCCCCAAGTGCTTACTGATGTAATGCATCATATGGGGATTCGCCCGGTTGTGTGTCTATTTAGAATACGTATTTAAATAATAAGAAAATGACCAAGAGGATGCCTCCGAGAATGAGCCAATTGCTAATCTCATACCAGATGCTCTTTCCTCCGGACAGGTATTTCTGTTCATCTTCCTGATGACGCTGACGGTGGGTATCAGTCTCAGAGCCATGGGGTGGTTTGCTAAAATCCATCATACGTACATTCCCCTTTCAGCAACTTTGTTTAGTCCTCATACCATTATAACCCATATTAGAGGGAAAATTTGATTCTTCTGTATAAAACACCAAAAAACCTCCGATTTCTCGGAGGTTTCTACTCAACTATACATAGTATCAATGATTACGCCAGTTCCACGTTAACATTCACGTTCCCTTTGATTCCTTTGGAATATGGGCAGTAGTCATGGGCAAGTTTCACAAATTTATTAGCCGTTTCCTCATCCAGACCGAGAATTTTAACTTCCAAATCTACTTGAAGCTTCACGCCGTTATCCTCAGAGTCCGTTACCAACATTACGGTTGCAGCTACGGTACTTCTTTCAATTTCAACTTTGTGTTTCTTCAATTGGAACTCCAGCGCGGAGTTAAAACAAGCACTATACCCTGCTGCAAATAACTGCTCCGGATTGGTAGCTGTCGTCACTTGTCCTCCAAGTTCAGGCGGTGCAGCGACATCCAACATAAACACGTTATCTGGGGATTGTACGATTCCTTGACGTCCGCCTGTATTAATTACTGTAGTTTCATATAATGTTTTCATGTGAAAACTCCTCTTCGAATTTAATTTTATTGGTGCAAACATGATTACTTGTTTTTGATTTGCTAACAATTTGATTGTACACAATTTAATTGTGTTTGTAAATGATTATTTATAACAAAAAAAGAAGCCGCTTATATTGCGACTTCTAAAAATACTTTTTATCGTTAGGACAGATCATACATGTTTATCCTCACGAACAGCTTTTATCGCTTTATTCTCTTCGTCATTCCGATCGTAAATCTCTCAAATCCGAGTTTTTCGTAGTAGGTTGCCAAACCTTCGGTGCACATCAATTGTGGAATCACCTTATTTTTCTCACAATGTTCAATGATTCGTGTTAACAACTCCTTACCGATTCCTCGGGATTGGTAGTCAGGCAGAATACCTACTCCACATATGATGCCTGTGATGACCCCATCGGATATTACGCGCCCCATACCGACCAAGCGCTGTTGGTCATACGCATATAATGCATACCAGCTCTGTCTGCACATGCGCTCCAACTCATCAAGGGTTAGGTTCAGCGAGTTCCATCCCAAAGCTTCATATAAAGTTAGTAACTGATCCACATTTTCAAGTGATTCTGCTGAATAATGTATCGTGTTCATCGTCAAATGCCTCCCCAACCTGTCTAACCAATCAGTTACTCCAGATATCCACTTTCATCTGTGCACATTTGAAATACTTGGCCTCTGCCTTACTTGTAGTCAGTTTCATAAGACACTGCAATTCTCCATGTTGGAACACCCCCCCGCTAAGATCAGCAGCAACACCGCCATATTGGTCATCTGCACCAAGCCATACAGACGGTCTCTCGAACCCAGCTGAGAACTGTAATCCGGTACAGAGCAGCACAGTGAGATTTTTACGGTTCTGTGCCTCATCTCCTGCTACGCCATGTGTGGTGAAGAACACCATGTTTTGCTTGAAATCGGTGTACGTTCCGTCTGCTTTATAGGCACGAACCATACCATACTTCTGATTGACGTTCTGAAAAAAGGTGATTCCTGCTTTGCTATCCTTTGATTTAATGCCGACCTGAACCGAGATACCAATATTCCCGTTCAATTGTAGCGATTCCAATGTGAACGCAATAGCGGTTACTTTCGAGCTATCAATCAGATGCTTCATTTTCAACTCTGCGGATGCTCCTGCCGTTGCCGCTGTTGTGACTGTAATGGTTCCTCTATCTGGCAAAGGCTCAAACGTTGGTGTACCCACCACCTCAAGCCAGTCCGGTAACGTTCCGTGAAGAAAATCGGCCACAAGCTGTTTGTGGACCTTGCCGAAGGGTACGATCTGACCCGCCGCATCACGTATAACCATCTCTACACCCCCACCGAATAGGCTACACCGATATTATGATCGGTATTGTAATACACGTACACTACGCCGTCCATAACGGACACCATCAAGGATTGCATGTTGGTCGTTTCCCAATTCAATGCCGGAAAATATATATCTGTAGGTTTGTCCAGCAGTTGACGAAAGTCTGCGCTGATCTTGGCAATGGCTGGCCGAGCTACAGTCGTAACCCCACCGGATGCATAAGCCGACAACATGCCTATCCACCACATGCTCCCTTTGTACATAAATACACCAGCATTGGGTCTCGAAATGTTTTCTCCTGCACTTAAAGTGGCATCATTACCACCCAATAATGGTCTGGGATCAGCTAACCAGCAGCGCCCGTCATGAGAATGCCAGATACATTTACGGCCAAAGTCACCCCCGCCCATAACCGAGAAACCGATCCATTTACCGCCATTTCTGAAGCATGAGAAGTATCCCGTATGCCCATCACCCGGAAAACCGGGAGGTTTATCCAAAATCAAACCCACTCTTGTCCAATTGATCATGTCCACAGATGTCGCAAGTGCGGTTGATTGATTAATCCCCAGCCCGTTTTGTTGATAATACATGAAGAATAATTGTTCAACATCGTTCCAGATTACAAATGGAGTTTCCGTCGAATTCCCAACCACAGTATCCAGATATACCTGTCCGTGTTTCGTCCATGGTCCTGTCGGGCTGTTTGAGTAGGCTAGTCCAATTCCTCCGATGTGATTATGATTGGTAGAATACGTGGCATAATAATCTGCCATGGCATCGGGGATAAGCCCCTTTACCTTGATCGCCCGAAACCAATAGATCGATTGAAGTCCTGCCATTGCAGCGGTATACATAGGATTGTCCATTTTTTTATCAAATTGAGGTGTGTGCATCCGTCGGGATTCTGCATCGCAATAATCGTAAGGTGAAGTGAAACTGTTGGCTGTGACATTAGCAGTCTGTTCTGCCTGGATATTTTTTTCAACCATTGACATGTTACACAACCTCCTTAGCGTTCAGGGTGACAATGTCCAATGGAGAGAAGTATACTAATTCCGATGTGCCCTTTAGTAGATTTGAGAGATCAACAACATTACCCATATTCGCAGCCGGCCCCTGAATAACACGAATGATAGAGCGAATGCCTGCATTATATGAATACGCTTTCATTTTGTTAATTCCTTTGCTTTCCTTACCGTTGTGACCAGTGACTGTCTCTTTCCATGGCATGCCCGGATAATGTTGATCCTTCATATTAATCCCTCCTATTGTTTTCTCACGATAAGTATATTCATGAAGTTACCTTTCTGTTAAAGCATCATGCCCATTTTAAGGCCTAATATTCCAAGACTGGTTTGCAAAACAACATAAAATTTTATCCCCTTTTAGACTTTTTGAAGGTTATATCTTTCCTTTGGAGGGGAGTGAGTTGTGCAACCATCGGTTTGCTTTTGTTAAAATGACTAAACAGGCTAACCAATAACAATTGGCTAACCTGTTTAGAGGAAGAAACTGCAATATAGATGTTCTCTTAAACAAGTATTTTCGTGGTGTTACAAGGGATGCTTTCTTCACTTTTCTAAAGCCAATGACTTATTGCTCCGCAAAAAATGAAGATATGGGATTCGCTATTTTTTTATTGGATTTCTCCTTGCCTTGGTGATCCAATAGATAGTATTGGTAAAAATCGTTAGTGAATCCGATAGACTCCTGTATTTTCAGCTTAAAAGGTTCATATGCCGCATCACTCAGATGATCCTCATTCCAGAAGTAGTGAAGCATCAATCGATTCTGGTTATAAGGATGTTTGATCACATATGCACCAGCAGCGAGAGGTTCATTCATAGTATTCTTCCAAGGAAAACCTGTCTGTTTCGCCCGATCGATCATGCTGGATTTTAAAGCCTGCACCAGACCGTTTGACTTGGCATTGCCAATGACAATAAGGTTGCTGTTGCCGATCTCTTTTTTCATCTTTTGCTTCAGTTCCTTGCGATCCCGTATAACGTCGTATTTCACACCGCTCATATCAAGGAATCCAGTCAACTGATGAACCATATCTTCCTGCTGTTTCGCTGCAAGCTTGCTCACCTGATCGCTGAGCACAATGGTTAATTCCTCGCCCTGAAGGATTTTGTCCATCAATCGATTCATCACTTCATAAGGCAGATCAGGGATCATCCCCATAACAGTCTGATATTGTAGGTGTAAGATGTCATGCACATAGGCGGCGGTTTCTTCTTGTGATAATTGATATTCCTGCTTTAAGACAAAGTTAGGCTGATATAGGGCCATCTGCATTTCTGAACGTACTTCTTTACCGAGCACATCTTCAATGGTATGAAGCAGCCCCTCTACCGTTGCATCTTGGTACACGTAGCGTTTGAAATATGTCCTCATGAACTCGTCAAATTTCTCTTCACCGACGGAACGGTAAAGCTGATAGATGGCTTGTCTTCCCTTCTGATAATACACCAAACCTGCCAAATCCCCAGCTTCATCGTTTGTTGACGCAATCGCCAAATCTACGGGCGCAGTATCAAACTGTATGGATCTGAACCCATTTAGCTTGTCTCCCTGTTTCTCGGCAAAATACACCATGGAGAAATCAGCAAAGCCTTCATCCAGGAAGGATTCTGTCTCCGAGTTATTACCGATCAATGCATGGAACCACTGATGCGCTATTTCATGAACAAATGTTGTGTCTTCTTCTGGAACAGCACCATTTTGAATCTGTCCCATCTGAATGAGCCTCGCATACTCCACGGCAACGCCTTGTACATACGTCTCGACAATGCGGAACTCTGGATAGGGATACTTGCCATATTTTTCACTATAAAAATCAATGACCTTGAATGCCTGATTAATGTACCGGTCAACTATCTTTTTCTTGGATGGATCATCGTTGTAATAATAGTATTCCACCGTTAGACCGTTACGGGTAGCACGTTCCACTTGAAGATTAGGACTTGCAAAGAAAACAAACTCCCTCGTATTCTCGGCTACAGCAGACACTATCTTACGATCATGTTCTGTACTGTCTTGAGTGGTGATCGTGCCCGGCATGGCTACCTGATACTCATCAGGAACATTTAATTGAACATCGAAGTCTGATGAGGTGTAATAATCGCTCTCAAAGGTTCGACTATACGGTGCCTTGTTCCACTGATGCTTAACTTCGTCGTAGACAGACATCACCGGAAACCAGTGTGCACCATTAATCATATCCTTGTAGTAGGAAATTCGCTGCGACCCGTATGGAATGTTCAGCTGGAATTTTAGTTGGATCGCTACAGATTCGCCTGGTTGAACGGGCTCTTTCAACTGTACGGTCAACGCTTGGTTTTCCTTGTGGAAATCCAACGATTGGTCATTTGTTGTTATTCCCTGAATATCCATCCCTCCAAGGAAATCTTCGGGTTTCTTATCTGGATTATTTGTGCTGATCATTTCATTGTCTTGTTGAAACATGGTCGCCTGTGTAGACTTCGTCAGGTTCGCATCAGCATAAGTATGGAGGACCAACTGCTGAAGTGTATCCTTGCTTGTGTTGCGATACGTTATCTTTTCGCTACCCTGCAGGGTCATGTCCTTCTCATTGATCCGAGCCTGGATCTGGTATTGAATCGGGGTCTGCTCTAGGGTATCTTTCTGTGTGTTATGTACAGCAGATTCTACAGTTCCAGATGTGGGCGCTGCCTGAGCCGCAGTATAATTCATGTTCACAAGTGGACTTGTTGCCAGCAATAAGGCCAATGTACCCGCGATCCCTACTCTAGCTAACTTTGCTGTAAATGGACTTGAATAATTCATAAGTTCTCTCCTCTTCGTATTCTAGGTTGATCTCAGAACCAAGTATAGAAGACGAACCTTACGTTGAATTTATGTTCTATTTAAATTTTGTTTAAAAAAGAGGAGAGAATAATAAAACTAATGCAAATCGTATTCATGCCTGTATGTAAGAAAAAAAAGAAGCCTTACATCGTAAGGCTTCTCGTGTATGATCTGTAGTGGGCTCGAACCACTGACCCCTACCCTGTCAAGATAGTGCTCTCCCAGCATACTTACTTTCACTGGATAAATGTCCTAAGAATTCTTTGAGTCTAACCTTGATTTCTACCGATATTTTCTCTTTACTGACATAAACAACATCGATAAGTGTACTTAACATCATTTTCTTCTTTTCCGTGGACGCTTTATCGAAAACATCTTGCCAAACCGGGATATATTCTTTTAATGTTTCCATCTCAGATAATTCAATTTTCTTAGAGGAAAGTATTCTTTCAATTTCGTTGATTTCATTGGTAGTTTGTGAGATTTCTAGTTCTTTCTTTTCAATGAGTTCATTAAGCATTTCCGGTTTGAATGCACTTTTACCCATTATTGATTTTGGGACTTCGGCGTTTAGCACAGATAGTTCATTATAATGTTCTTCAAGTGCTGATTGCAGTTTCTTAATTTTTTTCTCTTCTTCATTGGATGTTTTCTTTTTGATTGAATCAATTTTTGAGCTGAAATCTATGGCTTTGAGTTGATTTAAGTAAATATTCACTTGCTTCATTACTTGTCTCTCAACCTTCTTAGAGGAGAAAGTCGCTTGACCATCACAGTCGGTTTTACCTTGTAGTTTTCCGGTGCATCGATAACTCTTATTTTGATTGTATCTGAGTATTTCTCCATTCGCAGCTTTATATTTATTCACAAATGTTGTTGAAGTTAATCTTGAATTACAACATCCACATCGCGCTATACCAGTTAGTAGTAAACTACCTTTTGTACTCATCGGCACAGAGTTGTCATTGTTTTGTTTAGTTTTAGGATTCTTTTTTTCTCTGATATCTTGAGCAGAATTCCACTCTACTTCGGATATTATTATTAACTCAGGAATAGGCTTGGAGAACGTGTCGTTTCCTGACTCTTTCCTGTATCTCATTACTCCTTTGTAGATAGGATTTTTAAGTATAACATTTACAGTTGCAGCTCCCCACTGTTTAGCCTTTCTTGTGGGAATATTCTCTTCGTTCAACAATTTAGCTATCCTTAGTTGTCCATATCCTTCATCTAGTACCAGTCGGAATATTCTATGTACCACCAAAGACTCTTCTTCGTGTTTTACTAATTTAAGCAACACCTTACCCTTTTTATTAACATTGCCTGAATCAACACCTTTATATCCGTAAGGGATGCCTCCCCCTCTAAAAATCCCATCCTCAACCATTTGCATATGTTTTTCATTGACCCGATCTGAAGTCTTTCTACTTTCTCCGCTTGACTGCCAGAATCTAAGGTAATTGACCAGTCTGTCTGTATGTGCTTCAATTTTTTGCTGACCTTCTATGACTGACCACATTTCAATTCCTTTATTTACAAACCACTCAAGTACAAATGGAGTCTCATCATCCTTCCTTCCCAACCTATCGAACATAAATACCAACAATACATCGAACAAGCCATTTTCTGCATCCTCTTTAGCCTGCTGGATCACGTCTCGATTAGAAGCGGATACTTTGAAGCCAGAGACACCTTTTTCAGTATATTCTTTTACTAGTTTCCAACCATCCTGCTTATCGATCATTCCTCTACACGATCGTTGTTGCATTGGTATATCATTTCCATCCAACTGTCCTTTTGTTGATACACGATACAGAGTTGCTATCCGTTTAATTTGTGTCAATTTTTCCACCACCATATCTTTTTTCTGTTATTAATTCAACATATCTCTATTACTACTTTTACTATTAAATTTTATCTAAATTACACCAATGAGTCAATAAGATATAACGAAGACTACCCACATAATTTATTGCAGGTAGTCTCATAGTTTATACCATATTCATTTGTTGTTCTAGGTATTCATTTGAAAGCATACTTGTAAGTCTTTGTTCAACACCCATATCTAATCTAGAGAACTTTAATTCAATCCACATTTTATCTTTTTCATCAAATGTTTTTAAGATATCATTACCATACTCATCTGTGTCTTGAAAATATTTTTCACCCTCTATCAATATCTCTTTCAATCCTTTATTCATACAATCTTTAATAGTCTCCATATGTATTAATTGCCTCCACTATAAAATCTTTTAAGTGATAATGCCATCTTGTACGTGGCTTATACCCTTTAATCTCAATCCCTATTTCTTCACAGATGGCTAGTGAAATACTACTTTTATTTACTCTGCTTCTATATGTATGTTCCTTAATTTGGTTTTGAGCTATGTATTGATACTTCAAGAACTCTTCTATATGTATAAAGTACACCTTGTTCTCTGGTTCACGAAAATTCATAATGAAACCTGATATGACACCTTCATATGCATTTGCTTCATTCAGTTTATCGATCTGATGTTGCTTGATTACACTTTCTTGAAAGCTAATTGACTTATCCTTTGTTGATTTAAGTTCTAATGTGAATAAATGATGATTTGCAAACATCATACAGTCATAATCATTCTTTGTTACTCTAACCGTTGCCCTGAATGATGCGGGTATACTCGTATCTTTAATTCTGTAAAAAAACACCTTATTTGATTTTGCACTTGTTTCTACATCTTTCTCAAATTGTTTGCCCGCGTTGATTTTTGTCAAGTTTACCTCCTTGTTTATATTAAAGAAATACAACATATTATCAATTTCTAAATGTAAGTAATCCTCAATGCAATCTGTCCAGTATGGAATCCTGATCATGTAAATATCGTTTTCTCTGCAATAGTCATCTTTCTTTTTGTCGTTCGCCCGTTGTCTAATTAGAGCTTGTTCGCCTCCGATGTGCATCATCGGTTGAAAATGCTGAATACCATCGTACTCAATAGCACCAACTAATACATTCTCCATGTACAGCAGAAAATCAAATCGTAGCCTTCCTAATTCCTTCAATGTTTTCTCGCTTTTAAAAGTAATTATATCTTGGTAGTGCCCCAAAACCCTTTCAACTTCCCTTTCACCTTTTGACTGTTGACAGAAGGGACACCTTCCTCCAGCCACAAAATCGTTTTTTCTAACACTAAATGTTTTCATACATTTATTGTGCCTTATATCAATTTTTGTTTGAGAGTCTACATACTCCGATTTCAAGGTATACTCATCGCCAACTAAATCATATATTTTTTTCTCCAAACTCATAGTTGTGGTTGATTGCCCAAAACATACGGGACAGTGCTTCTTTAAATGAAGAAGCTTATAGGGAACCATTTTAAATTGATGTCCGCATTCATGTTCAATTGTTAGTGGAACATCAGAACCAAGATACTCTTCCAAGACGATATACTCATCACCAAAGATATTCTTAACTTCTAATTTGAAAGTTTCATTGTCTTTCCGCAACAGCCCTAAACATTTTCTACACTTTGTCCTAAGTAAATTGACAGCTACGGTCTCGTATTCGTAATTGCAATTACAGCACAGAACTTTAACCCTTCCGTTTTTTCCATTGTAATCGGATAATAATCTCAAATTGTTCTTACTGATAATAGGATCGAGCTCTTTGTAGAATTCATCTTTGTTATATGATTGATGTATAAAAACAGAGCAGTTAAAACAATAATAGACTCCGAAACCAAACTCCTTTACGGTCTTAGATCGGTTGTAGTTACTAAATACAACTGTTTTAATCTTCGAGCATCTGTCACATTTAACTCTTATCTTCGCCTTACTGCCACTCGATAAATCTTCTAGCTTCACAGTATAGAATCCATCTTTATTTATGTATTTCTTTCCCAAAGTCCGTAGGTTTCCATTTACAGCTTTAATTTTGGTATGATGATCCAGTATCGTTTCCTATCATTCCTCTCCTGTAATTAATCTTTTAGCATCTACCGCTTTGAATAAACAATCATATGTATCATGCACACATACTCCATACACATCTAATACTTCTTCGCCAACATTGATAGTTTCCCCACATCCAAAACAAGTTGAGTATAGAATTGTATTTTCTTGTGGATCAGGAAAGTGTACATAGTAATAATCACTATCGAATCTATCCATTTGTCTTCTCATTTTTCTCACTCAACAATTGATTAAGAACTGTTCCTACTACTTCTGTGCATTCATCCTCAGTCAACTTACGTCCAATAATCTGCTCTATCTTTGACTTGCTAAACTTGTTTCCCATCTATGTATTCTCCTTATTCTTGTACTTGTTATAACCTGTGATCCAAACATCTGTCTGATCTGTAGCTCTGAAACCGCCATTGCCGTCCGGGACTTGTCTTGGCTTTTTCTTATGACTTGTTATTTCAATTAAATCTCCTTTTTCAATTTTCAACGCTTTATCTTTGACGTTAAATGTTTTCTTGTCCATTTTAAAAACACGTTCATCGCCATCACGAAGATTGTATAATGTGAGCTTGGGACTATATTTAACATCTAAATCGGTAACTACACACCAACCCGATTCTATATCGGGAAATACAGCTTCGGAGTACCCTAGCATTTCTTTTTGGAACATCACTTCTTCGTTTGGCATAACTTTGGAGTAGTCATTTTCAGTGCGTATCCTATGTTCTTCATCAACTAGATCCGCAATCCTCTTAAGTTTAGTCTTCTCAACGTATGTTTTTTTATATTGAGACTTTCCACTTGAGAACTCTTTGTACAACGTCACTAATAAACTATTGTTACCAAATTCTCTAAAAAAGCCAAGGCGAATCAATATATCAGTTTGACGACTGTTGACCGATGTTTTTTCGTTTAAATCCACCAACAGTTCAACAAATGATTTATATGTATTTTTACTTAAAACTAATAACTCTTCTGCAATCTTTTCGTTAAGGTATTTAATAGATTTTAAACCTTTGTAAATTGTATTATCGCCCTCATTAAATGAGTAATCAGCATTAGACTTACCAAATTTAATTGGTGACACCTCAATACCTCTTGTTTTAGCATAGTTAATTATTTGACCCGTCTTTTCTATGTTGTCATTATTTATATTTAACATCACAGTAAGAAAGGCTAGTGGGTAGTAGTGTCTTAGATACCCATTTCCATAGCCGATGTGAGAGTAAGGATTTGAGTGGTTATCGGAGAATCCATAACGCTGTGCATCATCTATGACCTGCAAAAAAGGCTCTAAGACAGCAAGCGCATCTTCTTCTGTCTCTCCGTAATCCATATTCATTTTTTGCACAAAACGTTTCCTTATCTCTGGCAGAAACTTTTCTGTTCCTTCTTTTTTACTCAAACCCCTTCGAACACTATCGCTTTCTGCCATTGTAAACTCACAGAATTCTACTAGAAAGTTCATGATTTGTTCTTGATATACTAAGTATCCAATAGTACTCTTCAGAAAATTATTCAATGCTTCATGACCGTGATCTTTGAATATGCCATTTGCCAAAGCTTGTCTGTATGAGTCTCCTGATGGTCTAATTGCTCCATTGCCAATTGAGAATAACTCAATATAACTAAACATATCATTTTGTTCTTCTATCTTATGTATTGTTTCTTCGCTCAGTAGATCTTTTAGATATGCTTGAGCAGAATTACTTTCCCATTGGAATATTCCTAAACCAGACTCTCGTATGGAATTCCAGACATCTTTATCATCAACATCCATATTGTCCGGTGTAAGTCGTTCAATTCCAGCCAGCTTACATGTCTCATTGATAATTTCATTGTTGTCCAAACCCAAAATATCCAACTTTACATAATTGAGTCCATCAAGTTCTTTCATATTGATCTGACTTACTGGATACTTACTTTCTTTTGTATAACAGAGCCCAATGTTGTCTTCGAGACTTACTGGAGAAACAATATAACCAGAAGGATGAGACCCTATACTTACTATAACTCCTTGTACCAACTCAACATATTTGAATAGTTCGGGATACATTTCGAGATACTTTGGATCTACTCTATCTACCTTCTTATCGTCTTTGAATACTGACTTAGCAATAGCGTCTACTGTAGCAAGATCCATACCTAAAGCCCTTCCAACTTCTCTAACCGCTCCTTTTAGCGCCACAGTGTTAAAGGTAATAATCTCTGAGAAGTGAATACCGGGAATTTTTGCTACGTAATCAATAACGTCTTGCCTTTTAGATGGAGGCCAATCCAAGTCAATATCAGCAAGCGAGATACGTTCTGGATTCAAGAATCGGAAAAAGTTTAGTTTATGTTTGATACTATCCATCTCAGTAATTTTCAATAAATACGCAATCAAGCTTCCGTTAACTGATCCACGACCATATCCTTGATAAATATCATTGCTATGCGCCCAATCGACTACGTCTTTTTGGAGGAGCATATAATCAATTGCTCCAACCTTTTTATATGTATCAAACTCTTCTCTAATTCGTTTAAAGTAAGCATCTTTTTTTACTTTGTCAAACTTGTTAATTCCTCGTTCGATTACACCGACATTTATCTTTTCTTTAAACACTTTTTCTGAGTCGTCGTGCAGCTTAGGATACTTTGGCGACGAATCAATCTTAAATTCTTCAATCATATCAGCCATAACGTTTGTATTATGTATAGCTTCTAGATAAACATTTCTAGGTAGCGTCGATTGCTCCTCAAACATTTTGACAACTTCGGGATATGTTTTAAATGTTAGATCGAATGCATCTTCATCTCCATATGTCGCACCCTTAGCCTTCATTAAAATCTTACGTGCATCAGCATGAGATCTGTTTAAGGCGTGAGTGTCTGTCCCTGCAATAAGCGGTATGCCTGTTTCAAGTGATAGACTGTGTAGATGTTGGTTAAATAGCTTTTGCTCTGGGTGAGTGTGATATTGAATCTCAAAAAACATTCTATGCTTATTTTTAACAAAGAAATCCATAAATCTGTTCATCATTTGCTTGTTGTCATTTTTAATTGCCCTCCATAGCGGAGATGCAAGGCAAGCAGATGTCATGATAATATTATCTGAGGTATTGAATAGCTCTTCAAAAGTAATCCTTGGATTATAATAATAGTGTCCGTCATCTTTATTGTTCGAAAGTGAAGTTAGTTTGTTTAATTCCTGTGCTCCCTCAAGATTCTTTGCGATAAGCATGTAGTGGTAGTTATCGCGAATCAAACCACTTTCTTTGTCATTATGTTCAGTAAGGTATACCTCATTAGCATGAATGTACTTCATACCCTTCTCTTCGATCGAATGTTTCTTCTTGACCCAATTAAATACATTTCCATGCTCAGAGAAACAGATTGTTTGCATATTAGCTTTTTCTGCTTCATCAATATACTGTTGATACTTAGTCACAGAATCTATAGCCATTGAAGTTGATGGATTGCTAGTGTCTGAATGCAAATGATAAATTACATAGTTATCCGTATGATCATCTCCTTACTTGCACATTCAATTAAAATATTGATTTCATATATTATATTTGTCTATTTAAGCTACATTACAATCACCCCCTCAAATTCTCCTATAAAGAGCTAATTATCCTTAATCTCATACTCTCTATAGGAGAACATTCATCTATAAGTTATAGACACCTTCAGCCTTCTTTGCTTCAGTTAGCTGAGATTCAATATCTCGTGCAGTAATTTCCATTAAGTTTTGACGTGACATCTTCTCGCGTCTCTTCATTAATCGAACCGCCTGATGTCTGATTGCCTTCTCGATAACATTTCTTACATATCTGGCATTACTAAAATGAATCCTCAAGTCTTTTTCATCTTGTATGATCTGTTTAAGTTTTAATCCTGCTTCATTTGTAAAGCTATAATCTTTCTCTGAAGACATCTTTAAAGCTATCAGCATTAATTCGTCTGTGGAATAATCATCAAAGTTAATCTGAATAGGAAATCTTGAGGGCAATCCAGTATTAATCTGAAGGAAATCATCCATCTCGATAGGATATCCAGCCAATATGATGATTAGATCGTCACTCTTATCTTCCATAACTTTTACAAGTGTATCTATAGCCTCTTTACCAAAATCTTTTTCTCCTCCACGAGCAAGACTATATGCTTCATCGATGAAAAGTATCCCGCCCATAGCTTTTTTAACAAGGTCACGAGTCTTCAAAGCTGTATGACCAATGTACTCCCCAACTAAATCAGCACGTTCAACCTCAATCAAATGGCCTTTGCTTAGTACACCCATTTTGTTGAGCATTTTGGATATTATTCTTGCTACTGTAGTTTTACCAGTGCCGGGATTACCTTTGAATATCATATGGTAAACCTGTTTGCTGTTCTTCAGTCCCTCTTCACTACGATACTTGTTGATTTGGATCAATGAATAAATCTCATATATCAGATCCTTAACTTTATCAAGCCCAATCATTTCTTCCATCTCATTAAAAATGTCTGCTGCGGATTCATTATTGTGATTACTTGTTAATGATAAGTCCTCGTTTTGCTCTAACGGCGCTCTAAGCCCACCATCAGCGTTGAATATAATATTGATCCTTGAATCATTAACAGTAATTTTCCTTAAACTTTCGTCCACAGTCATCACCTCGTTAGGACAGTATATGCTCCTGTGTTGGTGCAAAATGCTTATCTGATCTTATTGATTATAATCTATGTATAGTAGGCCGAAGCCTACATTAAGAAGTAAGAAAGTTATTCAGTTTTGCATCCAAGTCATCATTTTCTTCGAATTCAACCACATCTGCTTCATTAATGGTTGCATCCTCTTGAGTATCCGTACTAACGTACGAAGCCTCTTTAAATACTTGAATACCCTTAATCATTGGTTCTCGACCCGTATGACCGAACAAGAACTGTCTCAGTGCTTCTCTTACTATGTCGGCTTCGTCGTAATATACTGGTAGCTTGGACATTGCAGATCGTATATCGTCATCTTTTACTGGTCTTAGGCGCGCAATAACGTGTTGCTTCCCCATAATCGCACACCTACCTTCTCATTACCTTCAACTTGATCAAGCTGTCCGTAAAGTGACTTATTATTAAGTCGAAGGTATTCAAATATGTAACGGGCTGCCCCTCCACCGATCATATACATTTCAAAATTTATGTTTAAACCTTCTATTTCATTTTGTATCTGCATTGCCAATGCTTTAAATGCTTTTGACACCAGATGTCGTATATCGTGTCCTTCATATGTACCGCTCAAAACATACTTATCTAATTCGTATATTGCTGGGGCTGTCCCAACCAAATCTTGTAGGTACTTTCTAAGTAGTTTATAGGCTTTTTCTACTCCCAAGAACAGACTTGTCGATTCCTTCATAATTTCTAAGCCATCTAACCCAAGCAGGTTTAACGTGTAGAATCCTAAATCCACTACCAATATCTTTTTCTTTGCATCTGCTTTGTTCTGAATCTTGCCGGACTTATTTAATAGATGATTCATAGCAATGCCATAACCTTGTGGAACTATTTTGTATTTATCAATGTTGAGCTTAACTTTGCTAAAATTGCTACGACCCTTTTTTATCTCATATGGATCTGATTCGGCTAGTCTATTGATCATATCTTCCATCTCAGACATCTGCTTAAAATAAAAGAGAATCGGAAGACCTGTAACAAGATTGAACTTTTTACTTCCATTGAGATATCCTAAGCCAGTTTTGAGGATAACCTCCGATGTCATTGCTTCGCTCTTCTGTTTATTTAAAGTAAAGTATTTAATCTCACTTTGTCTCAGAGCTAAATCACCAACGAACATGGTATCTTCAAAGAAAAAATCATTGGGCTTAATGTTTGTATCAAACATGGGCTGCGATTCACCTGCAATAGATGGTTGAATAAATAGTTTATTGTTCTTTTTCCCTTTGGCCCAACTAAATCCTAGATCAAACACGCTTATATCCTCGGTCAAAATTGACGACATGGTACAACCTCCCATTCAATTCGACTACATCGCATTAGACTTGTATGTAATAGTCTCGTTTCTCCTACAATGTAACACAAAACTTATAGATTGATTGTACCATGTGGAATTAGCTATGTACAGTATTATCTTTGTGTTTTAAATATCCGCTATACATTTGTCTCGCCTATGATCCTGTAAAATTGATGTTTCATCAGGAATTGCCCTTTATAAAAGCCTTATGTTTCAAGGATAATTCAGTTAGCCATTCTTCATTATTGCATCTTTCTGTTCGTGTATCCAAGGCTAGGTCAATCATTGAACGTATTTGTTCCCCATTGAGTTTCACTTCGTTAATGTCTACGTCACAATAAAAATTGACTATCTCATGAAATCTATTTACATCACTAATACTGTTGAACTTATTTTCTATGTGTATCTCTAAATTCACTTTAGCTTCAGGATATTCTCTTTTAATCATTTTAACTGCTTCCTGATATGTGATTTTCCTTTGACTGTCGCCTTCGAACTGAAAATACAGAATGTGGTTGTTGAAGTGTAGTTTTCTTTCCACATAATTATAGTACGCATAATTTAAGTCGAACAAATACTTTAAGGTTAATGGTTTGTGATTGAAAGCAGGATAGAATACTCGTAGCTGTTTCTCGAAAAGCTTAAATAGATCTTTATCATTTAGTCTTATCATATGTATTTACCCTTTCTATTAATATGGATCACTCTCAGTCTGGTAGTACTCTAAACCGTAATTCATTTGCCACTCGATCAGCTTTGCTATGTATTTGTCGTATTTCACTTTTTCGATCAAACCCTTTTCTAATCTACTGTTCAATGCTTTAGTATAATTTTGAATCTGAATAACAAAACACCCCTATTCTCTATTTGAACGTAATTCTAGAACTTGCTTTTTCCTAATCTTTAGCTCTTCCAAAATTAACTCTTCGGGTATAAGATTGCCGAATCCCACAGAGCCCTTTGTAAATGGACTATCAATACCTACATTGATCTGATTAATATGATTTGATGGCCTATTATGAATATGTCCGTGAATGGAGTATGCATTTGGAGTCAGCCCAATCTCAATCGGATAATGGAACAGGAATAGATGCTGCTTATCAATTTTTCTAACAATCATATTCTCAACTTCTTCAAAATGATGATCCATTTTCTTTACAGCATTAGCATTGTCATGGTTGCCAACTGCAAGATGAATCTTACCCTTTAGTCTTGGGATGATATTCTCCCATTTAGTGATCCCACCAAATACAAAGTCCCCGAGATGGTATACTGTATCGTTGCTATTAACTGTTTGATTCCATCGTTCAATGAGATATTCATCCATCTCTTCGGCTGTATTAAATGGCCTGTTCTCATGTTGAATGATGTTCCTGTGTGAGAAGTGTGTGTCTGAGGTGTACCAAACTGACATATTATCTTTCATCCTTTACTTTTAGTGGTGTGTAGCAATCTGAGCAAATAATCCAATCACATGTTTCCAAACAATTTGAAAATTGATACCATTTTGTGGGTTTAAAGTACTCCTTAGTTGATGTGAATTGAGGTATGCTCTTGCAGTTATCACAATACAGTGACTCGGTGTTACTATGTATTCTTGCTGACGGCTTGTATCCATATATGCCTAAATGTTTTTTTATAATTTTCCCCATCAAAGATGTATCTCCGCTTCTAGTATGATATGTCTATTATTTAAACTATTTTATAACTTTGAGGAATTCTTCGATTTCATTATAATAGTACCCTCTTAATTCACCGTCATTGAAATATATCGTGTACATCAATCGTCCGTCTGGATGCCTAAAAGTATCAATCAGTTCGCCAACCATGCCATACTTTATATCAGTTTCTCGTACAACTATGTATTTCATTTCTCTTGCTATTTGAAACAACTCCTCACAATTACTTCTTATTAAAATGCATCTTTCACTTAAATTACAATAACTGAAATCGTTTAAGTTTATCTCTCATTTCCGACTTATGGCATGGTGCAAATCCCACACATGTTAGAGATCCTTCAGGAATTTCAGTTCTGCCATTGTCTCTGATATAATAAGCACCATCTTCTATCAATTTCAATAGATCCTTCTCTTTGCCTCGTAACACAATCTTTGGTTGGTTGTTTTCATGCCACTCATCCCATACTTCAGTTCCATTCTCATTAACAGTTATATTGGTTGCTACATGGCCCACCTGAGCTGCAATCTTTCCTGCTGACATGTTTAGATCTTTATTTACGATAAAGTACTGTACAAGCTCATCTTTCATTTAAACAATCCCTTTTAATTGGTCAATTACATCGCACATATACCAATACAGTTCACTAATCTCCTCGGACTTGTATTCATCAAGAAAAATCCAATAACATTCATTTTCATATGAGACATTAACAGCTCTAGTACTATAAATTTTATGCCATCCAATATGCTTTTCTTTTAATCCACCATTTTGTTCTATGTATGCTTTAAATGACTCATTAAAAAGTTGATAACATTCAATAGCTTGAGCGACATCCTCAAACCCCATGTATCCTTCGACTCCGATGTGATATTGATCTTTGTTGGAGTGCCAAATCCTATCCTTCCAAACGCTAAAGTCTTCGTCCTGCCAACTGAAGACTTCCTTGGCTTGTCCCTTTTCTAGTGCTTCATCAAACTTGCCGCGCTTATAGGCATTATCGTAATGCGATTGTCTAATGGAGTCCATCTCTTCTGAGTAGAAAAACTTCTTAAGCTCTTTATCATCCATATTAATTCACTCTCCCAATGCTAAATCCTTGCATCTGTGACATCTTATATGAACCGCTAAGTGAAACTAAAGTACTCAAATCTTTGAATATTTTGATCTGCTGAATCATTACCTCTGAAAATGGAATAATTCCATCATGTAATTGTTTACTTTTCCAACTAACCATGCCTACAGGATCATACACATGTAATTGAAAGAATAGGGCATCATTATATCCGTTTAATTCACCATTAGTTTCATATGTGTCTTTGACTGGATATAGGTGGATGATGGGATTCTCAACTACATTCGGCAATGTTTCAATTTCCTTATACTGCATAAATACTCGCTTCATATAATTCACACTGTTTTCATGTATCTTAATTTCATTTTTAACTATCATATTGTCTCCTTTGGTAGAACCATTCTATGTAAAATATAAGTTTCATTTAAACTATGTATTATGTAAATGCTGGAGCCAATTTCCGTACACTATTCTTAAAATGCTGATGAGCTCTTTGTCTTGTGACATTCATATCCCTGCCAATATCGGACACACTCATTCCTTCAAAGAAGTACTTACGAGCGAAAATTTTCTCATTAGAAGTCAATTTTCGTTCAATGTATCCATTTAATACACCATCAAAAATAGAATCTTCTACAGCGACTAAATCAAGGTGACTTTCATCTGACAATACCTCAGACAATAATTTTTCGCTATCTCCGCTGTTGTCCTTGTAGAGATTGTTGTCCATGCTGATGCTAGTGTATTTACTACGGCATTTCATTCCTTTGGATCTAGCGTTAGCAGAAAATTCTCTGTTTACTACTTTAGCCATGTAAGTAGTGAATTTAATATTTTTAGTGTGATCGTAAGTATCATACGCTTTTAAAAGTCCAATCATTCCCATACTAACTAGTTCATCAGGCTCTTCAGGAGACCCGTTTGATAATGTTTTGTTAGCCAATTTCACTACAAAGCGCATGTTGTTTTTGATGATCTTATCCTTTAAGTCCTTGTCGCCTGTTTCTTTAGCAAGTTTGATCATTTCCTCATTATTAAAATTGGGAATGCGTTTCTCTAACTTAATACTGATTTTCATCTAATTCACCTTTTTGCACACTATGTTGAATGTACAATCCCTCTTCTGTAATTTCTAACAAGTTAAGTTGCTTACCGTATGCGCATGCTCCATCAATACCTATTTTGTCTTCTTTGGAGTCGAACCAGATATCAGCAGATCCATGTAAATGAATTGCTGGAGTATGTCCAAAAATCACTTTCTTACCTAACCCTGTGTTGTTTCTGAAAAACTGTTCTCTGATCCAAATAAAATCATCATTCGATGTGTTCTTCCAATTATTGAGCAATGGATTGATACCAGCATATATATGATGGTCGTCTTCGTAGTACAGTGGAAGTGAATCTAGGAAATCTATGTGATGCTGATAATGTTTACGTATATACTCTTTTACTTCTATGTATTTATCCCATTCAAATCCTTCTTCAAAATAATCTCCACCAATGTAACTAATCAGTGTTGTAAATCCACCATTATTTAGCCATTGAGCGTCATATGCTTCATCGTCATGCTTAAGTGCTGCCACCATCATGTCATCATGATTTCCTTTTAGTACAATAGTGTTGTGTATATTTTTAAAACCCATAACCTGCTCAATAACATGCTTGCTTTTCAATCCTCTATCTACATAATCTCCAATTAGTATCAGTTGGTCTGATGTGGGATCGTATTTAGACTTACTGAGAATACAATTGAATTCATCGTGACAACCATGAATATCGCTAACCACGAGTTTTCTGATGTGTATGGCCTCATTTCTATTGATTTATTGTGTATGTGCTATTAAAATTATTGTATTGCAGGGGTGCAATAGACGCAGGTTTAACCGAGAGCTGTCATTACCTTCATTGGTGTGGCAGCTCTTTTTTTTGATGAAGCAAGTGCAACATCAAGACTATGTATTTGTGGGTTCTTCTAACTGTTTAGTTGCCATTTGAATTCCCAATAGATATGCATAGAATACCCTCGGCAATTCTTTTCCGAAATCCTGAATCATTTGAAAGTCTTCACTGTCAAAGTAATTTCCATTTGCTCTTTCATAAACACTCCAGATCAAGTGTTTAAAGTATGAGGAACTACTTCCTTCACATATTGCCGATTCAATGTCCTCACACAATTCATTCATTGCATTTGTAAATTTGCTATCATCTTCAGCATCATATAGTCGCTCATCTCGCCATTCTTCAAGTTCTCTCTGGGCTTTCTCCTCATTAAAGTCCCATCTATCACGTGAGCAGCATGATAATTTGCCCATCAGATACCCTAAATTAATATTTCTAAAACTTTCAGGAGTTGCCTTCCAAGTTAGATCAAAAATTGCATCTCCAATATCTCCACTTATGTATAATCGATAACCACTAAATATGTATCTTACTGAGTAGAAGCTACTTCCGGGTTCTCGCCAATCGATAATCGTAACATTGTCATATGTATATTTAGTTGCCTTGTGATTTTCAAACCACTGAGTCTTAATTTCTTCAATTACTTTCTCTGCTCTTGTCAATTAAACATCTCCCACTCATATTAGTTATTTAGGCAATCGCTAATCCGTCAATCAGACAGTCATATAGGTCTTTCGGTCTTTCTACTTCGTCAAAATTCATAAGATTAACTGCTCGAACAATCTCTTTCAAGTTCCGTAAGAGGAACTTATAGTCACTAATATCTAGATTCTCTTCGTTACTTTCCCTAAGCTTACTATCATCGATTACTGATCTATCTATGTATACCTTGTTGTTAATGTAGTCATGCACAGCTACAAATTCTTCTTCAATCTTTTCAATTGTATGGTTTAATACCTCAATTTGAGTTTGCTTTAGCACCATTACGTCGCCTATAGAGAACACATTCCTGCTAAACCCGATCATTCGACTAATCATGTCCAGTAACATTAGGGCTCGGCTCTCTTTTTTACTTAGCTCAGTATTTGAGATAGATGCTTTAATCAACGTGTTCTCAGTTAGTTCTGAGATATGTACAATGTTTTGATCCTTACCCAATGTCTCTAATATTCCGCTTTCTATTTTGTTCCTCGATACAATCACTTTTAATTTGTAATGCTCTGCAATATTAAATTTCTTTTCATGTTCGACAATTTGATCAAACGATAACCAAAATACTGGCTCAGAGCTAAAGTCGATCTGTTGTCCTTTTCTTTCTTCGATTTTATCCTCATCAATTTCGGGTTCACTTCGTCCACCAGATGATCCTTCACTTCCATACCAAGTAGAAATACCTTCTGCTTCTGGGGCTTTGTTATTAACCTCTTGAGTAAATTCAATCTCTTTATGATTTGATTCAGATTGTTTAGCTGCTTCTGATTTAATAAAAACCTCATATTGATTGACGCTTCTGATTTCTGGATTCTTTCTTTTAGCTAAAGCAATGCTATTAAGATATTTCGAATCATCCTTATTCTCAGTATCAAACACTAGGAACGATATCTCATTTTTCAATTTTCCCTTGTCTGCATTCCATGAGATAGCATCAATATGATTCTCAATGTGTCTCTGTTCACCATGTAGAAAACTGTTATTGGCAAGTTCTTTGGTATACCTCGATACTTCCTTTAAGAATGCAAAGTATTTATCATCTCTAATGATGTCTTTGCGATCTGGAGAGGTAAGATTTAAGGTTTTATCATTGATGTGTAGATCGCCTTTAACGTAATAGTAGTTATCAAGTTTCGTCACCAACCTACCTTTATAAAACACTTTTAATTCTTGACTGAATCCTGAGTTCAATGCAATCCAACCTTGAATATTATCTGATTCAATCACACTAGAAAACACGCTGCCATCTGTGTCTGTTAAATTCTTTTTTGGTTGAAGCTTGTCATCACAATAGATATCTAACTCATGTATGTATTTTCCCAACAACTCGATTCTTTCACGAATCAATGATGGTTGAACTTCTGTAAAGTCAAAATTATTCAGTATCAATTTGAAGCCTTCATGTGTATTATCTGTCTCAGTTACATCTATATCAGTTTTATTATTCTGAATCATCTCACCAACATTGAAGATAATATGCTTACTTCCCGTAAACACTTCGATGTGGTCACTCACCGTAATGTTGCTGAAGAATCCCATTCCAAAAGGTGATTCTGATTTTTGCACATCTTCGTCCCACTCAGACTCTGCGATAGAGAATAAAGCTTGTGGGTTTGATAGTATCTGACCATTGTTTTCAATTGTAACTTTATTGCTGTAGTAATCAATCGTCACTCTAACCGCAGTAGCTTTGGCTCGCTGAGCATTCTGAATATCTTCATCAAGGAATGACAGTTTGTCCTTAAATGTGCTCTGTCGTAGCAGTTTCAATTGGTTAATCACGTTAACCTTTACCTGAACATTATTCATTAGTTTCCTCCCTCAAAATTGACTATTTTAAACTTTCTTACCTAAATTCATAAACATGTGATCCTCAAATTCTTTGTTGAGAGTATCTTTAGCCTCAATAATATTGTTTTCACTGATAAGGTCATAAGCATATTCCATCTCATTTAGCAGCCATTTAATTTGTAGTACTAGCGTTTCCCTATCTTTGGAAAAATCGGTGAGTCCAAGGTGTGGCAATCTTTTCACTCCTTTCTGTGTAAAACAGGTATTTCATAAGGAATCCAATACCCAATCACTACTTATTTAGCAATTTTCGTTTTGATGAATCCATCTGTTGTTTTAAACTTTCTCCCACCCAAACCGACATAAAGTAAAAGTTAAGTATGGGCGTTTCAATACAATTGGATTTACGTAGAATCTCCAATATCATGCTTTTATCTAATCTAGACATCTGAACCTCCATATCGATTAATTATCCCAAGGGATTCTAATTGCATAATTGTTTTCACCATAATATGTAGTTGTCCATTTTTGTTTTGAGCACCACTCATCCAGAAACTTTTGTAATTCATCTTTTCCTTCAATATTATCTAATGCATCCTCATGTAAATCTTCAGACTCTCGATCTAAGATATCATCCGCATTCAGTGATAAACTAATTGAACGAGTACCCCATACATAGATGGGTTTCGGATCATCTGGTTCATGACTATCTTCCCAAGCCTCAATGAACTCATCGAAACTTGCAAAGTAACCATCGTTATAAGGGTAGTCGTCTGATTGATACATGCCCATCTTCTTAGCAATATCATCGGATGACTCTAACTTGATTGCTTTATCCCACAATTCTTGTTCTCTTGCTGCTCTTTGAATATCTTTTTCATGCAATGCATCGGGACAATCACAATCATTAAACCGTGATAGTTTTTCATTGCAAAATTCACACAAATTCACTACTCCTGAATGGCAGTGTCTACAGCTAATTATGTATTGATTATCGTAAGGAAAGAGTTTGCTTTTGTCTGGATCATCAGACATTCCGTATATTTGATTTGTAATTTCTAATCCAGTACCTTTACAGTCATCACATGGTTTCTGGTGTTTTTGTAAGTCCTTTTTTAGTCCATTTTTTAAAACTTCTGATAAATATGATAGTGCGTCAATTATGACCGTAACTGGTTTTTCAAACGTCGATTCTGTCAAATTGCTTCCTCCTCAGTTACTTTACTTAGCAAGTTTTTATATGATTCAATTGTTCTTTTCATTTCCTCTTTTAGTTCACCGATATCATAAATCTCATACTCATCACCATAGTCGTAATCATATTTTGTTTGTATGCCAATCCAGCAGGGAAGAGTATAAGTTTCAATATAGTGTAATTTAAGTTTTATGAATTTTTCATTTGTTAGTACTTTCAAATCATCTAAATTTTTTATGTAATGACAGATTGTAATATGAAGTGCGACACCCGCTGGAAATAAATAAAAAATGGCCCATGGCCGGATTCGTGTAGAATGAAGTCACCACAACAACCATTCACACAAGGAGAAT